>CAWKEX010000014.1:0-72837 GCA_963848795.1 uncultured Actinomycetota bacterium
CATCTGGCGGAGCTCCTTCTTGAGGTCGGAGATCTCGTCGCGCAACCGGGCCGCGACCTCGAACTGGAGCTCGGCGGCGGCCGCCTTCATCTGGTCGGTGAGGTCCTGGATCAGCCCGGCCAGCTCGGCGCTGGGCAGTCCGGCGAGGTCGGCCGCGTGCTTGCCGGAGGCCTCGCGACCCAGGCCGGGCACCGGCGCCTTGCGGCCCTTCGGGTCGAGGTGCTGCCAGGTCTCGAGCAGCTCCTTGGTGTTCTCGTCCTCCCGGGCCAGCATCTCGGTGATGTCGGCGATCTTCTTGCGCAGCGGCGTCGGGTCGACGCCGTTGGCGGTGTTGAAGGCGACCTGCTTGGCGCGGCGGCGGTTGGTCTCGTCGATCGCCCTCTCCATCGAGGGGGTGATCTTGTCGGCGTACATGTGAACCTGACCGGAGACGTTGCGCGCGGCGCGGCCGATCGTCTGGATCAGGGACTTGTCGGAGCGCAGGAAACCTTCCTTGTCGGCGTCGAGGATCGAGACCAGGGACACCTCCGGCAGGTCGAGGCCCTCACGGAGCAGGTTGATCCCGACCAGGACGTCGTAGTCACCGAGCCGCAGGTCGCGCAGCAGCTCGATCCGCTTGAGGGTGTCGACCTCGGAGTGGAGGTAGCGGGTGCGGATGCCGGCATCGAGGAGGTAGTCGGTGAGGTCCTCGGACATCTTCTTGGTCAGGGTGGTGACCAGGATCCGCTCGTTGCGCTCGGTGCGGTTGTTGATCTCGTGGATGAGGTCGTCGATCTGGCCCTTCGTCGGCTTGACCACCACCTCGGGGTCGACCAGCCCGGTCGGCCGGATGATCTGCTCGACGGCGTCGCCACCGACCTTGTCCAGCTCGTAGTCGCCGGGCGTCGCGGACAGGTAGATCGTCTGACCGATCCGGTCGAGGAACTCCTCGAACTTCAACGGCCGGTTGTCCATCGCGCTGGGCAGCCGGAACCCGTGGTCGACCAGGTTGCGCTTGCGGGACATGTCGCCTTCGTACATGCCGCCGATCTGCGGGACCGCGACGTGGGACTCGTCGACGACGAGGAGGAAGTCCTCGGGGAAGTAGTCGAGCAGGCAGTTGGGAGCGGACCCGCGGGAGCGGCCGTCGATGTGCATCGAGTAGTTCTCGATGCCGGAGCAGGACCCGACCTGCCGCATCATCTCCACGTCGTACGTCGTCCGCATCCGGAGCCGCTGCGCCTCCAGCAGCTTGCCCTGCCGCTCGAAGAGGGCGAGCTGCTCGTCGAGCTCGGCCTCGATGCCGCGGATCGCCCGCTCCATCCGCTCGGGACCGGCGACGTAGTGGGTGGCGGGGAAGATGTGGAGCTCCTGGTCGTCGGTGAGCACCTCGCCGGTGACCGGGTGGAGGGTCATCAGCCGCTCGATCTCGTCGCCGAAGAACTCGACCCGGATCGCCAGCTCCTCGTAGACCGGGAAGATCTCGAGGGTGTCGCCGCGGACCCGGAAGGTGCCGCGGGTGAACGTCATGTCGTTGCGGGTGTACTGGATCTCGACGAGCCGGCGCAGGATGGAGTCGCGGTCGTGCTCCTCGCCGACGCGGAGCCGGACCATGCGGTCGACGTACTCCTGCGGGGTGCCGAGGCCGTAGATGCACGACACCGTCGACACCACGATCACGTCGCGCCGGGTCAGCAGCGAGTTGGTGGCGGAGTGGCGCAGCCGCTCGACCTCCTCGTTGATCGAGGAGTCCTTCTCGATGTAGGTGTCGGTCTGGGGGACGTAGGCCTCGGGCTGGTAGTAGTCGTAGTAGGAGACGAAGTACTCGACCGCGTTGTCCGGGAAGAGCTGCCGCAGCTCGTTGGCGAACTGCGCGGCCAGCGTCTTGTTGGGCTGCATCACCAGGACCGGGCGCTGCACCTGCTCGGCCACCCACGCCACCGTGGCGGTCTTGCCGGTGCCGGTGGCGCCGAGCAGGACGATGTCCTTGACCCCGCCCTCGACCCGCTCGCGGATCTCGGCGATCGCAGTCGGCTGGTCGCCCGAGGGCTGGTAGTCGGAGACCACCTTGAACGGCGCCACCCGGCGCTCCAGATCGGTCACTGGTCGCATGTCCTGAGCCTACGACCAGGCACCGACACCGCTAGATTGTCGGGGTGAACACGCGGGAGCGCAGGGCACTCGGACGGCTGGCCCGGGCCCTGAGGCGCACCCTCCTGACGATCCTGGGCGCCCAGCTCGTGCTGGCGGTCGGGATGTCACTGGTCGACTCGTACCGCCGCCGCGGCAAGAAGTCCAAGCCGTTCCCCACCACACCTCCGCGGACCGTGGAGATCGGTGAGGGCACGGTGACGACGTACACCTACGGCCGCGACCTCTACGCCGACATGCTCGCCGCCATCGAGGGCGCGAAGCGGCAGATCCTCCTCGAGACCTACATCTGGAAGGGCGACGAGGTCGGCGAGCGGTTCAAGCGCGCGCTGGCGGCGGCGGCCGACCGGGGCGTCGAGGTCTACTGCGTGTACGACGGCTTCGCCAACCTCGTGGTCAGCCCGCGGTTCAAGCGGTTCCCGGCCACCATGAAGGTGCTGCGCTATCCCGTCTACTCGGCCGGCTGGCGGTTCTTCGACCTGCGTCGCTACGGCCGCAACCACCGCAAGATCCTCGTCGTCGACGACGAGGTGGGCGTTCCTCGGCGGCTACAACATCGGCACCCCGTACGCCACGGAGTGGCGCGACACCCACGTCCGGATCACCGGGCCGGGCGTGTGGGACCTGAAGCGCGCCTTCGCCGACTTCTGGAACCTCCACCGCCGGCGGCGGATCGGCCAGAGCGAGCGGCCGCTCCTGATGGAGACACCCTCCACCTGGGAGCCCCGGATCCGGCTGCACCGCAACGTCCCGCGGCTCTGGATGTTCCCGATCCGGGCGATGTACCTCGAGGCGATCCTCCGGGCCAGTCGCAACGTGTGGATGACCCAGGCCTACTTCATCCCGGACCAGGACTTCGTCGACGCCCTGAAGGAGGCCGCGGGGCGCGGAGTCGACGTACGCCTGCTGGTGCCGCTGAAGTCCAACCACATCGTCGCCGACTGGCTCTCCCGCGGCTACTACTCCCAGCTCCTCGGCGCCGGGGTGCGGATCTTCCGCTTCCGCGACGCGATGGTGCACGCCAAGACCTCCACCGTGGACGGGGCCTGGGCGACGGTCGGCACCGCCAACATCGACCGGCTGAGCCTGACCGGGAACTACGAGGTGAACGTCGAGGTCATCGACGAGTCCCTCGCCAAGGCGCTCGAGGAGATCTACCGCGTCGACGAGTCGAACTCCCTGGAGCTGACCATCGCCGAGTGGGAGGCACGCGACCTGCACCGCAAGTTCACCGAGTTCGTGCTTGCGCCGCTGCGTCCCCTCCTCTGACGAACCTGCCCTGACGACCTGCTCTGACAACCGGTCTAGCCCAGATGGGCCATTGCCTCGGCCGGATCCCCGGGTCAGGATCCGGCATGACCCTTCTCGGAAGCGCTCGCATCCGGCATCAGGTCCGGGCGATGCCGTCGCCTGCCGAAGCAGTGCCCAGCTTCGCGCGCTGGGTGGCCAAGGAGTGCCCGCCGGACGCGCGGGTGCTGAACATCGGCGCCGGCTGCAACCTCTCCGGCTCGCTGAGCCCGGTCCGCCGGCGCGCAGGCGTGATCGTGGGGGTGGACCCGGACCCGGCCATCAGCGACAACACGACCCTGGACGAGCGGCACTGCCAGTCACTGGAGGACTACGCCGCGACCGGCCCGGAGCCGTTCGACCTCGCCTTCTCGGTGTTCGTGCTCGAGCACGTGCACGACCCGAAGGCCTTCACGGACGCCTGCTCCCGCGTCCTGCGACCCGGAGGCGTGCTGATGGGGATGACCGTCAACATGTGGCACTACTTCGGCCTGGCCACCTGGGCCGCCACCCGCGTCGGCGTGGCCGATCGCCTGCTGCCCCACCTCCGGCCCCGAGACCTGGTCGAGCACTACCACTTCGCCACCGAGTACCGCCTCAACACCATCCGGGCGATGATGCGGCACCTGGAGAACGGCGGCTTCGACGCGGTCGAGTTCCGGTGCTGGGACCTTCCCTCCATGTACGAGCCGTACCTCCCCGCGCCCGTGCGCGGGGTCGCCGGGCTCTACAACAAGGCGGTCTACCGGATCGGGTCGCCGCACCTGATGGGCCACATCACCTTCCGCGCCACGATGGGCTCCGACTCACTCAACGTTGATTGAGTGAGGGAGGCGACGCTCAGCGAGCCTGCGGGATGTCGATCACCGAGCTCAGCTGCAGCGCCTTGGCCCGGTCCCCCTTGACCTTGAGCTGACCGCGGAGCACACCGGCGATCGGGCTGAGGTGACCGGTCGCCAGCCGCAGGAAGTCGTGGCCCTCGCAGGTGACGGTGGCGTCGCGGTCGCCGCCCTCGTCGCCGCTGGTCACGGTCGCCATCCCCCGGTCGACCTCGACGACGTACCGCTCGACCTCGCCGGACGGCGCGCCGGTCAGCCGGAAGCCCACCCGAAGCTGCGCCTTGGCCGCCTTCTTCTGGTCCACGAAGTCCGGCAGCCGGCGGAAGATCTCGCCCAGGACGACGGTTCGGAAGCCGGAGTGCATCACCTTGGCCAGGTGGTCGCCCTTGACGCCCTTGAGGGCGGTGGCCACGTCGACCGGGTCGAGCGCGGTGGGGTCGACGGCGACCGAGTCGGTCCCGGGCACCCGGAAGATGCCGCCGACGCCCAGCGCCAGGTCGGCATCGCCCTCGATGTCGAGCCCGCCGCCGAGGTACTCAAGGCCGGCGTTGCGCTCGCCGCTCACCAGCCGGATGAAGGTGAGCACGCTGGTGCTGAGCACGACGTCGGAAGGTGCGTGCTCGTCCACGTCGGGCCGCAGCTCCATGGTCCCGTCGTCGAACGCGAGCGCATGACGCTCGAGGAGGGTGCCGCGCTGCTGGAGGTCGAACCGGATCACCCCGTGGAGCAGGGCGACCCGCTCCGGGACGGAGAACTCGTGGAGACGACCGAGGATCCCGGCCACGGCCGCGGCGCGGATCTCGTCGCGGCCGATCAGCTCCAGCAGGTCGGCGTCGGAGGCCGCCGCCACCGCCTGGACAAGCAGCTCGGGATCAACGTCGTCGAAGAACCGGGCGGCCTCTCCGCGAGTCGGCCGTTCGCAGCTGGTCGAGATCGGGGGGCACGCCGGTCACGGTAACCGTTCACCCGGCGGGTAGGTGGGAACGCGGCGCCATCCGGGGTCCGCGTCGCGGCCGGCGAGGGCCGGTGAGCGCGATCAGGGCGGTGACCCGGCCCCGGTGCGGCCGCCACGGCTCGAGGAACTCCTCGAGCTCGTCGTCGTCCATGGGCGTTCCCCGGATCGCCCAGCCGACGTCCGCCGCCACGTGGTAGTCGCCGAAGGACACGGCGTCGGCGTCCCCCAGCGCGCGTGACCGCACCTCGGCGCTGGTCCACCGCCCCACGCCGGGGAGGCTGCGCAGCCGTCGGTCCGCCTCGTCGCCGGGCAGGGCGACGAGGCGTTCGAGCGAGCCGGCCACGGCGGCCGCACGCACCACGGCCCGCGACCGGGCGGGGTCGATGTGCAGCCGCAGCCACTCCCAGGACGGGATCGTGCGCAGCGCGTCCGGCGTCGGCTGGACCCAGAGGCCGACGTCCGTGCCGGGGCCGGGCGCGCGCTCGCCGTACCGCCTGACCAGGCGCCGGAACCCGGCGAACGCCTCCTGGCCGGTCACCTTCTGCTCGATGATCGCCGGGACCAGCGCTTCCAGGACCAGCCCGGTGCGACCCAGGCGCCAGTGCGGGTGGTGCCGCAGCGCCTGCTCCAGCAGCGGATGGCGGGGCTCGAACCCGCTCGGGTCGTCGTCCGCGCCGAGCAGCTGCGGTAGCGAGTCCAGCGCCCAGCTCGCGCCCGGTCCCCACGCCCGGGCCTCCACCGCCGACTCGTCGGGCCGGGGCTCCACCAGCAGGGAGGCGGGACCGTCCGGGGTGCGGAGCCCGCGCCAGTGCCGGACGCCGTCGATGCGGTACGTCGGGTCGCCCGGGCCGCGCCGGGACTGACCGAGGATCTGGCCGACCGGGCAGGGCCAGTCCGGACGCCAGGTCCGCGCACGCTCGGTCACGCGCGCAAGCGTAAGTGGGGTCTCGCTAGGTTGGATCCGTGGGAGGACAGCGACGAGGGCCAGGTGCAGCGGGAGCTCGAGCAGGGCATCGAGCGGGACTTCTCCACGAGGATGTCGTACGGCGACTACCTGTGCCTCGACCGGCTGCTGTCGGCCCAGCGGCCGCAGAGCGACCCGCCGCTGCACGACGAGATGCTGTTCATCATCCAGCACCAGACCTCCGAGCTGTGGCTCAAGCTGATGGTCCACGAGCTCCGGTCGGCCCGCAGCCTGCTCGGCGCCGACGACCTGCCACCGGCCCTGAAGCGGATGGCCCGGATCAAGCACATCCAGCACATCCTCACCGACCAGTGGACCGTGCTGGCGACGCTGACCCCCAGCGAGTACGCCGAGATCCGGCCGTTCCTCGCCACCAGCTCGGGCTTCCAGTCGGCGCAGTACCGCGAGGTCGAGTTCCTGCTCGGCAACAAGGACGCCGACATGGTCGAGGTCTTCGCGCACGACCCGCCGGCGCAGCTCGAGCTCGAGACGCTCCTGCACGAGCCGAGCCTGTACGACGAGTTCCTCGCCTTCCTGTCCCGCCAGGGCTACGCCGTGCCGGACGAGCTCCTGGACCGCGACTGGTCCCGGCCGCACCGGCTCAACCCGGACCTGGTCGACACCTTCGCCGGGGTCTACGCCGACCCGCACGCCCACTGGGGCGTCTACGAGACCTGCGAGGAGCTCCTCGACATCGAGGACAACTTCCAGGACTGGCGGTTCCGGCACCTCCAGGTCGTCCAGCGGACGATCGGCCACAAGACCGGCACCGGCGGGTCGACCGGCGTCGACTTCCTGCGCCGGGCGCTCGACCTGACGTTCTTCCCCGAGCTGTTCGCGGTGCGGACCCGGATCGGTGAGTGAGGGCACGGGGTTGCTGCTCGCCGACATCGTCGCCGCCTCGCGCGCCGTCGCCGCGACCCGCTCCCGCAAGGCGAAGGTCGCCGCTCTGGCCGACGCCCTGGCGGCGGCCGCTCCGGAGGAGATCGAGACGGTCGCGTCCTACCTCGCCGGGTCGCTGCGGCAGCGTCGTACCGGCCTGGGCTGGCGGGGCGTCAGCGACCTGCCGCCCCCGGCGGCGTCCCCGAGCCTGCGGGTGCTCGAGGTCCACGAGCTCTTCGACCGGATCGCGGCGATGGCCGGGTCCGGCTCGCAGGCGGCCCGGAAGGCGGCGGTCGCGGAGCTGTTCGGCCGGGCCACCGAGGACGAGCAGGCCTGGCTCCGGGGCATCGTCACCGGGGCCGTCCGGCAGGGCGCCCTCGACGCCCTGCTGCAGGAGGCGGTCGCCGCCGCGGCGGCGGTGCCGCTGGCCGTCGTACGACGCAGCGCGATGCTGGCCGGCTCGACGCCGGAGGTGGCGGTGGCCGCGTTGACCGGCGGCGAGGAGGCGCTCGCGGGGTTCGGGCTCGAGGTGGGCCGACCGGTGCTGCCGATGCTGGCGTCGAGCGCGCCCGACCTGCCCGCGGCGATGGGCAAGGCGGGCGGCGGGCTGGTGGCGGTCGACGTGAAGCTCGACGGGATCAGGATCCAGGTGCACCGCTCCGGCGAGACGATCCGCGTCGTCACCCGCTCCCTCGACGACATCACCGACCGACTCCCCGAGGTGGTGGCGGTCGCCCGCGAGGTGCCGGCGACGTCGTTCGTCCTCGACGGGGAGGCGATCGCGCTCGACGAGGACGGCCGACCCCGGCCCTTCCAGGAGACCGCCTCCCGGACGGCCATGGGCAGCGGCGTGGAGGTGACGCCGTACTTCTTCGACGTGCTCCACGTCGACGGCGCCGACCTGCTCGACTCCCCCGGTCGCGAGCGGGCGGCCGCGCTGGAGGCGCTGGTGCCGGAGGACCACCGGGTGCCCCGCCTCGTCACCGACGACGTCGGCGCAGCCGGGCGGTTCCTCGACGACGCGCTGGCTGCCGGACACGAGGGCGTGGTGGTCAAGAACCTGTCCGCGGCGTACGACGCCGGCCGGCGCGGGTCGGCCTGGGTGAAGGTGAAGCCGGTGCACACCCTCGACCTGGTCGTCCTCGCCGTGGAGTGGGGCAGCGGCCGTCGCGAGGGCTGGCTGTCCAACATCCACCTCGGCGCCCGGGACCCGGACTCCGATGCCGACTCAAAGGAGCACTGGGTGATGCTGGGCAAGACGTTCAAGGGCATGACCGACGAGATGCTGGCCTGGCAGACCGAGCGGTTCACCGAGCTCGCGACCTCGCCCGATCGACCGGTCGTCGTACGTCGTGGAGGTGCGGCCCGAGCAGGTGGTCGAGATCGCCTTCGACGGGATCCAGCGCTCCTCCCGCTACCCCGGCGGCATGGCGCTGCGGTTCGCCCGGGTGGTCCGCTACCGCGACGACAAGACGGCCGCCGAGGCGGACACGATCGACCAGGTGCGGGAGCACTTCGCCCGCTGACAGGTCGAGGCGAACGCGTCACAACTGTCCAACTCGGGGTTGCAACATGCCTACGATGGCCGCATGGCCACTGCCCCGGAGACCGACGGACGCCGGACCGCGGCGGCTGCGCGGCGTCGTACCCGCGAGCAGGCAGATCCTGGCCGCGACCCGGGGGCTGTTCGACGAGCGGGGTGTCGCCGAGGCCCGGATCGACCACATCGCCGACGCGGTCGGGATCAACCGGGCGATCGTCTACCGGCACTTCACCGGCAAGGAGGAGATGTTCGCGCTCACCCTGGTCGGCTACCTCGACGAGCTGTCCGACGCACTGTCCGCGGCGGCGACCGACGAGGAACCGCGGGAGCGGCTGGCCGCGCTCACCGGCGCCTTCGTGGACTACGGGCTGACCTACCCCGCCTTCGTCGACTGCGCCCAGGCGCTGATGCGGCGCAGCGGGCCCGAGCTGTTCGACGAGATCTCCGAGTCCGCGATCTACCGGCTCGGCCGGGCGATCTCCGTCCTGCCTCGCCGTGCTGTCGGCGACCCTGGAGGCGGGGGTCGAGTCCGGCGACTTCACCGTCGACGACCCCGAGCTGCTGGCGAACGCGCTCTACGCCAGCGGGCTCGGAGCCCTGCAGCTGGCCCGGGTCGGCATCCTGGTCAAGGAGGCCGCTCCCGGCGTACCCAAGGTCGCCAAGGTCTCGCCCGACCAGGTCAAGGACTACCTCGTCGCCTCAGCCCTCGCCCTGGCCACCCGCCCCTCCGTTGAGTTGAGTTGGGCACGGCGGCCCCTCGAGTTGGGCGCGATGGCCCTCCGCCGGGGCCATGAAAGCCCAACTGAAGGGGCCATCACGCCCAACTCAACGAGTAGTGGGTCAGCGCTCGAGGATGGCGGTGACGCCCTGGCCGCCGGCGGCGCAGACCGAGATCACGCCGCGTCCGGAGCCCTGCTGCTCCAGCAGCTTGGCCAGGGTCATCAGGATCCGGCCGCCGGTGGCGGCGAACGGGTGACCCGCGGCGAGCGAGGAGCCGTTGACGTTCAGCCGGGCGCGGTCGATCGCCCCGAGCGGGGCGTCGAGGCCGAGGCGCTCCTTGCAGAAGATCGGGTCCTCCCAGGCCTTGAGGGTCGCGAGCACCTGGGAGGCGAACGCCTCGTGGATCTCGTAGAAGTCGAAGTCCTGGAGGGAGTAGCCCTCGCGCGAGAGCATCCGGGCCATCGCGTACGCCGGCGCCATCAGCAGCCCCTCGCCGCCGTGCACGTAGTCCACCGCAGCGGTCTCGGAGGCGGTGAGGTAGGCGAGCACCGGGTGGCCGTGCTCCTTCGCCCACTCCTCCGAGGCGAGCAGCACGACGGAGGCACCGTCGGTCAGCGGTGTGGAGTTCCCCGCCGTCATCGTCGCCGCCTCGCCCTTGCCGAAGACCGGCTTGAGCTTGGCCAGCTTCTCGGCCGAGGAGTCCGCGCGCAGGTTGGAGTCACGCTCCAGGCCGCGGAACGGCGTGATCTGGTCGTCGAGGAAGCCGGCGTCGTACGCCGCGGCGAGCCGCTGGTGGGACGTGGCGGCGAGCTCGTCCTGCTCCTCGCGGCCGATCTGCCACTCCAGCGCGGTGAGCGCGGCGTGCTCCCCCATCGACAGGCCGGTGCGGGGCTCGCCGTTCTGGGGGATGTCGAGGCCGATGTCGGTCGGCCGGATGGCCGCGAGCGCGGTGAGGCGGCCCTTGGTGTCACGGGCCGCGTTGACCTTCATCAGCTTCTTGCGGAGCTTGTCGCTGATCGCGACCGGGGCGTCCGAGGTGGTGTCGGTGCCACCGGCGATCCCGACCTCGATCTGGCCGAGGGCGATCTTGTTGGCGACCTGGATCGCGCCCTGGAGGCCGGTCGCGCAGGCCTGCTGGATGTCGGTGGCCGGGGTCTCGGCGGACAGCTTCGAGCCGAGCACCGACTCGCGGGTCAGGTTGAAGTCGCGCGCGTGCTTGAGCACGGCCCCGGCGACCACCTCGCCGACCCGCTCTCCCTCGAGCCCGAAGCGAGTGGCCAGGCCGTCGATGGCGGCGGTCAGCATCTCCTGGTTGGAGGCGTCGGAGTAGGCCGTGTTGGAGCGGGCGAAGGGGATCCGGTTGCCGCCGAGGATGGCGACCCGTCGAGTCTGGGAGTTCATGCTCCTATCCTTGCCTCTGGACCCCCGCTGAGGGAATGCAATGAGCGCCACATCACGATATGTGGACTCGAAGTTACACATCTAGTTACATGATCTCGACACCCCCACCATCTGGAGGATCCCCCACCCATGAGTGACCGTTACCAGGGCTTCGTGCAGACCCCGATCGGCAAGCTGCTCGTCAAGAACCTCGGGCTGCCGAACCCGGTCCAGCTCGAGCGGTACGTCGACGGCGAGCCGCTCGTCGACGGCACCGTCGCGGTCGGCGGGACCGGCCGCCTGGCCGAGTCGCTGCCCGGGATCCTCGACCTCCTCGGCATCGCCTCGACCCAGTCGACCGACGCCGCCGACAAGTACAAGGGCCTGGTCTTCGACGCCACCGGGCTGACCAGCACCTCCGAGCTCACCGCGCTCCGCGACTTCTTCACCCCGCTGCTCCGCAGCCTCGAGACCTGCCCGCGCGTGGTCGTGCTCGGCACCCCGCCGGAGTCCGTCGAGGGGAGCGAGCGCGTGGCGCAGCGGGCGCTCGAGGGCTTCACCCGCAGCCTCGGCAAGGAGCTCGGCCGCGGCGGCACCGTGCAGCTGGTCTACGTCGCCGAGGGGGCCGAGGCCGCCACCGCCTCCACCCTCGGCTTCCTGCTCTCCCCCAAGTCCGCCTACGTCTCCGGCCAGGTGATCCGGATCGGCGCCACCGGCGAGACGAACGCCGCCGAGGTCAGGACGTGCTGCGGCCGCTCGCCGGGAAGGTCGCCCTCGTCACCGGCGCCAGCCGCGGCATCGGCGAGCAGATCGCCCGGGTCCTCCACCGCGACGGCGCCACCGTCATCGGTGTCGACGTGCCCCAGGCCGCCAGCGAGCTGCAGACGGTGATGAAGGAGCTGGACGGCGACCACCTCACCCTCGACATCACGGCCAAGGACGCCCCCCAGCGGATCGCCCACCACGTCAAGGAGAAGCACGGCGGGGTCGACGTCGTCGTCCACAACGCCGGCATCACCCGCGACAAGAAGCTCGCCAACATGGACGAGGACCGGTGGAGCTCGGTGCTGAACGTCAACGTGGTCGCGCCGGAGCGGATCACCCGCGAGCTGCTCGACCAGAAGGCGATCAACGACAACGGCCGGATCATCGGGGTCGCCTCGATCGCGGGCATCGCCGGCAACGTCGGCCAGACCAACTACGCCGCCTCCAAGGCCGGCGTCATCGGGCTGGTGCGACTCGCTCGCGGACGAGCTCAAGCACGGCGTGACCGTCAACGCCGTCGCGCCCGGCTTCATCGAGACCAAGATGACCGCGGCCGTCCCGCTCGCCACCCGCGAGGTCGGGTCGCCGGCTGAACGCGATGAGCCAGGGCGGCCTCCCGGTCGACGTCGCCGAGACCATCGCCTGGTACGCCAACCCGGGCTCGACCGCCGTCAACGGCAACGTGGTCCGCGTGTGCGGCCAGATGATGCTCGGAGCCTGATCGATGAGCGAGCCCCGTGTCGTCGAGGGCGGCGTCCGGCCTGACCACCGTGCTCAAGGCCGCGCTCCCGTCCCTGCCCGTCGTCAACCTGCTCCCCGGCATCCGCAAGGACTCCGGGGCCGACCCGAGCACGCTGGTCTTCACCCGGCCCGCGGTCGAGGTCACCCGGTCAGAGGTCGACGCCTACGCGAAGGTCTGCGGATTCCCCCGCAAGGACACCGCCCCGCTGCCCTACCCGCACATGCTGGCGTTCCCGCTGCACATGGCGATCATGACCGACCCGGCGTTCCCCTACCCCGCGATCGGGTCGGTGCACGTGGAGAACTCCATCACCGGCCACCGGCCGGTCCGGGTGGGCGAGACCGTGTCCGTCACCAGCCGGGCCACGTCGCCCCGCGACCACGCCAAGGGCAAGGTCGTCGACTTCGTCACCGAGGCCAGGGTGGGCGGGGAGCTCGTCTGGGAGTCGACGTCGACGTACCTCCGTCGGGGCCGGGGCTCCGACGACGCCGATCCCGGCCTGCAGTTCACGGACATGCCCGCAGGGCGGGGCCGAGTGGCGGCTGCCGGCCGACCTCGGGCGTCGGTACGCCGCGGTGTCCGGCGACCGCAACCCGATCCACCTCTACCCGCTCACCGCGAAGGCGCTCGGCTTCCCCCGCCAGATCGCGCACGGCATGTGGAGCAAGGCGCGGTGCATCGCGGCGATCGAGAACCGGCTGCCCGGACGCCGTCCGGGTCGAGGTGGCCTTCAAGAAGCCGATCCTGCTGCCCGGGCACGGTGTCCTTCGGCACCGCCGCGACCGGCGACGGCCACACGTTCTCGCTGACCAGCCCGAAGGACGGCTCCCCGCACCTGCTGGGTCGCGCCACCCGCCTCTAGGCGAGCTCCTCCTCCGCGCGGCTGATCGCCTCGAACTCCTCTTCCGGCGCGGTTCCGACCAACCGGTGCCGGCTGTAGAACCAGTAGTAGGCCAGACGCGGCGACGAAGATCGCCGCGGTCCAGCCGGCCGCGACCTCGTCGACGAGGAAGGTGGCGATCACTGCGGCGACGGCCAGGACCAGGGCGACGCCGGTCGTCGCGATCCCGCCGGGCGTGCGGTAGGGCCGCTCCAGCTCCGGCTGACGCACCCTCAGCACGATGTGCGACACCATCATGAGCACGTAGGAGACGGTCGCGCCGAACACCGCGATGTTGATCAGCAGTGCGCCGTCCTGGGTCCACGTGGCCAGGATGAAGCCGATCGTGCCGGGCACGATCAGCGCCAGGTGCGGGGTCTTGCGGGCGTTGGTCACGGACAGGCAGCGCGGCAGGTATCCGGCGCGGGAGAGCGCGAACAGCTGGCGTGAGTAGGCGAACACGATCGAGAAGAAGCTCGCGATCAGCCCGGCCAGCCCGACGTAGTTGATGAACTCCGCGACGACGCTGTCCTCACCGAGGGCGGTGCGGACGGCCAGTGGAAGCGGGTTGTCGGACTCCTGGATCACCGAGCTGCCCGCACCACCGGGCGCGGTGAGCAGGATCAGCGCCGCTGTCACCAGGAGCACACCCATCGCGGTGATGATGCCCTTCGGCATGTCGCGACGCGGGTCGCGTGCTTCCTCGGCCGCGAGCGGGACACCTTCGACCGCGAGGAAGAACCAGATGCCGTAGACGAGCGCGGCCAGGACGCCGGCGAAGCCGTAGGGCAGGAAGTCGCTGGCGCCGGCTGCGCCGGTGGGCTCGATGTCGAAGAGGTTCGACGGGTCGAACTGCGGGATCATCACCACGACGAAGACGACCAGCGCGACCATCGCGACGCCGGTGATCAGGAACATCACCTTCAGCGCCTCGCCGACGCCCCACATGTGGATGCCCACGAAGATCAGGTAGCACGCGAGGTAGATCGGCCAGCCGGCGGTCAGCCCGAACAGGCCCAGCGCTTCGACGTACCCCCCGATGAACACCGCGATCGCCGCGGGGGCGATGGCGTACTCGATCAGGATCGCGATGCCGGTGGCGAACCCGCCCAGCGGGCCCGAGCGCCCGGCGGGCGAAGCCGTAGCCGGCGCCGGCGACCGGGATCGCGGAGGCCATCTCGGCGAGCCCGAACACCATGCAGGTGTACATCGTCGCCATCAGGATGGTGGCGATGAGCAGCCCGCCCCAGCCACCCTCGGCCAGGCCGAAGTTCCAGCCGGCGAAGTCACCGGAGATCACGTAGGCGACGCCGAGACCGGCGAGCAGGACCCAGCCCGCGGCACCCTGCTGAAGCTGTCGCTTCTGGAGGTAGTCCTTGCCGACGCCCTCGTAGTCCACGCCGTGCACGTGTCGGCGCTCGCTGCTGCTCATGATCCCTCCGGTCTCCTCCGGCATCCCGAGAAGCCTCGGCGCGATTGGTTTGTTCGTGGACCATTACTCGGTAATCGATGAATGTACGCCGATGGCCGTTGCTGTCAAGAGATCCTCCGGGCCGCTCCGGGCGCCGGAGGATCATTGACAGCCCGGCGAGGGCGGGTGTTCGATGAACGGCAAATGGACTGCATTCAGGCCAATAGATTCAAGAGGGGTTCCGATGGGCAGGTCACCGAACAATCCAGGAATGCTGACGCTGGACCAGCTCGGGAAGCTCGTCGATGCCGGTGACATCGACACCGTCCTCGTCGCGATCACCGACATGCAGGGCCGGCTGCAGGGCAAGCGGTGCGCCGCCCGCTACTTCATGGACGAGGTGGCCGCGCACGGCACCGAGGGTTGCAACTACCTGCTGGCCGTCGACGTCGACATGAACACCGTGGACGGCTACTCGATGTCGTCCTGGGAGCGCGGGTACGGCGACCTGCTGATGCATCCCGACTTCACCACGCTGCGGTTGATCCCCTGGCACCCGGCCACCGCCCTGGTGCTGTGCGACGTCGAGTGGCTCGACGAGTCGCCCGTGCTGGCCTCGCCGCGGCAGATCCTGCGCCGCCAGCTGCAGCGCCTGGACGACCTGGGGTTCGACGCGTACGCCGCCACCGAGCTCGAGCTGCTGATCTTCAACGACTCCTACGAGGAGGCGAACAAGCGCGGCTACCGGGACCTCGAGGCCAGCAGCCAGTACAACATCGACTACTCGATGCTCGGCACCGGGCGGGTCGAGCCCTGCTGCGCGACATCCGCAACGGGATGGCCGGAGCGGGGCTCTACGTGGAGACCGCGAAGGGCGAGTGCAACCTCGGTCAGCACGAGATCGGGTTCAAGTACGACAAGGCGCTGACCACCTGCGACAACCACTCGCTCTACAAGACCGGTGCCAAGGAGATCGCCGCCAACCACGGCAAGAGCGTCAGCTTCATGGCGAAGTACGACGAGCGCGAGGGCAGCTCCTGCCACATCCACTTCAGCCTGCGTTCCAAGTCCGGCGAGCCCGTCTTCGCCGGGGACGGGGAGCACGGCTTCTCGCCGCTGATGGAGCACTTCCTCGCCGGCCAGATCGCGTGCATGGAGGAGCTCACCTACTTCTTCGCGCCGAACATCAACTCCTACAAGCGGTTCGTGGAGGGCAGCTTCGCCCCGACCGGGATCGCCTGGGGGCTGGACAACCGCACCTGCTCGCTCCGCGTGGTCGGCCACGGGGAGTCCCTGCGCCTGGAGAACCGCGTGCCCGGCGCCGACGTCAACCCGTACCTCGCGGTGTCCGCGCTGATCGCGGCCGGGCTCCACGGCGTCGAGAACGAGCTGCCCCTCGAACCGGCCTTCGAGGGAAATGCCTACAACTCCGACGTGGCGCACGTCCCGCACACCCTGCGCGACGCGGCCGACAAGTTCGGCGCATCGGAGCTGACCCGCAAGGTCTTCGGCGACGAGGTGGTCGACCACTACGTCAACGCGGCGCGGGTCGAGCTCGACGCCTTCGACGCTGCCGTGACGGACTGGGAGCGTTCTCGTGGCTTCGAGCGCCTCTGAGCTCCGTCGCCCGCGGATCGGCCTGTCCACCTATCTCGAGGAAGCCTCGTGGGGGACGTGGAGCAGACCGGCGGCGGTCGTGGGTCGGGTCTACCTCGACGCGGTGACGCGGGCGGGCGGAACGCCGTTGCTGCTGCCCCCGGTGGGCACCGACGAGCACGTCGTCGACGCCCTCGACGGCCTGATGCTGATCGGCGGTGCGGACATCACCCCGGCGTCGTACGGCGCCGATCCCCATCCGGAGACCGTGATCACCCGCCCGGACCGGGACGAGCACGAACGGCGGCTCCTCACGGCCGCCCTGGACCGGGACCTGCCGGTGCTCGGGATCTGCCGGGGCGCACAGCTGCTCACGGTCGCGCTCGGCGGGACGGTGCGTCAGCACCTCCCCGACGAGCTCGGGCACACCGGACACCGGCCGTCGGTCGGTGTCTTCGGGAAGACGAGGGTGACGACCGCGCCGGGGAGCCTGGTGGCCGAGATCCTGGGCGACGACCTGACGGTGCCCTGCTACCACCGCCAAGGCCTGTCGGAGCAGGGCACGCGGCTGGTACCGACGGCGTGGGCTGAGGACGGGTTGGTCGAGGCCGTCGAGCTGCCGGGCGCGCGATGGGTGCTGGGCGTGCAGTGGCACCCCGAGGAGGATCCCGACGACCTGCGCCTGTTCGAGGCGTTGACGCGGGTGGCAAGCGATCGAGTGGAGGCAGCGCCGTGACGACGACGTACGACGTGATCAACCCGGCCACCGAGGACGTGGTCGAGTCGGTTCGGCTCGCCGGGGTCGAGGAGACCGACCTCGCGATCGACCGCGCGTCCTCGGCACTGCCGGCCTGGCGGGCGATGGCGCCGGACGACCGGGGCCGGCTGCTGCGCCGGTTCGCCGAGGCGGTCGACCGAGACCTGGAGAACCTGGCGCGGCTGGAGGTGGCCAATGCGGGGCACACCATCGGCAACGCCCGCTGGGAGGCGGGCAACGTCCGCGACGTCCTGCACTACTACTCAGCGGCACCGGAGCGACTGATCGGCCAGCAGATCCCCGTCGCCGGTGGGATCAACGTGACCTTCCAGGAACCGCTCGGCGTGGTCGGCGTCATCGTGCCCTGGAACTTCCCGATGCCGATCCTCGGCTGGGCGCTCGGTCCTGCGCTGGCCGGGGGTAACACCGTCGTCCTCAAGCCGGCGGAGATGACGCCCCTCACCGCGATCCGGATCGGCGAGCTGGCCCTCGAGGCGGGAGTGCCGGAGGGCGTGTTCACCGTGGTGCCCGGCAAGGGGTCGGTGGTGGGCGAGCGCTTCGTCACGCACCCTGCGGTGCGGAAGCTGGTCTTCACCGGCTCCACCGAGGTCGGCAAGCGGATCATGGCCGGCTGCGCCGAACAGGTGAAGCGGGTGACGCTCGAGCTCGGCGGAAAGAGCGCGAACATCGTGTTCGCGGACGCTGACCTCGAGCTGGCGGCAGCGAGTGCCCCGAGCGGCGTGTTCGACAACGCGGGACAGGACTGCTGCGCCAGGTCGCGGATCCTGGTCCAGAAGTCGGCGTACGACCGGTTCATGGGACTGCTCGAGCCGGCGGTGAAGGCGGTGGCCGTCGGGGATCCTGGCGACGAGGCCACGGAGATGGGTCCACTGATCTCGTCGCAGCATCGCGAGAAGGTGGCGTCGTACGTGACGAGCGACGCGCCGGTCGCGTTCCGGGGCTCGGCTCCGGAGGGTGCCGGGTTCTGGTTCGCGCCGACCGTGCTGGCGCCGACCGCCCCCGACCACCCGAGCCTGGTCGAGGAGATCTTCGGTCCGGTGGTCTCCGTGGTGCCCTTCGAGGACGAGGAGGACGCGGTCCGGATCGCGAACCGCAGCGAGTACGGCCTGTCCGGCTCGATCTGGACCCGTGACGTCGGCCGGGCGATCCGGGTGTCGAGGGGGGTGGAGGCCGGGAACCTCTCGGTGAACTCCCACGCATCGGTCCGCTACTCGACGCCGTTCGGCGGCTACAAGCAGTCCGGGCTCGGCCGTGAGCTCGGGCCGGACGCGGTGGCCGCCTTCACCGAGACCAAGAACGTCTTCATCTCGACGGAGGAGTGACATGACCGCCACGGACGTAGTGTGCCGCCGGCTCGTGGACCGGGTGGCCGTGGTCACCGGCGGTGCGAGCGGCATCGGGATCGCGGCCGTACGACGACTCGCCTCCGAAGGCGCCCGGGTGGTCGTGGCCGACCTCGACACCACCGGCGGGCCACTCGCCGCCAAGGAGGTGGACGGGCTGTTCGTCGAGGTGGACGTGACCGACGCCGCGGCGGTGGAGCACCTCTTCGAGCAGGCGAACAGCACCTACGGGAGCGTGGACGTCGCGTTCAACAACGCCGGGATCTCTCCTCCGGAGGACGAGTCGATCCTCGACACCGGGATCGATGCCTGGCGACGCGTGCAGGAGGTCAACCTGACCTCGGTCTACCACTGCTGCAAGGCCGTGCTGCCGTACATGCTCGAGCAGGGCAAGGGGTCGATCATCAACACCGCCTCGTTCGTTGCGGTGATGGGCGCCGCCACCTCGCAGATCTCCTACAGCGCCTCCAAGGGTGGGGTGCTCTCGATGTCGCGCGAGCTCGGTGTCCAGTTCGCCCGGCAGGGCGTCCGGGTCAACGCGCTGTGTCCGGGTCCGGTGAACACGCCGCTGCTCCAGGAACTGTTCGCCGCGGACGCCGTGAGCGCGCAGCGCCGGCTGGTGCACGTGCCCCTGGGGCGTTTCGGCGAGCCGGAGGAGATGGCCGCAGCCGTGGCGTTCCTGGCCAGCGACGACTCGTCGTTCATGACGGCATCGACGTTCGTGGTCGACGGAGGCATCTCGGCCGCCTATGTGACGCCGCTCTAGCCGAGGGCCGGAACGTGACCAGCGAAGGGCTGCCCGAGGACGCCGCGCTGACCCGCGCCGACGAGGCCGTCTTCCGCCCCGTGCGTGAGGGGAACGCGTTCGAGGAGACGGTCGAGCGGCTGCTCCAGGCGATCAAGCTCGGGGTCGTCGCGCCGGGCGAGCGGCTGCCCTCCGAGCGCGAGCTCGCCTCCCGGTTCAAGGTGGCCCGGGAGACGCTGCGGGAGGCGATCCGGGCACTGGCGGACGCCGGCTACGTCGAGTCTCGTCGGGGCCGCTACGGCGGCACGTTCGTGCGTGCCGAGCAGCCGCCGCGCCGGAGCCGGGGAGACGCTCGGCGTACCGCGGAGAAGATGCGCCCGGACTTCGACGACGCGGTGCTGCTCCGGGACGTGCTCGAGGTGGGAGCGGCGGAGGCGGCGGCAGGAGCCGCACTCAGCCAGAGCGAGCGGTTGCATCTCCGGAGTCGGCTCGAGGAGTGTGAGGCGGCGAGGGCGAGCGACTACCGGCGGATGGATTCCCGGTTGCACCTGGCCATCGCCGAGGTCACCGGCTCCGCGTCGCTGACGGCCGCAGTCGCCGACGTACGGATGCGCCTCAACGAGATGCTCGACGCGATCCCGCTGCTCGAGCGGAACATCGAGCACTCCAATGCCCAGCACACGCTCATCGTCGACGCCGTGCTCGACGGCAACGCCGAAGCAGCCCGGCGCGCGATGGCCGAGCACCTCGCCGGAACCACCGCCCTGCTGCGCGGCTTCCTCACCTGAGGTCGCGCGGCCGCGGTCAGCGGGCCCGGCCGAACCGCACCTGGGTCACCGCGGTCGCCCGCGCCGCCATCGGCGTCGGGGCACGGCGTTGCGAGAACGTGCCGGTGCCCGGGTCCCAGACGCCCACGTCGGTGCGGCCGTTGCCGTCCCAGTCGGCCGTCACGGGCAGGTCGTTGGAGTCGCCGAAGGGGATCTGGGCGGTCCAGGCGAGCCCGTCGCTGTCGACGATGCGCAGGGTGAAGGTGGCCGTCGCCTGGTCGAAGACCCCGACGTCCGTGCGCTTGTCGCCGTTCCAGTCACCGGTCACGGGAAGGTCGTTCGCGTCCCCGAGGTACGCATCGGTGATGGTGCCGTCCGCGGCCCGGAGCCGGAACTTGTGGGCGTTCGCGCGCCACACACCGAGGTCCGTGAGTCCGTCGCCGTCCCAGTCGCCCGCGACCGGGACGTCCGCGATCAGGCCGAACACGACGTGCGTGATCCCCGCCGGGGTGCGCAGGTGGAAGGTCCGGGTCGACGGCGTCCGCACGCCCACGTTGAGCCGGCCGTTGCCGTCCCAGTCCCCCGGCACCGGCTGGTCGGTCGAGGTGCCGAACCTGATCACCATGGCCGGCTCGCCCGGGCGCCGGATCCGGAACTCCGACGCGACGGCGCGGCGGTAGACACCGACTTCTGCGGCCTTCCCCACGATCCAGTTGCCGGCCAGTCGGCACGTCCACGCAGTTGCCGGAGGTGGGAGTGGTCCCGAACACGAACGACTTGCCGCCGAACCACGGCCACAGCACGCCCTGGCTGTTGCGCTCCTCGAAGTGCAGGTGCGGGCCGGTGGAGTTGCCCGAGGTGCCGAGCGCGCCGAGCATCGCGCCCTGGTCGACGGTCTGACCCACCTTCACCGCCAGCGACTGCAGGTGGGCATAGATCGTGGACTCGCCGTTGGCGTGTGCGACCCGCACCCAGTTGCCGTAGCCGCTCGAGCTGTGGGTGGCGACCGACACCGTTCCCGGCGCCGAGGCGACGACCGGGTCGCCGATGTCGTCCGGGCGGTTCCAGTCGACGGCCCGGCTGCTCGGGCTGTGGGTGGCCCGGGTGGTGCCGGTCCACGCCTGCCCGCACGGGAAGGGCATCTCGTAGTCGTTCTCCGGGGCGGCGTGCGCCGGAGCGGCGCCCAGCACGACGGACGAGCCGCGACTCCCGTCGCGACCGCGGTCAGCGCGCTCAGTCTCCTCGTGGCCCTCACGGCGGCACCTCCACGTCAGGACGGCACCCCCCGTGTCACATTGACAACAGAAGGGTTCAGCCGCCACAAAAGTGCTCAACCGTAACCGGCGCGCGGCGTGTCTGTCTGGAAACTACATTGTTGTAGTGCTATAAGCCGATGGCTCAGGCGTCGCGCAGCCGGATCAGGCCCTCCTGCGCGACGGTCGCGACCAGCCGGCCGTCCTGGGTGAACACCCGGGCCAGGGCCAGGCCGCGGGCGCCGGAGGCAGACGGGGAGTGCTGGTCGTAGAGCCACCACTCGTCGGCCCGGAAGGGCCGGTGGAACCACACGGCGTGGTCCAGCGAGGCGGGTTGCAGGCCGGGCGTGGAGATGTTCACCCCGTGCGGCACGAGCGTCGCACCGAGGAGGGTCATGTCGCTGGCGTAGGTGAACGTCGCGAGGTGCTCCATCGGGTCGTCGGACAGCTGCCCGTTGACCCGGATCCACAGCCGGGCCTTCGCGGGGTGATCGGGATCCTCCTCGAGGCCGCGTCGAGAGTTGCCGATGTACCGCACGTCCAGCGCCGCCCACTCGCGCACGAAGGCATCGCTCTCGGCGCCGCCCCGCGAACGCGCCAGCTCCGCGAAGTCGAGGCCCTCCTCCGGAGGGGCGACGTCGGGCATCACGTCCTGGTGCTCGAAGCCCTGCTCGTCCCTCTGGAAGCTCGCGGTGAGGTAGAAGATCGGCCGCCCGTGCTGGCGGGCCACCACCCTGCGGGTGGCGAACGAGCGTCCGTCGCGCAGCTGCTCGACGTCGTAGACGATCGGCACCGCCGTGTCGCCCGGCAGCAGGAAGTAGGAGTGCAGGGAGTGCACCCGGTAGGCCGGGTCGACGGTCCGGACGCCGGCGATCAGCGCCTGGGCCGCCACCTGGCCGCCGAAGACCCGCTGCCGGTCGGTGTCGGGCTGGCGGCCCCGGAAGAGGTTGGTGTCGATGACCTCGAGGCTGAGCAGCTCGACGAGCTCCTCGGCGGATGCCGGCACGTCAGTCCTCCGGGTCGGCGTCGTCGGCCGGACCGTCGGCCGGACCTCGCCCGGCCCGTCGAGGCCGGCGAGGAACTGCTCGAACTGCTCGCCGATCTCCTCTCCGGTCGGCAGCGGCTGGTTCGTCGCCAGCAGGCTGGTGCCGGACTCCTCGGCGCGCTCGAAGGCGTCGTACTGCTGCTCGAGGGCGGCGACCACGTCGGCGACCTCCTCGTTGGCCGCGAGGTAGCGCGCGACTTCGGCCTCCCGTTCCTCCGCCTCCGTCTGCAGCTCGGTCAGGTCGATCGTCAGCCGGCCCGCGAGCTCGACCTGCTCCAGCAGGGAGAGCGACGCCTTCGGGTAGTCGAGCTGGGCGAGGTAGTGGGGGACGTGGGCGACGAAGCCCATGGCGTCGTGGCCGTGCTCCCCCAGCCGGATCTCGAGGAGCGCCTGGGCGCTGGAGGGGATCCGGAGCTCGCCGCGCCAGGGACTCTCACCGGTGAGCAGCTCGCGGTTGTTGGCGTGGTGGGTGATCGCGATCGGCCGGGTGTGCGGCACCGCCATCGGCACCGAGCCCATGCTGACGACCCGGCCCACACCGAACCGCTCGACCACCTCGATCACCGCGCGGGCGAAGGCCTCCCACCGGTTGTCCGGCTCGGGTCCGTGGAGGAGGAGGTAGGGCGTGTCCCCGCTGTCGCGGAGCAGCCGGACGACCAGGCGCGGGGCGTCGTACGCCGCGTAGTGGTCGCGCACGAAGGACATCGGCGGGCGACGTGCCCGGTAGTCGTGGAACTGGTCGACGTCGAAGGTGGCGACGACACGGCCTTCGGAGAGGCCCACCAGGTGCCGCACCGCCATGGCTGCCGCGCTGCCGGCGTCGAGGAACCCGTCGAGGACCAGCACCATCGTCGGCTTCGAGCCGGTCTCGAGCTCGGGCACGTCGTCGACGATGTGCACGGGACGGGGTTCCTGGGTCACGCGAAGTCCTTCCGTCCTGGTCGGGGAGTAGGCGTCGGAGCCGGGCGCGGCCCACACTATTCCCATGCCCCGTCCCGCTTGCCCCCGCCTGCAGCGTCCCCGGATGCCCGTTCGCATGCTTGCGCTCCTCACCGCGTGCGCCCTGGTGTACCTGCCCGCTCCGGCGGATGCGGCCGACCCTGGGTCGCGAAGGCCCAGCGACGCCTCAACGCTCTTCACTGCAACGCCGGCCCCGCGAGCGGCACGGTCGGCCCGAGGACCCGGTCGGCGGTGGTGCGCTTCCAGTCGCGGCACGGCATGGCGCAGACCGGGAGGCTGACCGAGCCGGTTCGCGCCCGGCTCCACCGGGGAGATGCCCGGCGCTGCGACCTTCGGCCGGTCCCCAAGGGCTCGGGCACCGGTCGCCGGATCGTGCTCAGCCAGGCGCAGAACTGGGTCTGGTTGGTGGGCCCGAAAGGCGGCGTCATCGCCCAGGGCGGTGTGATCGACCTGCCCGCGGAGCTGTCGAAGGGCCGGCACGCCACCGGCTCGTACTGCGGCCGCGCCGCCCGGATCAAGCGCAACACGACCACCAGCGGGCAGGTGTGGCTGAACAACTTCGTCCGCTTCGCTCCGTGCGGGATCGGCTTTCACCAGATCCCGACCTACCGGTCGAACGGCCGCCAGATCCACCCCGACTGGTACCTCGGCACCAACTTCGACCGGTCCCACGGTTGCATCCGGCTGAGCCGGGCGATGTCGCTGCGGGTGTGGAACTTCACGGTTCGGCGGACGCCGGTGAGAGTGATCTGAGCTAGTCCGACTTCCGCGGGGAGTTCGAGGGGGACTTCGACGGTCTCGGCTCTGGCTCGGGCCGGTAGGTGTCGAGCATCAGGTCGCCGGCCCGGCGGGCCAGCCCTGCCTCGTCCAGGGCGAGCAGGTCCTGGAGGACGTCGTCGGGACGTCCCTCGGGCATGGCGTCCAGGAGGCTCCACAGGATCGACTCGGTGTAGGCCGAGGCGAGGTACTCGCAAGTCCACCAGGCGATCCCGTAGCCGGCCTCCGATGCGGGTCCGACGAAGTCACGGTCGGACGGCAGCGCGGTCAGCCCGGCCTTCGCCGCGGCCAGCGCGGCTCCGGAGATCGCCCGGTCCTCCGGCGCCATGGGACGGACGGAGACGTACTCGGCCAGCCCCTCGCTGAGCCAGGTGGGCACATCGTCCGCGCGGGACCCGAGGGCGACGTGGGTGAGCTCGTGCCGGATCAGCCGTCCGCGGCCCGCCCCGGCGCCGCGCGACCACGTCGGGGTTGAGCACGAAGCGGGTGCTCGCGACCTGCCGCGCGTCCGGACGCGCCATGACCTCGAACGACACCGCGTCGAGGCTGAGCGGGATCGGATCCGGGCACGCTGTCGAGGCCGGACGAGGAAGGTCGGGTCGTCGAGCGCGTAGAGGACGACCCCGTCGTCCCACTCGTAGGGGATCTCCGCGGCGACCGCGGAGACGCCCTCCTCGACCTCGGCCACCACCGCGCCGGCGGACGCCTCGCTGCCGGCGTCGAACACCCCGAGCACGCCGGTTGCCGGTCCGCACGATGATCGGCCCGAGGTCCCAGGGCTGCGGATCCAGCTCGTTGCCCGACTCCCACGCGCGGTCGGTCACCGAGGCGACGGCGTACCGCCCCTTGCCCTGCGGGGTGAAGAGGTAGCGGTCGGGGGTCACGACCGGCCGCGCGTCGTACCCGTCGAGCTGCATGGTCACCTCGACCGTGGCCCAGTAGCCGCGCCCGGCCCGGGCCACGCTGGCGGGCTCCAGCGCGTAGCCGAAGCGGGCCAGCGGCAGCTGGTCGAGGTTGGCGAGGTACGTCGTCTGGTCGGCGACGAAGGAGGCGTCGCCGCGGGCGACGCCCGCGAGGAACGCTGCCTGGTCGGAGCTGCGCACGGCGGCGGCCCGTTCGCGGAGGGTCCTGGCCAGGGCGGGCGTCACGTCGGGTTGTCGCCGAGGCGCTCCTTCTTCTCCGCCTTCCGCTCGTGGCGGGGCCGGTCGGCGGGTGCAGGCGCCTCGTCGGCGGAGCACCCGGCGAGCAGCAGCGGGACCAGCGCGACGGGCACGACGGCCCGCCGCCAGGGGCTCAGGTCAGGGGGTGTGGTCGGCATCCACAAGGGAGCGACCCTCACCGAGCGCGGTGACGTCCTCGACGATGCCCAGCGCCAGCGCCTGGGGCGTCAGCCCGATCCGCTCGAGGATGGCCGCCCGCTTGGCGTGGCCGAGGAACTCCTGGGGGATGCCGTGCAGCCGGAACGGCGTGTGGACGCCGGCGTCGTTGAGGGTCTGGAGCAGGACAGCGCCGCAGCCTCCCACCCGGCCGTTGTCCTCGATGCTGACGACCAGGCGGTGGTCGCGGGCCAGCTCGACGAGGGCGGGGTCGACCGGCTTGACCCATCGCGGGTCGACGACGGTGACACCGATCCCCTGCGCTTCGAGGCGACCGGCGACGTCGACGGCGGTCGCGGCCATCGCGCCCGCGGCGACGATCAGCACGTCGCGGGTGCCGCTGCGGACGAGCACGTCGGCTCCCCCGGCCTTGCCGACGGCCTCGATGTCCTCGGGAGGCGGGCCCTTCGGGAAGCGGACGACGGTGGGTGCGTCGTCGACCTCCACGGCCTCGTTGAGCAGCTCGCGGAGCCGGGCGGCGTCGCGCGGGGCGGCGATCCGCAGGCCGGGAACGACCTGGAGCACCGACATGTCCCACATGCCGTTGTGGCTGGCGCCGTCGTCGCCGGTGACCCCGGACCGGTCGAGCACGAACGTCACGCCGCACCGGTGCAGCGCGACGTCCATGAGGACCTGGTCGAAGGCGCGGTTGAGGAACGTGGAGTAGACCGCGACGACCGGGTGCAGGCCGCCCATCGCGAGGCCCGGCAGCGCTGGTCGCGGCATGCTGCTCGGCGATGCCGACGTCGAACGTGCGCTCGGGGAACCTGGCCTCGAAGTCGTCGAGCCCCACCACGTGCATCATGGCGGCGGTGATCGCGACCACGTCCTGGCGACGATGGCCGATGCGGACGATCTCGTCGGCGAAGACGTCGGTCCAGATCTGGCCGCGCGGGTTCTCCTCGCCGGTCTCGATGTCGAAGGGCTGGGGCGAGTGGAACTGGTCGGCCTCGTGCCGTTCGGCGGCGTCGTAGCCGAAGCCCTTGCGGGTGATGGCGTGCACGATGACGGGCCCGCCGAACCGCTTGGCCTGGGCGAGCGTCTGCTCCATCGCCACCCGGTCGTGGCCGTCGATGGGGCCGACGTACTTGAGACCGAGGTCCTCGAAGAGCCCCTGTGGGGCAATGGCGTCCTTCATGCCCTTCTTCATGGCGTGGAGGACGTCGTACGCCGCCGGGCCGACGCCGCGGACCGCGGTCAGCCGCTTCTTGACCAGGTCGAGGACCTGCTCGTAGCGGGGGTTGGTGCGCAGCGTCGTGAGCGCGTTGGCGAGGCCGCCGATCGTGGGCGTGTAGGACCGGCCGTTGTCGTTGACGACGATCACCAGCTTGCTGTCGCGGGCGATGGCGATGTTGTTCAGCGCCTCCCAGGCCATGCCGCCGGTGAGGGCGCCGTCGCCGATGACGGCCACGACGTGGCGGTCCTCGCCACGGATGGCGTAGGCCTTGGCCAGCCCGTCGGCGTAGCTGAGGGCGGTGGAGGCGTGGGAGTTCTCGACGATGTCGTGGTCGGACTCGGCCTGGCTCGGGTAGCCGCTCAGGCCGCCCTCCTGGCGGAGCCGGTCGAACTCGGCCCGGCGGCCGGTCAGGAGCTTGTGGACGTAGGACTGGTGGCCGGTGTCGAAGACCACCCGGTCACGCGGGGAGTCGAAGACCCGGTGGATGGCCAGGGTGAGCTCGACGACGCCGAGGTTGGGGCCGAGGTGTCCGCCGGTGCGGGAGCAGGTCGCGACGAGGAGGTCGCGGATCTCGCTGGCCAGCAGGTCGAGCTGGTCGTCGGAGAGGTCGCGCAGGTCCCGCGGGGTCGTGATCGACTCGAGGTGGCCCATGGCGGCGAGTCTATAGGTCGAGGACCGCAACGCCTCGTTCGTGCAGGCTGCCCATCCAGACCCTGCCGGCGTGCTCCCGGACGCCGGTGACCATGTGGAAGTCGCGGGTGTCGACGTCGCAGTCGTGGACCAGGGTGCCCGCGTCGTCGTAGGCCTGCACCCAGGCCCGCTGCTTCTCCTTCGGCTGCAGCTTCTCGGGGATCTTCGTCACCTGGCGCCGCAGCCAGCGCGGCCCCTTCATCACCTTCTCGACGACCGGGTCGGTGGGTGACCCGATGGCCACCCAGATCAGGCCGTCGCTGCCCCGGGCGATGTTGTCGGGGTAGCCGGGCAGGTCCTCGACCAGGAAGTCGCGCTCGCCCGCGCGGTCGCCCGCGATCCAGTGGCGCGCCACCCGGCGGGTGCTGCTCTCGGCGACCGCCACGAAGGCCTCGTCACCGCCCAGGGCGACCCCGTTGGCGAACGCCAGACCGCTCATCACGACCTCGACCGTTCCGTCCGGGTCGCGGCGGAGGAGGCGGCCGGTGGCCGTGACCTGGATGAAGTCGTCCTTCCACCGGTCGAGGGTGTGGACGGCCGAGGAGTCGCTGAACCAGATCGTGCCGTCGGCGGCGATCGCGGCGTTGTTGCACACCAGGATCGGGGTGCCCTCCACCGTGTCGGCCAGCGTCTCGACGTCACCGGTTGCCGGGTCGACGCGGAGCAGGCCGCGGGTGGCGTCGCAGACCACGAGCCGGCCGTCGCCGTCGTACTCGATGCCGAGCGGGCGGCCACCGGTCTGCGCGACCCGGTCGACCTGCCGGCCCTCGTCCCGGAGGCGCCAGATGCTGCCGTCCTCGGTGCCGGTGAAGACCGCGCCCTCGTCCGGGCCGTGGGTGGCCACCGCCACGTCCTCGCAGCCGTAGGCGGGCACCGGGATCACGCGGAAGCTCATGACGTCATCCTTCGGTAGACGTCGGACTGCGAGGAAGACCGGGAGCGCGAGTGCCGCCGACGCCGTCAGGTCGAGGCCCAGCGCGCGGGCCGGCTCGACGAACACCATCTGGCGACCCTCGTGGCACTCGATGTCGTCGTCGGTCAGGTCGACCGACACCGCGTAGACCGCGAAGGGGCAGTCGCCGCACGCTCCACAGCGACAGACGAACTCGCCGAAGAGCTCCAGTCCGCCCTCGAGCCGAACGCCGGTCTCCTCGGCGAGCTCGCGGTAGGCGGCGGCCTCGAACGTCTCGCCGTCTTCGACACCACCGCCCGGGAATCCCCACTTCTCCGGGTCGATGACCGGGTGCTCGTCCCGCTCCTGGAACAGGATCCATCCCCGGCGGTCGACCAGGGCGACGCTCGAGTAGCCGTGCATGGTGGGCGAGGCTACAGGCGGGCGACGTACCTCCGGCCACGCAGCGCCTCCTCGACCAGTCCGACCGCTCGGCGTACGGCGACGCAGGCGCGCCTCTTCGCGCTGGAAGGTCTGGACCGCAGCCTCCACGACCTCGGGGACCACGACGTCGCGCAGCTCGGACCGCGCCTCGCTCAGCCCGCGCCGGCAGGCGGCCTGGGAAGCCTCGACGTGGAGCACCGCGAAGCGGGCGAGCACCACGACGTGGCGGCGCAACGCGCCGTGGGCGCGGTACTCGGGCGGACAGATGTCCAGGAGCCAGTTGGCGGCCGTGTGCTCCCAGCCGGGGGCATCGGGTGGGCGGACCTGGGGCGGCCAGCCGGGAGGAGCGACGTAGGTGGCCATCCACCGAGCATAGCGCGATTTCGAACATATGTTCGAGCACACGTCCTCTGGGGGGCCGGATCCTTCCCAAAGACCAGCCCGCAGGCAAGGATGGTCGGGTCATGGGGACCCAGGTGGCCGTCGATCAGATGCCTCCCGGCGCTGCCCAGCAGCGCCGGGAAGGCGCGCAGGCTCCTGCGAGACGCGCTGCCAGGAGAAGCCTCGGAGGAGGCCGTCGACGCCGCAGCCCTCGCGCTCAGCGAGATCGTCACCAACGCGCTCGTCCATGCCGGGACGGAGATGCGGCTCCGCGTCATCCTCGCGCCCTCCTCCGTCCGCGTCGAGCTTGCCGACGGCAGCGCGCACCTACCGCACCCCCGCGACTACTCCCGGGCCGCCGGGACCGGACGGGGGTTGCACATGGTCACCGAGGTGGTCGACCAGTGGGGCGCCCACCACGACGAGGACGGGAAGGTGGTGTGGTTCGAGATCGCCGACCCGCCGCCAGCCGAGCCGTCGGGCGCCACCGGCCAGCTCCCTCCCGCCCGCCGTCCGGCGCACCCGTCCACCCTGCGCGTCGAGCTGGCCAACGTGCCACTGTTGATGCACGCCGCCTGGCAGGAGCACGCGGCCGGGCTCCTGCGTGAGCTGCTCCTCACCCGGCTCGAGGAGGATGCGTCCGCCATCGACGAGCACGCCGCGGCCAGCGCGGCGATGAGCGTGCTGTTCGAGCAGATCCCGTCCCCCGAGCTCGGAGACGAGCCCGAGGCGATCATGGCCGAGGCGCTCGAGCCGCGGGTCTCGGCCGAGCGGGTGTTCCTCGACCTTCCCGAAGCGGCCGCTGCCGACTTCGACGTCCTCGACGAGATGCTGCAGATCGCGGTCCGGCTGGCCGAGCAGGGCAAGCTCCTGTCACCCCCGACCCAGCCCGAGATCGGGGAGCTGAGGCGCTGGCTGTGCGCGCAGGTCCGCGAGCAGGCTGCCGGGGGCACACCGAACGCGTGGATCGCTCCCATCGGCAACCCGCCGCCGGCGGACCCGCGGACATTCCACTGGGATCCGGTCTCGGTCAATACCTCGACTCGCGCGCTGATCGCCGCGGACGACACTGACCAGATCGTCGCGGCCAGCCCCACCGCACTCTCCCTCCTCGGGTACGGCCACCCACGTGAGCTGGTCGGAAGCCGTCTCATCTGCATCATCCCGACGCGCTACCACCAGGCACACATCGCCGGCCTGACCCTGCACCTGGCCAGCGGCCGGGGCCCGCTCCTGGGCAACCGGATCGCGGTCCCCGTGCTCCGTGCCGACCGGACCGAGCAGGTCATGGACCTGCGAGATCGAGTCCCGGCACCTGCCGGACGGCCGGGCGGTCTTCGTCGCCGAGCTCTTCAGCTAGTCGGCGCACTCGGTAGTCCAGTGGCAAGTGGTTGTCCTGACGCGGTCTTCACGACCATTCATCACTGGACTATCCCGTCGGGTCCTCACCAGGGTCGGCCGATGCTGTGAGGCCACGCCCGAGGTAGGCGCCGGCGAGAACGCCGTCGAAACGCGCGACCGCGTCCTCGTCCGGGGCGAACGGCCCGGGACGGAAGTGCGGGCTGGCCAGACCGCGCTGCACCGACTCGCAGGCGGCCCAGTCCTGACGGTTGGTGAGGTCCCAGAAGTCGACGGCGTACGTCGGGTCGGGCGGTCCGCCGTCCGCGTCGGGCGGGAAGTACCACGCAGCACTCGACCGACGTGCGGTCCGGCGCGAGCGGCGTCAGCCGGTGGGTCATGACGTAGTCGGGGTGCGCGGAGACCAGGAGGTTGGGCAGCAGGTGGACGTACTCGACCGTCGTCGGCGCGACCCCGGCGATCGGGTGGCCGCGAGACCGACCGTCCAGCGACATGGTCGTCATGCCGCCTGGCCCAGCTCCATCGACCCGCCGACCCAGGCCCCCGGCAGGTCGTAGTTGCTGCCCGAGGCCGGCGGTGAGACCCGGCAGAGCTCCGGATGGATCACCGGGCAGTGGTAGCACTCGTGGTAGTTCTCGGCGACCACCTTCCAGTTCGCGGCCACCTCGTAGTCGTGCCGTCGGCCCAGCCTGAGGTCCTGCGGCCGGTACGCCGCGACGATCCCGTCCATCGCCCCGAGGTGCCGCGCGAAGTCCGGCACGCTCTGGTCGCCGACCGGCCGCGCCGCGTGGCCGAACACCCAGCCGCACCAGACCGTCACCGGCAGCTCGACCAGCCCGTGCTCCTCGGGTTCGAACCCCTCGAGATCGCGGAATCCGCGGGCGGCGACCACGCGACCGGCCAGGTCGTAGGTCCAGGCATGGTAGGGACAGATAACCGACTGCCGCTCCGACGAGGCGCCCGGCGCGAGCAGCTCGTGTCCACGGTGCCGGCAGGTGTTGGCGAACATCCGGACCCGCTCGTCGTCTCTCGTCAGGAGCACACCCACGTCGCCCACGGCCACCGCCGCCTGGGTCGTGCCCGCCGGCAGGAGCTCGTCGAGGCGGCCGACGCAGGTCCAGGTTCCGGCGAAGACCTGCCGCAGCTCCCAGGCCAGCACCTCGGGTGAGGTGTAGGCCAGCGCCGGGAGCATCGCCGGCGTCAGCCGGGCCGCCAGCTCGGCGCGCAGCGTTTCGACGTCGTTCATCCGGATCAGCCGGCGCGCAGGAAGGACAGCCGCACCTCGCGCTCCGCGTTGTCGACGTTGAGGTCGACCAGGCAGATGCTCTGCCACGTACCGAGCGCCAGCCGCCGTCGATCACCGGCACCGTGGCGTAGGGCGGGACCAGGGCGGGCATGACGTGAGACCGGCCGTGGCCGGGGGTCCCGTGCTGGTGCCGCCAGCGGTCGTCGGCGGGGAGCAGGTCATCGAGGGCCGCGAGCAGGTCGTCGTCGCTTCCGGCGCCGGTCTCGATGATCGCGATGCCCGGCGGTGGCGTGCGGGACGAAGACGTGGAGCAGGCCGTCGCCACGACCGGACGCGAACTCGGCACAGTCCCGGGTGATGTCACGGACGGTATCGGTGTCGCCGGTGCGGTAGCTGCGAGTCTCGGAATCCACCTGACGATCGTGCCACCCCTTGCGTAGGTTCGCCTTCATGGAGCTCCGGTCCCTGGCCTGGCGGACCGACCTCGCGCTGCTGCAGGCGGCGGGCAGCGAGGTCGAGGACCGCGGTGACCACCTCGTGGTGCGCACGCCTGCCAACCCGGGCTACTACTGGGGGAACTACCTTCTCCTCGACGCGCCAGCGGGTGCTGACGAGGTGCCCGAATGGCTCCGGGCGTTCGAGAGGGTGTTCCCCGAGGCCGGGCACCGGACCTTCGGGGTCGACGGCGCGGACGGGTCGGTCGACGACCTCGCGCCCTTCCGCGCGGCCGGAATGGGGGTCGAAGCGTCGACCGTGATGACCGCACAGGCGGTGCACGAGCCGGCCCATCCGAACACCGAGGCGACCATCCGGCCCCTCAGGACCGATGAGGACTGGGCGCAGCAGGTCGAGCTCGCGCTCACCGACCGCGAGCTGCATGGCGGGCGGGTCTTCGCCACCCGGCGCGCTGCTGCGGAGCGACATCTGGTCGAGCAGGGGCTCGGCCAGTGGTTCGGTGCCTTCCTCGACGGCGGGCTCGCCGCATCCCTCGGGCTGTTCGTGGCCTCCGAGGGGCTCGCCCGCTACCAGGGCGTGATGACGCATCCCGACCTCCGGGGCCGCGGGCTGTGCGGGACCCTCGTCCACCACGCCGGACGGTTCGGCTTCGACGAGCTGGGGGTGGACACGTTGGTGATGGTCGCCGACCCCGACTACCTCGCCATCCGGATCTATCGCTCGGTGGGGTTCACCGGCTCGGAGACCCAGCTGCAGGCCATGCGCGTCCCGAAGGCGTGATCAGGCGTTGCTGCCGGAGTCCTCGAGCTCCGAGACGCCACCCACGCAGGTCGCCTGGGGTTCGGGTGAGTTGTGCCCGTCGGAGTACTCGTCGATGAACAGGTCGAGTCGGGGGTCGTCGGGCCCGTCCAGCTCGAGCTGCGCCCCCCAGACGGTGACGACCACCGGTGCGTCCTGGCCGTCGTACGGCGAGAGCAGGCCCTTCTCGGGGAGCTTGTCGGCCAGGCTGTCGATCTCGTCCGCGGAGAGTCCCGGCTGGTAGGTGATCCACGTGGCGCCGTGCTCGAGCGTGTGCACCGCGTTCTCCTCATGCACCGGCCGGTCGTAGACCCGCAGTTCTGCCAGACCGGGTCGTGCGGTCCGCCCACGGGAGGTGACTGCGGGTAGTCCACCTCGCTCTCGACGTGGTCCCGGTCCAGGTCGTCGTAGGTCACTACGTCGCCGAGTCCGGAGGGAGGTGCGTCGTCGCCGTCCCGGAGCAGCTGGACCGCCACCGCCAGGCCGATCACGACGACGAGAGCGACGGCGAGGACGACGAGCCGGCGCCGGGTCGCGGACGTCATGCCTCCAGCGCCTGTTCGACGCGCTGCACCTTGGCGGTCGCTGGCCGTCGTAGCCGGGACGGATGTCGGCCTTCAGCACGAGCCGACCCGCGGCGACACCTCCGCGACGACGTCGACCGCACGCTTGACGACGGCCATCACCTCGTCCCACTCGCCTTCGACGTTGGTGAACATGGCGTTGGTCTCGTTGGGGAGGCCGGACTCGCGGACGATACGGACGGCGGCCGCGACGGCCTCGGAAACGCCGCCGGAGTCGTCCGCGGCGGTCGGGGAGATGCTGAAGGCGGCGATCATGGCGCCAACGGTAGCCAGCGGCGCACGTGCCCGCCGGACGTGCCCCTCAGGGTGCCACGATAATTCGTGTCCGGGCCGTTCTCCTTGTCGGCGGACAGGTCTAGCGTGCGGAGTGAGCAGCGGACATGGGGACAAGGGAGGACACCGTGGCTTCGAAACTCAACCCCTACGTCAGCTTCGACGGCAACGCACAGAGGCCCTGGAGTTCTACCAGGACGTGTTCGGCGGCGAGCTAACGTCAACACCTTCGGCGACTTCGGCAACGACACCGGCGGCGCGGCCGACAAGATCATGCACGGCCAGCTCGAGACCGACGCCGGCTTCACCCTGATGGCCGCGGACAACCCGCCTGGGCAGGACTTCACGCCCGGCAACAACATCACCGTCAGCCTCAGCGGCGACGACGCCGACGCTGCTGCGCGGCTACTGGCAGCGGCTCTCCGACGGCGGCAACGTCATGGTGCCGCTCGAGAAGCAGATGTGGGGCGACGAGTTCGGCATGTGTGCCGACAAGTTCGGCGTGACCTGGATGGTCAACATCGCGGGCCAGCAGGGCTGACCGACGGGCTCAGGCGCCGGCGCCCTGGGAGGACCGCCGGCGTAGATGGTGGAACGGCACGAGGATCAACACTGCGATGGCGAAGTAGCCGAGCACCGCGATCACCGGAAAGAACAGTCCGAGGACGATCATCAGGACGTAGCCGGCCAGCCCCGGGGTGAGCCTGCTGGTGAGCGCCGTGACGTCGGCTTACCCGCCACGTCGCGACGGGCGAGTCCGGCGTGGAGGCGCACCGCCACAACACCATGATCAGGATAGATCATCAGGAGCAGGTTGATCCCGTAGACGGTGGCGGCGACACGGGCGGGCTCGAAGTCCCCGATGTACTCCGCCAGGAGGCGAGTGGGGAACGGGAGGAACGACACCACGAGCAGCAGCAGCAGGTTCATCCGGGCGAACACCGAGGTGGTGTGGTGGAGGTACTCCGTGATCACCGTGTGGGCGAACCACACCGCGCCGATGGTCGCGAAGCTTACGATGTAGGCGAGGTAAGATACGGCCACAGGTCGAGCAGGGCGGCCATCAGGTCGTCCTCCGCGCCGGCGGGAACCCCGATCTCGAGCACGAGCAGGGTGATCGCGATGGCGAAGACCTCGTCGCTGAACGCCTCCGTCCGCGCCGTCCGGTAACCGGTCGAAGCGTCCTGCGACCTGTCACCCCTCATCCCTCAAGTCTGGCAGCGACACCGCTCCCGGCACAGCGATCCGCGGTTCCCGATGCCCGGAGTTCTCCACCTGGGCATCCGAGGCGCATACTGGAGGCAATGACACCCTCGCCCGCACGACGGCGACACCTCGCCAGCAGCCCATTCCAGCCCGACCCCGAGCCGGCCATCGAGCAGTTCGAGGCCGGTGACCTGGTCAATCACGATTCCTACGGCATGGGCCGCGTCGTTTCGGTCGAGGCGGCCGCAGTGGCGGTCGACTTCGGCTCGCAGACGCTGCGGATCACCAGCCCGTTCCACAAGATGTCGAAGTTCTAGCTCACCGCCAGCGCGCGAACCGGCTAGGCGAGCGACCTGACGAGCAGTACGACGGCGCTCGCCGCGCAGACGACGAGCACGGCGACCCGGAAGCGGTCCCGGGGCAGCCGGCCGCGTGTCCTGGTGCCCAGCCAGATCCCCAGCATGAGCAGCGGCGACACCAGCCGCGACCACGAGCGAGTCGAGCGGGATCGACCGGTGAGCGCCAACCCGGTCAGGCTCAGCACGACGCCGATGAAGAAGAACACGGCCAGGGTCGCCCGGACCTCCGAAGGGCGGCGGTGCTGGAACAGCAGCGCGATCGGTGGCCCGCCGATCGAGGTGGCCGTTCCGGTCACCCCCGAGTGAACCCGGCCGCGAGCAACGGTGCGGTTCACAGGGACACGAGACCGACCGACGGACAGCAGCACGGCCACCAGCACCATGAGCGCGACCGCGATCCCCAGCTGCTGAGGTGAACACCAGGACCAGCCCGACCCCGAGCACGGTGCCGGGGATCCGGGCGGGCAGGCTCCAGCCGATCGCCGGCCAGTCGACGTGGTGGCGCTCGCCGGCCAGGGAGAGCCCGGAGACCAGCAGCCCGAACAGCAGCGGCAGGGTCGGCATCAGCGCGGGGTCCAGCACCGCGATCACCGGGGCGGTGACCAGCCCGACGCCGAGCCCGACCACGGCCTGGACGAAGCGAGCCGACGAGCACCGCCAGCGCGATCACGATGACCACGCCGGCGGAGACCTCAGTCAGGGTTCACGCCGATGGCTCAGCCCTTGCGCAGGTTGCGCAGGACGTACGGCATGATCCCGCCGTTGCGGAAGTAGTTCGCCTCGCCGGGGGTGTCGATCCGTACGACGGCGTCGAACTCGGTGTCGCCGGCCTTGACCTTGACGGTCTTCGGGGTCTTGCCGTCGTTGAGCTCGGTGACACCGGTGATCGTGAACGTCTCCTCGCCGGTCAGCCCCAGCGACTCGGCGTTCTCGCCCTCGGGGAACTGCAGCGGCAGCACGCCCATGCCGATCAGGTTGGACCGGTGGATCCGCTCGTAGGACTCGGCGATCACGGCCTTGACGCCCGAGCAGCGCCGTGCCCTTCGCCGCCCAGTCGCGCGAGGAGCCGGAGCCGTACTCCTTGCCGGCGAGCACCACCAGCGGGATGCCCTCCTTCAGGTAGTTCTCCGACGCCTCGAACACCGTGGTCTCGTTGCCGTCCGCGGTGAAGTCGCGGGTGACGCCACCCTCGGTGCCCGGCGCGAGCTGGTTGCGCAGCCGGATGTTGGCGAAGGTGCCGCGGATCATCACCTCGTGGTTGCCGCGGCGCGAGCCGTAGGAGTTGAAGTCGCGCTGCTCGACGCCGTGGTCGGCGAGGTACTTGCCCGCGGGTGAGTCCTTCTTGATCGCGCCGGCCGGGCTGATGTGGTCGGTGGTGACCGAGTCGCCGAGCTTGAGCAGGACGCGGGCGCCTTCGATGTCGGTGACGTCCTCGGGCTCCTCGGGCATGCCGTCGAAGTACGGCGGCCCGCCGGACGTAGGTCGAGTCCTCGTCCCACTCGAAGGTGTCGCCCTCGGGCGTCGGACAGCGATGCGCCACCGCTCGTCGCCGGCGAAGACGTCCTCGTAGGACGAGCCGAACATGTCGGCGCTGATCGACTCGCCGATCACCTCGCTCGATCTCGGCGGCGAGGGCCAGATGTCCTTGAGGTAGACGTCGTTGCCGTCGGAGTCCTGCCCGAGCGGGTCGTCGAACAGGTCGACGTCCATCGACCCGGCCAGTGCGTAGGCCACCACCAGCGGCGGCGACGCGAGGTAGTTCATCTTCACGTCGGGGTTGATCCGGCCCTCGAAGTTGCGGTTGCCCGACAGCACCGAGACGACCGCCAGGTCCTTCTCCTGCACGGCCTCGGACACCTCGGGGATCAGCGGGCCGGAGTTGCCGATGCAGGTGGTGCAGCCGTAGCCGACGAGGTTGAACCCGAGCTTGTCGAGGTACGGCGTGAGGCCGGAGCGCTCGTAGTAGTCGCTGACCACCTTCGAGCCGGGCGCCAGGGTGGTCTTGACCCACGGCTTGCGCTGCAGCCCCTTCTCGACGGCGTTCTTGGCCAGCAGCGCCGCGCCGATCATCACCGACGGGTTCGAGGTGTTGGTGCACGACGTGATCGCCGCGATGGTCACCGCGCCGTGGTCGATCTCGAACTTCGTGCCGTCGGAGAGCTCCACCTGGGTCGGGCTGGACGGGCGGCCCTTCGCGCTGGCCCGGTTCAGGTGCCAGTCGGTCGGCTCGCCGCCGCCGTTGGTGTCCGCGGAGTACGCCGGCGCGTCGCTGGCCGGGAACGACTCGGCCGACGGCCTCGTCCGCCGACGAGACCACGCCGTCGTGCGAGTCCCCCTCGTCGACGTAGTCGGCCAGCGCGGACCGGAAGGCCTGCTTCGCCTCGGTGACCTCGACCCGGTCCTGGGGCCGCTTGGGTCCGGCCAGGGACGGCACGACCTCCCCGAGGTCGAGCTCGAGCTTCTCGGAGTAGCGCGGCTCGACGTACCCCTCGCGGTCGGGTCGTGCCAGAGGCCCTGCTCCTTGGCGTAGGCCTCGACCAGCGCGAGCTGCTCGTCGCCGCGGCCGGTGAGCCTGAGGTACTCGATGGTCTGCTGGTCGATCGGGAAGACCGCGATGGTGGAGCCGAACTCCGGGCTCATGTTGCCGATCGTGGCCCGGTTGGCCAGCGGCAGCGCCCCGACGCCCTCGCCGTAGAACTCGACGAACTTGCCGACCACGCCGTGCTTGCGGAGCATCTCGGTGATCGTGAGGACCAGGTCGGTGGCGGTGGAGCCCTCGGGCAGCTCGCCGGAGAGCTCGAAGCCGACCACCCGCGGGATCAGCATCGACACCGGCTGGCCGAGCATCGCGGCCTCGGCCTCGATGCCGCCGACGCCCCACCCGACCACGCCGATGCCGTTGACCATCGTGGTGTGGGAGTCGGTGCCGACCAGGTGTCGGGGTAGGCGACGGTCGTCCCGTCGTCGTCGCGGGTGAAGACCACGCGGGCCAGGTGCTCGATGTTGACCTGGTGGACGATGCCGGTGCCGGGCGGGACGACCTTGAAGTCGTCGAAGGCGCCCTGGCCCCAGCGCAGGAACTGGTAGCGCTCCTTGTTGCGCTCGTACTCGATCTCGACGTTGCGCTCGAACGCCTCGGGGGTGCCGAAGACGTCGGCGATGACGGAGTGGTCGATCACCATCTCCGCGGGAGCGAGCGGGTTGATCTTCGACGGGTCGCCGCCGAGCTCCTGCATGGCCTCGCGCATCGTGGCGAGGTCGACCACGCACGGCACGCCGGTGAAGTCCTGCATGATCACGCGGGCCGGCGTGAACTGGATCTCCTTGTCGGGCTCGGCGTCCGCGTCCCAGCCGGCCAGCGCGCGGATGTCGTCCTCGGTGATGTTCTGGCCGTCCTCGGTGCGCAGCAGGCCCTCGAGCAGCACCTTCAGGCTGAACGGGAGACTCTTGACGCGTTGTCTGGGAGGCCGTCCCCGTCGACCGCGTCGAGGCGGTAGATCTCGTAGGACTTGCCGTCCACGTCCAGCGTGCTCTTCGCCTTGAAGCTGTCCTGACTGGCCATCAGCCGTCTCCTCGTCGTCGTTCGCTCGCGTCTCCGTGCCCATCTTGCCGCTGGTCACTCGGGGCCGGAAGGTCGGGTCGCCCGGAGTTCGGTGCACGGATCGGGATCGGATATCTCTTGATGTCAAGATACATGAGAACGAGAGAGCGGTCCACCCGCAACCTGGGACCAGGTCGGGACGAAACGGCACTGCCGCCGCTCGGCCCGGCGAGCGACCATGAGAGGGAGATCCCGCGCGCGCACCTGCGAGGTAACGCGAGGACCAGGCCGCCGTTGTCGCGTGGCGAGCTCCTGGTCCGCGACCCGGGCCCGCGGCGGGACCCGGCCGGCCGGACCGCCAGTGCGAGGCGGCCCGCGTCGCCGACCGGGCGCAGGTCGGGACCTGGCCGTCAATCAGGCAGCGAGACTCCGAACTTGGCTGCCGCAGCGACGAGCTCAGTGCGCGAGGTGGCGGCGAGCGCCGCTCCGGTGAACGCCTCCTCGTGCGTCACCTCGGCGACGGCGTCGAAGCCGGCGCGGAGGCCACGGTCGGGCCCGAACCCGGTCGATCTCGGCCAGGAAGAGGCCGGCGAGCCGGCCGTCGAACACGTCGACGGCCACGCGTCGTCCGTCGCGCACGACGCGCCAGCGCTGCTTGTGCAGGACCTGGGCCGGCAGCCCGGAGAGGAACGTCCACTCGGCGTCGTCGAGGTAGAGGTTGGTGCACGCGACTTCTCCCGCGTCGCGTCGAGGCGCACCTTGTGACCCAGCTTCCGCAGCACCGACTCCCCGACGGTCACCTCGCGCAGCCGCAGCCGGGTACCGACGAGGTACTGGTCGGTGATCCCCATCGGCATCCCGCTGAGCTCAGGGACCGTGGCGAGGAGCCACCCTCGCTCCCGTTCGACGTGGGCGTACTTCAGCGAGACCGTCACGGCGACCTCACCAGCAGGGCGACGCACTCGACGTGGTGGGTCATCGGGAACAGGTCGAAGGCGCGGAGGCGCTCCAGCGTGTAGCCGTGTCCGGCGAAGGTCTCGACGTCCCGGGCGAGCGCGGCCGGGTCGCAGGCGACGTACGCCACCGCGCGCGGCGTGCGGGCCACGATCTGTTCCACGACCTCCCGCTTCGCTCCCTCCCGCGGCGGGTCCAGCACCACGAGGTCCCACGGTCCGTCGTACGCCGCCGCGAGCACCGTGTCCACGCGGCCCCACGTCACCTCGACCGGCTCCGGTGGGTCGTCGGCACGGTCGAGGCCGAGGTTGGACCGCGCCTGGCGACAGGCCGCCTCGTCCCCCTCGATGGCGACCACTTCGCCGGACGGATCCGACCGCGTCGGCCAGGAACCGGGCGAACAGGCCCACTCCGGCGTAGAGGTCGAGGACCCGCTCCCCCGCCCGGGGGTCGAGGAGGTCGAGGACGGTCTCGACGAGGGCTCGCGGCGCACCCGGATGCACCTGCCAGAAGCCGTCGGCCGGGACGGCGAAGGTGTGGGAGCCCCGGGCGGTCTCGACGACCTCGACCACCGGGTCGGACGGCTCCACCGTGGTCGGGCTGTCTGGCATCGGGGCGGGCGATCAGGCAGTCGTCGACGGGCACCACGTCGTGCGAGCGGTGCTTGCGCATCCCGCGCCGCCCGTCCGGGGCCGTGGCGTATCGCACCCGGGTCCGCCAGCGCAGGCCGTCCTCGTCGCCCGGCACCGGATCGACCTCGAGTCCGGCGACGACCGGATGGTCGGGCTCGAGCCGGCCGAGCCGGACCAGCTGCTCGCGCACGACCTCGGCCTTCAGTGCGCGCTGCGCCGGCAGCGCGACGTGCTGGAAGTCGCAGCCGCCACACAGCCCCGGCCCGGCGACCGGGCAGGGCGCCTCGACCCGGTCCGGGGACGGCGACTCGACCGCGACCGCGTCGCCGCGCCAGTACCGGTCCGTCTCGGTGCCCTCGGTGATCTCGACGACCACGCGTTCTCCGGGCAGGGCGTGCCGGACGAACACGACCCGGGTCGCAGGTCGTGACATCTCGGGAGGCGGGGGGTCGACCGGGATCCGGGCGACGCAATGACCGCCGTGGGCCACGGGGCCGATGTCGACGGTGTACCGCTCCCCCACCCGGGACCGCCCACCAGCCCGCCGCTGGCGCGGGCGCCGTCTCCGCGGAGGGGTCACCGCGGGATCTGCCTGCTCCGGCTGCGATCCGACACGTTGCCGCGGCGCAGGTCGCCCGGACGCACGCGGGTGCGGTTGCGCTCGTTGCGCTCGCGGGCGATCTCCGAGGACCGCAGCTGGTAGGGCACCGACGTCACCATCACGCCGGGGGTGAACAGCAGCCGCCCCTTGAGCCGGAGCGCCGTCTGGTTGTGCAGGAGCTGCTCCCACCAGCGCCCGACGACGTACTCCGGGATGTAGACCGCGACCACGCCTCGGGGGTTGGCCTCCTTGATCTCGAGCGCGTAGTCGACGATCGGCCGGACCACCTCGCGGTAGGGCGAGTGCAGGACCTTGAGCGGCACACCCAGGTTGCGGTCGTCCCACTCGGTGAGCAGCCGACTGGTCCGCTGCGGGTCCTCGGCGACGTAGACCCCCTCCAGCACGTTGGGCCGCGAGGCCTTGGCGAAGGCCAGGGCCCGCAGCGTCGGCTTGTGCAGCTTCGAGACGAGTACGACGGCGTGGACCCGCGTGGGCAGGATCTTGTCCTCCTCGTCGGCCGCCAGCTCCAGCGCGACGTTCTGGTAGTGCCGGCTGATCCCCTTCATGATCAGGAAGAACGACACCATCGCAAGGATCGCGATCCAGGCGCCGGCGAGGAACTTGGTGATCAGGACGATCACCAGCACCACGGCCGTGAACGTCAGCCCGATCGCGTTGATCGCCCGCGACTGCTGCATCCGGCGCCGACGGGCCGGGTCCTTCTCGGTGCGCAGGTGGCGGGTCCAGTGCCGGATCATGCCGAGCTGGCTGAGGTTGAACGACACGAACACCCCGACGATGTAGAGCTGGATCAGCCGGGTGGTCTCCGCGTCGAACGCGAGGATCAGCGCGATCGCCATCACGGCGAGGAAGACGATGCCGTTGCTGAACGCCAGCCGGTCACCCCGCGAGCCAAGGGCCCGGGGGGCGTAGCCGTCCTCGGCGAGGATCGAGCCGAGCACGGGGAATCCGTTGAAGGCGGTGTTGGCGGCGAGCACCAGGATCACACCGGTCACGGTGACGACGAAGTAGAAGCCGGGCGGGAAGTCGCGGAAGATGGCCTCGGCGATCTGGGCGATGACGGTGTCCTGGTCGTAGCCCTCCGGGACGGGCTGGCCGTTGAGGGTCAGCCGCTCGAGCTCGTGGGGGTCGACGTAGCGCAGACCCATCTGCTTCGCGAGCACGATGACGCTCATCATCATCGCGATCGCGATCATGCCGAGCATCAGCAGCGTGGTCGCGGCGTTGCGGCTCTTGGGGCGACGGAACGCCGGCACTCCGTTGGAGATCGCCTCGACGCCGGTGAGCGCCGCACACCCTGACGAGAAGGCCCGCGCGAGCAGGAACATCAGCGCGAGGGTGGTGAGCTGCCCCTCGTAGCCGGGTGCCGCCGTGATGTCGAGGTCGGCGCTCTTCACCTCCGGCAGGGTGCCGTTGAAGAGCCGCAGCATCCCGTAGCCGCACATCACACCCATGGCGGCGATGAACGCATAGGTCGGGATCGAGAAGAACGTGCCGGACTCGCGAATGCCGCGCAGGTTCATCGCCATCAGCCCGAGGACCGCGAGGCTCGCGATCGTGGCCTCGTGACCGCTCAGGACCGGCAGCGCGGAGGCGGCGTACTGCGCACCGGAGGAGATGGACACCGCGACCGTGAGGACGTAGTCGACGAGGAGGGCGCTGGCGACCGTGATGCCGGCGTTGCGGCCGAGGTTGACCGTCGCCACTTCGTAGTCGCCGCCGCCGCTGGGGTAGGCGTGCACGTTCTGGCGGTACGACGCCACGACTGCGGCCATGACCAGCGCCACCGCGATGCCGATCTTCCACGACCACACGTAGGCCGAGGCTCCGGCGAAGGACAGCATGATGAAGATCTCGTCGGGCGCATAGGCCACCGAGGAGAGGGCGTCGCTGGCGAACACGGGGAGGGCGATCCGCTTGGGCAGGAGCGTCTCCCCGATCTGGGAGCTGCGCAGCTTGCGTCCGAGCAGGATGCGCTTGGAAACGTCGCCGACACCCACGAGCGAACAGGTTAGACCTTCGTACCGGTCAGGAGCCGCTGGGATACGGTTTCACTGTGCATGTCGTCATCATGGGTTGCGGACGGGTGGGTTCGACGTTGGCTCGTAGCCTCGAGGAGCGCAACCACACCGTCTCGGTGATCGACAGCGAACCTGACTCGTTCCGTCGGCTCGGCCCGGAGTTCAACGGCGACAAGGTCACCGGTTTCGGCTTCGACCAGGCCGTCCTGGAGAAGGCCGGCATCCGTCGGGCCGAGGCGTTCGCAGCGGTGTCCAGCGGCGACAACTCCAACATCATCGCCGCCCGGGTCGCGCGGGAGACGTTCGGCATCGAGCAGGTCGTGGCCCGCATCTACGACCCCGGACGGGCGGAGGTCTACCAGCGGCTCGGCATCACGACGGTGGCCACGGTCAAGTGGACCGCCGACCAGATCCTGAGGCGGATGCTGCCGGCCGGCGCCGAGCCCGACTTCCGCGACCCGTCCGGGACGATCCGGGTCGACCACATGCCGGTGCCGGACGTGTGGATCGGCCAGCGCACCGTCCACTTCCAGGAGCAGACCAACAGCCGGATCGCCTGGATCGACCGACTCGGCGAGGGGATGCTGCCCACCCGCGAGACGATCATCCAGGAGGGCGACCTGGTCCACCTCGTGATGCGCGAGGAGAACGCCGGCCACGCCTACGCGGTGATCGACAAGGGTCCCGAGGGGGACGAATGAACGTGAGGGTCGCCATCGCCGGAGCCGGAGCGGTCGGACGCTCGATCGCCCGTGAGCTGATCACCAACGGCCACCAGGTCCTGCTCATCGACAAGGCGGCCAGCGCGATGAAGCCGGAGCGCGTCCCCGACGCCGAGTGGCTGCTGGCCGACTCCTGCGAGCTGTCGTCGCTGGAGGAGGCCCGCCTGGACCGCTGCGACGTGGTGATCGCCGCGACCGGCGACGACAAGGTCAACCTGGTGACCTCGCTGCTGGCGAAGACGGAGTTCGGCGTGCCGCGGACCGTGGGCCGGGTCAACCACCCCAACAACGAGTGGCTGTTCACCGAGGCCTGGGGCGTCGACGTCAACGTGTCGACCCCGCGGATCATGTCGGCGCTGGTGGAGGAGGCGGTGACGGTCGGCGATCTGGTGCGGTTGTTCACCTTCCGCCAGGGCAACGCCAACCTGGTCGAGCTCACCCTGCCCGAGGACTCGCCGTACGTCGGGAAGCCGACCGGGCTGATCCCGTTCCCGGAGAACTGCGCCCTGGTGACCATCCTGCGCGACGGCCAGGTCTACACACCCGACGTCGACCAGCCCATCGAGTCCGGCGACGAGCTGCTCTTCGTCGCGGCCGCCGACGTCGAGGACGAGCTCGAGCGCCTGCTCGCGCCGCAAGCGCACGGCGGCTGAGCCCGCGCCGCGTTCGTTCCTCACGCGTCGCTGCTCAGCTGGCGTCTCATCCCCGCCCAGGACCGCGGCGGGCTCACCCTGCACCGGGGTCCGGTTCCGGGCCAGCAGCCAGACCATCAGCGCCAGCGCGGCGAGCTGCAACGGCCAGCCCAACGCGATCTTCAGGATGCCCAGCACGGCAACGGCGGTGTCCGGGTCGAGCGTCCCCGACTTCGCGCTGAGCCACACCGGTGCCTGGGTGGCGACCCGCAGGATGCACGGCGCCACCAGCACCCAGGTCAGCAGGGAGCACAGCTTCACCACCTGGCGGTCCCGGTGCCAGGCCGTGGGGTCGCCGGTGACGCTGCCGACCATGAATCCCATCAGTGGCCAGCCGATCAGGCAGGTGAAGGCGAGGACCACGGAGTAGCCCGTGTTGTAGATGATGCCGGGGAGGAAGTAGGCGAGAGCCTGGTCGTCCTCGCTGCCGCCGGAGCGTGCGGACATCGTCACGAACAGCCAGCCGATCCCGATGCCGAAGATCGCGTTCAGCACGAACTGGACGGACGAGCGCTGGACGACCCGGACGACGAGCAGCGCCACCGCCACGGCGAGGCTGGCGAGCAGCGCGATCCTCAGCTCCCGGGTGCTCAGCCAGGTGACGGTGAACAGGACCGTGGGGACGGCTGCCTCGACCATGCCGCGACGCCCGCCCAGCGCCTTCGACAGCTGGCCCCGGACCACCGACTCCACCGTCTCGACGGAGGCCTCGTTCGTCGACGGGGTCCCGGGCTCGCTCACGGGATCAGCTCGTAACGCGGGTTGTACATGATCCGGCCCCCTTCGGCCGACCCGATCCGGCCCTCGATCTGGATCGCTCGCCCCGGTGCGATCCCCGCGATCCGGCGTCGTCCGAGCCACACCACGGTGAGCACGCCGGACCCGTCGGCGAGCTCCGCCTCGAGGGCGGGTACGCCGCCGCGCGGCCGGAGCGTGACCGTGCGCAGGGTGCCCCGCAGCCGCACCCGCTCACGGTCGGGCGCATCGGCGATCCTGGTGCTGCCGGCGTCGGCGTAGGTGCGCCGCAGCTCGCGCTCGTGCATCTCGGTGCTGCTGGCCCACTTGCTGATGCTGCGCCGCAGACGGCTCTTGCCCGTCACTGCCACAGTTTATGACTCGTCGGGGGGCGTGCGCCGGGCGGAGTCGGGCAGCACGACCGGCAGCGGGTCGCCGGACGGCATGGCGTGATCACCCCGGCGGATCACGACCTTGGTGAGGGTGTCCTCCCACGCGGCGGCGCTGTCGGGGTCGGTGGCCGGTCGGCCCAGGAACGTGCCGCGCAGCATCCACCTCGGTCCGTTGATGCCGATGATCCGCGACGCCTGGTTGGCGGCCCGCCCCTCCGCCGTCTTGACCGAGAGCTCGCAGAGCAGCTCGGTGCCGAAGCGGCCTTCGCGCTCGGTGGCGGTCCCGCCACGGCGGGCCAGGTCCGCGGCGAGCTGCGGCCGCACCTCGGTCCACAGGTCGCCGTGGCGCGGGGCCGCGTAGGCACGCAGCTCGAGGGCGCCGTCGGGCCCGGCGAGCAGGACCGCCTGGACGGCCTGGGTGCTCTCGTCGACCTGGAGCCGCAGCTCACGGCCCTCCTCCGGGGCAATCAGCAGCGAGCCGAGATCCACCCGCTGCACGCCGTCGTCGGGAAGCTCGTCGATGTCGAAGGGTCCCTCGGCGTCCACCAGGTCGTCCGCGCCCTCGTCGGCCGACGTCGCCGGGCTCGGCAGCCTCCGGGTCGGGCTTCTCGGACTTGCGCCGGAACTTCACTGCTTCTCCTCTGCTGGGGTCTCGCCAGCGGCGAATCCTCCAGTAGAACCGTAGCCCCCGGCTCCACGTGCGGATTCGGGGAGTTCGTCGACCTCGACGAAGCGGGCGTGCTCGAAGCGCTGGATCACGAGCTGGGCGATCCGGTCCCCGCGGCGCAGCTTGATCGGCTGCTCCCGGTCGTGGTTGATCAGCAGCACCTTGATCTCGCCGCGGTAGCCGGCGTCGATGGTTCCAGGAGTGTTCACGATCGAGAGCCCGTGCCGGGCCGCGAGCCCCGACCGGGGATGGACAAGGGCGACGTGGCCCTCGGGCAGCGCGAGCGCGACCCCGGTCGGCACCAGCACGCCGTTCACCCGGTGCGAGGACCACGTCCTCGGCCGTGACCAGGTCGGCTCCGGCGTCGCCGGGATGGGCGTAGCTGGGCAGTGGGAGGTCCGGATCCAGGCGGAGGACGGCGACCTCGAGGGCAGGCACTGGGTCGGGTACGCGGTCGGGCACGGGCGGACCATACCCTTGACCCCCGTGGAGTACGACGAGCGGCTCAGCGTCCCCCTGCGCTGGTGGGTTCAGGGGACGATGCTGGTCGCCAGCCTGTGGCTGGCGATGATCGTGGCGCTGCCGGCCACGGCGGCCTGGACGATCACCGCGATCGCGATGGGCGGCCTGGCCCTCGGCCTGCTCGCGTACGGCGCCGCACGGGTGACCGTCGACGAGGGCTTCCTGCGCGCCGGCCGGGCCCGGATCGCGGGGCTCCACCTCGGGACGTCGAGCGCGCTGGACGCCGAGGCGACCCGCAGGATCTCCGGCGTCGAGGCCGACGCGCGGGCCTACCTGCTGCTGCGGCCCTACCTGAAGCGGGCCGTCCGGGTGCAGATCACCGACCCGGCCGACCCCGCGCCGTACTGGCTGATCAGCACCCGGCACCCCGACGAGCTGGCACGGGCACTGACAGAACTGACTGAATCGACCGCGGCTGGGTAAGGTCCGGACATGGCATCGTCATCGAAGGTCTGGTCGATCTTCTCGCTCGCCGCCGCGCTCGGCGCTGCGGCGATCGCGAAGAAGGGTCTCAACACGTCGTGGAAGGCCGCGACCGGGAAGAACCCGCCGGCGAACCCTGCGGACCCCGACGTCGACGTCTGGGAGGCCGTCTTGTGGGCCGCGGTGAGCGGGACGTTCGTCGGCATCGCCCGGATGCTCGCCAGCCGCAAGGCCGCCCACTACTACACGAAGTCGACCGGGCACCTGCCGCCGGACCTCGTCAAGGACGACCAGGACGCCGACAAGGCGCCGACGCCGCAGACCTGAGCGGAATGGCGGGGAGACGCCCCAGTCATCTCACCGGTGTTTCGACGCGCTGACGCGTTCGTGCCTCGCGCGCTGCTGCTCAGGCGCAGTCCTTGCAGATCAGCTTCTTCTCGTCCGCGAGCTGCGAGCGGTGGTGGACCAGGAAGCAGCTCATGCAGGTGAACTCGTCGCTCTGCTTGGGCTTGACCTCGACCGCCAGCTCCTCGTGGGAGAGGTCGGCCCCGGGCAGCTCGAACGACTCGGCCGCTTCGGCCTCGTCCTCGTCGACCTTCCCGGAGTTCTTGTCGTGGCGGCGCGCCTTGAGCTCCTCGATGCTCTCCTCGGACTCTTCCTCGGTCTTGCGCGGGGCGTCGTAATCGGTGGCCATCACGTCCTCAACTCCCCTCACGCGGCTGCGCCGGTCGTAGCTAGCTCCACAGGTTCGGCGCCAGATTGTGCACCATGCCGGTGCCATGGTGCACATCGGTTCCCGGATGTGTCCCGAGAACACGCGAGGTCGGGGCGCTATTCCCCCGATTCGGCCAGAAATCCGGCCTCTTCCACGGCTTTCCGGAACTCGTCGAAGCCGTGCTCCGGTGCGCAGAGCGAGGAGATCCTGGCCACCGGCACCCGGAATCAGCTCGCTGCGCGCCCCTGCGCCCTCGGCGATCAGGGCACCGGCCGCGTGGTCCCAGAGGTTGACGCCCTCCTCGACGTAGCCGTCCAGCATGCCCTCGGCGACGTGGCACAGGTCGAGGGCGCAGGACCCGAACCGACGGATGTCACGCACCTGCGGCAGCAGCCGGCCGACCGCGTCCGCCTGGATCGCGCGGATCCGGGCCTCGTAGCTGAAGCCGGTCCCGATCAGGCGCTGCGAGAGCGGCGCCGGAGAGCGCACCGAGAGAGGGCTGCCGTCGCGATGGGCCGTCACCGTGACCCGTCCGTCCGGCCCCGGTCTCCCGTCGCCCGACGTACGCCGTGTCCCGGGCGACGTCGAGCACCACACCGGCGACGACGACCCCGTCGCGCTCGGCGGCGACCGAGACGGCGTACTGCGGGATGCCGTAGAGGAAGTTGACCGTCCCGTCGATCGGGTCGACGATCCAGCGCACTCCGGTGGCGCCGGGCTCGTCGTCGCCCTCCTCCCCCACGACGCCGTCGTCGGGTCGCGCCTCGCCGAGCAGCGACCGGATCAGCTCCTCGACCTCGCGGTCGGTCTCGGTGACGACGTCGGTCTCGCTGGACTTCGTGGCGGCGACCGTCACTCCCAGCTCCCGGCGCTCACGGATCAGCCGTGCTGCCGCCTGCGCCACCTCGAGGGCCAGCTCTGCGAGCCGGGCGTCCAGCCCTCGGTCAACGCTGCGGTCATGCCTCGACGCCGCCGACGGCGGGCCGGTCGCCGAGGGGGTTCGGGCAGCACCCGACGCCGCAGAGGTCCCACCACGCCTGCAGGCTGCCGACCGCGCGGCGGCGCGGCTTCTCACCCCGCTCCGTGGCGGCCCGCTCGACCAGCAGGTCGCGGACCACGGCCACGAAGCGTGGGTCGATGCCGGGCGTCGCGGCCCGCACGGCCGGGAGGTCGAGCTTGGCCGCGGTGGTGAGGGCCTCGGTGTCGAGGTCGTAGACGACCTCCATGTGGTCGGAGACGAAGCCGATCGGGACGAGCACCACACCGGGGGCCTCCTTGCGGGACAGCGCCTCGAGGTGGTCGTTGACGTCGGGCTCGAGCCACGGCACGTGCGGCGGCCCGGACCGCGAGCAGTAGACCAGCTCGTGCGGGTTCCGTCGTCCGGTCTCCTGGCGCACCCGGTCGACGACGGCGGCCACGACGCTGCGGTGCTGGTTGACGTAGGCGTTGCCCTGGCGCCCGCTGCCCTCGTTCATCGACTCCGGGATGGAGTGGGTGACGAAGGTCAGGTGGGCGCCGTCGCGGACCGACTCCGGGAGCTCGGCCAGCGCGGCGAGGGTCGCGTCGACGACCGGTTCCACGAAGCCGGGATGGTTGAAGTACTGGCGCAGCCGGTCCAGCCGGGGTGCGTCCGGCGACGGCCGACCGCGGCCCCGGCGAGGTCCTCGCGGTACTGCCGGCAGCTGGAGTACGACGAGTAGGCGCTGGTGACGAAGCAGGCCGCCCGGGTGATGCCGTCGTCGGCCATCTGCCGGACCGCGTCGGTGAGGAAGGGCTGCCCAGTTGCGGTTGCCCCAGTAGACGGGGAGGTCGATCCCGGCCCCGGACAGGTCCTCGCGCACGGCGGCGAGCAGCTCGCGGTTCTGGTCGTTGATCGGCGACCGGCCCCCGAAGAGGTGGTAGTGCTCGCCGACCTCCTCGAGCCGCTCGCGCGGGATGTCGCGGCCGCGGGTGACGTTCTCGAGGAACGGCAGCACGTCGTCGGGGCCCTCCGGCCCACCGAACGACACCAGCAGGACGGCGTCGTACGGCGCGACGTCGAGGACCATGCGCCCCATCGTAGGGACGAACCTGAGGATTGGTCGGGTTCGATTGGTCGGGGTTCCCGGCCCGGTCCTAGTCTCCGGGTGAGATGTTGACGTCGTACCGCCGGATCCTGGGGCTTCCCGGCACGCTGCTGTTCAGCGCGACCGGGATGGTGGCCCGGCTGCCCATGTCCATGGTGAGCCTCGGAATCGTGCTCCTGGTCTCCACGGCGACCGGTTCCTACGGGCTGGCCGGCTCGGTGTCGGCGGCCTACCTGATCGCCAACGGCGGCTTCGCGATCGTCGCAGGGCAGGCTTCTGGACCGACTCGGGCAGTCGCGGGTGCTGCCGGCGGCCGTCATCGTCTTCGGGGTCGCCCTGGCCCTGCTGATGTGGTCGGTGCAGGCGGAGTGGCCGGTGGTCGTCTCCTACCTGCTGGCGGCGGTCAGCGGGGCGGCACTCCCCTCGGTCGGCGCGTGCGTCCGGGCCCGCTGGTCCCACGTCCTCCGCTCCCCCGACCAGCTGCAGACCGCGTTCGCCCTCGAGGCGGTCGTCGACGAGTCGGTGTTCATGCTCGGGCCGATCCTGGTGACCGTGCTGGCCACCGTGTGGCACCCGGTCGCCGGGCTGACCGCGGCGCTGGTCTCAGGGGTGGTCGGCACGCTGTTCTTCGCCGCCCAGCGCGCGACCGAGCCACCGGCCCACCCCCGCCGGGAGGCCACCGGACCTCGCCCGGGGATGCCGTGGGCGACGGTCGCGCCGCTGGCGCTGGTCTGCGGCGCGCTCGGCACGCTGTTCGGCGCCGCCGAGGTGACGACCGTGGCGTTCGCGGAGGAGCTCGGCAGCAAGGGGTACGCCGGCCCGCTGCTCGCCCTGTGGGCCCTCGGCAGCCTGATCGCCGGGCTCGTGACCGGCGCGGTCCACTGGCGCCGCGGCCCCGACCACCGGCTGCGGTGGGGGTCGGCGGCGATGATGGCCGCGATGCTGCCGCTGGGGCTGATCGGCTCGGTCCCGCTGATGGGGGTCGCGCTGTTCATCGCCGGGTTCGCCATCGCGCCCACCCTGATCGCGACCATGTCGCTCACCGAGAAGACCGTGCCGCACGCCCGGCTCACGGAGGGGATGGCGATCATGCACACCGGCATCGTGGCCGGCGTCGCCCCCGGAGCCACCGTCGCGGGCGTGGTGATCGACGCGTACGGCGCGTCCCCGGCCTACCTCGTCGCCGCCGGCGCCGGCCTGGTCTCGGCCCTGGCCGCCCAGGCGATCCCCCGCTCGCCGTCGGCCGAGCCGGTCGAGACCACAGCGCACTAGGCTCGCGACGTGGAGTGGCGGAACTGGTCGGGGCTGGAGGCGGCGCACCCCGATGTGGTGGTCCACCCCGGTGACACCGAAGCCGTGGTCGCCGCCGTGGACCGGGCCCGGACCGACGGGACCACCGTCAAGATGGTCGGCACCGGTCACAGCTTCACCGCCATCGGCACACCGGGGCACACGATGCTGCGGCCCGACCGGCTGAGCGGGATCGTCGCCGTCGACCGGGACGCGATGACGGTGACGGCGCTGGCCGGCACCCCGCTGCACGTGCTGAACACCGAGCTCGAGCGGCTCGGCCTCTCGCTGCACAACATGGGCGACATCGCCGATCAGACCCTGGCGGGCGCCATCTCGACCGGCACCCACGGGACCGGCGGGGTCGCGGCCGGGCTGTCGGCGCAGGTCGCCGGCCTGCAGATGGTGACCGGCACCGGCGAGGTCCTGACCGCCACGCGCCAGCGACAACGCCGACGTGCTGGACCTCGCGCGGATCGGGCTCGGCGCCCTCGGGGTGCTGACCACGGTCACCTTCCGGGTCGAGCCGCTGTTCCTGCTCGAGGCGCACGAGCAGCCGATGAGCTGGGACCAGGCGCTCGGGTCGTTCGACGAGCTCATCTCCTCGAACCACCACCTCGACCTGTACTGGTTCCCGCACACCGACCGGGTGCTCGCCAAGCAGAACAACCGGCTCGATGCGACGACGGAGGAGGCCGAGCCGCTGCCACCTGCCCGTGCCTGGGTCGAGGACGAGCTCCTGTCCAACCACATGTTCGGCCTGCTGTGCGCCGGCGCGAACCGGGCACCGGGTGCCATCCCCCGGATGAACCGGGTGACGAGTCGGCTGCTCACCGAGCGGCGTTACTCGGACGTGGCCCACCGCGTCTTCACCGCGAACCGCCGGGTGGTGTTCAAGGAGATGGAGTACGCCGTCCCGCGGGCGGCCGGCCCCGAGGCGCTGCGCGAGGCCCGGCGTGCCATCGAGGCGTCGGCCTGGCGGATCAGCTTCCCGGTCGAGGTCCGGGTCGCGCCCGCGGACGACGTACCGCTGTCGACCGCCTACCAGCGCGACACCGTCTACCTGGCGTTCCACACCCACCGCGACGCCGACCATCTGGCGTACTTCGCGGCGATCGAGCGGATCATGCGGGACCACGGAGGCCGGCCGCACTGGGGCAAGCTCCACTCCCTGGGTGCCGCCGACCTCGCCGACGACTACCCCCGCTTCGCGGAGTTCCTCGCCCTGCGCGACCGGCTCGACCCCGACCGGGTCTTCGCCAACGCCCACTTGCGCCGCCTGCTGGGCGACTGAACGATCTCGGCCACGTCCAGCACGACGACGGGGGCGCGCCGCGTACGAAGGCGCTGCGCGACACGCCCGCTGGCGTAGGCTCAGCCCACCGGAACGATGACTGGCAGGAGCACGACCACAGATGGCGCACCTCACGCTCGCGGGCTTGAGCGATGACGGCAAGCGCCTGCTCCTGGTCAGCGACAAGGGGGTGGAGTTCACCCTCGACATCGATGCTCGGCTCCGGGCCGCCCTCCGCGGCGAACACGCCCGCCTCGGCCACTTGGAGATTCAGATGGACAGCGCACTGCGACCCCGCGACATCCAGGCCCGGATCCGGGCCGGGGACACGCCCGAGGCCGTCGCCCAGGCCGCCCAGACCACGGTGGACCGGATCATGGCCTTCGCCGCCCCCGTGCTCGCCGAGCGGCAGCACGTCGCCGAGCGCGCCCAGCGGTCCTCGGTCCGCCGCAAGCCCGGCGAGTCCGCCGGCGCCACGGACCCTCGGCGACGCGGTGGCCGGCCACCTGCGCTCCCTGAACGTCGACCCCGAGACCGTCGCCTGGGACGCCCGCCGCCGCGAGGACGGCCGCTGGACCCTGACCGGCGACTACGCCGCCGGCAAGCACCAGGGATCGGCCACGTTCATCTTCGACCCCCGGGCAACTACGTCACCGTCGAGGACGACGACGCCCGCTGGCTGCTCGGCGAGCAGGTCGCCGACCGCAACCGACCGGCCCGAGACGACCTGAAGCAGGCCCGCGGACGCCGGCTCTCCGCCGTACCCCACGAAGAGCTGCCGCTGGGTTCGACGGAGCTGGGTGCATCGGCCTTGGGCGACGACGTCATCGAGATGGTCAGCGAGGAGTCCGGCAGCCTGGGGGCGGAGCAGCCGGTCGAGGCCTACCTCGACGACGAGCGGCCCACCCGGGAGACGCCGGCCGTCGACGAGCCGGCCACGGAACTGGAGCCGAGAGCTCGACGCCAGAGCCGGAGCCAGCTGCCGACGAGGAGCCGCCCGGCCGCAAGACGACGAAGCGGAAGGGCCGCGCCTCGGTGCCGAGCTGGGACGAGATCATGTTCGGCGGGGGCAAGAGCGACTGACCCTGCTCGCCGAACCGCGCCGCTATGCGCGGTTGAACGGGGCGTGGTCACCACTGCCGCGATCCATTACCGGGCGGTAGTCTCCGGCCATGTCGTACTTCGTCACCGGCGCCACCGGATTCATCGGCCGACATCTCGTTCCCGAGCTGCTCGACCACCGCGAGGGCGACATCTTCGTCCTGGTCCGCAAGGAGTCGCTGCCGCGGATGGAGAAGCTGATCCGCCGGTGGGACACCAACCGCGTCATCGCGGTCACCGGTGACCTCGCCAAGCCGAACCTCGGCGTCGCCAAGAAGTGGATCACCGAGCACAGTGCCAAGGAGGGTCGGGGGAAGATCGACCACTTCTTCCACCTCGCCGCGATCTACGACATGACCGCCGACGACGAGACCAACGAGACGATGAACGTCGGCGGCACCCGCAACGCCGTGCAGCTCGCCGACGCACTCCAGGTCGGCTGCTTCCACCAGGTCTCGTCGGTGGCGGCGGCCGGTGAGTACCGCGGCCGGTTCGACGAGACCATGTTCGACGAGGGCCAGCACCTGCCCTCGCCGTACCACCGGACGAAGTTCGAGTCCGAGAAGATCGTCCGCGAGGAGGCCTCCGTGCCGTGGCGGGTCTACCGCCCGGCGGTCGTCGTCGGCGACAGCCAGACCGGCGCGATGGACAAGATCGACGGTCCCTACTACTTCTTCCCGACGATGAAGATGCTGCGCGACCGGCTGCCGGCCTGGCTGCCGCTGGTGGGCGTCGACCTCGGTGACACCAACGTCGTCCCGGTCGACTACGTCGCCAAGGCGATGGACCACCTCGCCCACGTCCCCGACCGCGACGGGGAGGCCTTCCACCTGGTCAACCCCGAGCCCCAGCCGGTCGCCGAGATGATCAACACGTTCTGCGCGGCGGCGGGCGCCCCGCAGTTCGCGACCCCGATCGACCGCAAGATGACCAACGCCGGGCCGCTCGCACTGGTGCCGCAACGGATGCGGCCGTTGTCGATCTTCACCGGCATCGTGAAGTCGGCCCCCGTCCAGGCCGTGCTCGACCAGACCCTCGGGCGTCTCGGGGTGCCGGCGGAGGTGCTCGCGCACACGAGCTTCACCGCCGTCTTCGACTCCCGGGCGACCGAGAAGGCGCTCTCCGGCTCCGGCATCGCCGTACCCGACCTCGAGACCTACGCCCGCACCCTCTGGGCCTACTGGGAGGACAACCTCGACACCTCGACCGGGCGCGACCCCGAGATCCGGGCAGCGCTCACCGGCAAGTACGTCGTGATCACCGGCGCCTCCTCCGGCATCGGGCAGGTCACCGCACTGAAGGTCGCGCAGGCCGGCGGCATCCCGATCCTCGTGGCCCGCGGGAAGGACAAGCTCGAGGACACCCGGGCTGTCGATCGAGATGCGCGGCGGCCAGGCCCACGTCTTCCCCTGCGACCTCTCCGACCTCGAGGCCATCGACCGGCTCTGCGAGCAGATCTCGACCGAGCTCCCGAGCGTCGACTTCGTCGTCAACAACGCCGGCCGCTCGATCCGGCGCTCACTGCGGCTGTCGCAGGACCGGTTCCACGACTTCGAGCGGACCATGCAGCTCAACTACTTCGGCGCGATCCGGCTGGTGATGGGCCTGATGCCGAAGATGCAGGAGCAGCGCCGCGGCCACGTCGTCAACGTCTCCTCGATCGGGGTGCAGACCAACCCGCCGCGCTTCTCGGCGTACGTCGCCTCGAAGGCCGCGCTCGACGCGTGGAGCAACGTCGTGGCGTCCGAGGTCGTCGGCGACGGCATCACCTTCACCGGGATCCACATGCCGCTGGTGCGGACGCCGATGATCGCGCCGACCAAGCTCTACGACCGGTTCCCCACGATCTCGCCCGCGCAGGCGGCCGACCTGGTGATCAAGGCGATGGTCGAGCGGCCGCACGAGATCAACACGCTCCTGGGCAACGCCGGTGCGGTCGCGCACACGATGGCGCCCAAGACGGCGTTCCGGATCCTCAACATGGCCTACCACGTGTTCCCCGACTCCGCCGCCGCCAAGGGGAGCGACTCCGGCACCCGTGAGTCCGAGCAGATCATGCTCGCCCGGATCTTCAAAGGCGTCCACTGGTGACCTGACCCGCCCGAAAGTTTCTGGCGGGTCAGCGTTCGACCGGCCGATCGGGGTCGGCGATCCAGCCGCTCCAGCTGCCGGGGTAGAGCGCCGCACGGATGCCGGCCACCTCCATCGCGAGGACGTCGTGGGTGGCGGTCACGCCCGAGCCGCAGTACGCCGCCACGTCGGTGTCGCGCGGTCGCGCCGACGCCGGCGTAGGTCGCCCGCAGAGTCGTCTGGCCGGCGAAACCGGCCCTCGGGCGCGAGGTTGGCGTCGGTCGGGACGTTCACCGCGCCGGGGATGTGCCCGGCCACCGGGTCGATCGGTTCGACCTCGCCGCGGTAGCGCTCGGGTGCCCGCGCGTCGACCAGCACCGCGTACCGCCAGCACGCCGTCGGCCTCGACCACCGGCATCCCCTCGGCACTGACGGTGAAGTCGCCCGGGCGGGGCCGCGGCTCCCGGCCACGTCCCCCTGCTCGATGTCGCCGCCGCCCTGCCACCAGGCCCGCCAGCCCCCGTCGAGCACCTGCACGTCGGGGTGCCCGTGGTAGCGCAGCAGCCACCACGCCCGCGCCGCGGCCCGGCCGTCCCAGTCGTCGTACACGACGACTGGACGGTCACCGGACACCCCCGCGCGCCTCATGGCCGCCTCGAAGCGCCGGGTCCGGCAGCGGATGCCGACCACCGTGCGCCGGGCGGGCCGGCCAGCTCGGTGTCCAGGTCGACGTACACCGCTCCGGGGATGTGCCCCTCGAAGAACTCGTCGTAGCCCGACGGCCCGCCCATCCGGTAGCGGACGTCCAGCACCGTGACCGGTCGAGGCGGGAGGCGAGAGGCCGCGAGACGAGCGGACGCCGGTCATGCTCGTCATCCTGCCCCAGACCCTAGGCTCGGCCCCATGCGCTACGTGTGGGGCAAGGGCGACGTCGTCCTGGCCGGGGACCAGCCGATCGCGTCCGCCAACCGTGCGTGGTTCCGTGAGCGGGCCGAGGTGACCATCGACGGCGCCGACTGGCTGTTCCGCGTCGAGAGCAGCGACCGCGTCGGCGAGAGCCAGGGGCAGGTGCGGATCCGGGCCCGGCGGCGCAGCATCTGGACCGGCCGGTACGACGTCGACGGTGCGCACGCGTCGTACTCGCTCGGCACCCGCAGCATCTGGAGCACCCGCCTCGTCCTGACCCGCCACCAGACGAGATCGGCGAGGTGCGCCGCTCGTCGCTGTGGGCCAACCGTCCCGAGCTGACGACCACGGTGGACCTCCCGCCGGAGGACGCGGTGTTCGTGCTGTGGCTGGCCCATCTCATCTCGGCCCGCGAACAGTCCGCCGCGAGCTGACCGAAGACGTGATCGCGGCGGCCACGGGCTGTGGCAGGATCACGCCCCGTGGCTGAACTGCACTTCTTCACCGGCACCATGGACTCCGGCAAGAGCACGCTCGCCCTGCAGACCAACCACAACCACGCCGCGCGCGGCCGGGTCGGCCGGATCTTCACCACCCACGACCGGGCCGGCGAGGCGATGCTCTCCAGCCGGCTCGGGCTGACCCACGAGGCGATCGAGGTCGAGCCCGACTTCGACTTCTGGCGCTACGTCGTCGACGAGCTGACCCAGGGCGGCCGGATCGACTACCTGATCTGCGACGAGGCCCAGTTCTACACCGCCGGCCAGATCGACCAGCTGGCCAAGGTCGTCGACGAGCTGCAGATCGACGTGTTCGCCTTCGGCATCCTCACCGACTTCCGCACCCAGCTGTTCCCGGGCAGCGCGCCGGCTGGTCGAGCTCGCCGACCGGATGAACGTGCTCCAGGTCGAGGCGCTGTGCTGGTGCGGCAAGCGGGCCACCCACAACGCCCGCACCGAGGACGGCGAGATGGTCACCGAGGGCGAGGTGATCGTGGTCGGCGACGTCGACAACCCCGACGAGCAGCCGGCCGAGGTCGCCTACGAGGTGCTCTGCCGCCAGCACCACCGCCGCCGGCTGACCGCCGCCCGGGCCAAGGCGGTCAGCCTCGCCCCGGAGCCGCTGCCGTTCGGCTGAACCGGTCAGGAGACCAGGATCGGGATCAGCATCTCGTCGGGCGTGAGCGAGCCGTGCAGGCCGACCAGGGTCATCTCGTAGGGGAAGTCGGCGGTCGAGACGATCGCGTTGTCGCCGCGGCAGGCGACGACGACGTCGCCGAGCCGGGGCCGGACGGCGGGTCGACGCGGGCCGAACCAGCCGCGCGCGATCGCCTCGTCGCGGGTGAGCACCGTCGGCCCGGTCGCCCGAGCACCGCGCGCCAGGTCGCGACCACGTCGTCGACGGCGCCGCCGCGGCAGTAGAGGTGCCGGAACCGCGCCTCGCCGCCGAGCAGGGCCACCCCGTCGCGCAGCTCGGGGTGGTCGTCGACGTCGATCCGGCGGTCCGTCGGGCGAGTCGACCATGCCGTGGTCGGCGACGACCAGCAGCCGCGTCGCGGTCGGGCAGCGCCTCGCGCAGCTGCTCGGCCTCGGCGTCGACCATCGCGCAGCTGCTGGCAGCCACTGGCTGGAGTCGACGCCGTAGCGGTGGCCGGTCCAGTCGAGGTCGCCGTCGTAGACGTAGGTCAGCGACGGCCGCGCCGCCGACGCGGCGGCCACGCGCGGCGATCCGCTCGCCGACCCGGTCGGCGCCGACGAACTCCGCGCCGCGCTGCGCGGCGACGGTCAGCCCGCTGGCCGCGGAACTCGCGCTTGTTGACCGACGGTGACGCGTGCACGCCGGCCGCGGCGAGCCGCGCGAACGCGGTCGGGTGCGGCTGCCACTCGAGCGGGTCGACCGTCTTGTCCCAGAACAGCGCGTTGAGCAGCTGGTCGGTGCCCGGGACCCGCGAGGTGAAGCCGACCAGCGCCGTGCGCGCCCGGCGGCAGCCCGGTGCCGAGCGAGGTGAGGCTGGTCGCGGTGGTCGACGGGCACGCCGGCGGTGGCCGGCGTCCTGCTCGCCGAGCAGCGAGGGGAGGAACGGCGCGGCGTGCGCGTGCCGGCGCAGCAGCTCGGCGCCCGAGGCCGTCGACCAGGAACACGACGTACGACGCGGCGTCGGGCAGCACCAGCCGGGACGGCGCCGTCGAGCCGACCGAGCGACCCCGAGCGCCGCGGCGACCGCGGGGAGGACGTCGCCGAGCGACCGCTGCTGGTAGGCCGGCTCGACGAACCCGAGTCGGTCGGCTCGACCGCCGGACCGCGTGGCCGCGGTCCGTGCGCGGACAGCGACTCGGCGAACGACGAGCAGGCCGTCGACCGCGTCGCCGCCGTCGGCGGCCGCGCTGACCCGCAGCGAGAAGTCGTCGGAGGCGAAGCACGCCGGTGTAGCCGTGGTCGGCGTCGCACTCGGGGTCGGCGCAGCCGGCCGGCTCGAGGTCGATCCGGCTGACCCCGCCCCAGCCGATCGTCAGCACCGCCTCGGCCGGGCGGCTCGCCGGCCCGCGACGTGCGGGTTGGCGACCATCCGGTTGACCACGACCGACCGCACCGAGGACAGCGGATCGCCTCGGTCGAGGTCGAGGTGTAGGGCTCGGGCAGCAGGTCGTCGGCGGCGTGCTCGTCGGTGTGGGCCAGGATCAGCCGGGTCGGGGTGAGCACCACGACGGTGAGGTGGCGGCGGACCTCGTCGCGGTCGAAGGTCGGCTCGTGGTGCACGAAGAAGGACACGACCTGCTCCCCCGCCACCGCGGCGCGCACCCCGTCGCGCGACGACCTCGGGGTAGTAGCCGGTGCTGGTCGATCGCGGCGACGGAGCTCGCGCGGTGCGGTCGCGGTCATCGGTCGTGCGTGTGCGCATGTCGGCAGTCTGTCACGCGTCGGCGATCCGCGGCCGGTCCAGCTCAGCCGGGCAGCGTGTCGCCCGGGCGGGCGCGGCAGCCGGCGGACGAACCAGTCCGAGCGCGGGTCGAGCACCGGCTCGACCCGGCCGGCGGCGGTGCAGCACCGTGACGCCGTCGGCGCCGGCGAGCACCAGCGAGCAGGTCGAGCGCGCTGACCTGCGGCAGGTCGTTCTGGAGCTGGGCGACCCGCAGGATCAGCCGCTCGACCGCGGCGACGTCGACCGACCTCGCTGCCGCGGTAGCCGAACAGCAGCGGCGCGGCCTTGATCTCGCGCACCATCGCCGCGGCGTCGCCGGCCGCTCATCGGCGGGATCCGGTAGGCGCGGTCGCCGAGCAGCTCGGTGAGCGGCCCGGAGATGCCGAAGGAGACCACCGGGCCGAACAGCGGGTCCTCGATGCTGCGGATCGCGACCGGGACCCCGGGCGGCGCGTTCTTCTGCACCACGAAGCCCGGCCTTCGTCGGGCTCGGTGATCAGCGCGATGAGCGACTCCCAGGCGTCCCGCATCTCCGTCGGCGGTGTCGATGTTGCGCCACACGTGGGCCAGGTCGGGACGCTCGCCGCAGGTGCTCGGCGGTCGCCTTGAGCACGACGTCCCAGCCGAGGCGCTCGCCGGCCGCCTGCGCCTGCGCTCAGGCTGGTGACCGGGACCGGACTCCCACAGGTCGATGCCGTAGGCCGCCGAGCAGCGCGGCGCAGCTCGTCCTGGTCCAGGTCGCGGCCGTCGCCGTGCCCGCGTCAGCACCTCGTCGACCAGCCGCTTGGCCGCGGCCGGGTCGACGTCGCCCAGCGCGTCGATCGGTCCGCCCGTCCGGGGTGCGCAGCCACACGGCGTACTCCGACGACGCGGGCCAGCGCGCGGACCGCCGCCTCGACCGCGGGGTACGACGGCACCGAGCCGCGGCCGGCGGTGTGGCCGGCGACGTCGGGGACCCGCAGCAGCTCCGGGACCCCCTCGGCGCCCAGGAACGACGAGACCAGCGGCTTGTCGGACTGCTCGCCCACGGCGGCCAGCACGTTGGCGACGTCCTCGCCGGACGACGTTGAGCGGGGGGATGTAGACCGCGACCACGGAGTCGACGTCGGGGTCGTCGATCGCCGCGTCGAGGGCGTCCTCGAAGTCCTCGGCGGTGGCCTCGGCGCCGAGCGCCACCGACTTGTTGACGACCAGCCCGACCGAGGCCGCGGCGTCCGCGGCCAGCAGGCCGAGCGCGTCGGAGTTGCCGACGATCGCGACCCGGCGGCCGCGCGGCAGCGGCTGGTGGGCGAGCAGCTGGGCGACGTCGAACATCTCCTCCAGCGTGTCGACCTGGATCACGCCGGCCTGGCGGAACATGGCGTCGACCGCCTGCGGCGGGGCGGCGATCTGGCGGACCGCGTGCCCCATCGGCACGCCCTGGGTGGTCCGGCCCGAGCGGACCGCGATGATCGGCTTGCGCAGCGAGACCCGGCGGGCGATCCGGGAGAACTTGCGCGGGTTGCCGATCGACTCGAGGTAGAGCAGGACCACCTCGGTCGCGTCGTCCTCCTCCCAGTACTGCAGGAGGTCGTTGCCGGACACGTCGGCACGGTTGCCGGCGCTGACGAAGGTGGAGAGGCCGAGCCCGCGGTTGTTGACCTTCTCCAGGATCGCCGAGCCGAGCGCGCCGGACTGGCAGAAGAAGCCGGCCCGCCCGCGCGGCGGCTTCACCGGCGAGAGCGACGCGTTGAGGCAGACGCCGGCGGCGGTGTTGATGATGCCCAGGCAGTTGGGCCCGATCAGCCGCAGCCCGTAGGACCGGGCCAGCCCGACCAGGCGGCGCTGGCGCTGCCGGCCCTCCTCGCCGGTCTCGGCGAAGCCGGAGGAGATCACGACCAGGCCGTGCACGCCCTTGGCCGCGCAGTCGAGGACGACGTCCTGCACCGCGTCGGCGGGCACGGCCACGATGGCGACGTCGACCTCGCCGGGGATGTCGCCCACCGTGGCGTACGCCGGCAGCCCGGAGACGGACTCGGAGCTCGGGTTGACGGCGTAGACCCGGCCGGAGAAGTTGCCCATGACCAGGTTGCGCACGAGCACCTGCCCGATCGTGGCCTCGCGGCGGCTGGCGCCGATCACGGCGATCGACGCGCGGCGTTGAAGAAGTGCTCGATCGACGCCGCCTCGGCCCGGTGCTCCCGGTTCGCCATCAGCCCCATGGCGGTGTCGGTGGCGTCGATCGGGAACTCGAGGGTCATCACGCCCTCGTCGTAGCTCGCTGACCACGCGGTAGCCCGCGTCCCGGAAGGTGTTGATCATCTTCCGGTTGTCGGGCAGCACCTCGGCGAGGAACCGCTCGACGCCGCGCTCGCGGCCGGCCTGGGCCAGGTGCTCCAGCAGCAGCTGGGCGATGCCGCGGCCCTGGTGCTCGTCCTCGACCAGGAAGGCCACCTCGGCCTCCCCGGGCCGGACGACGTCGTAGCGGCCGACGGCGATCATCCGGCCGCCGAGGAGCACGATGAACGCGACCCGGTTGACGTGGTCGACCTGGGTGAACCGGGCGATGTCCTTCTCGGACAGCTTCGGCATCGGGCTGAAGAAGCGGTAGTACTTCGACTCGTCGGAGACCCGGCCGTAGAACTCGACCAGGAGCTCGGCGTCCGAGGGCTCGATCGGGCGGATGTGCGCCGTCCGGCCGTCGCGCAGCAGCGACGTCGGCCTCCCAGTGGCGCGGAGCGGCCGGCACACCTTCGTCGATGCTGGTCACGTCCGAGAATCTAGCGTGGCCACCCACACTCAGGACACAGATCCGGCGTGCCCCGCGGTGAACGGTCGATGGCGCCGGGGAGAATGGCGCGCATGGCCCGGCGCAGCACGAAAACACCCGGTCCCCGACGACTTCGAGGAGCACATCCTCGACATCGACGTCGGCGAGGAGATGCGCTCCTCCTTCCTGGAGTACGCCTACTCGGTCATCTACTCCCGCGCCCTGCCCGACGCCCGCGACGGCCTGAAGCCGGTGCAGCGGCGGATCCTCCACACGATGAACGTCATGGGGCTGCGACCCGACCGCGGCCACGTCAAGAGCGCCCGCGTCGTCGGCGAGGTCATGGGCCGGCTGCACCCCCACGGCGACACCGCGATCTACGACGCGCTGGTCCGGCAGGCCCAGCCGTGGTCGATGCGGCTGCCGATGATCGACGGGCACGGAAACTTCGGATCTCCTGACGATTCTCCGGCGGCCATGCGCTACACCGAGTGCCGGATGGCGCCGCCGGCGGTGTCGATGACCGCGTCGATCGACGAGGAGACCGTCGACTTCAAGCCCAACTACGACAGCCGCGAGCTGGAGCCGGTCGTGCTGCCGGCCGCGATCCCCAACCTGATCGTCAACGGCACCACCGGCATCGCGGTCGGCATGGCCACCAACATCGCCCCCCACAACCTGGTCGAGGTGGTCCAGGCGCTGCGCCACCTGATCAAGCACCCCGACACGCGCGTCGACGGCCTGATGCGGTTCATCCCGGGTCCGGACCTGCCCACCGGCGGCAAGATCGTCGGCCTCGACGGCGTCCGCGACGCCTACGAGACCGGCCGCGGCAGCTTCCGGATGCGGGCCACCGCCCGGGTCGAGAGCGTCGGCCGCCGCAAGGGGATCGTGGTCACCGAGCTCCCCTACGGCGTCGGCACCGAGAAGGTCGTGGAGCGGATCAAGACCCTGGTCCAGGGCAAGAAGCTCCAGGGGATCGCCGACCTCAAGGACCTCACCGACCGCGAGAACGGCCTGCGGCTGGTGATCGAGGTCAAGAACGGCTTCCACCCCGAGGCGATCCTCGAGCAGCTCTACCGGCAGACCCCGATGGAGGACTCGTTCGGGATCAACACGGTCGCGCTGGTCGACGGGCAGCCGCGCACCCTGGGGCTCAAGGAGATGCTCGAGGTCTTCCTCGGCCACCGGTTCGACGTCGTACGCCGCCGCTCGGTGTTCCGTCGCGGGCGGGCCGCCGACCGGCTCCACCTCGTCGACGGCCTGCTGATCGCGATCCTCGACATCGACGAGGTGATCCAGCTGATCAGGTCCTCCGACAACGCCGCCGCGGCGAAGGAGCGGCTGATCTCGGTGTTCGACCTGACCAGCACCCAGGCCGACTACATCCTCGACATGCCGCTGCGCCGGCTCACGAAGTTCTCCCGGATCGAGCTCGAGAAGGAGAAGTCCGAGCTCGAGCGCACCATCGAGGAGCTCGACGCGATCCTGGCCGACGACGCCCTGCTCCGGAAGGTCGTCTCCGACGAGCTGGCCGAGGTGGCCAAGACCTACGGCACGCCCCGCCGCACCGTCCTGCTGGAGTCGGCCGGCACCACCGTCACCGCGGCCGCCACGCCGCTGGAGGTGGCCGACGACCCCTGCTTCGCCTTCCTGTCCTCGACCGGGCTGCTGGCCCGCTCCAGCAACGACGAGACGCCCGGCGACGGGCGGCGGCCGCACCAACCACGACGTGATCGTGTCCGCGGTCCGGACCACCGCCCGCGGGGAGGTCGGCGTGATCACCTCGCGCGGGCGGCTGCTCAAGCTGGGCGTGCTCGACCTGCCGGCGCTCCCGGCAGCCGCCAACGACCCGAACCTGCAGGGCGGGCTGCCGCTCAGCGAGGTGCTCTCGCTCGGGCAGGACGAGCGGGCGCTGGCGCTGACCCCGCTCACCACCGACGGCCCCGGGCTCGTCCTCGGCACCCGCCAGGGCGTGGTCAAGCGGGTCAACCCGGAGGTGCTCTCCCGCGACGAGTGGGAGGTGATCTCGCTCCGGGAGGGCGACGAGGTGGTCGGTGCCCTCGAGCTGGCCACCGGCGACGAGACGCTGTGCTTCGTCAGCTCCGGTGGGCAGCTCCTGCACTTCGGCGCCGGCGGCGTCCGGCCGCAGGGGCGCTCCGGTGGCGGGATCGCCGGCATCAAGCTCGGCGCCGGCGACTCGGTGGCCTGGTTCGGCGCCCTCGACCCGCAGTCCTCCGTCCTGGTGACGGCGTCCGGGCTCGTCGACCGCGCTCCCGGGCACCGAGGCCGGGTCGGTCAAGGTGACGCCGTTCGCCGAGTACCCCTCCAAGGGCCGCGCCACCGGAGGCGTGCGCTGCCACCGGTTCCTCAAGGGCGAGGACACCCTGGTGTTCGCGTGGGCCGGGGACACCCCCGCCCGGGCCGCCGCCGCCAGCGGCGCTCCGGTCGACCTGCCGGAGGCCACGGGCCGAAGGGACGGGTCGGGGGTCCCGGGCAGCCAGCCGATCGCGGCCTGCGCCGGACCGGTCGCACATCGCCTCGGCCCCGCCACCGGTGTGTCAGGCTGAAGGCATGCCCCGTCCGCGCCGTCGTACACCCCTGCTCCTGGCCGCCTGCGTGTTGTCGTCGGGCTCGCGGCCGGGCTGCTGGCGGGCTGCGGCGACGACCAGAGGTCGGTCTCCGACGAACGCAGCCTCGACGAGGTCATGGACGCTGGCCAAGACCACCCTCGACGAGACCAGCGGGGTCAACCTCTCGCTGAAGACCACGGACCTGCCCGCCCGGCGTGACCGGGGTCAAGGAGGCGACCGGGCGTCGGCGTCCATCCGCCCGCCTTCGACGGGTCCCTCACCGTCGTGCTGTCCGGCACCGACTTCAACGTCCCGGTGATCGCGGTCGACGACAAGGTCTACGCCCAGATCCCGCTCACCCCGGGCTGGTCCGACGTGGACCCGGCCGAGTACGGCGCCCCGGACCCGGCCCAGCTGATGAGCCCCGATGCCGGCTTCTCCGCCCTGCTCCCCGCGACCGAGGACCTCGAGGAGGGCGAGAGCGTCCGCGGCGGCGAGGACAACCGGGAGGTGCTCACCGAGTTCACCGGCACGGTGCCCGACGACGCGGTGAGCAACATCCTGCCCGGCGCCGAGGGCGACTTCGACGCGACGTACACGATCACCGCCGAGGGCGAGCTCCGCGAGGCCGTGCTCACCGGGGTCTTCTACCCCAACACCGAGTCGATGACCTACACCATCGGGTTCGAGGACTACGGCACCGAGAAGAAGATCGCCGCTCCATGAGCGGGCGGCCGCGCCTGCTGCTCGGCCTGGCCTCCGTCGCCGTCGCCTTCGCCGCCGCCGACACCTACGTCGTCGTGCTGGCGCTGCCGGAGATGATGAACGCGGTCGGCGTCCCGATCGACCAGCTCCAGCGCGCCGCCCCGATCGTCTCCGGCTTCCTGCTCGGGTACGTCGCGATGCTGCCGCTGATCGGACGGATCGCCGACCTGCGGGGCCGGGTGCCGGTGCTGGTCGCCGCCCTGGTGGTCTTCGCGGCCGGCTCGCTGATCACGGCCCTGGCCTACGACATGCCGAGCATGGTGACCGGCCGCTTCCTGCAGGGGGTCGGCGGCGGCGGGCTGGTGCCGGCCACCCTGGCCCTGGTCGCCGACCTCTACCCCGCCGACCGCCGCGGCGTACCCCTCGGCGTCGTGTCGGCCGTCCAGGAGATCGGCAGCGTTCTGGGACCGCTCTTCGGTGCCGTCGTGCTGGCGTTCGCCGACTGGCGGGTGATCTTCGCGATCAACCTCGGCGTCGGACTGGTGCTCGCGCTGGCGATCAGGACCCTCGCCGAACCGGCGCCAGCACCACCCAACCCCGCCGAGCCGTCGTGAGTCGCCGGAACTCGACGCCGGCTCGCGCTTCGACTGGGTCGGTGCCGCCCTGCTGGCGATCACCCTCGCCGCCGGCGTCCTGACCATGACCCAGCCCGCGCCCCTGCTGCCGTGACCTGACCTGGGGCCAGGCGTTCATCCCGTTCGTCTCGGACGGCCGGTGGCTGAGCCCGGTCGGTGTCGTCGCCATGGTCGCGGCCGTGCTGCTGGTGATCCGCTGCGCCACCGCGGCCCGCCCGCTGGTCGATCTCCGCGGCTGGGGCAGGACGCTCCGGGCCGCCGACCTGACCGGGTCGCTGTTCCTCGGCGTCGCGCTGGCCGGGGTGATCCTCGCGTTCGCGACCGCCGACCCGAAGGTCCAGGTCTTCTCCGACCAGGGCGTCTGGTACCTCCTCGGCTCGGCCGTCGCAGCCCTCGCGTTCGCCCTGCACCTGCGCCGCGCCGAGGCGCCCCTCGTCCCGCGCGGCGCGATGCGTCGTACGCCGGCCTGGGGGTCGCTCGCCGTCAGCTTCTTCGTCGGCGCTGCCCTGATCGCGGCGCTGATCGACATCCCCCTCTTCGCCCGGACGACCGTCCACTCCGACAGCCAGCTGATGGCCGCGCTGGTGCTGGTCCGGTTCCTGGTCGCGCTCCCGGTCGGGGCGGTGCTCGGGGGCTACCTCAGCCGCGCCCTGCCTGCGGGCGTCGTCACCGCGGCCGGGCATGGCGTGCGCCGCGGTCGCGTTCGTGCTGATGAGCCGCTGGGGGCTGACGACCCTCGACGACCCGTCGTCCAACATCCCGCTGCTGCTCGGCGGCTTCGGGTTCGGGCTGGCTCTGGCGCCCGTCAACGCCGCCGTCCTGGCCAGCACCGACGACGACGTGCACGGGCTGGCGAGTGCTCTCGTCGTGGTGGCCCGGATGGTCGGCATGCTGGTCGGCATCTCGGCCCTGACCACGATCGGGCTGCGTCGCTACTACGCCGAGCAGGCCGACCTGCGCGACGTCCGCGAGGTGTGCGAGGGCGCCAGCCGGTGTGCCGAGTTCACCCGGCTGCTGAAGGTCGCCGGCATCGCCCAGGAGCAGACCGTCTTCCTCGGCGCGGCTGTCTGCGCCGTCGTGGCCGGCGGTGCTCGCGCTGCTGCTGTTCCGCTCCGCGCGGACCCGATCCATCGACGCGGGCGAGATGCTGCGCTCGGCCGGGTGAGCGCACTGGTCTCGACACGCCGGTCCCCGCCCTCGCAAGCTCGGTCGGCGACGGCTCGCTCGACCACCAGCAGCGGATCCGCTGACGCGTCTCCGCTAGCGTCTCCCCCGTGTTCGACGACCTGATCGCGGCCAACCGGGAGTTCGCCGCCGGCTTCGACCTCGGCGGCTTCGACGGCGTCGCCCATGCCGGCGTCGCGATCGTGACCTGCATGGACTCGCGGATCGACCCGCTCCGGATGCTGGGGCTCGACCACGGCGACGCGAAGATCTTCCGCAACCCCGGCGGCCGGGTCACCGCCGCCGCCCTCGAGGCGCTCGTCCTCGGTGTCCACCTGCTCGGGGTCACCCGGATCCTGGTCGTCCCGCACACCCGCTGCGCGATGACCGCCCACTCCGAGGCCGAGCTGCGCGAACGCGTCGGGAAGTCGGCCGGGCAGGACGCCTCGTGGCAGCAGTTCCACGTCATCGACGACCAGCTGGCCGCCCTGGAGGAGGACGTCCGCAAGGTCCAGGCCCATCCGCTGATCCCCGACTCGGTCGAGGTCGGCGGATTCCTGTACGACGTCGACACGGGCCTGATCGACCAGAAGGTCTGACCAGGGCCGTAACCTCTTCACATGGGCTTGCTCGAGATCCTGATCTTCCTCGTGCTGTTCGTGCTCGTGGTCTGGGCGGGCGTGAGCATCCTGCGCCGCCGCTGAGCTGTCGCGCCGATATCGTTCGGCCCGTGACCAAGACCTTCCTGCTCGGCCTCGGGTGCCAGAAGGGCGGGACCACCTGGCTCTACCGGTACCTGACGGGCTCTCCGCAGTTCGTGCCCGGGTACCGCAAGGAGTACCACCTGTTCGACTCCCTCTACCTTCAGTCGGGCGAGGAAGCCAGGCGACGTTTGCTCACGGTCGCGGCGAAGCACGCCGCCAACCCCCAGCCCGAGAACCCTCGCGCGGCCGGCTCCGTGCACCGGCTCTGCATGTTCCTCGATCCGGAGTACTACTACGACTACTTCACGGGGCTGCTCCACAGGAGCCCGGACGTGCGGCTGGTGGCCGACGTGACGCCGGCGTACGGCATGCTCCCGCCAGAGGCGCCTCAAGCAGATCCGGGACGGCTTCGGAGAGCCGGGGCATCACCACGCTGCCGGTGTTCCTGATGCGCGACCCCGTCGAGCGCATCTGGTCGCACATGCGCATGCTTGCCCGGGTCCACCCGGAGCACGAGGCCGCCCGGACCGACTCCGCGGAGTTCGTCCTCGCCCAGTACGCGCATCCGGACTACGCGAGCCGGACCGCCTACGACGAGACCATCCGGACACTCGACAGCGTCTTCGGTCCCGACGAGATCTACTACGGCTTCTACGAGCGGCTCTTCACCGACACCGAGGTCCGGCGGCTGTGCGATCTCGCCGGAATCGACTTCGTCGAACCCGGTTTCGACCAGCGCCACAACGTCTCGCCCAAGGCCGCTGACCTCCCCGAGGACACCGTCCGGACCGTCGCCGAGCACTACCGCGGGGTCTACCGCGCCGTGGCCGAGCGGTTCCCGGAAGTGTCTCTGGCAGACCTGTGGCCGAGCAGCCGGTTCGTGCTCTGAGGCCGGCGGGACTCAGGCGTCCAGCGCCTCGACGTCGACCTCGTAGGCACCCTGCACGATGAACTCCTTGCGTGGCGCCACCTCGGACCCCATCAGCAGCTCGAAGACCGTCGCGGCCTCGTCGGCGTCGTCGATGGTGATCCGCCGGAGGGTACGACGGCGCGGGTCCATCGTGGTCTCCGCCAGCTGGTCGGCGTCCATCTCACCGAGCCCCTTGTAGCGCTGGACCGGGTCCTTCCACCGCACGTTCTTCTTCGACAGCTCGGCCAGCTTCCGCTGCAGCTCGTCGTCGGAGTAGGTGTAGACGTACTTGTCCATCCCCTTCTTGGGGTTGGTGAGCTCGATCCGGTGCAACGGCGGGACGGCGGTGTAGACCCGGCCCTCGGTGATCAGGTCGGGCATGTACTTGAAGAACAGCGTCGCCAGCAGGCACCGGATGTGGGCGCCGTCGGAGTCGGCGTCGGCCATGAAGATGATCCGGCCGTAGCGACGGGCCTCGAGGTCGAAGGTGCGCCCGGAGCCGGCGCCGACGACCTGGATGATCGAGGCGCACTCGGCGTTCTTGAGCATGTCGCCCACCGAGGCCTTCTGGACGTTGAGGATCTTGCCCCGGATCGGCAGCAGCGCCTGGAACTCGGAGTTGCGGGCGTCCTTGGCGGTGCCGAGCGCGGAGTCGCCCTCGACGATGAACAGCTCGGTGCGCTCGTTGTCGTTGGCCCGGCAGTCCCGCAGCTTGGCGGGCAGCGCCGAGGACTCCAGGGCGTTCTTGCGACGCTGGGTCTCCTTGTGCTGGCGGGCCGCGAGCCGGGTCTTCGAGGCGCCGACGACCTTCTCCATGACCAGCTTGGCCTGAGCCTTCTCGGCGCGCTTGTTGGAGGTGAGGAACTTCTTCAGCTCGCCCGACACCACCCGGCGTACGACGCTGCGGGCGGCCGGCGTGCCGAGGATCTCCTTGGTCTGACCCTCGAACTGCGGCTCGGCCAGCCGGACGGTGACCACCGCGGTCAGCCCCTCGAGGACGTCGTCCTTGATGACGTTGTCGTCGTTGACCCGGAGCGCCTTGGTCGTCCGCATCACGTCGTTGAACGTCGTGGTCAGCGCGGACTCGAAGCCGCTCACGTGCGTCCCGCCCTTGGGGGTGGCGATCACGTTGACGAACGACCGCAGCTCGGTGTCGTAGCCGGTGTTCCACCGCACCGCCACGTCGACCTGCAGCTCCCGCTCGACCTCCTGCGGCGTCATGTGGCCCTTGTCGTCGAGCAGCGGGACGGTCTCGGTGAAGGTCTCCGAGCCCTGCAGCCGCAGCACGTCGGTCACCGGCTCGCCGGTGGAGAGGAACTCGGTGAACTCGGTGATCCCGCCGTCGTGGCGGAACTTCTCCTCGCGCGGGTCGGGGCCCCGGAGGTCGCGGATGACCAGCTCCAGGCCCGGCACGATGTACGACGTCTGGCGGGCCCGGGTGACCAGCTCGTCGAAGACGAACCTGGCGTCCTTGGTGAAGATCTGGCGGTCCGGCCAGAACCGCACCCGGGTGCCGGTCTTGCCCTTGGCCACCCGCTTGCCCTTGCGGGTCAGTCCCGACTTCGGCTCGAAGGCGGCCTCGGGACCCTCGCCGTCGAACACGCCGGCCGCCCCGCGCCGGAAGGAGATGCCCTGCTGGGACGGGGAGCGGTCGACGTCGACGTCGAGCCGGGAGGAGAGCGCGTTGACGACCGAGGCGCCGACGCCGTGCAGTCCGCCGGTGGCGACGTACGAGCCGCCGCCGAACTTCCCGCCGGCGTGCAGGTGGGTGTAGACGACCTCGACGCCGGGCAGGCCGGTCTTCGGCTCCTTGTCGACCGGGATGCCCGCGGCCGTCGTCGTAGACCTCGGCCGAGTCGTCGGGGTGGAGCGTCACCTCGATCCGCTTGGCCGCCCCCGCCAGCGCCTCGTCGACGCCGTTGTCGATGATCTCCCACAGACAGTGCATCAGGCCGCGGGTGTCGGTCGAGCCGATGTACATGCCCGGCCGCTTGCGGACGGCCTCGAGGCCCTCCAGGACCAGGAGATGTGCCGCGTTGTAGGTGTTGTCGATCGTGGGGCTCCTGCTGCGTCGTTGGTCGAGACTGCGTCATGTGACCAATCCGAGTCGTCGTGCTGCTCCGAATCTACCTGCGACACGCCGACGGGCGGCGAAGGCTCGCTTGCCGCGGAATCGACCGGGAGCGGGTCTACCTTGTTCGAAAGCATGGTGTGTGGTTCACGTCACGATGCGGAGACGATCGGCACTCGGGTTTCGACGTATCGCAACCTGACGACCCTCGCACCCGTCACACTCCTACCAGCGAAGTCATCTAGACCGTCACCGGATTCCGGGCTTGAGACCCGCCGGACGTGGGTAGAAGGGCTCCGTGACCGAGGAAGTGTCAGGCAACACCCCGAGGCGGGAATCTTTGATCCCGGCCACTACGTTGGACATGACACCGATGAAGAGAAATGAGGCCGATGTGACAACTGCTGTTGCCCCCGCTGCTCACGTGTTGAGCGCCGAGGACCGCTGCGACCGCTGCGGTGCCCAGGCCTACCTTCGCGTCGAGCTCCACGCCGGCGGCGAGCTTCTCTTCTGCGCTCACCACGCGCGAGAGCACGGAGACAAGCTCCGTCAGGTCGCCGTGAACTTCGTGGACGAGACCCACAAGCTCACCGACACGCCCGCACCCGCAGCCCTCGACGAGGTCTGACCGCTCGCTGACCCAGACCGTTTCGCGGCCCCGGACCATCTGGTCCGGGGCCGCATTCATGTCCGGGCCGGCCGCTCGGCCCTGTGGGAAGGTGTGCCGCATGTCCCTGACCGAAGTCGCTCGTGGGCGTCGCGATCGCCGTCGGGCTGATCGGCATCCTCGTGCCGATCCTGCCCGGAAGCGTGCTCATCCTGGTGGCGATCCTGGTGTGGGCGATCGAGCTCGGCTCCGCCACCGGCTGGGCCGTCTTCGGGGTCGCGGCCGCCTTCCTGGTGGTCGGCACGATCGTCAAGTACGCCGTCCCCGGGCGGCAGCTCAAGGACGCCGGCATCCCGGCCTCGACCCAGTGGACGGGGGTCGCGCTGGCGGTGCCGGGCTTCTTCGTGATCCCCGTGGTCGGCGCGTTCGTGGGGTTCGTGGCCGGCGTCTACCTGGCCGAGCGGCGGCGGCTCGGTCCCGGCGCTGCAGGGCCCTCGACGTGGTCGGCCCTGCGCGCTGTCGGCGTGAGCATCCTGATCGAGCTCACCGCGGCCGTGCTCGCCGCCTGCCGCCTGGGTCGCGGGCGTGGTGGTCACCTGATGGCGGTCGTCCTCGCGCTCGTCTCCGCTCTGGCCTACGGCCTCTCCGACTTCATCGGCGGCCTGGTGTCCCGTCGTACCTCCGCGTGGTCGGTCGCCGTGGTCGGCTCGCTGACCGCTGCGGTCTGTACGGCGGCCGTCGCCGCGTTCGTCCCCGGCGACCCGGGTCTGGCCCACTTCGCCTGGGCGGTTCTCGCCGGGCTCGGCAGCGGCGCGGGCGCCGGGTTCCTCTACCGCGGCTTCGCCGCCGGGCGGATGGGCGTCGTCGCGCCCGTGTCGGCCGTCGGCGCGGCCGTGGTCCCGCTGCTCGTCGGGGTGGTCTCGGGCGAGCGGCCGGCCCTGCTCGCGTGGGTCGGCATCGCCGTCGCCCTGCCCGGGATCTGGCTGGTCTCCCGCGAGCCGGTGCCCGAGGACGCGGCGCACCGCGACCCTGGGCACCGGTCGGCCACCGCCGCGGGCGTGGTCGACGGCCTGCTGGCCGGCCTCGGCTTCGGCGTGCTGTTCGCCGCGCTGGGCCAGATCCCCGACTCCGCCGGGCTGTGGCCGCTGGCCCTGACCCAGCTGCTGTCGGTGCCGGCGGTGGTCATCATCGCCGGGCTCCTGCGTGAGCGGTGGCTGCCGCGGCACCGGGCGGCGTGGCACGCCGTGTGGTGCGGGCTGCTGAGCACGGTCGCGACCGCGACCTTCCTGTTCGCGACCCAGCGCGGCTTCCTCACGATCTCCGGGGTGCTCGCGTCGCTCTACCCCGCGTTCACGATCCTGCTGGCGGCCGTGGTGCTGAAGGAGCACATCCACCGCGCCCAGGCGGTCGGCCTGGCCCTGTGCGGCGGGG
>CAWKEX010000015.1:0-62550 GCA_963848795.1 uncultured Actinomycetota bacterium
CGCGGTACTCGCCCCACTCCGCCCGCAGCGCGTCGCAGATCTCCCCGAGGGTGGCCTCGGCCCGGCATGCCTCGAGCATCGACTCGATCATGTTCTCGTCGGTCCGCGAGACCTCGACCATCCGGGCGACGGCAGCGCGGGCGGCGTCGTCGTCGCGCGTCGTACGACGCTCGGTGAGCTCGCGCACCTGGTCGATCTCGACCTCGTGGCTGACCCGCAGGATCTCCAGGTCGTGGGTGACCGAGTCCTCGTGGCAGTTGACGCCGACGATCTTCTTGTCGCCCTTCTCGAGGGCCTTCTGGTACTGGAACGCGGCCTCTGCGATCTCCGACATGAACCAGCCCTCCTCGATGCCGCGCAGCAACCCGCGGGTCATCGGCCAGACCGCACCGTCGGGGGTGCCGACCGCCGAGCGGGACTGCTCCGCGAGCTTCTCGGTGTCGGCGTGGGTCAGCGTGGAGCCACCCATCGCCAGGATCTTGTCGAAGATCGCGTTGGCCTCGGCCTCGATCTTGTCGGTGAGCGCCTCGACGTACCACGAGCCACCGAGCGGGTCGGCGACGTTGACGACGCCGGTCTCCTCCATGATCACCTGCTGGGTGCGCATCGCGATCTCGGCGGCCTGCTCCGAGGGCAGGGCGAGGGTCTCGTCGAGGGCGTTGGTGTGCAGCGAGTTGGTGCCGCCGAGCACCGCCGAGAGCGCCTCGATGCCGGTGCGGACGACGTTGTTGTAGGGCTGCTGAGCGGTCAGCGAGACGCCGGCGGTCTGGGTGTGGAACCGCAGCCACTGGGCCTTCTCCGTCTTCGCGCCGTAGACGTCACGCATCCAGCGGGCCCAGATCCGGCGGGCCGCACGGAACTTCGCGATCTCCTCGAAGAAGTCCACGTGCGCGTCGAAGAAGAACGACAGCCCGGGCGCGAAACCGTCGATGTCGAGGCCACGGGAGAGGCCGAGCTCGACGTACCCGAACCCGTCGGCGAGGGTGAACGCGAGCTCCTGCGCGGCGGTCGAGCCGGCCTCGCGGATGTGGTAGCCGGAGACCGAGAGCGGCTTGTAGGCCGGGATCTTCTCGACGCAGTACTCCATCAGGTCGCCGATCAGGCGCAGGTGCGGCTCGGGGGTGAAGAGCCACTCCTTCTGGGCGATGTACTCCTTGAAGATGTCGGTCTGCAGGGTGCCGTTGAGCTTGCCGGTGTCGACGCCGGCGCGCTCTGCGGCGACGAGCATCATGCAGAACACCGGCACGGCGGGGCCGCTGATCGTCATCGACGTGGTGACCTCGGCGAGGTCGATCCCGTCGAAGAGAGTCTCCATGTCGGCGGCGGAGTCGATCGCCACGCCGCAGTGGCCGACCTCGCCGAGCGACATCGGGTCGTCGGAGTCGCGGCCCATCAGGGTCGGCATGTCGAAGGCGACCGAGAGGCCGCCGCCGCCCCGGCCCAGGATCATCCGGTAGCGCTCGTTGGTCTGCTGGGCGTTGCCGAAGCCGGCGAACTGCCGGATCGTCCACGTCCGTCCGCGGTAGCCGGTCGGGTAGAGGCCGCGCGTGAAGGGGAACTCACCGGGCCACTCGGACGCGTCGGTGCCGTAGGCGGGCTCGACCTCGACCCCACTCAGCGTCGTGAAGTCGACGTCGCGCACCCGTGCCTTCTCGTAGCGGGACTGCCACCGGGATCGCGCCGTTTCGGCTTCGGATCGGGCGTCACCATCGGTCGAGTGTGTCGGGGCCATGACCCAAATACTAGGACGTCCAACTAAATCAGGCCAGTCGTCGACGCCCGGGCGGTCCGTGCCAGAATGTCGCGGTCCCCCACCGCTGCGTCGGGGACGCGCGGAAGGGAAAGAGGGATGCGCGAGCCGTCGTACGATTTCTCGGGGCGCCGGGTGCTCATCACGGGTGGGTCCCGCGGAATGGGCCTCCACGTCGCTCACGCCTTCGCCGACGCCGGAGCCCAGGTCACGGTCACCGGCAACCAGTACCTCCGGGCCTACTACGACGCAGACCTCTCCCGTTTCGGCTACGACCAGCTGCGGCTGATGGACCGCGACTCGATCGCCGCGGTCGCGGGCCGGGTGGGCCCGCTCGACATCCTGGTCAACAACGCCCCGCCGGTGATGCCGCTCGATGCCGACGCGACCGAGCGACAGTTCCTCGGGCACGCCGTCCAGCTCGGCCTGGTCGGTCCGTTCGCCTTCACCCACCGGCTGCGCTTCCGGCTGGGCCAGAGCACGATGCGCGGGGGCGGCGTCGTGGTGAACATGCCGAGCGCGGAGCAGTGGTTCGAGCTGGCGCACGGCGAGCACGCCCGCCACGAGCTGACCGGCCGCACCCGCCGGCTCGCCTCGCAATGGGCAGGCGCGGGGGTGCGGGTCAACACCGTGACCGCCCACCTGGTGGAGCCCCAGCGGTCCGGGCTGAGGGTGCAGATCGACCGGAGCTCCGGTCCCCTGCTGACCCGCACCCGCAGCGCACCCACCGGCACCACCCGCGACGTGGGCAACGCCGTCCTGTTCGTCGCCAGCAGCGGTGCCGCCGCGATCCGCGGCCAGACCTTCCACGTCGACGCCTGGCACGAGAACGGCGGCTAGTCCCACCCGGTCTCGCTCCGAGCTGCCAGGTTGTTCGTGGATCTGGCTGAGACCCGATGGTTTGACATCTGTAGGGGACGGGTACGCGCTTGGTTGGGTCCGATTGTGGACCGACTGTCCGGAACGAGCTGGGCTGTCACCGGCCCGGCGGTGGAGGCCACATCGTGGGTGACATATCGGGTACCGAGACATCGACGGCACAGGAGACCAGGCACAAGCTCCCGGCCAAGACGCTCTTCGCCGCCAGCATCGGCAACGCGATCGAGTGGTACGACTGGACTGTCTTCGCGACGTTCCTGATCTACTTCTCGACCCAGTTCTTCCCCGCAGACAACCCGGAGCTGGCACTGGTCAACACCACTGCCACCTACGCGGTCGCCTTCTTCTTCCGCCCGGTCGGCGGGTGGCTGCTCGGCAGATTCGCCGACACGCGCGGCCGCAAGTCGGCGATGATCCTGACGATCACACTGATGGCGGGCGGGTCCCTGGCCATCGGAATCCTCCCCACATACGAGCAGGTTGGCTGGCTGGCGCCGATCCTGCTGCTGCTCGCCAGGGTGGCGCAGGGCATGTCGTTGGGCGGTGAGGTCTCCAACGCCTCCGCCTACCTGGCCGAGATCGCACCGGAAGGACGGCGCGGTCGCTACTCCGCGTTCTTCTACATCTCCACCGGCACCGCGCTGTTGATCGCGTCGCTACTCGGAGTCTGGCTCACCGCGACGCTGACCGATGACCAGCTGTCGTCGTTCGGGTGGCGGATCCCGTTCATCATCGGTGGCATCCTCGCTGTGGTCGGTCTGTACCTCCGGCGCAGCCTGTCGGAGACACAGCAGTTCGAGGCGAACAAGGACAAGGCCGTGCGCGTGCACCGCCCGCTCCTGACCACGATCACCCAGCACCCGAAGGCTGTCGGCCAGCTGGTCGGTATCACGTTGTTGAACACGCTCAACTACTACGTCTTCTTCAGCGCCCTCACCCCGTACGCCGTGGAGTCCCAGGGCGCCGACGACAACGACGTCTTCATTGCGCTGTCGGTCGGTACGGCGCTGTTCATCGCACTGCTCTACCCGTTCGGAAAGCTCTCCGACCGCCTCGGGCGCAAACCACCGCTGCTGTTCTGGTCGGCCGCCCTCGGGATCTTGATCATCCCGCTGTCCAAGCTCATCGAGGCGGAGCCAGGCCTGCCGCAGCTCCTGGTCGTCTTCTGCACGGGTCTGGGGCTGTATGCGCTGATGGCCTCGATCGCGCCAGCGATCATGAGCGAGCTCTTCCCGACCGAGCTGCGCGGCGTCGGGATCGGGGCCTGGTACAACATCACGGTCGCGACGTTCGGCGGCACCGCGCCCCTGGTGATCGCCTCGCTGGCCAGCGCCGGCCGCTCCGACCTGTTCTTCGTGTACGTCGCGATCGGCGCCACCATCGCGTTCTTCACGATCCTGACCCTGCGCGAGACGGCGCACGAGCCACTGAAGTGAGCGAGGTCCTCGACCTCCTCACGGAGCTCGTGCGTCACCGTTCCGTCGCGGCCGATGAGGGCGTGCTGGCCCGGCGAGCGGCGGCTCGGCTCGAGGACGCCGGGTTCGCGGTGGCGCTCCACGACTGGCAGGAGGGTCGTGAGCAGCTCGTCGCACGCACCGGTGGGGATGCACCCCTGACGCTGACCGGGCACCTCGACACCGTTCCGGCCGACCCTGGCCAGTGGACCCTCGACCCGTGGGCCGCCGAGCGGGACGGCGACCGGGTGGTGGGGCGTGGCTCCAGCGACATGAAGTCAGGGGTCGCGGCCGCTGCTGATAGCGGCGACGGAGCACGCGGCACGCCCACACGGCTGCCGCGGCCTGCAGGTCGTGCTGACGGCTGGGGAGGAGACCGGGTGCACCGGTGCGGCCACACTGCCACGCGACGGGCTTGCGCCCGGCGGCCCACTGCTGGTGGCCGAACCGACCGCGAACCGGTTGCTGCCCGGGCACAAGGGCGCGCACTGGATGCGGCTGACGACCGCGGGCGTCGCCGCGCACGGGTCGGCACCTGAGCTCGGGGACAACGCGGTGGTCCGCGTGGCCAGGGCGGCGGTCGCGCTGCACGAGTACGACGGATGGCCGGTCCACGACGTGTTCGGACCGGTCACCGCCAACGTCGGGCTGCTCCGGGGCGGCGTACAGCCCAACGTGGTGCCGGACACCGCAGAGACTGCTCCTCGATGTCCGCACGGTGCCGGGCTTCGATCCGCGAGCAACTTGTACAAGTGTCGTGTCCGAGCTCGGCTGGCGACGCCGTCGGTCGTGGAGGACCAGGTCGTGCTGCCGGTCGTCGACACCGATCTCGCACGACCCGTTCGTCGGCAGTGGTGCGCGAGGCGTTGCATGCGGCCGGGCTGGACGACGTACCGGCACCCCCCGCCCGCTACTTCACCGACGCTTCGGTGCTGGCATCGCTACTCGCTGCCGGCAGCGGCGCTCCCGGGCCGACGGTCGTCCTCGGACCGGGGCAGCCGGAACAGTGTCACGTGGTCGACGAGTGGTGCTCGGCGGCCAAGGTCGAGGCGGCCGTCGAGGTGTACTCGTCGCTGCTCGACCGGTGGTGCGTCGGCCTGGCTTCCGGCTGAGGTGACGCGGGCTGTCGCTCACCTCGCCCAGCGCCACACCTGCCCGTCGCGCACCTCGACCGCGACGGGCGGCTTCGGCGTGGGGTGGTTCCGCAGGTGGTCCAGGACGTCGGGGCGCCCGTCCAGCGAGAGGTCCCGTCGCGCCAGGCGACGCGAGGATGCAGCACAGGACCGCACCTCGCCCCACTCTCCGGCTTCGATCGCCGCCCACAGCGCGGCAGTCGGCGCCGGGAAGCTCGGGCAGCTCGTGCAGCATCTTCGGGACGCACATCCGCCACGCGTCGGTGACCAGCTCACGCATCTCTCGGGACTCGAGCCGGGGCAGGTGCGCGCACACCCACTGGTAGCGCAGGTCCGAGGTCGGGGGCAGGAAGAAGGTCTCCGGATCCGACGCCACCAGGCCGTCGCGCTCCGCCCTGGGGAACCCGAAACCCATGGCCAGCTCGTCGCGGGAGAACGCGACGAACACCAGCTGCCCGACCTTGAGCTTCCAGCGGCCCCGGACCTCGCGCTCGTAGGCGCGCGGCAGGGCCAGGCCGACCCGGCGGACGTCGTCGGCGGTGGTCACGCGCCAGGCTAGGCCGCCCCTCACCGGGTTTCGACGCGCTCGTGCGACCTCGTTCCTCGGGCGCGTCGCTTGCTCAACCTGGCTGAGCCCACGCGCCGCGCTCGTTCCTCGCGCGCCGCTGCTCGATCTCAGAAGTCCCCGGCCGCCTGGCGGATCGGGCGCAGCAGCTCCGACAGCTCGCGCAGCTCGCGGTCGCCCAGGACACCGAGGCCGAAGTCGGCCCCCACCAGGTCGCGGGTCGCCTTCTCCACCAGCGTCCGTCCGGCATCGGTGATCTCCGCGAGCACGGCGCGGCCGTCCTCCGGGTGGGCACGGCGTACGACGAGCCCCGACGACTCCAGCCGGCGCACGATGGAGGTGACCGAGGTGGGATGCACCTGCAGCCGCTCCCCCATCTTGCCCAGCGGCAGCGAGCCGCGGGAGGAGAAGACCAGCAGCACCAGCGCCTCGTAGCGGGCGAAGGTGAGCCCGTGCGGCTTGAGGATGCGCGTCGAGGCGGCGCGATCACGAGCTGCTGGACCCGCATCAGCGACGTCACCGCGTGCATGGCCGGCACGCCGTCCCACCGTCGGCCCCACTGCCGGGCGGCCTCGTCGATCGGGTCGAACGGCAGGCCCATCAGTTCGGGCCCATCAGTTGACGACCCGGGGTCCGCGCAGCCCGGACCGCTGCACCACCCGCTGGATGGCCAGGTCGCGCTCGTCGGGCCGGCCGACGTACCGGATGTCGCGCAGCCCCTGCTCCTGGGCGGCGGACTCGAAGACGAAGTGGCCGAAGCCGAGCAGGCGACCGTGCAGGGGCTTGACGACCGTGATGTCGAGGATCCGGTGCAGCGGCATCGTGGCCAGCTGCTGCGAGAGCACGCCGTGGACGCGGAAGACCCGCATGTTGGTGATCGACGAACCGGTCGCGGTGCTCGCGCAGCGGCGCACCACGCCGCGTGCAGGAGCAGGCCGAACGCGAGCAGCATCAAGATCCGCCGAACTCGACCAGGACGAACGGTGAGCGAGGCAATCAGGGCAGCGGCCACGACCGCCTCGAGCCCCGGGCGGACGTAGACGATCCAGTGGTGGAGCACCTCGTCGACGACGACCTCGCCCTCGTCGCGGAGGAGGTGCTTGCCGATGTTCGGGTCGCTCAGCGACCCGATCAGTCCCATGCCAGCGTCCGGCTCAAGCGAGGGCGCCGAAGAAGTCGATCAGCGCCCGGAACAGCTGCGTCGCGAGCTGCCAGGTCTGGGAGCCGGCGCCCTTGGCCGCGTCCGCCAGCCCGTGGGGGTCGGTGAACATCCAGAACCCCATGAACACGACGACGATGGCCAGCACCGCCTTCTTGGCGTTCATGCAACACACTCCCGTCTGGGCGACACAGGTCCCGACTTGTCTAACAGATCGCGGATCACCGGCGGGACAGGCGCGCCACGAGCAGGCCGCCAGCAGCGGATGCGCTCATTCCGAGAACGACTCCAGCAGGCTGTCCGCCGCGGTGTAGGGGTCCGACGTACCGGCGACCACACCGGCCGCCAGGTCGTCGAGCTCGGACCGGCCGTGCACGTCACCCCACCGCGCCCGCAGGGCGGTGACCGCGATCGCCTCGATCTCGTCCCGCGCCCGGCGGGTACGACGCCGCTCGAGCTCGCCGCTCTCCTCGAGCCATGCGCGGTGCTTGTCGATCTCGGCGACGACCTCGTCGAGCCCCTCGGAGCGGGACGCGACCGTCTTCACGATCGGCGGCTTCCAGGAACCCTCGGCCGCTCGGCGAGCGCCAGCATGGACCGCAGGTCGCGGCGCACCTGGTCCGCGCCGTCCCGGTCGGCCTTGTTGATGACGTAGAGGTCGCCGATCTCGAGGATCCCGGCCTTGGCGGCCTGGATCCCGTCGCCCATGCCGGGGGCGAGCAGGACGAGCGTGGTGTCGGCGAGACCGGCGATCTCCACCTCGCTCTGCCCCACGCCCACCGTCTCGATCAGGATCACGTCGCAGCCGGCCGCGTCCAGCACCCGCACGGCCTGGGGCGTCGTCCAGGCGAGCCCGCCGAGGTGGCCGCGCGAGGCCATCGAGCGGATGTAGACGTCGCGGTCCAGCGCGTGGTCCTGCATCCGGACCCGGTCGCCGAGCAGCGCGCCGCCGGAGAACGGCGAGGAGGGGTCGACGGCCAGGATGCCGACCCGCTTGTCGGCACGGCGCAGCTCCGTGACCAGGGCCGCGGTCGAGGTCGACTTGCCCACGCCCGGGGACCCGGTGATGCCGACGACCTGGGCGTGCCCGGCGTGCGGCGCGAGCGCCGCCATCACCTCCCGGAGCAGCGGCGACTCGTCCTCGACCAGGGAGATCAGCCGGGCGACGGCGCGTGGATGCCCTTCCCGAGCCTTCGCGACCAGGTCCGGGACGTCGCCCGACGACCGCCGTCCCCGCGCGCCGGCCGACCCTGTCGAGACCAACCTCAGCTGCTGGGAACGCGGACGATCAGCGCATCGCCCTGGCCGCCGCCACCACAGAGCGCGGCCGCGCCGACGCCGCCACCGCGCCGCTTGAGCTCCAGCGCGAGGTGGAGCACGACGCGGGTGCCGGACATGCCGACCGGGTGGCCGAGCGCGATCGCGCCGCCGTTGACGTTGACCTTGTCGGCATCGACGCCGAGGGCCCGGGTGGACTCGATGCCGACCGCCGCGAACGCCTCGTTGAACTCGAGCAGGTCGAGGTCGGCGGGCGTGATGCCCTCCTTCTCGCAGGCCAGCTTCGTCGCGTTGGCGGGCTGCATCTGCAGCGTGGAGTCGGGGCCGGCCACCATGCCGTGCGCGCCGATCTCGGCCAGCCACTCCAGGCCGAGCTCCTCGGCCTTGGCCTTGCTCATGACGACGACCGCCGCGGCGCCGTCGGAGATCTGCGACGCGGAGCCCGCGGTGATGGTGCCGTCCTTGGCGAAGGCCGGGCGCAGCTTGCCCAGCGACTCGGCGGTGGTGTCGCCGCGCACGCCCTCGTCCTGCGAGACGACGATCGGGTCGCCCTTGCGCTGCGGAATGGAGACCGGGACGACCTCCTCGTCGAAGACGCCGTTCTTCCAGGCCGTCGCCGCCTTCTGGTGCGACTGTGCGGCGAACTCGTCCTGCTCCTCGCGGGTCAGCTTGATGCCCTCGGCGTTGGCCTGCTCGGTCAGCCCGCCCATGGCCTGGTTGGTGGCCTGGTCGTAGAGGGCGTCGTAGGCCATCGAGTCGACGAGCGGGGTGTCGCCGTACTTGAAGCCCTCCCGGGACTTCATCAGCAGGTGCGGGGCATTGGTCATCGACTCCATGCCGCCCGCGACCACGATCTCCACCTCACCGGCGCGGATCAGCTGGTCGGCCATCGCGATGGCGTTGAGGCCGGACAGGCACACCTTGTTGATCGTGATCGACGGCATGTCCATCGGCAGGCCGGCGGCGATGCCCGCCGCGCGGGCGGGGTTCTGGCCGGCGCCGGCGAGGATGACCTGGCCCATGATCAGGTAGTCGACCTGCTCGGGCGTCACCCCGGCCTTCTCGAGCGCGCCCTTGATGGCGACGCCGCCGAGGTCCGCCGCGGACTGGCTCTTGAGGCCACCGAGCAGGCGTCCGATGGGGGTGCGCGCTCCCGCGACGATGACAGAACCAGACATGCGTGCCTCCAGCGTTGCCGAAACGGTCAAGATCTGTGACCGACGATACCCGTGGCCGTCTCACCGGTCGTCCGGGGTCGCGGCAGCGAGATCGTCGTACGACGATGGTCACCATGAGCGCACCACTGGACCTGTCCGAGCACCTCTTCACGGCGATCGACCACGTCGGGATCGCCGTCCCCGACCTGGACGACGCCATCGAGTTCTACCGCGACACCTTCGGGATGCGCGTGGCCCACGAGGAGACCAACGAGGAGCAGGGCGTCCGCGAGGCGATGCTGTCGGTCGGTGGCGAGCCGGTCGGCACCGCCTCGTGCATCCAGCTTCTGGCCCCGCTCTCCCCCGAGTCGACGATCGCGAAGTTCCTCGACCGGTCCGGCCCCGGCATCCAGCAGCTGGCCTACCGGGTGAGCGACGTCGACCAGGTCGGCGCGGTCCTGCGAGAGCGCGGCGTCCGCCTGCTGTACGACCAGCCGAAGCGCGGCACCTCCGGCTCCCGGGTCAACTTCGTCCACCCCAAGGACACCGGCGGGGTCCTCGTGGAGCTCGTCGAGCCCAGCCCGGCACAGGCGCCCACTGCCTGAACCACCCCGGCCGTCACCGGTTACCGGCCGGTATCTTCACCCCTGACCCCCACCTCCACAGGAGACGCCACGTGCAGAACATCCTCGACGCCATCTTGGCCGGAGACACCGGCCCGGAGGACTTCGCCAACCTCGACCTCCCCGAGTCCTACCGCGCGGTGACCGTGCACAAGGACGACGTGGACATGTTCGAGGGACTCACGACCAAGGAGAAGGATCCGCGCAAGTCGCTGCACGTGGAGGACGTCCCGCTGCCGGAGCTCGGCCCCGGCGAGGCCTACGTGGCGGTGATGGCGAGCGCGATCAACTACAACACCGTCTGGACCTCGATCTTCGAGCCGGTGTCGACGTTCGGCTTCCTCGAGCGCTACGGCCGCCTCTCCCCGCTCGCCAAGCGCCACGACCTGCCCTACCACGTGGTGGGCTCGGACCTCGCCGGCGTGGTGCTGCAGACCGGGCCGGGCGTGCACTCCTGGCAGCCCGGCACCGAGGTGGTCGCGCACTGCCTCTCCGTCGAGCTGGAGATGCCCGACGGGCACAACGACACGATGCTCGACCCCGAGCAGCGGATCTGGGGCTTCGAGACCAACTTCGGCGGCCTCGCCCACATCGCCCTGGTCAAGTCCAACCAGCTGATGCCCAAGCCCGCGCACCTCACGTGGGAGGAGGCCGCCTCCCCCGGCCTGGTCAACTGCACGGCCTACCGCCAGCTGGTGAGCAAGAACGGCGGGGACATGAAGCAGGGCGACAACGTGCTGATCTGGGGCGCCTCCGGCGGCCTCGGCGGCTTCGCGACGCAGTACGCCCTCAACGGCGGCGCGACGCCGGTCTGCGTGGTCTCCAACGAGGAGAAGGCCGAGGTCTGCCGCAGCATGGGAGCGGAGCTGATCATCAACCGCTCCGAGGAGGACTACAGGTTCTGGAAGGACGAGCACACCCAGGACCCTCGGGAGTGGAAGCGCTTCGGCGCCAAGATCCGGGAGCTGACCGGTGGCGAGGACATCGACATCGTCTTCGAGCACCCGGGCCGGGAGACCTTCGGGGCCTCGGTCTACGTCACCCGCAAGGGCGGCACGATCACGACGTGCGCCTCGACGACCGGCTACATGCACGAGTACGACAACCGATACCTGTGGATGAACCTCAAGCGGATCATCTCGTCCCACTTCGCGAACTACCGCGAGTCGTGGGAGGCAAACCGGCTGATCGCGAAGGGCATGATCCATCCCACACTGTCGAAGACCTACGGGCTCGACGACGTCGGACAGGCCGCGCTCGACGTCCACCGAACGCCCACCAGGGCAAGGTGGGCGTGCTCTGCCTGGCTCCCGAGGAGGGGCTCGGCGTGCGCGACGAGGAGATGCGTGCCCAGCACTCGAGGCGATCAACCGCTTCCGCGGCGTCTGAGCCGGCCCAGCGGCCCACCAGCCCGAGGTTTGCCGCGATCAACCAGCGAGCCGGGCTGGGTTCTTCGGCGACCATCGGCGACACTGGGGTCCGAGGTCCAGCCAATCCGGGAGGTAGCACCACCATGAGCGACCAGGGTCTGTCCATCTTCGACGACGACGAGACCGACGAGTCGACCGACGACACCACCGACGAGGGCACGTCCGACACCGAGAAGACCCAGGTGATGCCCGCCGTGAAGAGACACCGGCGGGGATTCGCAGAAGGCTTCCTCGAAGCCGGCACCCGCGCGCGCGGCACCCGAGCGCGCGGCACCCGCGCCACGGAGTCAGCCCACCCAGGCCCGCCCGCCGTCCATGCGCCGCCCTCGCCTGCGCCGCGGCCGGCGCCGCAGTCCGCCCCCACGACCCAGCCGCCGGCATCGCGACCCACGATCCCGCCCCCGGCCGCGGGCGGTCCCGGCTTCCCGGCCGTGCGACGCGGTGGCTACGACAAGGAAGCGGTCGACGCCCGGTTCCGCCAGCTGACGACCGAGAAGGCCGGCCTGAGCAGCAGCCTCACCGTCTCCGAGAAGCGCGTGCTGGAGCTCGAGGGCCAGCTGGAGGAGGCCCGCAAGCAGGTCGCGGAGAACCAGAACCCGTCGTACGCCGGACTGGGCGGGCGCGCCAGCACCATGCTGCGCCTGGCCGAGGAGGAGGCCGGCGACGTCCGGGCCGCCGCCGAGCGCGAGGCCGCCGAGATCCGGGAGCGGGCGAACCGCGACGCCCAGTCGATCCGCGCCGAGGCCACCCGTGAGGCCGAGGACATGCGACTGGTGCAGCTGCAGGAGCTCGACGAGGCCCGCAAGCGGATGCTCGCCGACGCCGAGCAGGAGCGCGCCCTGGCCAAGGCCGAGTCCGACGACCTGATGGCGTCCGCCAAGCGCGAGTCCGACCAGCTGCGGCTGGCCGCCCAGCAGGAGACCAACGACCTGCGGACCACCGCCAAGCGCGAGTCCGAGCAGGCGCGTGCCGCCGCCGACCGCGAGGTGCAGGAGGCCCGGCGGACGCTGGCCGTGGAGAAGGAGCGGCTGGCCAAGGAGGCGACCGACCACCACTCCAACGCGACCGCCGAGACCAAGCGGCTGGTCGACGAGGCCGAGGAGCGTGCCGCGCAGGCCGAGCAGCGGGCCCGCGAGGCGCTCAGCCAGGCGACCACCCACCGCCAGCAGGTCCAGCAGGAGTCCGAGGCGATGCTGACCCGTGCCCGCCGCGAGGCCGAGCAGATCGTGGCCTCGGCCCGCACCCAGGCCGACGCGATCACCTCTCGGGGCGACGCCGAGTCCGAGCGGCAGCTGGCCGAGATCAAGGCCGAGGTGGAGCGGATGGCCAAGCGTCGCGACGCGATCGCCGCCCAGCTCAGCCTCGTTGCGTGAAGTCGTCGCGGGATTCGCTGAGGACGAGAGTTGAGCGACGACCCCGCCGCCGACGCGCCCAAGGGGCCGACAGGGCGGGCGGCGGGGCGGCCGGCTGAGGCCACTGACGAGGACGGCTCGACGGCGGGGACTGCGACGGACGTGCAGCCCTCGCCGGACCGTCCCCGGCACGACCTGGGCGTTCCGGGCAAGCCCCTCGAGCGCCACTCCGCGTTCTACATCGGCTTCTTCGGCGGGCTCGGCGCGCTGCTCGCCTACTGGCTGGGCACCCAGCTGCTCGCGATCAGCTCGGTCCTGATCCTGGTCGTGGTGGCGATGTTCCTCGCCGCCGGGCTCAACCCGGTGGTCGAGTTCTTCATCCAGCGGGGGCTGCGGCGCTCCTACGCCGTCCTCGCCGTGATCGTGATGGTGGTGATCGCGCTCGGCGCTGTTCGTGCTCGCCATCGTCCCGGTGATCAGCGACCAGGTCGCCGCCATCACCGAGAACGCCCCCGAGTGGTTCGACGAGCTCCAGCGCAACCAGCAGATCCAGGACCTCAACCAGAAGTACGACCTGTTCGACCGGGCGGAGTCCTACATCGAGCAGGGCGGGTTCACCAGCAGCCTGTTCGGCGGCGTCCTCGGGGTCGGGCTGGCGGTGCTCTCCACTCTGCTCAACGCGTTCATCGTCGTGGTGCTGACGCTCTACTTCCTGTCCTCCCTGCAGTCCACCAAGACCGCCCTCTACCGCCTGGCCCCGCACTCCCGCCGGGACCGGGTCACCAAGCTCGGCGACCGGGTGCTCGGCAGCATCGGTGGCTACGTCTCGGGCGCCTTCATCGTGGCCACCTGCGCCGGCCTCAGCTCGCTGATCTTCCTGTTCGTCGTGGGCCTCGGGGAGTACGCCGTGGCGCTGGCCTTCGTGGTCGCCCTGCTCGACGTGATCCCGATGATCGGCGCCACCATCGGGGCCGTGATCGTGAGCGCCATCGGTTTCGCGGACGGACGTCAAGATCGGCCTCGCCTGCGTGATCTTCTACCTCGTCTACCAGCAGATCGAGAACTACGTGATCTACCCGCGGGTGATGTCGAAGTCGGTCGACATCCCGGGAGCGGTCACCGTCATCGCGGCGCTGGTCGGCGCCGCGCTGCTCGGCGTGGTCGGCGCGCTGCTCGCGATCCCGACCGCGGCCGCGATCCTGATGCTCACCCGCGAGGTGTTCATCCGGCGCCAGGACGCCCGCTGACTCAGGCCTGGGTCAGGCCGGCACCGCTTCGGCCCGGACCACGGTCCGCTCGCCCAGCTTGACCGCCACGACGCCGGCGAGGATCAACACGCCACCGAGCAGCTGGACGGGGCGCGGCAGCTCGTCCAGGAGCAGCCAGGCCCACAGGACGCCGGACAGCACCTCGGTGAGGGCGACGAAGGACGCCACCCGGGAACCGAGCCGCCGGATCGCGGCGATGCCGGTCGTGTAGGCGATCGCCGCCGTCACCAGCCCGAGCAGCGCCAGCGGCACCCACGGCGCGACCGTCGCGCCGGAGTACTCCACCGACGCCGAGGCGCGGTGCAGGGGCAGCAGGCCGACGAGCCCCAGCAGGGCGAGGGCCACGGCGCCGACCACCAGTCCGCCGGCGGCGAGCGCCAGCGGCGGCAGGCCGTTGCTCTCGTCGGCGGAGATGACGAAGTACGCCGCCGCCCCGACCATCGCGGCCAGCGCCCACAGCACGCCCGGGACGCTGAGGTTCGCGCCCGAGAGCAGGTCGAGGACCAGCACCAGGCCGAGCGCGGCGAGGCCGGCGCCGAAGAGGGTGACCGGGCCCGGCCGCTGGCCCGTGCCGGAGCCACAGCCAGACGACGACCGCGGCCGGGGCGGTGTACTCGATCAGGAGGGCAGGGCCCGACCTGCATGTGCGAGACGGCCGAGAAGTAGCAGAACTGGGCTCCGGCGACGGCCAGGACGCCGTACATCACCACCAGGCCGGCGTTGCGGCGCAAGGTCCCCCACTGTCCGCGCAGGGCGACCGCGGCGAGCGGGGCGACCAGCAGCGCGGCGCCGCCGACCCGGACCAGCGTCACCGCGCCGGCGCTCCAGCCGGACTCGAGCAGGGGCCGGGCCAGGGCGCCGGAGAGCCCGAAGGTGACCGCGGAGACGAGCGCGAACGCCAGGCCGGACGCCGTCCGCGAACGCGGGGCGGCCACCGGTGCGTCATGCGTCATCGTCGTCATGACTAATGACACTACGGCGGACTTGGTAATGTGTCAATGTGGTTTTCACCAATGACACCGAGGACGCGCTGCTCGCCGCCGTCGCACTGGTCAACAGCGCCGACGACCCGGACACGATGACCACCCTCGAGGACGTCAACGCGTTCTACGACGAGCACGGCTACACCGGCGGCCCGCCCCCGGACCCGCGCCGACCTGGAGGCCGTGCGGGCGATCCGCGAGCCGCTGAGGCGGCTGCTCACGGCCGAGCGCGACGCCGCGGTGCCGCTGGTCAACGCGATCCTGGCCGAGCACCGCGCGCTCCCCCAGCTGCTGCGCCACGACGCGCTGGACTGGCACCTGCACGCGGTCGAGCTCGACGCGCCGTTCGCCACCCGGGTCGCGGTCGAGACCGCGCTGGCCATGGTCGACGTGATCCGCAGCCAACGAGATGTCCCGCCTCGGCATCTGCGCCGCTCGACGACTGCGAGGGCGTCGTGCTGGACCTCTCCCGCAACCGGTCGCGCCGCTTCTGCAGCACCGCCTGCGGCAACCGGGCCGCGGTCGCGGCCTACCGCGCCCGGCAACGCGGCTGACCGCGCTCCGATCAGTCGTCGAGGAACCGGTTCAGGACGGCCAGGAAGGTCTCGGGCTCCTCGGAGTGCACCCAGTGGCCGGCGCCCTTGATCGTCACCCGCCGGTTGCGCGGGAACCAGCGATCCATCGCCTCGGCGTACTCCTCGCGCACGTAGTCGGAGCGGTCGCCGCCCACCCAGAGCACCCGACCCTCGTAGGGAGACACGTCCGAGAGCCGCTCCGCGGGCCATCCGCCCAGCTCCGAGAGCTGGTCGCCCAGCACCTCCAGGTTGACCTGCCAGCGCCAGGAGTCGCCCTCGCGGCGGAGGTTCTGCAGCAGGAAGCTGCGCACGGTGTCGTTCGGTACGTCGTCGCGCAACCGGTCGTCGGCGTCACTGCGACGCTCGAGCGGGCGCCAGGTCGAGTCCCCGCATCGCCGCGATGTAGCCGGCGAACTCACGCGTGTTGTCGTAGGTCACCGGGGAGACGTCCACGACGCACAGCCGCTCGACCAGCTCCGGGACGCCGCAGGGCGAGCACCATCGCGATCTTGCCGCCCATCGAGTGCCCCACCAGCGTCACGGGGTCGTCGGCCGAGAACAGCCCGGCCACCCGGTCGGCGAGGTCGAGGTAGTCGATGGTGTCGACCCACTCCGACCGCCCGTGGTTGGGCATGTCCACCAGGAGCACCCGGTGGTCCCTGGGCCAGCTGCTTGCCGATCTGGTTCCAGTTGCGGCCCTGCCCGAAGAGCCCGTGGCAGAACGCGACGGTGGAGCCGGTCTCGCCGAGCTCGGTGACGTGGAGGTCTGGATCAGGCACGGCAGCAGTGTGTCAGCCCGTCACCGCGTAACCATCACCGCTCGTCGCGCGTTGGGGGGTGCACACACCTCAAGCAACGAAGGACACCACCCATGTCTCCCCTTCGCACCCGACTGGCCGCGCTCACCTGCGCCGCCGCCGTCGTGCTCGCCTCCGGTCCCGTCAGCGGGTCCGCCCACGCCGAGGCTCCCGCCCCCAGCCGGATCGGGCTGGACCGGCTGCTGGCCTCCACGCCGACTCCGCCCGAGGCATCGCCACGTTCTCCGCCGTTCCGACGGCGGCCGAGGTGCGCGCGCTGCGCAACCTCGGCCTGGTCGTCCAGCCCATGCAGCGAGCTGCCGCTGGCGCTGGTGCAGGGGCCGGTCTCCGCGCTCACGGAGGCCGTCAGCAGCGGGATCGCCGACGACGTCTACCCCGACGAGAAGCTGGAGTACCACGACACCGCGTCGTCCAACGTCGTCTCGTCCTCGATCGGCGCGGCCGAGCGGCTGCGGGCGCAGGGCTTCACCGGCAAGGGCGTCACCGTCGGCATCGTCGACTCGGGTTGCGACGGGACCCACCCGGACCTCGCCGACCACATCAAGCACAACGTCACCCTGATCAGCGGCGAGTACGCCAACCAGGAGCCCAACGAGGGCAACACCCTGGTGGTGCCCGTGGACCAGGGTCCCTACAACAACACCGACATCGGCAGCGGCCACGGCACCCACGTCGCCGGCATCATCGCGGCCGACGGCCCACCGGCAAGGAGCACCTCGGCGTCGCCCCGGACGCGAAGCTCGCCTGCTTCGCGATCGGCGCGGTGATCACCACCACCGCCGTCGTCACGGCCTACGACTACATGCTGCGCCAGCCGAAGATGCTCGGGATCGACGTCATCAACAACTCGTGGGGCAACAGCTTCCGCCAGTACGACCCGAAGGACCCGGTCAACGTCGCCACCAGGGCGGTCACCGACAAGGGCGCCACCGTGGTGTTCTCGGCCGGCAACTCCGGGGCCGAGAACGCCGAGGCCAGCGTCAGCCCGTTCAACCAGGCGCCCTGGGTGATCTCGGTGGCCGCGAGCACCGTCAAGCGGGTGCGCGGCGACTTCTCCTCCAACGGCATGCAGTACGACAACATGCAGGCCGAGCGGATCGGCAAGGGCGGCCACACCGTCGCCCTCGGTGACCGGACCGGCCTGACCTGGCCGGACATCTCGGCGCCCGGCGTGTCGATCTCCTCCTCCTGCGACACCACCGGGACCGTCATCGGCCCCTGCCCGCCGGGAGAGAACGACACCGCCTCCGGCACCTCGATGGCCAGCCCGCACATCGCGGGCGCGGCGGCCGTCGTCACCCAGGCCAACGGCTCGCTGAGCCCGGCCCGGGTCCAGGACGCGCTGACCGCCACCGCCTCGCCGGTGATCGACGCGAAGGGGAACCGGGTGCCCCAGTGGCAGGTCGGCTACGGGCACGTGAACCTCGACCGGGCCGTCGCCCTGGTCCGCGGCCCCGGTTGGTACGCCGACCTCCGGCAGGCGACCAGGCGGGCCGAGCTGCGGATGCTCCGGGCGGACGGATGGCGGGTCTCCCGCAGCGACATCTGGCAGTACGACGCTCCGCCCGCCACGCTCGGCGGCTCGGACTCGGCGTCGTACACGGTGAACGTCGAGCGGGGCGTCGACCGGCTGAAGGTGGTGCTCGTCTACCCCACGCCGGGCACCGTGACCAACCTGGCCAGCTACACCGCGACGGTGTCCAGGAACGGCAAGCAGGTCGGCACCACCGAGACCAACCTCAACTACGCCACCGGCGTCGCGACCCTGCTCCTCAAGGACGTGTCGGCCGGCAAGTACGTCGTCGACGTGTCCGGTGACTACGCCGTCTCGGACCCCGACACGATCGACAGCGACTCGGTCAACGGCCGCGTGGTGTTCCTCCAGGTGGCCCAGCTGCAAGCCCGCTGACCCGACCGAACCGGAACCGCTGGCAGGCGGCGACCGGCCGACAGTGCAGATCCTCATGCATCTGGTGCTCGAGGATCTGCACTAACCGCGATCGTCTGGAACTGGCGGTGGTTGAGGAGGGCCGCCTGGCGGCCCGTCTCGAAACCCCGGAAGCCTGGGCAGGGCGGCGACCCACCACGGACGCGTCAGAAGTCGAAGCCGCCGAAGTCGAAGCCGTCACCGATACCGTCACCGATGCCGCCGATGGCGTCGCCCATGCCCTCGCCGATGCCGCCGATCGCGTCGAAGCCGCCGAACCCGCCGAACATCAGGCCCATGAACATCATGTCCATCGGGCCGAACCCGCCGAAGTAGCCCGCGGCGTAGGGCTGGAAGGCCCGACCGCCCTGGTAGTAGGGCACCCGCTGCGAGCCGACCATGACCATCCGGGAGTCGGGCTCCGCGCCGACGCGCACCCGCTCGGCGTCCAGGGCGCAGGCGGGCACGTCGCGCGTGGCACCGCCGGCCGGTGTCCAGGGCACGTCGATCACGGACAGGCCGTGCCGGGGGTCGAAGAAGCAGGGTGGCCGACGGGTGGGCAGCGCCTCGCCCGCCACCCGCGCCCGGACGCAGGCGATGGCGTAGCGGCCGTCCTCGAGGATCTCGGTGACGTGCTTGATGTGCTCGGGCTCGGTGATGCTGTCGCCGGCGGTCTTCGCCGACTCGTAGGCGTCGAGGGCCCGCTGGTAGTCGGCGCGCTGGCCGCCGTCCAGCTCGTGGCCGGACAGCTCGAGGTCGAGCTCCTGGAGATCGACGCCGAGGGCGGTGATGTCCTCGAACGCCATCTTCTTCACGGGCTCGAGCTCGGCGGCCTTCTTCGCCAGCGCACGCTGCTTGCCCACCTTGCTCGCGTAGCCCACGATCCCGAGGACCACGGCGAGCAGCAGCAGGATGACCAAGAGTGTCATGGCCACAGCGTACGTCCGAACCTCAAGGCCGTTGTCGGTCGGCTGTGGTCGGATGTTTCCATGACCACAGAAATCCAGGTGACCTTCGACTGCGGCGATCCGGCCGCACTGGCCGGCTTCTGGTGCGACGTCCTCGGGTACGTCGTCCAGTCACCACCCCCGGGCTTCGACAGCTGGGAGCAGGCGCTCGAGGCGTTCGGCGTCCCGCCCGAGCACCGCAACGACGCGTCGGCGGCCGTCGACCCCGACGGCACGCGGCCCCGGCTGTTCTTCCAGAAGGTGCCCGAGGGCAAGACGGCCAAGAACCGCGTGCACCTCGACGTGCGGGCGGCTCCCGGGCTCGAGGGCGAGGAGCGCATGGCCGCGCTCGAGGCCCGCTGCGAGCAGCTGGTCGCGATCGGCGCCACGCGGGTCGAACGTCACGAGCCCTCGCCGCCGATGGCCGGCGGTCACATCGTCATGACCGACCCGGAGGGCAACGAGTTCTGTCTGGACTGACCAGACTGGTCAGCGGGTGCTGTAGTCGCGGAAGCCGCGCTTGGTCTTGCGGCCGAGGTACCCCGCCGTGACCAGGTGCTCCAGCAGCGGTGCCGGCGCGAAGCCGGGCTCGCGGAACTCCAGGTAGAGCTCGCGCTGGATCGCCAGCGACACGTCGTTGCCGACCACGTCCAGCAGCTCGAACGGCCCCATCGGCAGCGCGCAACCCTGCTTCATCGCGACGTCGATGTCGTCGGCGCTGGCGTAGTGCGCCTCCAGCATCTTCACCGCGTCGTTGAGGTAGGGGAACAGCAGGGCGTTCACGATGAAGCCGGACCGGTCGCCGCAGGAGACCGCCACCTTGCCGACCTTCTCGCACAGCGCCCGCGCGGTCTCGGTGACGTCCTCGGAGGTGGCGACGGTGGAGACGACCTCGACCAGCTTCATGATCGTCGCCGGGTTGAAGAAGTGCATGCCGATGACGTCCTGGGGGCGCTTGGTCACCCGGGCCATCGAGATGATCGGCAGGCTGGAGGTCGTGGTCGCCAGGATCGCCCCCGGCTTGCAGATCTCGTCGAGGTTCTCGAAGAGCGTGGTCTTGATCGCGAGATCCTCGGCGATCGCCTCGACGACGAGGTCGACGCCGGCGAGATCGTCCAGGGAGGTGGTGCCGCGCACCCGATCGAGCACCTCCGCCTTGGCCTCCTCGGTGGCCTTGCCGCGCTGGATCTGCTTGTCGAAGTTCCGGGTGATGGTCGCGACGACCCCGTCGACCTTGTCCTGGGAGCGGCCGACGTAGAGGACGTCGTACCCCGCCTTGGCGAAGACCTCCACGATCCCGCTCGCCATCGTGCCGGTGCCGACGACCCCGACCAGCGAGATGTCGTGCTTCAACCCGGGCTGGTCGTCGGCGCGCGGGGTGTGGGCGTCGTCGACGACGATCGGGCTGTCGGGTCCCTCGTAGGTGTAGAAGCCGCGCCCGGACTTGCGGCCGAGCAGGCCGGCCGTGACGTACTGCTTGAGCAGCGGCGCCGGGGCGTGCAGGCGGTCCCGGCCCTGCTTGTACATCGTGTCGAGGATCTCGTACGCCGTGTCGAGGCCGATCAGGTCGAGCAGCGCGAGCGGGCCCATCGGGTAGCCGCAGCCGAACCGCATCGCGGCGTCGATGTCCTCGCGGGTGGCGTAGCGGTGCTCGTACATCGAGACCGCGTGGTTGAGGTAGCCGAAGAGCAGCGTGTTGGCGATGAACCCCGCCTTGTCGCCGCAGACCACGGGGTTCTTGCCGACCTTGTGGACCAGCGCCTTGACGTCGTCGAGGACCTGCGGCTCGGTGACGACGGTGCGCACGATCTCGACGAGGTTCTGGACCGGCGCGGGGTTGAAGAAGTGGACGCCGATGATCCGGCCCGGCCGGCTGTTGGCGGTGGAGATCTCGGTGACCGACAGCGACGAGGTGTTGGTGGCCAGGATCGACTCCGGCGCGACGATGTCGTCGAGCTGGCGGAAGATGCTCCTTCTTGACCTCCAGCGACTCCACGACCGCCTCGACCACGAAGTCGGCCTCCGCGAGGTCCTTGATCGACGTGGAGAACGAGATCCGTCCCGAGCAGCTCCTGCTGCTCCTCCGCGGTCATCTTCTCCCGCTTCACCGCCCGGCCGGTCGAGTGCTCGAGGTGCTGGCGGCCACGCTCCACGCCCTCGTCGTTCAGCTCGACGCCGACCACGCTGTAGCCGTTGCGGGCGAAGACCTCGGCGATGCCGGCACCCATGGTGCCGAGGCCGATCACGCCGATGGTGCCGAAGTCGCGCTGGGATTCTGCGGGTGTGCTCGTCATGCGGGGCATCATGACACGCGGCCACAGCCGCCCGACCACGTGTCCGAGCGAGGGAACGAGCACCACCGTCAGGTAGATTCCGGCCCCGTGAGACTCGTCGTTGCCCGGTGCCAGGTCGACTACGCCGGACGGCTGACCGCCCACCTCCCGATGGCGACGCGGGTGCTGATGATCAAGGCCGACGGGTCCGTGCTGATCCACTCCGACGGCGGCTCCTACAAGCCGCTGAACTGGATGTCGCCGCCGTGCACCCTGCGGGAGGGCACGAACGACGACGGGCAGGTCGAGTGGACGGTCTCGAGCAAGACCGACGACACCCTGCGGATCCTGATCGACGAGGTCCACCACGACTCGTCCCACGAGCTCGGCGTCGACCCCGGCCTGCAGAAGGACGGCGTCGAGAAGCACCTCCAGGAGCTCCTCGCCGAGCACCCCGGCACGCTCGCGGACGGGCTCAGCCTGGTCCGCCGGGAGTACCCCACCGCCATCGGACCGGTCGACCTGATGTGCCGCGACGCCTCGGGCGCCAGCGTCGCGGTGGAGATCAAGCGGCGCGGTGAGATCGACGGGGTCGAGCAGCTGACCCGCTACCTCGAGCTCCTCAACCGCGACCCTGCCCTCACTCGGAAGGGCGCCGTCCGCGGCATCTTCGCCGCCCAGGAGATCAAGCCCCAGGCCCGAGTGCTCGCCACCGACCGCGGCATCGCCTGCGCGGTCGTCGACTACGACGCCCTGCGCGGCCTCGACGACCCGTCGCACCGGCTCTTCTGACACTGAGCCGAGGTCGTGTGCCCAAACGTGTCGCCAGGGCGACCGTTTGGGCACACGACTCTTCTCAGCACACGACCCCTGCTGAACCGGCCAGGGAGACGACCTCGTCGGCCACGCCCCAGCTCAGCGTCACTCCCGCGCCCCCGTGGCCGTAGCAGTGGATGACGTCGCCCTCCCGCTTGAGGCGTACGGCGGGGCGCACCGGCCGCAGCCCGACCTTGTGCCGCAGCACCCGGGCGCCGCGCAGCTCCGGCACCAGTCGCGACCCCCGGGCCAGGATCTCGCGGGCCGCGTCCGGGTCGGGGGTGCGGCTCCACTCCCCCTCCTCGTCGGTGCCGCCGACGACGATGTCGTGCGCCCGCGGGACGACGTACGTCGGTCCGTCGGCGTCCAGCCACCAGCGGTCGAGGCCGACCTGCTCGACGTACACCACCTGCCCGCGGACCGGCACCACCGACCGGTCCGCCCCGAGCAGCCGGGCACCGAGGCCCGAGCAGTTGACGACCAGGTCGGCGCCCTCGGGCAGCGCCCGGAGGTTCATCCGGGTGAGCGTGCCGCCGAGCGCCGCCACCCGGCTCGGCCAGCCACGGGAGGTACGTCCGGCATCTCGACCACGGGCGTCGCGAAGGTCCAGCCGTCGACGTAGCCGTCCGGCAGGCTCGTCTCCCGGTCGAGCCCCGGGACGGCGCCCGACCCACCACGGGTCGGGCTGCGGCCTTCGCGAACACCTCGGTCCCGACCACCATCCGCACGCCCGACTCCGGATCCAGTGTCGGCCAGCGCGTCGAAGACGGCGTACGACGTCGTGGCCCAGGCCGTGACCTTGTCGCGCGGAAGCGCGCGGTAGGGGTACCAGATCGCGGCCGCGACCGCGGACGTCGTCTCCAGCGGCAGGTCCCGGGCGACCACGTCGACCCGGTGCCCGGCCTCCAGCAGCCGGACGGCGCAGGTCAGCCCGACCACGCCCGCACCGACCACGATCACCCTCATGGACTCCCCTCCATGGCCCGAGTGTGGCGTACTCGACGCGTAACTTGCCTCACGTCGAGGTCGTTGGGCCTGCGAGGAAAGGATCCCCGATGTCTCGACTCGCCCGTATCGCCTTCGCCCTCGTCCTGGCCCCGGCCTGGTGGCGGCGGGACTGGTCACCCTTGGGATGGCCTCACCGGCGACGGCCCACGAGGAGCGGCCCGCGCAGTTCCCCGACGGCGGCGGCGAGGTGCCGACGTTCCTGGGCTTCGACAACCCCCGGCAGCGCGTGGTCTGCAAGCCCGACAGCGCGCGAGCGGATCGCCGCGATGCCCGACGGCGCGGTCAAGCAGCGCAACCAGCGGCTGCTCGACCGAGTGCGAGTTCGGCTCGATCCAGACCGCGATCAACACGATCCGGAAGCCCAACACCTCGATCTACGTCCTGCCCGGCGTCTACCGCGAGCAGCAGTGGGCGAACCAGGAGCGCAGCCACTACTGCTCCCACCTGGAGACCGAGTCCGACGATCCCCTCCCCGCCGCCGAGTACATCGGCAGCCTCTCCTCCCCCGACCCCGGCACGTCGTCCGCGGCCGCGGAGGACGACGGCACCAGCGACCCGATCGCGCTGTCGTACGCCGACCAGCGCCGCTGCGCCCACAACCTGAACCTGATCGCGGTCTTCGGCGACGAGACGCCCGAAGAACGACTCCATCTCCTGCGACAGCGAGTTCTGCGGGACCCAGATCGTCGGCACCGGTCGCCGGATGACCGACGTCACGATCGACAACCAGCTTCGCGAAGCTCAACGCCCTGCGGCTGGACCGCGCGGGCGGCGCGGTGGTGCGCAACCTGACCGTCCAGCAGGCCGAGTTCAACGCCCTCTACGTGCTCGAGACCGACGGCTTCCTGCTCGACCGGATCACCGCCCGCGGCAACGACGAGTACGGCATCCTCGCCTTCGCCAGCGACCACGGGCTGATCCAGCGCTCGAACACCTACTACAACGGCGACTCCGGCATCTACCCCGGCTCGGGCTCGGACCTCAACGCCGACAACGAGGAGCTCGAGGTCACCCGGTACGCCATCGAGATCCGCCACAACCGGAGCCACGACAACACCCTCGGCTACTCCGGCACGGCCGGGAACTCGATCTGGGCGCACCACAACGACTTCTTCAACAACGCCACCGGGATCGCCACCGACTCGCTGTTCCCCGGCCACCCGGGCCTCCCCCAGGACCACGCCCGCTGGAGCCACAACCGGATCTTCTCCAACAACGAGAACTACTACACGAGGTACGTCGACCCGGGCGTCTGCGACAAGCCGATGGAGGAGCGCGGCTACATGGACGGCACCGTCTGCCCCGTCGTACCGACCCCGGTCGGCACCGGCGTGCTGATCGCCGGCGGCAACTTCAACTCCACCGACCACAACTGGATCTACGACAACTGGCGCTACGGCACGATGCAGTTCTGGGTGCCGGCGGCGCTGCGCGACGAGTTCGACCCCACCAAGCAGAACGACACGTCGCACCACAACCACACCACCGACAACCACATGGGCATCGCGCCGGACGGCGAGATCGCCCACAACGGCCTCGACCACTGGTGGGACGACCAGGGTGACGGCAACTGCTGGGAGGACAACACCTACTCCCGCGGTGAGCGGACCGACAACTTCCTCATCGACCCGGCCGCCTGCGCCGACGGCGGGTCGTCGTTCACCCCGGGTGCCCCGGTGAAGGACGCCGGCTTCCTCACCTGCAGCCAGTACGACCGCAACGACCCCACCTGGCGGCACCCCCCGGGCTGCGAGTGGTTCGACGGCCCGACCAAGCCCGACGAGTCCGGAGCGGCCGCCGGCGCGAGCGCCGAGCAGGACGCCGACGCCCTGCTGGCGGCGCCACTGGTCGCGCTCACCGGGCTGCTGTTCTTCGTCGGGCTCGGCCGCAGGCGGCGAGTGCGCGGTGCTGCGTAGGGCCGTCCTCGCGCTCGCCCTGGTCGTCGCACTCGTCGCGGCCGGGGGCGTGGCGGTCGCGCGCAGCACGCCCGCGCTCCGGGCGTCCGGGCCGACCTCGGTCACCGGGCACCGAGGCCACCGGCGTCTTCCAGATCGCCGACCGGACGATCCGGCAGGTCCGGTACGACGACCGCGGGACGCTGCGCTACACGTTCCGGCGTCACCAACGACAGCCGGCTGCCGCTGACGATCCTCGGGCTCGCCGCCGACCAGCCGGACCCGCGGCTCTTCACGCTCGACGGACTGTCCGGGCCGGACGGGACGGATCACGTCCGCCTCGGCGCCGGCGAGACGCCACGCCGTCACCCTCGACCTCGGGATGAGCGGCTGCGAGACGCTCTCGGCCCGGGCCGGGTCGTTCGTCACCCAGGTGGTCGTGCGCACCGAGCAGGCCGGGGTGTTCGACGACGACGTGACGATCACGCTGCCCGAGGAGCTCCACACCGGCTCGCCGCGCGAGGCGTTCTGCCCGGAGTCGACGGCCACGTCCCGGCCGCCCGGCTGACCACGACCGGGTCAGGAGCCGGCCTCCCGAGGCGCGGTCGGGTCGTCCGCGGGGCCGCTCTGCTCGCGGGCGACGTACTCCTCGATGTCCTCGATGTCGTCGCGGTTGCGGGTCACCACGGCGAGCAGGTCGCTCATGGTGGCGACCTCCTCGACCTGCTCCTTGATGAACCACGACATGAACTGCTCGGAGGCGAAGTCGGACTCCTCGCGGGCGATCCGGATCAGGGTGTTGATCTGCTCGGTCACCTGCCGCTCGTGGTCGAGGGCCAGGGCCACGGGTTCGACCACGTCGCCGAACTTGGGGGTCGGCGCCTCGACGCCGGGGATGATCACCTCGGCGTCGGTGTCGAGGAGGTAGCGCACCATCATCATCGCGTGGGCCCGCTCCTCGAGCGCCTGGCTGTAGAAGAACGCCGCCATCTGCGGCATCGTCTGCGCGTCGTAGTAGACCGCGCAGGCGAGGTACTGGTTGTGGGCCGCCAGCTCGTTGCCGATCTGGGTGTTGAGCTGCTCGACGAAACGGGCTGCGGGCACCGGGCCTCCTCAGGCTGCCGTGGGGAGTTTGCTTCTGCTTCTTGACCTTCACGAGCTTCCGCTTCCTGACCGTATACCCCTCGGGCAGCGTGCCCTCCTTGAGCATCCGGATCGGGCAGCGCTTGCAGCGGTCCTTGCTCACGCAGCACTTCTCCTTGGGCAGGCCTCTGGCCTTCCTGCTCTTGGCCTTCTCGGCCTTCGACTTGCCCTTGGACACGAGCCGGATCGTAGCACGAACTAAGGCAAGCCTTACCTTGCTCTCAGACCGGGTCGCCGCACCAGGAGAGCGCCCGCCACCCGTCGCCGTCCGCCTCCAGCTCGACCACCCCGGTGTTCGGCATCGGCCGCGACTCGGGGAACCGGGGGGTGAGGTTGCGGGCCAGGGCAGGTACGGCGGTGCAGATCGCCCCGCCGTGGCTGACCACGAGGGCGGACTCGCCCCGGTGCTGGTCGGCGACGAGCTCGAGCTCGGCGGCCACCCGGTCGATCACCTCGGTGCCGGACTCGCCGCCCTCGATCCGGGCCTCGAGGTCGCCGTCGAGCCACCGGGAGAAGATCGGCCGGAAGGGATCGGGGTCCCCGGTCGTGCCGGCGTGGACACCCACCCCGAACTCGCGCAGCCCCTCCCGGACCACGACGTCGCAACCGAGGACGGCCGCGACGATCTCGGCGGTCTGGACGGCCCGCGCCATCGAGCTGGCGTAGATCCGGGAGACCTGGGCTCCCCGCAGGGACTCCCCCAGCTCCCGGGACTGCGCCCGCCCCTGCCTGCTGAGGCTCCCGCCGGCGTCGCTGAGCAGCTCGGACTCGTACTCCGCCTCGCCGTGCCGGGCGACGTAGAGGCGGGCGGGACAGTGCAGATCGCTCACGGCGCCGATGCTAGCATGAGTGGAGGGCGTTGCGGTTCCGGTTGCAGATGAGTTGCCTGCCCGTGCTGCTTGTGCGGTTGGGTCGTGATGACCGCAGCCTGTCGTGGCAGGCGGGTGTGCGACGTGCAGGGAGCCACCGGGCCAGGCCAGGAGTCGGTCTGGGACTACCCCGGCCGCCGCGGCTCGAGCCGAGGAACGAGCGGTCGAGATCGCGCCTCGGCGGGGAGGTGATCGCCCACACGCGCTCGTCGTACCGCGTGCTCGAGACGAGCCATCCGCCGACCTACTACTGCCGGCCGACGACTTCGCCGACGGCGTGCTCGAGCGGTCGAAGGCTCGACGTTCTGCGAGTGGAAGGGTCGCGCGCTACTTCGACCTGGTCACGCCGGCGTCGTACGGCGCCGCGCGCGGCGTGGACCTACCGACCGACCGCCGATCGAGGTGCTAGCGCGACCACCTGGCCGTCATGCCCGGTCTCGTTGACGCGTTGCGTCGTCGACGGCGAGATCGTACGGCCGCAGGCCGGTGGCTTCTACGGCGGCTGGATCACCGGCCGGGTGCCGGGCCGTTCAAGGGCGGGCCCGGCACCCGCGGCTGGTGACCTCCCTCAGTCGACCTGGACCCGCAGACGGCGGCGGAGGCGGCGAGCCAGAGCGGGATCAGGAGCGCGGCGACCCAGCTCGTGAACGGGACGATCGTCAGGAGGGCCAGCACGCCGGCGGCGATCCCGACCGGGCGGGGAAGACCGCGCCGGGCCACGAACGCCGCCACGACGAGGGCCAGTCCCGGTGCGTAGCGGGTCATCTCGGCCAGGTTGACCAACAGGGTGGTGGCCTCGCCCAGGCCCGCGCCGGGCTCGGAGAGCATCTGGGCCGCGACGATCGCGGCGGCCCCGAAGGTCGAGTAGTAGAGGGCGAACATCAGGGCCACCGCCGCGCCGGCCGCGGCCACGACCCGGCCCGCCGCACCCGTCACGACTGTCGCGAGCCGCACGGCGGCGAGGAACAGGCCGGCGGACGCCAGCACGGCGACGATGCTGCCCAGGGTGAGCGGCACGGCGTCGTCGACGAGGCTGGCGGTGATCTCGGCGCCGGTGTCGCCGGAGAGGCTCGAGAGCGCGAACGGAACCGCAGCGGCCGCGGCGGCCGCCGCCAGACGAGTCGCGCCCGCCGGTCCTGCGAAGTCCCGGCGGCGGCGGTAGGGGTGGAAATCGTGCTCATGGTCGTCTCCCTCGTGATGTGGCCAGACCACGTGGTCGGCCGGATGCCTCGACGCTAGGGACGGGATGGGGCCCCCGCCTCTGCCTGGCGGCCGGATCGCCTCTGTCTCCAGACAGAGGACGCCGGCCCCCTCCCGCTCCTACGATCGACCCGTGCCGCTGCTCCCCGACTCCGCTGATCCCGCGACCTGCTGCTCGCGACAGTCTTCGCCGCGGTCGCCAGAGGTCGAGCTGCTGCTCGGACGCGGACCAGGTCCGGCCCCCTGGCTGGTACCACCTGGCCGAGCTGCTGATCCTCCCGGCGCTCGGCCTGCGGCGGATGGCCCCGCTCGGCTCGGCTGCGCGTGCGCGGCGGTCAGTCTCGGCGCTGGAGCCGCTGCTCGGCCCGGCACCCGTCGCGGCGCCGTACCTCTCGCTGCTGTTCGTGCTCGTCTCGGTCGGCTGGTACGCCTCGCTGCGGAACGGGCGCTCCTGGGCGTGGGACTGATCCTGGCCGGCGGACTCGTCCACGACTTCACGCTGAGGACTTCCTGTTGGCGGACCTGGTCGTCAACGTCGTGCTGATCGTGGTGGTGTGGGCCGGGGCCGACCTGTTGCGGGTGAGCACTGACCGGCGGGTGCGCTCGGAGCTGGCGTCAGAGCGGGCGGCGGCCGCGGCGGTGGAGGCCGAACGCGCCAGGATCGCCGGAGACCTGCACGACTCCCTGGCCCACGCGCTGACCCTGATCACCCTGCAGGCCGGGAGCGCGCGCGAGCGCACGGAGGAGCACGTGGCCGCCGACGCGCTCACCTCGATCGAGCGCACCGGACGCGACGCCCTGGCCGACATGCAGCGGTTCCTGGCACTGCTCGGCCCGGGCTCGCCGGACGCTCCTGGCATCGGAGACCTGCCCGGGCTGGTCGACAGCGTGCGGGCCGGGGGGCTGGAGATCGAGCTCGACACCGAGTCCGGAGTGGTCACCCCCGGCGTCTCGACCACCGTGTTCCGGGTCGTCCAGGAGGCGTTGACCAACGTGGTGCGACACAGCAACGCCCGGGGGGCACGCGTCGCGGTGCACCGCGACGGCGGGGTCCTGGTCACCCGGGTCAGCGACGACGGCGAGGCGGTCGACGCCCGCACGCCCGGGACCGGGCGAGGGCTGGCCGGCCTGGCCGACCGGGTCCGTGCCTTCGACGGGACCGTGACCTCGGGCCGGACCGCCGACGGGTGGCAGGTCGAGGCCCGGATCCCCGTCCCCGAGGGCCCGGCGTGACCGGGCTCCGGGTGGTGGTGGTCGACGACGAGCCGCTCGTGCGTCAGGGATTGCGCCTCGTGCTGGAGCTGGAACCCGACCTGGAGATCGTCGGCGAGGGCGACGACGGGCGGGCGGCGCTCGAGCTGGTACGCCGGCACCGTCCCGACCTGGCCCTGCTCGACGTCCGAATGCCGGGGATGGACGGGATCGAGGCCACTCGGCTGATCTGTGCCGAGCCCGACCTGCGAGAGACCCGGGTGGTGGTGCTGACCACGTTCGCGGACGACGCCCTGCTCGCGGGCGCGATCCGCGCCGGCGCGTCGGGCTACCTGCTCAAGAGCATGCCGCCGGAGACGATCCGCTCCTCGGTGCGGGCCGTCGCGGGCGGGCAGACCACGCTCGCGCCCTCCCTCCTGGACCGGTTGCTCAAGGAGTACGCCGACCGCCGGCCGGCGCGAGCTCCGGCGCTGGACCGCCTGACGGACCGGGAGACCGACGTGCTGCGCGAGATCGCCGGCGGACGCTCCAACCTGGAGATCGCGGGGGTGCTCCACGTCAGCGAGGGCACCGTGAAGACCCACGTGGCCGCCATCCTGCGCAAGCTCGATCTGCGCGACCGGACCCAGGCCGCCGTCGCGGCGTACGAGCTGGGGCTGGTGCGCCCGCGCGGCTAACGGTCAGTCCAGCCCGTTGGCCTTGCGGATCACGTCGACGATGCCGCCCATGATCTCGGTCAGCCCGAAGTCCTTGGGGGTGTAGACGGCGGCGACGCCCGCGCTCGATCGAGCCGGCGGCCGTCGGAGTCGGGGATGATCCCGCCGACGATGACCGGCACGTCGCTCGAGCCCGGCCTCGCGCAGGCCGTCGAGCACCGTCCGGCACCAGCTCCATGTGGGAGCCGGACAGGATCGAGAGCCCGACGCAGTGCACGTCCTCGGCGACCGCGGCGGCGACGATCTGCTCCGGGGTCAGCCGGATGCCCTGGTAGATCACCTCGAAGCCGGCGTCGCGGGCGCGTACGGCGACCTGCTCGGCGCCGTTGGAGTGGCCGTCGAGCCCGGGCTTGCCGACCAGCAGCCGCAGCCGGCCGCCCAGCTCCTCGCCGGTCGCCCGGACCCGCTCGCGGACCGCGGTCAGCTCGGCGCCCGGCCGTCGGCCACGCCGACGGCGCCGGAGACGCCGGTCGGGGCGCGGTACTCGCCGAACACCTCGCGCAGCGTGCCGGCCCACTCCCCCGTGGTGGCCCCGGCGCGGGCCGCGGCGAGCGTGGCGGGCATCAGGTTGGTGTCGGTCTTGGCGTCGGCGGCCAGCCTCGCCAGCGCCTCGGCGACCTCGGTCTCGTCGCGCTGCGCCTTCCACTCCTCGACCGACGCGATGGCGGCCTGCTCGGCCTCGGGGTCGGCGGCCTGGATCGCGGCGTCGAGGTCGGCGGTCAGCGGCGACGGCTCGGTGGTCTCGAACTTGTTGACGCCGACGACGACCTCCTCGCCGGACTCGATCCGCGCCGCGGCGGGCGGCGTGGGCGGAGACCAGCGCCTGCTTCATGTAGCCGGACTCGACCGCGGCGATCGCGCCGCCCATCGCCTGCACCCGGTCGATCTCGGCCCGGGCGCCCTCGACCAGCTCGGCGACCTTCGCCTCGACCACGTGCGAGCCGTCGAAGAGGTCGTCGTACTCCAGCAGGTCGGACTCGAAGGCCAGCACCTGCTGCAGCCGCAGCGACCACTGCTGGTCCCACGGGCCGCGGCAGGCCGAGCGCCTCGTTCCACGCCGGCAGCTGGACGGCGCGGGCGCGGGCGTTCTTGGACAGCGTGACGCCGAGCATCTCGAGCACGATCCGCTGCACGTTGTTCTCCGGCTGGGCCTCGGTCAGGCCGAGCGAGTTGACCTGGACGCCGTACCGGAACCGGCGCATCTTCGGGTCCTCGACGCCGTACCGCTCGCGGGTGATCTCGTCCCACAGCTCGACGAAGGCGCGCATCTTGCACATCTCCTCGACGAACCGCACGCCGGCGTTGACGAAGAACGAGATCCGGCCGACGACCTTGCCGAAGTCGTCCTCGGAGACCTGGCCGGAGTCTCGCACCGCGTCGAGCACCGCGATCGCGGTGCACAGCGCGTAGGCGAGCTCCTGCTCCGGCGTCGCGCCGGCCTCCTGCAGGTGGTAGCTGCAGATGTTGATCGGGTTCCACTTCGGGATCTCGTGGACGGTGTAGGCGATCATGTCGGCGATCAGCCGCAGCGAGTGCTCCGGCGGGAACACGTAGGTCCCGCGGGAGAGGTACTCCTTGATGATGTCGTTCTGGGTGGTGCCGGCGAGCTGGTGCGGCGACCTCCGCGGGGTCCAGCTCGGGGTTCTGCTCCTCGGCGACCACCTGGTACAGCGCGAGCAGCCACATCGCGGTCGCGTTGATCGTCATCGAGGTGTTCATCTCGGTCAGCGGGATCTCGTCGAAGAGCTTCCGCATCTCGCCGAGGTGCGGGACGGGTACGCCGACCTTGCCGACCTCGCCGCGGCTCAGCGCGTCGAGTCGGGTCGTAGCCGGTCTGGGTCGGGCAGGTCGAAGGCGACCGAGAGCCCGGTCTGGCCCTTGGCCAGGTTGCCGCGGTACAGCGCGTTGGACGCCGCGGCGGTCGAGTGCCCGGCATACGTCCGCATCACCCAGGGGCGGTCCTTCTCGCTCATGCTCCGAGCGTATTGCGTGCCTAGCGTCGCGCGGTAACCGCGTCTCGGTGTGGGAATTCCGACACGCAGGACGCTCAGGCGGTGGCGGCCTCGCGCTCGACCTCGACGACGCGGATGAGCCGGGAGAGGTGGAGCAGCCGGCGGACGGCGGGACCGCAGCCACGCAGGATCAGGTGGCGCCCGAGGCGGGAGGCCTGGCGCGTGGCGACGGCGAGCACCTTGAGCGCGGTGACGTCGACGGAGTCCACGTCGGTGAGGTCGACGACGACATCCTCGTCGCGCGCGGCGAGGTGGTCGTAGATCGCCTGTGCGGACCTCGCCCGTGCTGCGCACGTCGAAGTCGCCGCTGAGCACGAGCGTGGCGCCATCGGTCACGATGTCCATCTCTGCTCCTCCCCCGGAGTCCCGACGCTCCGGATCGGTAGCCCCGGTGATCACTATGACGCGCGCGCACGCCGATTTCGTTGCCTTTTCTCACAAACTGGTCGTCGTTTTGCATTCAACGAGTTCGCCGGCGGTCGCGGTGCCGGACCGGTCGGGACCACTACCCTCGACCCATGGTCAACCTCACCCGCATCTACACCCGCACCGGCGACGGCGGCGAGACCCGCCTCGGCGACATGAGCAAGACCACCAAGAACGACCTGCGGCTGCACGCCTACGCCGACGTCGACGAGGCCAACGCCCATCTCGGCGTGGCGCTCGCGCACGGCGGCCTGGACGACGACGTGGTGGCGGTGCTGACCCACGTGCAGAACGACCTGTTCGACGTCGGGCGCCGACTTCTGCACGCCCGGTGGTCGCCGACCCGGAGTTCCCGCCGCTGCGGATCGAGCAGGACTACGTCGACCGGCTCGAGGGCTGGTGCGACCACTACAACGAGACGCTGCCGAAGCTGCGGTCGTTCATCCTCAACGGCGGCACCCCCGGCGCCGCCCACCTCCACGTCGCGCGCACCGTCGTACGACGTGCGGAGCGGTCGGCCTGGGCGGCCCACGCCGAGCACGCGGAGACCATGAACGTGCTCGCGATCAAGTACCTCAACCGGCTCTCCGACCTGCTGTTCATCCTGGCCCGCCACGCCAACCGGGAGCAGGGCGACGTGCTGTGGGTGCCGGGCGGCGAGCGCTCGCAGTGACGGGTGGACGTCGGCTTTCGTCTCCATCACCGGTAACAGACCCTCCCCGGGAGCGAGCCGATGAGGTCAGCCGAGGTCGGTCAGGGAAGGGCGAACAGCAGGACCAGCGCGAGGACGAGCAGGACCGCACCCCGGTTGAGCAGCTTGATGCCCGCCACCACGCGGAGGCTGGCGACCATCCGTTCGTCGGCGTCGGCGCCCGGCCGACGACCCTGCCGGCGGCCGTCGAGGGTGAGGTGCAGCCCCCGACCCATCACCGCGACCGCCGCGGCCACGAGGACGAGCACCAACCAGGACATACGCACAGTCTGACGGGGATCGAATGCGGGTTGCCGCTACGGATAGTCCCGCACGAAATGGTTGCGTGGTGCGGCGAGGCGGCAGCCACTTCGTTCGGGACTATCAGGACCGGGCGTCCACCGGTTGGCGGGCGGCCGGGATCGCCAGCGCGGACGGCACCACGACCACCGCCACGACCAGCAGCGCCGACAGGGTCCCCACCCGGTCGCCCACGAAGCCGACGAGCGGGGGTCCGCCGAGGAACGCGACGTACCCCATCGTGGCGACCACGCTGACCCGGGCCGCCGCCCTGGCCGGCTCGTCGGCGGCGGCGCTCATGCCGACCGGGAAGCCGAGGGACGCGCCGAGACCCCAGACGATCACGCCGACGACGACGAGCACCGGGTGGTCGCCGTACACGACGAGCAGCAGGCCGACCACCGCTGACGCGCGCCGTGGCCAGCAGCACCGGCACCCGGCCGAACCGGTCGAGCAGGACGGTGCCGGCCAGCCGGCCGGTCGTCATGGAGGTCACGAACAGCGGCGAAGCCGGCGACCCCGAGCCAGTCCGGCACGCCGTAGCCGTCGATCAGGGCGAGTGCGAGCCAGTCGTTGGCGACGCCCTCGGTCAGCGCGAAGGCGAGCACCATCAGCCCGATCGCGAGCGTGCGCGGCTCCCGCCACGCGGAGAGGCCGGAGGGTCCTCCGTGCTCCGGGTGCGCCGGCAGGAAGCCGGTCGAGGCCCACCACGCGGCCGCGGCGGAGAGCACGCCCACGGCTCCCAGGTGCGCCACCAGCGGCACGTCGAGGGCGTTGACGGGGACGCCGATGGTCGCGCCGAGGATGCTGCCCCCGCTCCAGGCGGCGTGGAACCGCGGCATGATCGCGCGGCCCAGCTCGCCGTTCGACGGCGGCACCCTCGACGTTCATCGCCACGTCCCACACGCCGGTGCCGACGCCGTTGACGAAGAGGCCGAGGGCGACCACCGGCACGGAGGCGAGCGAGCGCGGTCCCGGCCGCGGCGATGACCAGGCCGGCGGCCACCAGCAGCGCCCCGGCACGTACGACGGCCGCTGCGGACCAGCGGTCGATCAGCCAGCCGCTGGAGGGCAGCGCCAGCACCGAGCCCGCCGCGATCGACAGGAGCAGGAGCCCGAGCCCGCCGTTCGACAGCGAGAGGTCGGCCCGCAGGTCGGGGAACCGCGCGACCAGGCTGGCGAAGCAGAGGCCGTTGAGGACGAAGACCAGGGCCACCCCGCGGCGGGCCCGCGGGCACGCCTCCGTCGACGACCGGAGCGAGAGGTCACAGCTCCTGGATGGGTCGCGGCGGCCCCGCCTCGAGCCAGGCCTGCAACCCCGTCAGCGCGGCCGGGCCCATCGCCAGCTCCACGTGGCCGTCGGGCACCTCGCACCGCACCACCAGGTGATCGGGGTAGAGCGACATCTGCTCGACGCCCTCGGGCTCCCGCTTGCCGACGAACGCCATGACCGACCTGCGCCAGACCCGCTTGGGCCGCGGGGAGAGCGAGAAGAAGCGGAACCACTCCAGGTCGTCGCCGGAGTAGCGGCCCAGTCCGAGAAGCCAACCGCGCCCGGCCTTCTCGGACCGGACGCGGTAGCTCATCTCGAACGTTCCGCCGTGGCGCGACAGCACCCGGCGGCGGATCACGAGGGCGATGCCGTAGATCAGGGCCAGACCCAGCAGGACACCGGCTGCGTCGAGCAGCCACTGCCACAGCGGCATCCGTCACTCCCTGGGCTCGGTGCCCGAGTCGGGCACAGCGTGCGCCTACGGTAGCGGCCACGGCGTGACCGGGACCAATCAGCCCCCGCTGGCCTCCAGCTGCTCCTTGCGCTCGTCCAGCAGGCGCTTGGCCTCGTCGTAGTTGCTCTCGAAGGAGATCTCCGCGTGCTCGCACAGCAGCCGCACCTGGTTGCCGGCGACGGAGATGAATCCCCCGTCGACGGCCGCGACCCAGTGGCCGTCGTCGACGGTGCGTACGTCGACCTGACCGGGAGCGAGGACGGACATGATCGGGGTGTGGTCGGCCATGATCCCGATCTCGCCGTCCAGCGTCCGGGCGTTGACCACCGTGGCCTCGCCCGACCACAGCTCGCGGTCGGCCGTCACCAGGGCGACCGTCATCGTGTTCGCCATCAGAGGCTCTTCTGGATCTCGTCCCAGCGCTGCTCGACGTCGTCGAGACCGCCGCACATGAAGAAGGCCTGCTCGGCCACGTGGTCGTAGTCACCGTCGGCGATCTTGTTGAACGCCTCGATGGTGTCGGCCACCGGGACCGTGGAGCCCTCCTTGCCGGTGAACTGCTTGGCGACGTAGGTGTTCTGCGACAGGAACCGCTGGATCCGGCGCGCCCGGGACACGATGATCTTGTCCTCTTCGGAGAGCTCGTCGACACCGAGGATCGCGATGATGTCCTGGAGCTCCTTGTTGCGCTGCAGGATCTGCTTGATCCGGATCGCGCAGTCGTAGTGGTCCTTGCCGATGTACTGGGCGTCGAGGATCCGCGAGGTCGACGTCAGCGGGTCCACCGCGGGGTAGATGCCGAGCGAGGCGATCTCACGCGACAGCTCGGTGGTCGCGTCGAGGTGGGCGAACGTCGTCGCCGGAGCCGGGTCGGTGTAGTCGTCCGCGGGCACGTAGATCGCCTGCATCGAGGTGATCGAGTGACCACGCGTCGAGGTGATCCGCTCCTGCAGCACGCCCATCTCGTCGGCGAGGTTCGGCTGGTAGCCCACAGCGGACGGCATCCGGCCCGAGCAGCGTGGACACCTCGGAGCCGGCCTGGGTGAACCGGAAGATGTTGTCGATGAACAGCAGCACGTCCTGCTTCTGCACGTCGCGGAAGTACTCCGCCATCGTCAGCGCGGACAGCGCGACCCGCAGGCGGGTGCCGGGCGGCTCGTCCATCTGGCCGAACACCAGGGCGGTCTGGCCGATGACGCCGGCCTCCTCCATCTCCACGATGAGGTCGTTGCCCTCACGGGTGCGCTCGCCGACACCGGCGAACACCGACACACCACCGTGGTCCTTCGCGACCCGGGCGATCATCTCCTGGATCAGCACGGTCTTGCCGACGCCGGCGCCACCGAACAGGCCGATCTTGCCGCCCTGCACGTACGGCGTGAGCAGGTCGATGACCTTGATGCCGGTCTCGAACATCTGGGTCTTCGACTCCAGCTGGTCGAACGCCGGGGCCTTGCGGTGGATGCTCCACCGCTCCTTGACGTCGAGCTCCTCGCCGTCCTCGAGGTTGAGGCAGTCGCCGAGCATGTTGAACACGTGGCCCTTGGTGACGTCACCGACGGGCACCGTGATCGGGGAGCCGGTGTCCCTCACCTGGGCGCCGCGGACCAGGCCGTCGGTCGGCTGCAGCGAGATGGCGCGGACCATGCCGTCACCGATGTGCTGGGCCACCTCGAGCGACAGCATGAGGGACTCGCCGCCGAGCTCGAGGTCGGTCTCGAGCTTGTTGTAGATCTCGGGCATCGTGTCGACGGGGAACTCGACGTCCACCACCGGGCCGATCACCCGGGCGATCCGACCGACGCCGCCGGCTCCCGACTCGGTCTTGTTCTCTTCAGCAGTCGCAGTCATGTCTCTCACTCACTCCCGGCGGAGGCGTCGGCGAGCGCGTTGACGCCACCGACGATCTCGCTGATTTCCTGGGTAATCCCGGCCTGTCGGGCCTGGTTGGCAACTCGGGTGAACTTCTTGATGAGCTCGTCGGCGTTGTCCGTCGCGGACTTCATCGCCTTCTGGCGGGCGGCCAGCTCGGAGGCGGACGCCTGCAGCAGGGCGAAGAAGATCCGGCTCTGGACGTACTTCGGCAGCAGCTGGGAGAGCACCTCCTCGGCGGAGGGCTCGAACTCGTAGAGCGGCAGCACCTCGTCGGACTCGGGCTGCTCCTCGCCCTCGACCACTTCCAGCGGCAGCAGGCGCACGCTGTGCGGCTCCTGGACCAGCATCGACTTGAACTGGGTGAAGACGACGTGCACCTCGTCGACGCTGCCGTCCTCGCCCTCATCGGCCATGAACGCCGAGATCAGCGCCTCACCGATGTCGTGGGCGTTGTCGTACTTCGGCTGGTCCGAGAAGCCCGACCACGACCCGGCCAGCGGACGGTCGCGGAACCGGTAGTAGGCCTCGCCCTTGCGTCCCGCGATGAAGGTGGAGATCTCCTTGCCCTCCGAGCGCAGCCGCTCGGCCAGCCGCTCGCCCTCCTTGAGGACGTTGGAGGAGTAGGCACCGGCCAGGCCCCGGTCGCTGGTGACGATGAGCACCGCGGCCTTGGTCGGGTTCTCCGGCTCCGTCGTCATCGGGTGGTCGACGCTGGAGTACGTCGCCAGGGCGGACACCGCCCGCGTGAGCTCGCGGGCGTACGGCGCCGCCGCACGCGCCCGTTGCTGGGCCTTGATGATGCGGGACGCGGCGATGAGCTCCATGGCGCGCGTGATCTTCTTCATCGACTCCGTCGACTTGATCCGCGCGCGGTACTCGCGCAGCGATACGGCCATCCGTCAGCCCCGCTTCTGCTTGACGATCTGCTCCTGCTCGAGCTCGTCGTCCGTCGTCGGCTCGACCTCGGGCTCGTGGCCGACCTTGATCGACTCGCCCTCGGAGGTCTCGAACTGGTCGAGGAACTTGTCGTAGGCCTCCTCCAGCGACTTGTCCGTGTCGTCCTCGAACTTCTGGGACTCGCGGATGGTCGACAGGATGCCCTCGTGCGAGCGGCGCAGGTAGTCGATGAACTCGTTCTCGAAGCGCAGGACGTCGTCCACCGGGACCTTGTCGAGGCGACCGGTCGTGCCGGTCCACAGCGACACCACCATCTCCTCGAGCGGGTACGGCGAGTACTGCGGCTGCTTGAGCAGCGCCATCAGGCGCGAGCCCCGGTCCAGCTGCTGGCGCGACGCCGCGTCGAGGTCGGAGGCGAACATGGCGAACGCCTCCATCGCGCGGTACTGCGCGAGGTCCACCTTGAGCGAGCCGGTGACCGACTTCATCGCCTTGGTCATCGCGTTGCCGCCGACTCGCGACACCGAGATGCCGACGTCGATGGCCGGGCGCTGGTTCGAGGCGAACAGGTCCGACTGCAGGAAGATCTGGCCGTCGGTGATCGAGATGACGTTGGTCGGGATGTAGGCCGACACGTCGTTGGCCTTGGTCTCGATGATCGGGAGGCCGGTCATCGAGCCCGCGCCCATGTCGTCGGAGAGCTTCGCGCAGCGCTCCAGGAGCCGGCTGTGCAGGTAGAACACGTCGCCCGGGTAGGCCTCGCGGCCCGGCGGACGACGCAGCAGCAGCGACACCGCGCGGTAGGCCTCGGCCTGCTTGGTCAGGTCGTCGAAGATGATCAGGACGTGCTTGCCGTCGTACATCCAGTGCTGGCCGATGGCCGAGCCGGTGTAGGGGGCGAGGTACTTGAAGCCCGCGCTGTCCGAGGCCGGCGAGGCGACGATCGTGGTGTACTCCAGCGCGCCGGCCTCCTCGAGGGCACCGCGCACCGAGGCGATGGTGGAGCCCTTCTGGCCGATGGCGACGTAGATGCAGCGCACCTGCTTCTCGGGGTCGCCGGAGTCCCAGTTCTGCTTCTGGTTGATGATCGTGTCGATCGCGATCGTCGTCTTGCCGGTCGAGCGGTCACCGATGATCAGCTGGCGCTGGCCGCGGCCGATCGGGGTCATCGCGTCGATGGCCTTGATGCCGGTCGCGAGCGGCTCGTGCACCGACTTGCGCGCCATCACGCCGGGAGCCTGGAGCTCCAGGGCGCGGCGCTCGTCGGACTCGATCTCACCGAGGCCGTCGATGGGGGTGCCGAGCGGGTCGATCACCCGGCCCATGAAGGCGTCGCCGACAGGCACCGAGAGGATCTCGCCGGTACGGCGGACGTTCTGGCCCTCCTCGATCTTGTCGAAGTCACCGAGGATGACGACACCGATCTCGCGGGTGTCGAGGTTCAGGGCGATGCCCAGCGTGCCGTCCTCGAACTCGAGCAGCTCGTTGGCCATGGCCGAGGGCAGGCCGGCTCACCCGGGCGATGCCGTCGCCGGCCGTGGCGACCGTGCCGACCTCTTCCTTGCTGGCAGCCGCCGGCTTGTAGTCGGCGACGTACTTCTGGAGCGCGTCGCGGATCTCTTCCGGACGAATCGAAAGCTCCGTCATGTTCCCTGCCTCTTCCCTGTCAGTCTTCTCGAAAGTTCTGTGGACGTGTCGCCGGACCGCGAGCTCAGCTCGCCAGCTTCCGCCGGGCGTCGTCGAGCCGGCCGGCCACGGTGCCGTCGATGACGTCGTCGCGGATCTGGATCCGCAGGCCCCCGACCAGGTCGGGGTCGACGACGACGTGCAGCTGCACCTGGCTGCCGTACTGCTTGGTCAGTGCCGAGACCAGCCGCTCCTTCTCGGAGGAGGTGAGCTCGCGCGCGGTGTGGACGGTGGCGACGGCCTCGTCGAGGGCCTCCGCCGCCACGTCGAGGTAGCTCTCGAGCACCCCGCCGACGGTGCCACGGCCACGGGCGAGCGCCTCCCTGACCAGCAGCGTGGTCGCCGGAAGCGTCTTGCCTTCGAGCAGCTTGTCGAGCAGACCGGTGCGGTCCTCAACGGAGCGGGTCTGGTCGGAGAGGGCCGACCGGAGCTCGGGGTGACCGTCGATCATCCTGCGGACGCCGAACAGCTCGTCACCGACCTTGGTGCCGTCCTTGCCGGCGGACCGGACGGTGCTGACGACCGCTAGCCGCTCGAGGACGTCGGGCAGGTCGCCGCTCACGGTCCAGCGCCGGCTGGCCGCGTCGGAGACGATCTTCATCGCGCCGTCGCTGACGGCCGAGCCGAAGACCGTCTCGGCCAGACCGGTCCTGGCCTCCTGGTCGATCGAGTTGTCGGTGAGGACCCGGCGGAGCGCGGCGTCGGAGCGCAGGATCCGGACGACGCCGAACAGCCCCTCGCCGGTCTTCGCCGTCTCGGCCAGGGTGCCGGACTTCCCGAGCTTCTCGCTCAGTCCGGCAAGCGCCTCGGCCGAAGCACCTCGCAGCATCAGCGCACCCCGTCCTGGGCGGCTTCCTGGGAGGTCTCGAGGGTCTCGAGGTCGGCCAGGAAGCGGTCGACCACGCGTCCGCTGCGCTCGTCGTCCTCCAGGCTCTCGCCCACGATCCGCCCGGCCAGCGCCGTGGCCAGGGCCCCGACCTCTGCCCGCAGCGTCGTGACCGCGTGCTGCCGCTCGGCCGAGATCTGCGCGTGGGCGTGCTCGACGATGCGACCGGCCTCGGTCTGGGCCTGCTCCCGCAGCTCCGCGATGATCTGCGCACCCTCCTCGCGGGCGTGCTCGCGGATCTTGGCCGCCTCGTGGCGGGCGTCGGCGATCTGGGCCTTGAACTCCTCCTCGGCCTCGCTTCGCGTCCTGCTTGGCCTCGTCGAGATCCGCGAACTGCTGGCGGATCGCGTCCTGGCGAGCCGTCATCGCCCGGTTGATCGGCGGGATGACGAACTTGGCCAGCAGGAAGAACAGCAGCCCGAACGCCGCGAGCTCGACCAGGAACGTCGCGTTCGGGACCAGGAAGTTGCTCTGGAGCGGGACGAGCTGACTCGTGACGCTTGCCATCAATCGGATCCTTTGCCTCGGTACTGCCTCAGTGCTGCGTCTGTGATGCGCGCGTCACGCCGCGCCGAGGACGAAGACGAACAGGGCCATGAAGGCGAGGTTGATGAAGAACATCGCCTCAACCAGACCCACCGTCAGGAAGAAGATGGTCTGGAGGCGGCCCTGCGCCTCGGGCTGGCGAGCCACGCCCTGGATGTACGACGAACCGGCCAGACCGTCACCGACACCGGCACCGATGGCGCCACCGGCAAGGGCGATCCCGCCGCCGACGAAGGCACCGGCCAGCTTGACGGCGTCCGCAGTTTCTGTTGCAGCCATTTCTCTCCTTGGTTGGGCACCCGGGAGGGTGTCGTCTCATTCGGTTGTGCGGGTCGTGCTTCTGGTTCACGCACCGGCCGGCGTCCGCCGGTCAGTGCGCAAGTGCGGGGGTCTTCTCGTGGTCGTCGTCGTGCTCCACCACGGTGTCGTCACTGGGCTTCGTCTCGGCGTCGTCGGACTGCTCGTCGCCGTGGTCTTCGTCGCCGTGCCCGGCGCCCGCCATCGCGAAGTAGAGCACGGTCAGCAGGGCGAAGATGAAGGCCTGGATGAGGCCGATGAACATGTCGAAGGCCTTCCAGAGCAGGTTGGGGGCCCAGAGCACGAAGACCGGCAGGAGGCCGATCAGGGCGAGCATGATGCCGCCGGCGAAGATGTTGCCGAAGAGTCGCAGGGCCAGGGTGATCGGCTTGATCAGCTCCTCGAGGATGTTGAGCGGAAGCAGCACCGGGAACGGCTCGAGGAAGTGGCTGAAGTAGCCCTTCACGCCCTGCTGCCGGATGCCGTAGACCCACACGCTCACGATCGTGAGCGCGGCCAGCGCGTAGGTGAGGTTGGTGTCGGCGGTCGGGGCGGGCAGCAGGTGACCGGTCTCGCTCGTTGAGCTCGCTGGGCACCAGCTCGAGCCAGTTGGCGATCAGGATGAAGAAGAACAGGGCGATCGCCAGCGGTGCGACGTACGGGTGGACCTTGCCGAGGTTGTCCTCGACCTGCTGGTTCACCTCGCCGACGATCGCCTCCCAGATGATCTGCAGCTTGGTGGGGACGTGGTCGTCGGTCTTCTTGGTGAGCGAGCGGCGGACGAGGAAGGCGAGGATCAGGACGATGCCGCCGGCCACGAGGGTCGAGATGATCGTGTCGATGTGGAAGGTCATGCCGATCCATTCGTACTCGACGTGGTGGCCGATCTCGATCTCCGACTCCCCGACAGGGGAAGCAGGCCCATCATGACTTCTTCAGCTCCTTCAGCAGCGGGAGTCCGGTCATCACCAGCGCGATGAGCCGGAACAGGGCGAGCCCGAGCAACAGCCCGATCCCGTCCGGCCAGAACATCACGGCGATGCCGACGGCGACGACGGTGAGCACGAGCAGGCGGGTCATCGTGGACGCGATCATCTTGTTGCGGGACGGCTGCTCACCCGAGGTGATGATCCGCATCAGCCAGTACTCGGTCGCCAGGTGGTTGAGCAGGCCCAGGGCGATCCCGCCGGCGATGCACGCGGCCAGCCGCCACTCACCCAGCTGCCCGGACACCCAGTAGGTGCCGGCCATGAGTGCCGCGGCGAGGATCATGATCTTGCGCTGGTCGCGCAGGACCCGCAGGACCGAGGGCCGGTCGCCGGGCGCGATCTCGGCGGAGGACGAGTTCATGGGCGTGGTCACCTGCTCGGTCATCGACGCTCACCCCCGGAGGGCGGAACGGACCCGGAGCCAGAAACCGATGGCTCCGGTGACGATCCCGAGACCGACGCCGAGGAGCGTGAAGACCGGGGTCGTGCCGGCCTGGGCGTCGATGAAGAGACCGAGAAGGTGCCGGCGATGACGGCGCCTGCGAGGAGGCCTCCGAGCCCCACGAGGTCTCGACCCCGCAAGGAGTTGTCGGAAGGCTCATCGGCCATTCACCCGGGTCGCTTTCGTTGGCGGCGAGGTCGTGTTGATCACTGGAGACGTCGGCGCTCTGGTGCCTCGGGGCCACCATCGAGCGGAGGGGCGACCAGGCGAGTCCGACGACGGCGCGAAACTACCACAGCGATCTCGGCTCACGAACCCCGGGATCGGACCGCCCACGCCCTCGCTGGAGGGGCTCCCGGCAAGGGGCCTGCGGAGTGCGGTCGTCATGGTCGGCGGCCGTCCTGTCGTGGGTCTGATCGGTGCTTGTGAAAAGTAGCACAAAGTCCGAACGGGCGGCCAACCGCCCCCTTCCCAGCAACGGACCAGCCGTCGGACCTGCCCGTGGCCAGTACCCTCCGGAAGGGAAGTCAGGCGTCCTCGGTGAGGCGCAGATCCGGCTTGTGGATGACCGGCAGGACGAAGGTCAGCGAGACGGTGACCGCCGTCGCGGCGGCCAGCGAGATCCACATCAAGGGGCCGGTGTAGAGGCTGACGACGACCGTTCCGAAGGCCACCAGCCCGGCCCACAGCCACATGATGAACACCGCCCGGCGCTGGGAGTGCCCGATCTCCAGCAGCCGGTGGTGGAGGTGCTGCTTGTCGGGGGCGAACGGGGATCGCCCTGCCCGGGTCCGCCGTACGACGGCGAGCAGCAGGTCGGCCATCGGCACGATCAGGATCGAGATCGGCAACAGCGAGCGGGAGCAGGGTCGGGAGCAGGCTCGCTTCGGAGCCCAACCCACCCCTGCTGATCTCGTTCCCGGAGAACTGGGTGGTGAGCGTGAGCGCGGTGGCGGACAGCACCAACCCGATCAGCATCGAACCGCTGTCGCCCATGAAGAGCCGGGCCGGATGGAAGTTGTGCGGCAGGAACCCTGCGCACACCCCCGCCAGCGCGGCACTGAGGAAGGCGCCGGTCGTCGCCAGGGTGACCTGGTTGAGGTTGGCGAGCTGGTAGCTGAACAGGAAGAACGCCGCCGCGCCGATGCCGACCACGCCGGCCGCGAGCCCGTCGAGCCCGTCGACGAAGTTCACCGCGTTCACAGTCGCGACGACCACCACCGCGGTGAGGAGCGCCCCCTGGGCCGCGTCGAGCGAGAACTGGCTGCCGTCGGGCTGGGGGAAGAACACGAACTGGATGCCGGAGACGATCAGGAAGCCGGCCGCCGAGCACCTGTCCGCCGAGCTTGGAGAGGGCGTCGAGCTCGAACAGGTCGTCGAGCACGCCGACCGCGCAGATCATCGCGCCGGCGATCAGGACGATGCCGGCGTCGCGGAACACGAACGGGCCCTGGCCGGACAGGAACGGCAGCTCCCGCCCGACGACGTACGCCGCGGCGAGCCCGCCGAGCATGGCCAGCCCGCCGAGGTAGGGAATCGGCTCGGCGTGGACGTCGCGGTCCCGGACCTCGGCGATGGCTCCGGTGCGCAGGGCGATCTCCCGGGCGATGACCGTGAGGAGGTAGGTGACCGCGGCGGCCACCAGGAAGACGAGGGCGTACTCCCGCATCAGACGCGTCGTCCGTGAGGGTCGCGCCGAGTGGCTCGAGCACCGCGTTCAGCTCGTCGAGGGACAGCGCGCCACTGCCGCAGGACGCGGCCCGGTGACGCGGTGACGTCGACGATCGTCGAGGCCTGCGACCCCGGGCGTCGGCCCGGCGTCGACGATCAGGGCCACCCACTCCCCCAGCATCTCCTCGGCCTCGTCCGCGTCGGTCGCGGCCGGGCGGCCGGTCAGGTTGGCCGAGCTCACGGCGAGGGGACCCGTCCGCTCCAGCAGCTCGAGCGCGATCGGGTGGTCGGGCATCCGGACGGCGACCGTGCCGCGCGAGTCGCCGAGGTCCCAGCGGAGGGACGACTGCTGCGTGCAGACCACGGTCAGCGGGCCGGGCCAGAACTTCTCGATCAGCGCCCGGGCGTAGTCCGGGACGTCGACGGCGAGCGCATCGAGCGTGGTGGCGGTGCTGACGAGGACGGGCGGTGGCATCTCGCGGCCGCGGCCCTTGGCCTCCAGCAGCGCACGTCACCGCGTCGGCGTCGAAGGCGTCGGCCGCCACGCCGTAGACGGTGTCCGTGGGGATCACGATCAGCTGCCCCCGCTGCACGGCCAGGCTCGCGGCGTTCAGGGCGATGTCGCGTTCGTCGTCGGTCGTGGTGGCGTAGCGCACGTCGTTATCGTGCCAGCCGCGCTGTCAGGAACCGCGGACGGTCGGCCAGGTCGCGGTGGTCCTTTACCTCGGCCCACCGCCCGGAGTCGGCGAAGACGGCCGGAGCGGTCTCGCCCTGGACGTCGGCGTGCTCGACCCCGATCACCCCGCCGTCTCGCAGGAGGACGGCCGCCCGGGCCTCGAGGGCCCGGATCGCGTCCAGCCCGTCTCCACCGGACCACAGGGCCAGCTCGGGGTCGTGGTCGCGGGCCTCCGGCGCCACCGACTCCCAGGCGTCGAGCGGGATGTACGGCGGGTTGGACGCGATCACGTCGACCTGGCCGGCCAGGTCGTCGAAGGCCGTCGCGAGGTCCCCCTGTCGCAGGTCGACCCCGGTGCCGGCGAGGTTGCGCTCGGCCCACTGGTGGGCACGCTCGTCGAGCTCCAGGGCGTGGACCCGGGCGGTGGGGACCTCGTCGGCCACGGCCGCGGCGATGGCTCCCGAGCCGGTGCCCAGGTCGAGCACCACGGGCCGGTCCAATGTGCGCGCCTCGTCGATCGCCCACCCGGCGAGCAGCTCGGTCTCGGGCCGCGGCACGAACACCCCGGGTCCCACGGCCAGCGCCACGTGGCGGAAGTGGGCGATGCCGGTGAGGTGCTGGAGCGGCTCACGCCGGGCCCGTCGGTCGACGAGGGCGTCGAGCTCGACGAGCTGGTCGGGCGGCACGTCTTCGACCGCGAACAGGTGGGCTCGGGATGTGCCGAGCACGTGGGCCAGCAGCTCCGCGGCGTCGTACTCCGGGCTGGGCACCCCCGCCTCGGCGAGGCGACGGGTGGCCGCGGCCAGCACCGAACGCCGGTCCGTGCCGCTGCGCGGGTCATTCGGGGTCCCCGCGGAAGCGCGAGCGCAGCGAGCGGTTCTGTGGGGTGATCATCCCTCGAGTGCGGCCAGGCGGGAGGCCAGGTCGGCGTCGACGCAGGAGTCAAGGACGGGCTGGAGGGCGCCGTCGAGCACCTGGTCGAGGTTGTAGGACTTGTAGCCGGTGCGGTGGTCGGAGATCCGGTTCTCGGCGAAGTTGTAGGTGCGGATCCGCTCGGAGCGGTCGACGGTGCGGACCTGGCTGCGCCTGGCCTCGCTGGCCTCGGCGTCGGCCTCCTCCTGCGCGGCCGCGAGCAGGCGGGCGCGCAGGATCCGCAGCGCCTGCTCGCGGTTCTGCAGCTGGCTCTTCTCGTTCTGGCAGCTGACCACGATGCCGGTCGGGACGTGGGTGATGCGCACGGCGGAGTCGGTGGTGTTGACGCTCTGGCCACCGGGCCCACTGCTGCGGAAGACGTCGATGCGGAGGTCGTTCTCGTCGAGGCTCACGTCGAGCGGCTCGGCCTCCGGCATGACCAGCACCCCGGCGGCGCTGGTGTGCACCCGGCCCTGGGACTCGGTCACCGGGACCCGTTGCACCCGGTGCACGCCGCCCTCGAACTTCAGCAGGCCGTACGGCGCCTCGCCGGGATCGGAGGTGCCGCGGGCCTTCACGGCGACGGTCACCGACTTGTAGCCACCGAGGTCGGACTCGGTCGCGTCGAGGATCTCGACCGACCAGCCCCGGGCCTCGGCGTAACGGGTGTACATGCGCAGCAGGTCGCCGGCGAAGAGGGCGGACTCCTCGCCTCCCTCGCCCGACTTCACCTCGAGGATCGCGTCCTTGCTGTCCGCGGGGTCGCGCGGGACGAGGAGCCGCCGCAGCGTCTCCTCGGTGACGGATCGCCGCTCGGCGAGCACCTCGGCCTCGTGCGCGAACGTCGGGGTCCTCGCCGGCGAGCTCGCGGGCGGCCTCGATGTCCTCGCCGAGCCGGCCCCACTCCTGCCAGGTGGCGATGATGCGGGACAGCTCGGCGTACCGCTGGTTGAGCCGCTTGGCGGCGCGCGCGTCGGCGTGGATCTCGGGCTCGGCCAGCTGCTGCTCGATCGCGGCGTGCTCGGCCGTCAGCCCCTCGACTGCCTCGAACATGGACCCTCCCTCGTTGGTCGAGTCCATCGGGCTACTTCTGGTCAGCCTTCTTCTTGGCGTAGCGGGCCTCGAAGCGGGCGACGCGGCCGCCGGTGTCGAGGATCTTCTGCTTGCCGGTGTAGAACGGGTGGCACTGCGAGCACACGTCGGCGTGGATGATGCCGGACGTGGCGGTGCTGCGAGTCGTGAACTTCGCGCCGCAGGTGCAGGTCACCTCGGTCTCGACGTACTCGGGGTGGATGTCCTTCTTCATGGTGTCCTCTCGCGGTCGCCGGGTCGCCGTCCGCGACCTGCGGAGGCGTGAACCGGAACCAGCGGTCAAGTGTGCCACCTCCGGCCAACGCACTGGAAATTCGAATTCCTCGGCGGAGCGGCTCCTCGGACCGGGTCGGCCTGGAGGGGGAGGCGAAGGGTCACGGTCGTGCCCTCGCCCAGCGTGGACTCGATCAGCATGGAGCCCGCGTGCTTCTCCATGATCGTCTGCACGATCCGGATCCCGAGGCCGGAGCCACCGATGTCCTGCTTCACCGCGTTGGAGGCCCGGAAGAAGCGCGACCCCAGGAGGTCGAGCTCCTCCTGGGGGATGCCGATGCCGTGGTCTCGTACGGCGACGATCGCCTCGCGGCCATCCGCGGCGAGCTCGACCTCCACGACCGTGTCCTGGCGGCTGAACTTGACCGCGTTGCTCAGGACGTTGAGGAGGGCCCGGTGCAGCATCACCCGGTCGCCCAGGACGAGCAGCTCCTCCTTCGGGATCGACACGTCGAGCTGGATGCCGCGTCGCGTGGCGCCGAGGTGGACGTCGGTGACCACCGGACGGATCACCGTCGCCAGGTCGACCTGCTCCAGGGAGGTGGAGCTCGCCTCCGCCTTCGACAGCGTCAGCAGGTCGTCGACGAGGAGCTGGAGTCGAGCGACGTTGCGCCGCCCGGCCGTCAGCATCCGCAGGTGGTGGGGAGCCATCGACTCCTCGAACTCGTCGGCCACCAGCTCGAGGTAACCGCTGATCGTGGTGAGCGGCGTCCGCAGCTCGTGCGAGACGTTGGAGACGAAGTCGTCCTGGGCGACGTCGAGGGCCCGCTGCTCCTGCTGGATCCGGTCCTCCACCTGCCGCGCCCGGGTCTGGGCGTCGGCGAGGTCGTTGAGCGCCCCGGCGACCGCCTGCACCTCGCGCGGCCCCTCGCGCGCCGCCCGGACGTCCTGGTCCCGGGCCATCCGCTGCACCACGACCTCGAGCTCGTGCAACGGCTCGGCGATCTCGGCCGTCAGCCGCCGACGGGCCCGCAGGATGACCAGTGCCTCGAGCAGGGCGATCACGAGGACCGCCAGCACGGTCGCCGTCAGTCGTTGAGAGGAGTCCTCGTTGGCGTCGCTGACCCGCGACTCATAGGCCACCGTGGTGTCGTCGTGGGCGTCCCGGAAGTCGTCGAAGAGGGCCACGCCGGTCGCGAACAGCCCCCGGTCGAAGGTCCCGGACCCGCCGGGTCTGGCGATGACGACGTTGCCGTAGTCGTCGACCCAGGTCAGGGCTGCCCGCTCCTGCCGAACGAGAAGCCGGGCCAGCTCGGGATCGTCCTCGGTCAGGTCCGCCACGGTCTGCAGGTGGGCGGTGAGCAGCTCCTGCGCCTCCTCGTAGTCGGCGCGTGCGGACGGGCGCCCCCCGACGACCCATTCCCGCGTCGCGGACCGCAGGTCGCCGAGGTCGGTCAGGATGTCCTGGTTGGCCGACGCGGCCGGCTGGAGCTCCTCGCTGAGGTATTGCACCGACCGGGTGGTGAGGAAGACGCCCAGCATCGCGACGACGGCCATCGCGACCGTCAGCACCAGGATTTGTGCGATCACCGGGGAGAGGACCCGGGCGACCGGCCTGCCGTCGTTCACGTCTGGTCGAAACCCGCGCGCTGCATGTCGCCCCAGTGGTGGGTGCGTCCCCGGATCACCTCGAAGATCCCGCCGAGGCGCCACCACGCGTTCAGCTGGCGGTAGCCGACGTTCTCCTCGACCGCGGCGTAGATCGCCCGGAAGAGGTCGGGAAGTCCGCGGTAGCGGCGGAAGGAGATCTCCTCCGCCAGCAGCGCCACCAGGGTCACGAACACCGAGAACAGCACGGACGCAGTGATCATGATCAGCAGGACCGGAGGGTTGACCAGGTCGAGGCCGATGTCGGTCCAGTGCTCCACGCCGAGGAAGACCAGGAGCAGGAAGAAGTAGACGAGGCCGAGGACCTCGACGACGGGCGAGAGCAGCTCGAACAACAGGAACCAGGGCATGGTGATCATGCCGACGACGCCGTACCGCGGCCGGAGCAGCATCCGCCGGTGACGGACGAGGATCTCGGCGAGCCCACGGTGCCAGCGCCGGCCCAGGGCCGAGAAGACCCCGACCTGCTCGACGGTCATCGAGGGCGGGCCAGCAGCGCCTGGACGCGTGAGGCGAGCTCCCGGGGGCTGAAGGGCTTGGTGATGTAGTCGTCGGCGCCCGAGTCGAAACCCGTCTCGACGTCGGACTCCTGCGCGCGGGCCGTCAGCAGGATGACCGGGATGTCGGCCATCGCCTCGTCGCTGCGGATCACCCGGATCGCGTCCAGCCCCGACATCCCGGGCATCATCACGTCGAGCACGGCCAGGTCGGGCTTGTACTCACGGCAGGCTTCGACAGCGGCGGCTCCGTCGTTGACCGCGATGATCTCGTGGCCCAGGGTCGACAGCTTGAACTCGACCAGCTCGCGGATGTCGACGTCGTCGTCCGCGACAAGGATCCTCGCCACAGCCTCACCTTCCGAACGGCGGAACGTTCCGGAAGACTAGCGGGCGCGTGAGCGTGACGGGTGGAGGCGGGCCGCTCACGCAGCCCGCCGCTCCCGGATGGTCAGTCGTCCTGGCCCGGCCCGGTGGGGGTCGTCTTCTGGACCTGCATGAGGAACTCGATGTTGCTCTGCGACTTCTTCAGCCGCTCGAGGAGCAGCTCGAGGGCCTGCTGCCCGTCGAGTCCCGACAGCACCCGGCGCAGCTTCCAGACGATCTGGAGCTCCTCCTTGCTCATCAGGAGCTCCTCGCGACGGGTGCCGGACTGCACGGCGTCGATCGCCGGGAACAGCCGCTTGTCGGCGAAGTCGCGGCGCAGCCGGATCTCCATGTTGCCGGTGCCCTTGAACTCCTCGAAGATCACCTCGTCCATCTTCGAGCCGCTCTCGATCAGGGCGGTGGCGAGGATGGTGAGCGAGCCGCCGTTCTCGATGTTGCGCGCGGCGCCGAAGAACTTCTTCGGCGGGTACAGCGCGGCGGAGTCGACACCACCGGAGAGGATCCGGCCGCTGGCCGGCGCCGCCAGGTTGTAGGCCCGGCCGAGGCGGGTGATGCCGTCGAGCAGCACCACGACGTCGTGGCCGAGCTCGACGAGACGCTTGGCGCGCTCGATGGCGAGCTCCGAGACCGTGGTGTGGTCGCTCGCCGGTCGGTCGAACGTCGAGGAGACGACCTCACCCTTGACCGAGCGCTCGAAGTCGGTGACCTCCTCGGGGCGCTCGTCCACCAGGACCACCATCAGGTGGCACTCGGGGTTGTTGGTGGTGATCGAGTTGGCGATCGACTGCATGATCATCGTCTTGCCGGCCTTGGACGGCGAGACGATCAGGCCGCGCTGGCCCTTGCCGATCGGGGCCGCGATGTCGATCACCCGGCCGATCAGGTTGGTCGGCTCGGTCTCCAGGCGGAGCCGCTCGCTGGGGTACAGCGGGGTCAGCTTGGAGAAGTCGATCCGGCTCCGGGCCGCCTCGGGATCGGCACCGTTGACGCTGTCGATGCGCACCATCGGGTTGAACTTCTCCTTGCGCTCACCCTCGCGGGGCTGGCGCACCTGGCCGACGATCGCGTCGCCGCGACGCAGGCCGAACTTGCGCACCATCGTCAGGGAGACGTAGACGTCCTCGCTGCCGGGCAGGTAGCCGCTGGTGCGGACGAACGCGTAGTTGTCGAGCACGTCGAGGATGCCCGCCGCCGGCAGGAGTACGTCGTCCTCGAGGATCGTGGTGTCGGGCTCGTTGCGCTGGCTGCCGCCGCCCGAGCGTCCACGATCGCGGTCCCGGTCGCGTCCCCGGCGCCGCCGGCTGCGGCTGCTGCGGGTGTCCTCCCCGCCCTGGCTCTGGCCCTGGTTCTGGCCCTGGTTCTGGCCCTGGTTGCGGTCGCGCCCGCCCTGGTTCTGGTTGCGCTGGTCGCGGTTGCCGTCGGCCTGCTTCTGGTCACCCTGCTTTTGGTCACCCTGCTTCTGGTCGCCCTGCTTCTGGTCACCCTGCTGCTGGCCCTGGTTGCCGGCCGCCTGGCTTGCGGTTGCGGTCCTGCTGGTCCCGCCGGTCGCGGTTCTGGTCCTGGTTGTCCCGGCTCCGGTTGTCGGTGCGCCCCTTGTCCCGGTCCTGGGTGGTGTCCCGCTTCTCGTCCTGACCGCGGTCCGCGGGCTGCTCGCTCTTGGAGCGGTCACCCTGCGAGCCTGTCGGACTTGCTCTTGCTTTGGGCTGACTTGATCGCCTCGACGAGCTGGGCCTTCTTCATGGAGCCGGCTCCGGCGATGCCCATGCCCGACGCCATCGACTTGAGGTCGGCGAGGAGCATGGAGTTGAGTCCTCCACCGCGCTTCTTCGGGGCGTCCCCGGCGGCGGGGGCAGATGCCTCCGCCTTGGCAGTGTTGGAATCGATGGTTTCCGTCACGTGAGGTCCTTCCCACGTATCAGTGCCGCATGCGGCAGGAGTGCCGTCGGCGTCCTGGTCATTGCTTCCTCGCCTGCCCGACCCGGGCTCCCGAAAGGGAACGTCGGTCGGGTGCGGTCTCGACCGCGAGGGAGAGGAAGGGTTGTGCACCGATGGTGCAGCGCCCGAATGGCTGGCGCGCCCACAGGCTACCACCCGACCCCGCTCGGCGCGGCAGCGCCGATCCGCGGGCGGGTCCGGTCAGCCGACGCGGACGCCGACCCGGTCGATCTCGAGGTGCCGGCACTCCCACGTCGGCGGGCAGCGCTCGGCCAGGTCGGGCGCCGTGTGCCGAGCCGTGGTGAACGCGAGCACGGTCGGCCCGGCCCCGGAGACGGTCGCGGCGACGCCGTTCAGTCCGCAGGCTGTCCACCAGGGCCAGCGAGTCGGGCATCGCCGCCCGGCGGAAGTCCTGGTGCAGGAAGTCGCGCGTGGCCAGGAACAGGTGCTCGGGCCGCGTGGGCGAGCGCGGCGACGAGCAGGGCGGTCCTCCCGGCGTCGGCCGCGGCGTCGGCGTGCGACACCTGGTCCGGCAGCAGGCCGCGGGCGACATCGGTGGAGACCGGGTCCGGCGGGACGAACACGACGACGCTGATCCGCGAGTCGACGGTGGAGGGGAGGGCGAAGAAGTTGGCGCCCTCCCGCCCGGAGATGACGAAGCCTCCCAGGAGCGCCGGGGCGACGTTGTCGGGATGTCCCTCGATCCCGGCCGCAAGCCGGAACAGGGAGTCGTCGTCGAGGAGGGTCTCCCCGTCCGTCCACCAGGGCGCGGGCGAGGGCGGCTCCGCCGACGATGGCCGCGGCCGACGAGCCAAGTCCACGGCCGTGCGGGATCGCGTTGTCGCAGGAGAGTCGCAGCCCGGGTGGTGAGACGTCCATGGCCGCGAAGGCGGCCCGCATCGCCCGGACGACGAGGTTCGACTCGTCGCGGGGTACGTCGTCCGCCCCGAAGCCCCGCACCTCGACCTGGAGCCCGGACTCGGTCACCTCACCGGCCAGCTCGTCGCGCAGGTCCAGGGCCAGGCCGAGCGAGTCGAAGCCCGGGACCGAGGTTGGCGGAGGTCGCGGGGACCGTGACCCGCACCGTTCCGTCGTTGAAGGCGGACATCTAGGCCGAGCCCTGCGGCCCGGGCCGCGGCGGCCACGTCGGCGTCGACCACGTTGTCGACGACGCTGCCGAAGCCCTCGAGCGCGGTGTCGGTGTCCTTGAGCCCGTGGCCGGTCACGGTGACCACGACGGTGCGGCCTTCGTAGCTCTCCCCAGCTCCGAGGTCCTGGAGCAGGCCGGCGATCCCCGCGGCCGAGGCGGGCTCGACGAAGACGCCGTCCCGGGCCGCGAGCTGGCGCTGGGCATCGAGGATCTGCGCCGTCGCTCACCGCGGCGAACCGGCCGCCCGACTCGTTGCGCGCGGCCTCGGCCAGCTTCCAGGACGCGGGGTTGCCGACCCGGATGGCGGTCGCCCTGGTCTCGGGGTCGGGGAACGGTTCTCCGGTCACCAGTGGGGCCGCGCCCTCGGCCTGGAACCCGCGCATCACCGGCTTCTTGGTGGCCCGGCCGAGGTCGGCGTACTGCGTGTAGCCCATCCAGTACGCCGAGATGTTGCCGGCGTTGCCGACCGGGAGCAGGTGGAAGTCGGGGGCGTCGCCGAGCTGGTCGACGATCTCGAACGCCGCGGTCTTCTGACCCTGGAGCCGGACCGGGTTGACCGAGTTGACCAGGGAGACGGGGTAGTCCCAGGAGAGGCCTTTGGCCATCTCGAGGCAGTGGTCGAAGTTGCCGCGCACCATGATGATCTGCGCGCCGTGCAGGATGGCCTGCGTCATCTTGCCGGTGGCGATCTTGCCCTGCGGCACCAGTACCAGGGGCTTGATCCCGGCCCTGGCCGCGTAGGCCGCCATCGAGGCCGAGGTGTTGCCGGTCGAGGCGCAGACCACGGCCTGCGCTCCTTCCCGGACCGCGACCGAGATCGCCGTGGTCATGCCCCGGTCCTTGAACGACCCGGTGGGGTTGTCGCCCTCGACCTTGAGCCACACGTCGGCCCGCGCGAGACCCGACAGCCACTCCGACCGCACCAGCGGGGTGCCGCCCTCGCCGAGCGTGACGGCCACGGTGTCCTGCGGGATGTCGAGCAGGGAGCGGTACTCCTCGATGACCCCGCGCCACTGCGGGGCTGGCGCTCGGCCCAGCCTCGTTGCTCATTCGGCTTCCGCCTCGACCCGCATCACCGAGGAGACCTCCCGGACGAACTCCATCCGGCGCAGCAGCTCGACGGTGGCGACGAGCTGGGCGTCGGTGGCCTGGTGCGAGACGACCACGAGCTGGGCGTCCTCGTCGCGGCCCTCCTGGCGGACGGTCTGGATCGAGACGCCGTTCTCCGCGAACGCGTTGGCGACCGCGGCGAGCACGCCCGCGCGGTCGTCGACGTCCATGGCCACGTGGTAGCGGGTGAGGGTCTCCCCCATCGGCAGCACCGCACGATCGGCGTACGCCGACTCGCCGGCACCGCGGGTCGAGGCCAGCCGGTTGCGGGCGACCGTGACCAGGTCGCCGAGCACCGCCGAGGCCGTGGGTGCGCCGCCGGCGCCCGGGCCGTAGAACATCAGCTGGCCGGCCGCCTCGGACTCGACGAAGACCGCGTTGTAGGCCTCGCGCACGGAGGCGAGCGGGTGGGCGCGGGGGATCATCGCGGGGTGGACGCGGACGGCCACGGCGTCGTCTCCCCCGGCCGTCGGCCGGAGCTCGCAGATCGCCAGCAGCTTCACGACGCAGCCCATCTCGCGGGCCGAGGCCACGTCGGCGGCGGTCACCTCCGAGATGCCCTCGCGGTGGACGTCGGCGGCGGTGACCCGGGAGTGGAAGGCCAGGGACGCGAGGATGGCGGCCTTCGCCGCTGCGTCGAAGCCCTCGACGTCGGCGGTCGGGTCGGCCTCCGCGTAGCCGAGCTCCTGGGCCTCCTCCAGGGCCTCGGAGAAGCCGCTGCCCGCGGTGTCCATCTTGTCGAGGATGAAGTTGGTGGTGCCGTTGACGATCCCCAGCACCCGGGTGACCCGGTCGCCGGCCAGCGACTCGCGCAGCGGGCGCACGATCGGGATGGCCCCGGCCACGGCGGCCTCGTAGTAGAGGTCGCGTCCGGCCTTGTCGGCCGCCTCGAAGAGGGTGGGCCCGTCCTCGGCCAGCAGAGCCTTGTTGGCGGTGACCACCGAGGCTCCGTTGTCGAGCGCGGCCAGGATCAGCGACCGGGCCGGCTCGATGCCGCCGATGACCTCGATCACCAGGTCGACGTCGCCGCGCGCGACGAGCTCGTCGGCGTCGGTGGTCAGCAGTCCGTCGGCGATCTGCACGTCGCGGGGCGCGTCGAGGCGTCGTACGGCGATGCCGACCAGCTCGACCGGGGCGCCCACCCGGGCGCGGAGGTCGGCGGCCTGCTCGGTGAGCAGCCGGACCACCTGCGACCCGACGGACCCGCAGCCGAGCACGGCGACCTTGAGCGGTCCCCTGCATCTGCGCTACTCACCGCCCGCTCCCATGTCCGTCGCCAACAGATCGTCCTCAGTCTCGCGGCGGACCAGGACCCGCGTCCCGCCGTCCCGCACCGCGACCACCGGTGGCCGCAGCGCGTGGTTGTAGTTGGAGGCCAGGGAGCGACAGTACGCACCCGTGCCCGGCACGGCGAGCAGGTCCCCGGGAGCGAGGTCTCCGGGCAGGAACTCGTCCTTCACCACGATGTCGCCGGCCTCGCAGTGCTTGCCCACGACCCGGGACAGGACCGGAGGGGCCGAGCTGGCGCGGGACGCGAGCGTGCAGGAGAAGTCGGCGTCGTAGAGCGCGGGGCGGATGTTGTCGCTCATCCCGCCGTCCACCGAGACGTAGGTGCGGCGCGCGCCGCCGTCCAGCGCCACCTCCTTGACCGTGCCGACGGTGTAGAGGGTGCACATCGCCGGGCCGGCGATCGCCCGGCCGGGCTCGATGGAGAGCCGGGGCACGTCGATGTCGAGCCCGCGGCACTCGTGCTCGACGATCTTGGTGATCTCCGTGGCCAGCTGCGAGGGGTCGGAGGGGTCGTCCTGGGTGGTGTAGGCGATCCCGAAGCCGCCGCCGAGGTCCAGCTCGGGCAGGGTGACGCCGAGCTCGTCGCCGATCTGCGCGTGCAGCGCGAGCACCCGGCGGGCCGCCACCTCGAAGCCGGAGGAGTCGAAGATCTGGCTGCCGATGTGGCTGTGCAGGCCGAGCAGGTCGAGCCCGTCGGCGGCCAGGACGCGGCGGACGGCCTCCAGGGCGTCGCCGCCGGTGATGCTGAAGCCGAACTTCTGGTCCTCGTGGGCGGTCGCGATGTACTCGTGCGTGTGGGCCTCGACCCCCGCCGTCACCCGCACCATCACGTCCCGACGCTGCGCTCGAGGTCGGCGGTGATCTCGGCTCAGCCGGTCGATCTCCGCGAAGGAGTCGATGATGATCCGGCCGACGCCCGCGGCCACCGCCCGGCGCAGCTCGGGGTAGGTCTTGTTGTTGCCGTGGTAGCCGATCCGCTCCGGCGGGAAGCCGGCCCGCAGGGCGACGGTCAGCTCACCGGCGGAGCAGACGTCGAGGTTCAGTCCCTCTTCCTCGATCCAGGTGGCCACCGTGGTGCAGAGGAAGGCCTTGCCGGCGTAGAAGACGTCGTACGCCGAGAACGCGTCGCGGAAGGCGCGGGCCCGGGCCCGGAAGTCGGCCTCGTCCAGGACGTACGCCGGCGTGTTGATCCCCGCGGCCAGGTCCGGCAGCGCGACGCCGCCGACCTCGAGCACGCCGTCGACCTTGCGCGCGGTCGTCGACCAGAGGTGCGGGACCAGGGCGTTGGGGTCGGCGGGCTCGCGCAGCCACGACGGCCCCTTCAGGGCGCCGTCGGCATGGGCCCAGCCGGCTTCGTGGGATGGCATCGCGCCCGCGTCACATCCGCTCGGGGGCGGAGACGCCGAGCAGCTTGAGCCCGTTGGCGAGCACGGTGCGGGTCGCCGCCACCAGCAGCAGCCGCGCCCGGTGCAGGTCGGTGGGCTCCTCGTCGCCCATCGGCAGCACCCGGCAGGTGTCGTAGAAGCGGTGGTAGGTCGCGGCGGTGTCCTCGAGGTAGCGGGCCACGCGGTGCGGCTCGCGGAGCTGGGCGGCGCTCGCCACCACCCGCGGGAACTCGGCGAGGGCGCGCAGCAGCGCACCCTCCTTCTCGTGGGAGAGCAGGGAGGGGTCGAAGTCCTCCGCCTTGGCCGGCTCCAGGCCCAGGTCGGCGCCGTTGCGGAGGATCGAGGAGACCCGCGCGTGGGCGTACTGGACGTAGAAGACGGGGTTGTCGGACGCCTGCCGGGTGATCTCGGCGACGTCGAGCGTCAGCGGGGAGTCGCTGGGGTAGCGGGCGAGCGTGTAGCGGAGCGGGTCGACCCCGATCAGCTCGACGAGCTCCTGGAGCGTGACCAGGTCGCCGGAGCGCTTGGACAGCTTCACCTCCTGGTCGCCGCGCATGATCTTGACCATCTGGCCGATCAGGACCTCGAGGGTCTGCGCCGGGTCGTCACCGGTGCACGCGGCCATCGCGCGCAACCGGCCGACGTACCCGTGGTGGTCGGCGCCGAGGAGGTAGAGCAACCGGTCGAAGCCGCGCTCGCGCTTGTTGACGTAGTAGGCCGTGTCGCTGGCGAAGTAGGTCAGCTCGCCGTTGGTGCGGATCAGGACCCGGTCCTTGTCGTCACCGAAGTCGGTGGTCCGCATCCACAGCGCGCCGTCCGCGTCGAACAGGTGGCCCTCGCCGCGCAGCTTCTCCAGGCCCGACGCGACGTCCTCGCTGTCGTGGAGGGACCGCTCGGAGAACCAGACGTCGATGTGGGTCCGGAACGCGTCGAGCTGCTTGCGCTGCTCCTCGAGCTGCAGGGCGTAGCCGGCCTCGCGGAAGGCGGCCAACCGCTCGTCGTCCGGCAGGTCCAGGATCCCCGGGATGTCGGCCACGATCTTCTGGGCCAGCTCGGGGATGTAGTCGCCGCGGTAGCCGTCGTCGGGCACCTCCCGGCCCAGGGCGACGGCCTCGAGCGAGGCGCCGAAGAGGTTCATCTGGTTGCCGCGGTCGTTGATGTAGAACTCGCGGGTGACCTCGGCCCCGGCCGCCTCCAGGACCCGGGCGATCGCGTCGCCCACGACGGCCCACCTCGTGTGGCCCAGGTGGATCGGCCCGGTCGGGTTGGCCGAGATGAACTCGACGTTGATCTTGTTGCCCTGCGAGCGTCTCCGTGTGGCCGTACGCTGCGCCCGCGGCCACGATCTGCGCCGCGACCTCACCCTGGGCACCGGCCTCGACGGTGATGTTGAGGAAGCCCGGACCGGCGACCTCGACCCCGGCCACCCCGTCGGTGGCCTCGAGCGGCACCCGGACCAGCTCGGCGAACGCGCGCGGGTTGGTGCCGGCCTGCTTGGCCAGCTGCATCGCGACGTTGGTCGCGTAGTCGCCGTGACCCTGCTGGCGGGGCCGCTCCACGGTCACCGTCGCCGGCACCCCGGCGGGCAGGGTGATCGCACCCTCGTCGACGAGGCGCGTCAGCACGTCGACGATCGCGGCGGAGAGCTGCTCGGGAGTCACCGGCCCAGCCTATCGGCGCGGCGTCGCGCGCTCCGAATGCATATCGAGTGCTGGGTGAGCCGCGGTTTCTGCTCCCCTGCGGGCCGGTTGTATGGTCATCCCCGCACCCTTCGAGCCCCCGTAGCTCAGGGGATAGAGCACCGCCCTCCGGAGGCGGGAGCCTAGGTTCGAATCCTAGCGGGGGCGCCCTTCCGAATTTCCAGCCCCGGTCCCTGGACGACGTACGAAAACACGCGGCCGAGTCCTCACCTCACCGCCGTGACCATGGCTGTCTCGGACCGCTCGATCAGTTCGGCAGGATCAGGACTCAGGGCGGCTCGCTCCGGTGAGGAGTAGTAGCGCTCATCGGCTGCCGTGAATCCATCGGCGCCGGTGTACCCGAGCAGCCACACGAATCGGTCCTGCTCGGGAACCACCCAGGCGCCGACGATCTGGAAGCCCGCCTGTTCACGAAGTGGCCGAACCCCGGACCTCCAGGTTTCGAGCCAGGTCTCCATTTGCCCGGGGAGGATCCGATAGTCGCGCAACTGAGTCTCCATGCGTCAAGCATCCGTCTGACGATGTGCACTCGGCCAGTCCTCTCGGCGGTCACAACGCGCGTCGATTCCGCCCAGATGGCAACGCGGCATGGTCCAGAGCCCGCAAACCAGGGACCCGGAAAGTCGCGCTTCTACATGAAGTCCTTGTAGTCGTTCAGGGTGGACTCGAACCTCTCCAATGCATCCTCGTAATCGAAGTGAATGTAGAAATTCGAATTCCCGCAGATCGACGCCAGGTAATCCCTCAGCTCATCCTTCGATCCGGCGACGAGTGTCAGCCGGTCGAGCTGCTCCCGGTAGTAGACGTCGAGGGGAGAGGGAATGATGTCGGCCATGCGGAAAACACGCTGATAGGCCGACCCGATCAGCCCGGCGCTTGCCTCCACCTCGTAGAGACAGTTGTAGACGTCCAAGTAGGCCGTCGACGAGTCCGTCATCAGCGATACGAGGATCCCAGCGGACTGCAGGAAAGAGCCGTCTTTGCTTCAGGCGAACAGCCTCGTCGAAGGGTTCGCGCCAGTGGTTCGGGTATTCCCCCTGTTCGTACCTGATCTCGCCTGTGATCTCGGCGAACGAGAAACTGGACATTAAGTCGAGCAGTTCCGTCGTCTTTCCGTCTGGCTTGAACTCTTGGGCTCGATGATTCGGGCACATGCTGAAGGTTCGCAGAGCCGTTGACGATCGCATACGCGCCGATGATGCCTGCCGCGATTGCGGTGACATTGCTCAACCCTTTGACCTGCACAGGTGACGAGCGGTTCGCATGGCTTCCGTCGCCCAGCTCACCGTACTCATTTTCGCCCCAGGCCCACACTGTGCCATCCGATCGGAGGGGGCGTAGGCCGAGTCACCGTTGGATGCGATCGCAGTGACCCCGGTGAAAAGCTCCTGGCACCTGCACGGGTTCCGCGCTGTGGGAAATCCGCGTTGAACCTATCCCGAGCTGGCCGTATTAATTCATCCCCAAGCCCATACCGTCCCGTCGCTCTTGAGCGCATAAGCGTCATGCCCATGGACGAGATGGCCACCACCTCCGACAGCCCGCGGACCTGTGAGGCGGGATTCGTGGCGAGTCATCTTCGCTACCTGGGTCTCGTAGCTCGACATCGTCTCGCCGTTTCCCAACTGGCCGGCTTCGTCCCCACCCCAAGACCAAACCGTTCCGTCCTCTCGGAGCGCAAACCCAGAGAAGATACCCGCGCAGATCATCCGCACTCCTGACAGGACCGTGTCGGCATAGCCAGAACCACGTTCGACCGCCAAGACTTCGACGGGCCCAAACTCGCTGTCTCGCTGAGCACCGCCAAACTCGCCATATCTCTGAGTGGCCCCAGGCCCAGACGACACCATCCCTATCGAGCCCGAATCCCTAGCCTCCGCTGGCCGCGATGGCCGACGAGTGCTGGCAGGCGCTGGACCCGGGCAGGAGTGAACCGGGGGATGCGGGTTCCATCGCCCAACTGCCCGCCGTTGTTGCCTCCCCATGCCCAGACGCTGCCATCAGATCTCAAGGCATAACTTGCGTCCCACGAGGCGATTGCCAGGACCTCATCGAGCCCCTTTACCTGGACGGGAACCCCCCTGGTCAGCTCTGTGCCGTCGCCGATCTTGCCGTCAAGGTTGTACCCCCAACCCCAGACGGTGCCATCAGAGCGAAGTACGTGGATGGCCTGAGGGCCGGCGGCCATCGAAGTAATGTCCCGCGGTGCGCTCGTCTCTACGGGGAGGGGCCTCTGGACCGAAGTCCCATCGCCGAGCTCGCCGTGATCATTGCTGCCCCACGCCCAGAGAACTCCTCGACTTGGGACGCTCCCGCTTGGGCTGATGGTCTGCCGGAGTGGTTGACCTGCCTGGCGATTGGCTCATAGTTGTGCCCCCAAATTGTTGAGTACTCAGGTCTCGTCCAAGTGCCCTCGGGTGAATTGCTTGAGCGCGTTCTTACAACGGGATCACGTCTGCCGCCAGTTCCCGCACCAACTTCAACGCCAGGCGGTCCACTCCACGAACGCGACCAACTGCTGGTGCGCGTCACTTCGCCGCCTGTCGGCGCCAGCCTCCACAAGCCTCGGGCTGAATCCGTCAGCAATCAAGAACTGTCAGGCTCTTCGCGAAGGTCGTCGGCCAGTCGGATTTTGATCGTCGTCAGGAAGTGGTTCGAGATAGTCCAGGCAGACGTCCCCGAAGGGAGTTCGCTCGTAACCGGGCTCGATCGGGTATCCTGGCTTCTTCAATGCCTTCGGCCGCCGACTGCTCGAAGGCCTCTTGGTCGGATTGTCGATGATCCACGAAGTTTGGCGACCTCCTCTTGAAGGTCCATGAGCAGTCGGTCATGTCGTCTATCGGAGGCGTAAGTGTCCCAGCTAGTTATCCCAGTTCCGACCAGCTCAGCCAGAACATTGGTTGCACCTTCGAGGCTCAGGCCTGCTGCATCCGCCAGGATTGGGGGTCGCATCCCACGCCGTCCCGAAGGCCCGGTGGCTGACGAGTTCGGCCTGGTCGTCGGGCGAGGACGTTGTCGTGGCAAGTTAACAAGAGCACGGATATGCGGTGTCTCGAGAACGGAGAGCCCGGCGACTATCAGACGCTCCTCGTCAACCCGAGCGTCGTCCCCCGCGATGCCGTTTGCCAGGGCCCGGCCCAGGGCATGTACCTTCTGCGCATTCGACGTCGATGCCGCGGCCTGAAGAGCATCAGCCAGCAACTGCGCCTTCGCTTCCGTTTCGAACGCGCGCCTCGTCAAGTCGTCAGGTGCACCCCCAAGTTGTTCACTGGCCACTTGCACCATGAGTCCCGCCGAACGACGACGAATGTCGCTCAGCTCTTCCCAACACTCTGGCCGCCAGATGGATGAACACAGGCTCGAGTGCAACTGCCACCACAGCTCCGGGGATGCCGCCTACTCCGGCTCCCACCACGGCAGCGATCGCCTTGCTACCCGTTTCGCGGGCCACCTTGCTCGGGTCGCTGCTCTCCGTCATGTCCGCATTTTTCTCGCATGACGAACTTGAGATGGCGCCCACAACGCGAGTTGCCAGGCGAGCAGCCTTCGCGTCTTTCCGCCGCCAGTCGGCGCAGGTGATGTGCACACCCATGCCGATGAGGTGCACTCGGCACTACGCTCCGAGGCGTGGACTCGGACTACCCTCCAGCGCTACTGGAG
>CAWKEX010000016.1:0-298072 GCA_963848795.1 uncultured Actinomycetota bacterium
GGAGCCCACCGACCTCAAGCGTGGACTGAAGCAGCGCCACCTCACGATGATCGCCATCGGCGGCGTCATCGGCGCCGGGCTGTTCGTCGGCTCCGGCGTCGTCATCAACGAGACCGGGCCCGGCCGCGTTCCTCAGCTATCTCGATCACCGGCGTCCTCATCATCCTGGTGATGCGGATGCTCGGCGAGATGGCGACCGCCAACCCGTCGACCGGGTCGTTCGCCGACTACGCCCGCACGGCACTCGGCGGTTGGGCGGGCTTCTCGGTCGGCTGGCTGTACTGGTACTTCTGGGTGATCGTCGTCGGCTTCGAGGCCGTCGCCGGCGCGAAGATCATCACAGTACTGGTCGAGGGCCGCTGTGGCTGCTGTCGCTCGGACTCATGCTCCTGATGACGGCGACCAACCTGTTCTCGGTGAAGTCGTTCGGCGAGTTCGAGTACTGGTTCGCCGGCATCAAGGTCGCTGCGATCGTCGCGTTCCTCGGCCTCGGCGCGCTGTTCGTGCTCGGCCTGTGGCCGGGCCAGAACCTGGACTTCAGCAACCTGACCGCCCAGGGCGGCTTCCTCCCCAACGGCCCGAGCGCGATCTTCTCCAGCATCGTGGTCGTCGTCTTCTCGATGGTGGGCGCGGAGATCGCCACGGTCGCAGCCGCCGAGTCGCACGACCCGAAGAAGGCGATCGCCAAGGCCACCCAGTCCGTCATCGTGCGGGTGCTGACCTTCTACGTCGGGTCGGTGTTCCTGCTCGTCTGCATCCTGCCGTGGGACGACACCGAGCTCGGCGCCTCGCCGTACGTCGCGGCGTTCACCGAGATGGGCATCCCGGACGCCGACGACCTCATGAACGCGGTCGTGCTCACCGCGGTGCTGTCCTGCCTCAACTCCGGGCTCTACACGGCCTCGCGGATGCTGTTCGTGCTCGCCGGTCGCCGCGAGGCGCCGATGGCCCTGATCACGGTCAACGGCCGGGGAGTGCCGGTGTGGGCGATCCTCGCCTCGACGGTGGTCGGCTTCCTCTGCGTGATCGCTGCCTACGTCTCGCCCGACACCGTCTTCCTCTTCCTGCTCAACTCGTCCGGTGCGGTGATCCTGTTCGTCTACCTGCTGATCGCGATCTCGCAGTTCGTGCTGCGGCGGCGGACCCCGGAGGACAAGCTCACGGTGAAGATGTGGTTCTTCCCGTATCTCACCATCGCCGCCGCATCGGCATCGTTGGCGTGCTTCTGCAGATGTTCTTCACCGACGCGACGCGTTCGCAGCTGCTGCTGAGCCTGCTGTCGTGGGGTGTCGTGCTCGCGCTGTACGGCGTGACCCGGTGGCGCGGCGGCTCCATGGGCGCCGAGGAGGTCGAGGCGAAGAAGGCCGGACCTTCCGGTCGCACCGCAGAACGCATTCTCGTCCTCGCGAACCAGACGCTCGTCGGCGAGCAGCTGCACGACACGTTGCTTCGCATCGACGGCAGCGACCGCGCGGAGTACTTCGTCGTGGTGCCGGCGAACCCCGTTGACACGGGGCAGGCGGACCGGGAAGGCGCGGCGTTCGTGTGGGAGGCGACCGCTCGGGCGGCCCGGGAGCGGCTCGACGCGACGCTGGCGACCCTGCGGGAGCCGCGTGGCCTCACGGTGCGCGGCGAGCTCGGCGACTACCGGCCCCTGGTCGCGCTCGACAAGGCCGTGCGGGAGTTCCGGCCCGACCACGTGGTGATCTCCACGCACCCCGAGGATCGCTCGACCTGGTTGCGCCACGGGGTCGTCGACGAGGCCCGCGAGCGCTACGACGACGTCGAGATCGAGCACGTGGTCGTCGACCCCGTGCAGGCGACCTGAGGTCTGAGGAACCGGACGCCGCTCGGCGCCGTCCCACCGTCGGGGGCACACCCAACACACAGGTGGAGCGACAGGCAGGGAGAAGCAGACATGCGCGGCGACGTGACGGTGAGTGTGAGGAGCATCCTGCTGGCCGGGCTGGTGGGACTGGCGCTGGTGACGGCGTACCTGCTGGGCGGGCGGGCGGACGCCGTGACCGCCCCGGCGAGCGCCGCCTCCGGGGACGCGGCGCGACCGAGGCCGACCGGCGGATGGTGAGCATGGTCGGGACCGGCGAGGCGAGCGCGGTCCCCGACCAGATCTCGTTCACGCTGTCCGCGACCGCCAGACGGCTCGACCTCGACGATGCGCTGGCCGCGCTCCAGCGCCGACCATGCGGCGGGTCCTGGCCGAGCTCGGAGACCACGGCGTCGAGAGGGCCGACGTGCAGACGACCGGCCTGCTCGATGCATCCGGAGTACGAGTACCACGCCTACGGCCCGCCGACCCTCGTCGGCTACCGGGTGACCCAGCGGGCCAGGGTGAAGGTCGACGAGCTGGCCAAGGGCGGCCCGCGATCGCCGCCGCCGTCGAGGTGGGCGGCAACGGCGTCCGGGTCAGCGGCATCCGGCTCGGCGTCGGCGACCCCGACGCGCTGTTGGAGAAGGCGCGGGACGCCGCGGTCGAGTCGGCCACCGCCAAGGCCGAGCAGTACGCCGCCGCGACCGGCCAGGCCCTCGGCGACGTGGTGAGCATCCGGGAGGTCGGCCGGCCGGCGCAGCCGCCCGCAGCCGGTGCTGCCTGCGCAGCGCCGCCTACGACGCCGCGGACTGGCCAAGGCGCTGCCGATCAGGGCCGGCAAGGACGACCTCGAGGTGCGGATCAAGGTGGTGTGGGCCTTCAAATAGGCAGAATGGCGAATAGGGCGTCCTCGCGACGTGCGCTATAGGCTCGCGCGCCATGGCAACGACGAACGACCTGAAGAACGGCATGGTGCTCAACCTCGACGGCCAGCTCTGGCAGGTCATCTGGTTCCAGCACCACAAGCCCGGCAAGGGCGGTGCCGTGGTCCGCACGAAGCTGAAGAACATCGAGTCCGGCAAGACCGTCGACAAGACCTTCAACGCGGACGTCAAGGTCGACGTGGCCAACGTCGACAAGCGGACGATGCAGTACCTCTACAACGACGGCTCGTCCTACGTCTTCATGGACACCGGCACCTACGACCAGCTCGAGATCACGCCCGAGCTCGTCGGCGACGCGCAAGAACTTCCTCCTCGAGAACCAGGAGGCGATCGTCGCGACCAACGAGGGCCGGGTGCTCTACATCGAGATGCCCGCCTCGGTGGAGCTGGAGATCACCTTCACCGAGCCCGGCGTCGCCGGCGACAGCGCGACCGGCCGCACCAAGCCGGCCACCCTCGAGACCGGTCACCAGATCCAGGTCCCGCTCTTCATCGGCCAGGGCGAGAAGGTCAAGGTCGACACCCGCGACTCGTCGTACCTGGGGCGCGTGAAGTCTTGATGGCGCGCGTCTGATGGGAGCTCGCTCCAAGGCCCGCAAGCGGGCCCTCGACATCCTCTACGCCTCCGAGCTGCGCGGGGAGGAGCCGACCACGGCCCTCGACCGCGCCATCGCCGCGGGCGAGGGGCCGACCAACGACTACACCTCCGAGCTGGTCCGCGGCGTGGTCGAGCACCGGCCGCGGATCGACGAGCTGCTGGCGGAGTACTCCGAGGGCTGGACGCTGGCCCGGATGCCGGCGGTCGACCGCAACGTGCTGCGGCTCGGTGTCTTCGAGCTGATGTGGGCCGACGACGTGCCCGACGCGGTGGCGGTCACCGAGGCGATCGCCCTGGTGCAGGACCTGTCGACCGACGAGTCGCCCGGCTTCGTCAACGGCGTCCTCGGCAACATCCTGCGCAGCAAGCCGAGCCTCCATGGCTGAGCTCTCCGACGAGATCGGCCGCAAGGCCGACCAGAGCGAGCTGGGTCGACCACGGGGTCCGGGTCGGGCTGGTCGCCTACGGCGTCGTCCACCTGCTCGTCGGCTGGCTGGCCCTGCAGCTGGCCCTCGGGCGACCGCAGCGGGACGGTCAGCAGCAAGGGTGCGCTGCACCAGCTCGCCGGGGAGCCGCTCGGCCTGGTCCTGATCTGGCTGGTCGCCATCGGGATGGTCCTGCTCGTGCTCTGGCGGCTGCTCGAGCTCGTGGTCGGGCATCGGCGAGAGGACGGCGCCGAGCTGCTGGCGCAAGCGCGGCGCCGACGTCCTGAAGATGGGCATCTACGGCACGCTCGCCCTGAGCGCGTTCTCCGTGGCCGATCGGGGACAAGGGCGGCGAGTCCAAGACCGACACGTACTCCGCCAAGCTGATGAGCCTGCCGTTCGGGCAGTGGCTCGTCGGCGCGGTGGGACTGGCCATCATCGGCTACGGCGTCGCCCAGGTCTGGCGCGGCCTGAGCGAGAAGCATCGCCAAGCACCTCGCGGCCGAGGGCAAGAGCGGCGACGCCGGGTCGGCGTACCTCCTGCTCGGCAAGGTCGGCTACATCGCCAAGGGCGTCGCGATCGGCCTGGTCGGCGCACTCTTCGGCTACGCCGCGGTCACCCACGACCCGAAGAAGTCCGGCGGGCTGGACGCGGCGCTGCAGGAGGTGCTGCGAGCAGCCGTTCGGCCCGGTGCTGCTCGGCGCCATCGGCCTCGGCCTGATCTGCTACGGGCTCTTCTGCTTCGCCAGGTCGCCCGCGCCCGACACCTGTCCCGCTGACCGCACGAGCCCAGGAGGGGTGGTCGGAATGACGACACGCGACGTCGACGTGGTGGTGCTCGGCCTCGGCCCCGGAGGGGAGCACGCCGCCATCAAGCTGGGGCGCGCCGGGCTGGACGTGGTGGCGGTCGAGAGCCGGCTCGTGGGTGGCGAGTGCCCCTACTACGGCTGCGTGCCGTCGAAGATGATGATCGCCGCCGCCCACCAGATCGCCGAGGTGCACCGGGTCCCCGAGTTCGGCGGCACCGCACAGGTGCAGCCCGACTGGTCCGCCGTGGCCGCCCGGGTCCGCGACGAGGCGACCGACGACTGGAACGACGCCGCCGCGGTCGACCGGCTCGAGGAGTCGGGGGTGCGGTTCGTCCGCGGCCACGGCCGGCTCGACCGGACCCGGCCGGGTCGAGGTCGACGGGACGACGTACGTCGCCGCGAAGGGCGTGGTGCTCAACACCGGCACCGAGCCCGCCGTCCCGCCGATCGACGGGCTGGCGGAGACGCCGTACTGGACCAACCGCGACGCGGTGCGGCTGACCGAGATCCCGGGATCGGTCGTGGTGCTCGGCGGCGGGCCCATCGGCTGCGAGTTCGCGCAGGTGTTCTCCCGGTTCGGCGCCCGGGTCACCGTGGTCGAGGCCGTGGACCGGCTCGTCGCCGGCGGACGAGCCCGAGGCGTCGGCGGTGCTGGAGGAGGCGTTCGCCGCCGAGGGGATCCAGGTGCTGACCGGGGCGAAGGTGGACTCGGTGGAGCACGCGGACGGCTCGTTCACCCTCCAGGTGGGCGGACAGGCAGCTCAGCGCCGACAAGCTGCTCGTGGCGGCCGGGCGGCGCGGCAACCTGGCGGACATCGGGCTGGACACCGTGGGTCTGGACCCGGAGGCGAGCGTCCTGGAGACCGACGAGCGGATGCGCGCCGGGGAGAAGCTGTGGGCCGTGGGCGACATCACCGGCAAGGGCGCCTTCACCCACGTCTCGATGTACCAGGCGGCCGTGGCCGTCCGCGACATCCTCGGCGAGGACGGGCCCTGGGCCGACTACCGGGCGGTGGCCCGGGTGACCTTCACCGAGCCCGAGGTCGCCTCCGTCGGGCTCACCGAGGAGCAGGCCCGCGATGCGGGCCTCGCGGTGGCCACGGCCTCCGGCGACCTCGGTGCGCGCGGCTGGCTGGCCAAGGCGGCAGGGGTCGTCAAGCTGGTGGCCGACCGCGACCGCGGCGTGCTGGTCGGGGCCACGGTCGTGGGTCCCGCGGGCGGCGAGATCCTGTCGATGCTGGTCACTGCCGTGCACGCGGAGGTGCCGATCGCCACGCTGCGTACGATGCACTTCGCGTACCCGACCTTCCACCGCGCGGTCGAAACCGTTCTCGACGAACTGGTTTAGCGGCAGCGCCTCGGTGGTCATGGTGTGAGTGGTGCGCCGCGCACAGGTCGTTGCGCGCCCGTGTGACTGTGGATGACGGAGGAACTCGGATGACTCAGGAGCATTCCCGCCGGGGCGGACTCGAGCCCGACACCAGCGAACGGCTCTACACCGCCGACGACCTGGCCTCCTACACCGCGTCCCGGCTCCGCTCCGAGGCCCCGCTGCCGACGCCGCCGCACGGCGACCCCCTGACCGACCCGATGCCCGGCACCGCCGAGGCCGCTGCCCAGGTCGACCCCCCGGTCGGCAGACCCGGTGGCACCGGCTGACCCGGCGGCACCGGAGGCACCGGCCCGCGCACCGGCGCCGGCGGAGTCCGCGGCCCGCCGAGCCCGAAGTACGCCGATTCATGACCGCCACCGACTTCCTGGACCGGCGCGCCGACCAGGTCGAGCTCGGCCCGGCGAACTGGGGCTGGCGCGGCCGGGTCCGGCGCTGGACCGGCGGGGCGGTCGTCCCCGCAGATGGGCCGCGCCGAGCTCGAGCACGAGCAGCACCGGCGCTCGATCCAGCGCGACTTCGACGGGCCCCGGACCATCGCGTTCCTCAACCCCAAGGGCGGCGCCGCCAAGACCACCGGGGTGCTGGCGGCCGGCTACACCTTCGGCACCGTCCGCGGCGGCGGCGTCGTCGCGTGGGACAACAACGAGACCCGGGGCACGCTCGGCATCCGGGGCACCCGCAGCTCCCACCGCAACACCACCCGGGAGCTGCTGGAGGACCTCGAGCGGTTCAGCGACGTCTACCAGGCCCGGATCGGTGACCTCGGCGCCTTCGTCCGGTCGCAGGGCGACGCCCACTTCGACGTCCTCGCCTCCGACGAGCGGCCCGCACGTCACCGGGATGATCCGGGCGCAGGACTTCACCGCCGTCCACCAGCTCCTCGAGCGGTTCTACCGGCTGATCCTGATCGACACCGGCAACAACATGCGGGCGGAGAACTGGCTCGCCGCCGCGGAGGCCGCCGACCTGCTCGTCGTGACCAGCACCATCCGCGAGGACACCGGCTACAGCGGGCTGTGGATGCTCGACGCCCTGCAGGACGCCGGCTACGAGAACCTCAAGCACAAGACGATCACCGTGCTCTCCGACCCGTCCTCCCACGTCGACGAACAGCTGGCCCACGACCTGGTGCAGGTCTACGAGCAGCGGACCAAGGCGGTCTACCGGGTGCCCTACGACCCGGTGCTGGTGCCCGGGTCGGTGGTGCCCTACGCCCAGCTCTCCGAGGGGACCCGCGCCGCCTGGCTCGCGGCCTGCGCCGGCATGGCCGCGTTGCTGTAGGTGGGCGGGTCCGCACTTCAGGCGGAAGTGCACTCATCTGCCGAGATCCGGGCACACCCGAGGACGTCATGCGGACAGTGCAACCGCTTGCTCCGCCCGTATGACGTCTTATGATCGATGCCGTCAAGAACACCCGGAAATGCCGCGTTGAGGTCGATCTTGCCGAGGTGAGTGGCCAGTCAAGTCGCCCCGGGACGTGAGAACCTCTGACCATGTGGCCGTTCCGACAGCGCTCGCAGAACCCGCGGAACGTGCTCTTCCACGCTGCGCTCGAATTCGGGAAGAACTGGCGCCGCGACATCGCCGCGCTCGCCGCGGAAAGGCGCGATGAGGAAGGCCGGTTGTGCCTCTGTCACCGAGTCGAGCACCGCAGCCATGTCGTCGACCACCCGCAGCAACGGGTGTCGGAAGGGGACGACTGCCTGGCTCATGGCCTCACGCTAGGGGCGACCACCGACATTCCCGCGGGCTCAGGAGGCCCTCTCCACAGGGGAGGACGGCGGGTACGGTCGAGTCCATGCGCGCCGTGACCTATCGCGAGACCGGTCCGTCCTCCGTCCTGCAGATGGTCGAGCGGGACCTTCCAGACCCGGGGCCGGGAGAGGTGCGGGTTCGGCTGGTCCGCGCCGGGGTGAACCCGACGGACTGGAAGTTCCGGTCGGGTGGCATGCCCGGCGGGATGGCGTACGACGAGATCACGCCCGGCCAGGACGGCGCGGGCGTCGTCGACGCGGTCGGGGCCGGTGTCGAGGACGTGCAGGTGGGGGACCGGGTGTGGCTGGTGCTGGCCCAGCACGGCCGGCCGCACGGGACGGCCGCCGAGTACACGGTGCAGCCGGTGTCGCGGGTGGTGCGCGCTGCCCGACGGAGCGTCGTACGACCTCGGCGCGAGCGTCGGCGTACCGGCGGTGACGGCCCACCGCGCCCTGACGTCGGCCGACGGCGGCCCCTCCCGCCTCGGGCCCGGGGCGCTGGACGGGAAGGTCGTGCTCGTGGCCGGGGGAGCGGGTGCAGTCGGCAACGCAGCGGTCCAGCTCGCCCGCTGGGCCGGGGCCACGGTGGTCACCACTGTCAGCAGCGAGGAGAAGGCCGCGCTGGCCCGGGCGGCGGGCGCCCACCACGTCGTGAACTACCGCGACTCCGACGCGGCGAAGGAGATCCTCGCGGTCGCACCGGACGGGGTGGACATCGCGGTCGAGGTCGCGCCCGCCCAGAACATCGGCATCGACCTGGAGGTCGTGCGCGTGCACGGCCTGGTGTCGATCTACGCCAACAACGGCGGCGACGAGCTGACACTGCCGCTGCGAGCGGCGTTCGGGAAGAACCTGCGCTTCCAGTTCCTCATCCTCTACACACTCCACGACGACCTGGTCCGCGCCGCGACCGAAGACGTCACAGCCGCGATCGAGGCGGGTGCGCTGCGGGTCGGCGAGGACGCCGGGCTCCCCTTGCACCACTTCCCGCTGGAGGATCTGGCCGCGGCCCACGACACCGTCGAGGGAGGCGCCGTGGGCAAGGTGCTGCTCGACGTCGCCGACGCGGCTGTAGGTAGAACCGGGGTCAGTTGAGCCCGAACCTGAACCACTGCGGCGTATGCCGCGAAAGAGCATTGGGCAGGGTCGTCATGTCGGCCGCGCGAGCATCCAGCAGCGTCCAGCCAGGCAGCGCGCGACTGGCGGAGTCGGCGTCGGCCCCGCGCGGGACCATCGGGTTGCGTTGGGGCTCGAAGCACAGCATCAGCAAGGTGGCCTTCTCCGCGGCCAGGGCCGTGACGCCCCGACCCATGGCCATCCTGGCGTCGTCGTCCAGGCCGTGGAAACAGCCCATGTCGAGGTAGAACGAGAAACCCTTGCCGACGCCACAACCCTGCAGGTGGTCGACGTCGCCGATCACGTAGCGCTCGTTGTCGCCGCCACGCTTCATGGCGAGGTCGACGGCGTGGCGGACGTTGTCGACGCCGGTGGCGTCCCAGCCGCGGCCCTGCAGCTGGCGCGTGTGGCTGCCGGTGCCGCAGCCGAGGTCGAGGGCGCGCCCGAAGGGTGCATCCGGTCGACCTCCTCGCGGTCGAGCATCCGGCCGAAGGCCGCGTCGGCGTCGGCGCCGGTCTTGTCCCAGGAGGTCAGGCCGAGGCGGTAGGAGAGGGAGTAGGCGGCACGCATGGTGACCTCCAGATTGGTTCCAGTGATACTGGAACGAATACTCTATAGTCGGTCACATGTCGCCTACTGTCAAACGTCGGGCCTACCACTCACCAGCGCGCGATGAGCAGGCTCGCGCCACCCGCCGCCGGATGCTGGAGTCGGCGGAGCGGCTGTTCGTCGAGGTCGGATACGCGCGGGCGACGATCAAGCAGATTGCCCGGGCGGCCCAGGTCAGCGAGGACCTCGTCTTCCACACCTTCGGCACCAAGCGAGGTCTGCTCGAGGCGGTGATGGCGGACGCGGCGGGCACCGAGGACCCGCGCACCACCCTGGCCGGGCCGGATCCCGACGGGCTGCGCCACGAGCCGACCCTGCGGGGGCAGATCGGCGAGCTCGCCACGGTGGTCGGCGACCAGCTGGCGCGGGCCCGGCCGCTCGACGACATGCTGCGCTCGGCCGCGGTCGTGGATCCCGAGCTCGACAAGCTCAGGTCCGAGCTGCACCTGCGGCAGCGACGCCGGTCGATGACCCGGCTGGCGGCCTGGATCGGCGAGCAGGGTGCCCTGCGGCAGCCGGTCGAGGAGGCCGCCGCCCTGGTGTGGACCCTGACCAGCCCGGAGGTCCACCACATGCTCGTGGACGGCTGGCAGTGGCCGCACGCCCAGTACGTCACCTGGCTCCGCAACAACCTCGAGGCCGCTCTGCTGGCCGCTGACGTCGCTCTGGACGATCGCCCCGCCAACCGCTGAGACGCGCGGGCGTCGCGTCGTTGCAGCGCCGCCCCGGCTGATACAGTCGCGCTCGATCGACATCCTTTAACGAGCCGTCCCGTGAGGCGGAGAAGGAGGTCCTGCAGCCATCATGCCTGCGCCTCAGAGTTCACTCCCCGAGGAGCACGCGGCTTCGGCTCGCGTCGTCCTCGACGCCCGTGACATCAACCGGGCACTCACCCGCATCTCCCACGAGATCCTCGAGCGCAACAAGGGCGCCGCGCGACCTGGTGCTGCTCGGGATCCCGAGCCGCGGGGTTCCGCTGGCGCACCGGATCGCGGAGAAGATCTCCAGCCGTCGAGGAGTACGACGTCCCGGTCGGCTCGCTCGACGTGACGATGTACCGCGACGACCTGCGCCTGAAGCCGGCCCGCGCCCTGCTGCACACCGAGATCCCCGACAGCGGCATCGACGGCAAGACCGTGGTGCTGGTCGACGACGTGCTGTTCTCCGGCCGGACGATCCGGGCGGCCCTCGACGCGATGACCGAGATCGGCCGGCCTGCCGCGGTCCGGCTCGCCGTGCTCGTCGACCGCGGACACCGGGAGCTGCCGATCCGCGCCGACTTCGTCGGCAAGAACCTCCCCACCTCGCTCGTCGAACGGGTCCGGGTCACCCTGGCCGGGATCGACGACGTGGACGCCGTGACGATCGAGGGGAGCGCCTCATGAAGAAGCACCTGCTCAGCGCGGCCGACCTGAGCCGTGACGACGCCGAGCTGGTCCTCCGCACCGCCGAGGAGCTCCGCTCCCTCGCGGACCGGCCGATCAAGAAGCTCCCGGCGCTGCGCGGCCGCACCGTGGTGAACCTCTTCTTCGAGGACTCCACCCGCACCCGCATCTCCTTCGAGGCCGCCGCCAAGCGGCTCAGCGCCGACGTCATCAACTTCTCGGCCAAGGGCTCGTCGCTCTCCAAGGGCGAGAGCCTCAAGGACACCGCCCTCACCCTCGAGGCGATGGGCGCGGACGCCGTGGTCGTGCGCCACTCCGCGAGCGGGGCGCCGCACCGGCTCGCCCACTCCGGCTGGGTCCGCTCGCACGTGGTCAACGCCGGCGACGGAACCCACGAGCACCCCACGCAGGCCCTGCTCGACGCCTTCACCATGTGGCGCCATCTGGCCGCGAAGGATGGTGGAGGCCTCGACGGGCGCCGGGTCGCGATCGTCGGCGACGTGCTGCACAGCCGGGTCGCCCGCTCGAACGCCCTGCTGCTGCGCACGCTCGGGCGCCGAGGTCACCCTGGTGGCGCCGCCGACCCTGCTCCCGGTCGGGATCGAGTCCTGGCCGGTCGAGACGTCGTACGACCTCGACGCGGTGCTGCCCAAGGCCGACGTGGTGATGATGCTGCGGGTCCAGCGGGAGCGGATGCACGGCGGGTTCTTCCCGACCGCGCGCGAGTACTCCCGTCGCTACGGCCTCGACGGCCGCCGGATGGCGACCCTGCAGGACCACACGATCGTCATGCACCCGGGCCCGATGGTCCGCGGCATGGAGATCACCGCCGACGTCGCCGACTCCGACCGCTCGGTGATCGTCGAGCAGGTCACCAACGGAGTGGCCGTCAGGATGGCGGTGCTCTACCTGCTGCTGAGCGGCAGCGCGCCGGCGGATCCCTCCGCCGAGCCCATCGAGACCACGGGGGACTCCGAGTGACCAGTGTGACCAGCTACCTGATCAAGCACGCCTCCATCCTGGGTGGTGCGCCCACCGACCTGCTGCTCGAGGACGGGGTCATCCGGGCGATCGGCTCCTCGGCCATCGCGCGGGACGGCGTCGAGACCATCGACGCCAACGGCCTGATCGCGCTCCCCGGCCTCGTCGACCTGCACACCCACCTGCGCGAGCCGGGTCGCGAGGACGCCGAGACCGTCGAGTCCGGTACCGGCGCGGCCGCCCTGGGCGGCTTCACCGCGGTCCACGCCATGGCCAACACCGACCCGGTGGCCGACACCGCGGGGGTCGTCGAGCAGGTCTGGCGGCTGGGCCGCGAGGCCGGCTACTGCGACGTCTACCCGGTGGGCGCCGTCACCGTGGGGCTGGCCGGTGAGCGCCTGGCCGAGCTCGGCGCGATGGCCGACTCCGCCGCCCGGGTCCGGGTGTTCTCCGACGACGGCAAGTGCGTCAACGACGCCGTCCTGATGCGGCGGGCCCTGGAGTACGTCAAGGCGTTCGACGGCGTCATCGCCCAGCACGCGCAGGAGCCCCGGCTGACCGAGGGCGCCCAGATGAACGAGGGCGAGCTCTCGGGACGGCTGGGGCTGGCCGGCTGGCCGGCGGTCGCCGAGGAGGCGATCATCGCCCGCGACTGCCTGCTGGCGGCGCACGTCGGCTCGAGGCTGCACGTCTGCCACGTGTCCACGGCCGGCTCGGTCGAGATCGTGCGCCAGGCCAAGGAGAAGGGCTGGAACGTCACCGCCGAGGCCTGCCCCCACCACCTGCTGCTGACCGACGAGCTCGCCACCAGCTACGACCCGATCTACAAGGTCAACCCGCCGCTGCGCGGCGCCGCCGACGCCGAGGCGCTGCGGGCCGGGCTGGCCGACGGCACGATCGACATCGTCGCGACCGACCACGCCCCGCACCCGCTCGAGGACAAGGACTGCGAGTGGGCGGCCGCGGCCTTCGGCATGCTCGGTCTCGAGACCGCGCTGTCGATCGTCCAGGAGACGATGGTGGACCCGGGCCTGCTGGACTGGGCCGGCGTCGCCGAGCGGATGTCCTACGCGCCGGCGCGGATCGGCCGGGTCGCAGACCACGGTCGGCCGGTGGAGGAGGGGGCTCCGGCCAACGTCGTGCTCTACGACCCGTCGGTGCGCCGCGTGATCGAGGCGTCGTCCTCCGCGTCGCTGTCGCGGAACACGCCGTACGCCGGGATGGAGCTGCCCGGCCGGGTGGTCGCGACGTTCCTGCGCGGCAAGCCGACCGTGCTCGACGGGAAACTGCAGTGACCGCGGTCCTCGTCCTCGAGGACGGCCGCACCTTCCACGGCGAGGCCTACGGCGCCGAGGGGGAGACCGTCGGCGAGGCGGTCTTCAACACCGGGATGACCGGCTACCAGGAGACCCTCACCGACCCGTCGTACCACCGCCAGGTCGTCGTCATGACCGCACCCCACATCGGCAACACCGGCGTCAACGACGAGGATCCGGAGTCGGGGAGGATCTGGGTGGCGGGCTACGTCGTCCGCGACCCCGCCCGCCGCGCGTCCAACTGGCGGGCCCGGCGCAGTCTCGACGACGAGCTGCGCGACCAGGGCGTCGTCGGCATCTCCGGCGTCGACACCCGCGCCCTGACCCGCCACCTGCGCGAGCGCGGGGCGATGCGGGTCGGGATCGCGTCGAACGGGACCGACGCCGAGGCGCTGCTCGAACGCGTGCGGTCCTCCGCGGAGATGGCCGGCGCCGAGCTCGCCGGCGAGGTGTCCACCGACACCGCGTACGTCGTGCCAGCCCGGAAAACGGCGGAGCGGGGGAGGCCTCTTGTCGTCGCCGCGCTCGACCTCGGGATCAAGTCGATGACCCCGGCGATGATGGCCGAGCGCGGGATCGAGGTCCACGTCCTGCCTGCCACTGCCTCGCTCGATGACGTGCTGGCGGTGCGGCCCGACGGGTTGTTCTTCTCCAACGGCCCGGGCGACCCGTCCGCGACCACGCAGCAGGTCGAGCTCCTGCAAGGAGCACTCGAGGCGGGGTTGCCGTACTTCGGGATCTGCTTCGGCAACCAGCTCTTCGGCCGGGCGCTCGGCTTCTCCACCTACAAGCTGAAGTACGGCCACCGGGGGATCAACCAGCCGGTCATGGACCGCACCACCGGCAAGGTCGAGGTCACCGCCCACAACCACGGGTTCGCCGTGGATGCTCCACTGGACGCGCCGACACAGACGCCGTACGGCGTGGCGACGGTGAGCCACGTGTGCCTCAACGACGACGTGGTCGAGGGGCTGGAGCTGCGCGACGACGACGGCAGGCTCAGGAGCTTCTCGGTGCAGTACCACCCCGAGGCAGCGGCCGGGCCGCACGATGCGGCGTACCTGTTCGACCGTTTCTGCGACTTGATGGGCGGTGAGTCCTGATGCCCAAGCGCACCGACCTCCACAGCGTGATGGTCATCGGCTCGGGTCCCATCATCATCGGCCAGGCCTGCGAGTTCGACTACTCCGGCACCCAGGCCTGCCGGGTCCTCAAGGACGAGGGCCTGCGGGTCGTGCTGGTCAACTCCAACCCGGCGACGATCATGACCGACCCCGAGTTCGCCGACGCGACCTACATCGAGCCGATCACGCCGGAGTTCGTCGAGAAGGTGATCGAGAAGGAGCGCCCCGACGCGTTGCTCGCGACCCTGGGCGGCCAGACCGCGCTGAACGCTGCGATGGCCCTCGCGGAGAACGGCGTCCTGGAGAAGTACGGCGTCGAGCTGATCGGCGCCTCCATCGAGGCCATCGACCGCGGCGAGAACCGGCAGCAGTTCAAGAAGATCGTCGAGGACCTCGGTGGTGAGGTCGCCCGCAGCGCGATCTGCCACTCCCTCGACGACTGCCTCGCCGCCGCCGAGGACCTCGGCTACCCGATGGTCGTCCGTCCGTCGTTCACGATGGGCGGCACCGGCTCCGGCATGGCCTACGGCGAGACCGACCTGCGCCGGATCGCGGGCGCCGGGCTCGCCGCCAGCCCGACCACCGAGGTGCTCCTCGAGGAGTCGATCATCGGCTGGAAGGAGTACGAGCTCGAGGTCATGCGCGACACCGCCGACAACGTGGTGATCGTCTGCTCGATCGAGAACCTCGACCCGATGGGGGTCCACACCGGCGACTCGATCACGGTGGCGCCGGCGATGACCCTGACCGACCGCGAGTACCAAGCGATGCGCGACCTTTCGATCGGCATCATCCGGGCGGTGGGGGTCGACACCGGCGGCTGCAACATCCAGTACGCCGTGAACCCCGTCGACGGGCGGCTGGTCGTGATCGAGATGAACCCCCGCGTGTCACGGTCCTCGGCGCTGGCGTCCAAGGCCACCGGCTTCCCCATCGCGAAGATCGCGGCCAAGGTCGCGATCGGCTACACCCTCGACGAGATCCCCAACGACATCACCCGCGAGACCCCGGCCAGCTTCGAGCCGACCCTGGACTACGTCGTGGTGAAGGTGCCGCGCTTCGCGTTCGAGAAGTTCCCCGGCGCCGACCCGACCCTGACCACGCACATGAAGTCCGTGGGCGAGGCGATGGCGATCGGCCGCAACTTCACCGAGGCGCTGCAGAAGGCGCTGCGGTCGCTGGAGCACGCGCACGCGCCGTTCGACTGGACCCACGTGTGGGTCGACCTCGACAAGGCGGAGCTGCTGGACGCGGTGCGGGTCCCGCACGACGGGCGGCTGCGGAAGGTGATGGACGCGATCCGCGCCGAGGCCACCCTCGAGGAGCTCTACGACGCCACCGGCATCGACCCGTGGTTCCTCGACCAGATGTTCCTGATCTCCGAGATCGCGGGCGAGGTGCTGGACGCCCCCGAGCTGACGCCGGAGCTGCTGCGCCGGGCCAAGCGGCACGGCTTCTCCGACAGCCAGATCGGCCGGATGCGGAACATGTCCGAGGCGGTCGTCCGCGGCGTCCGGCACGCGCTCGGGATCCGGCCGGTCTACAAGACCGTCGACACCTGCGCCGCCGAGTTCGCCGCCAGGACGCCGTACCACTACTCGTCGTACGACGAGGAGACCGAGGTGGCGCCGCGCGAGCGTGAGGCGGTGATCATCCTCGGCTCGGGCCCGAACCGGATCGGGCAGGGCATCGAGTTCGACTACTCCTGCGTGCACGCCGCGCTCGAGCTGTCCCGTGCCGGCTACGAGACCGTCATGGTCAACTGCAACCCCGAGACCGTGTCCACCGACTACGACACCTCCGACCGGCTCTACTTCGAGCCGCTGACCCTCGAGGACGTGCTCGAGGTGGTCCACGCCGAGCAGCAGGCCGGCCCGGTCGCCGGCGTGATCTGCCAGCTCGGCGGCCAGACCCCGCTGGGCCTGGCCCAGGGCCTGGCGGACGCCGGCGTGCCGATCGTCGGGACCACCCCCGAGGCGATCCACCTGGCCGAGGAGCGGGGTGCGTTCGGGCGGGTGCTGCGCGACGCCGGGCTGCCGGCGCCCAAGCACGGCATGGCGTCGTCGTACGCCGAGGCGGCGGGGATCGCGGCCGAGATCGGCTACCCGGTGCTGGTGCGGCCGTCGTACGTCCTCGGTGGGCGGGGCATGGAGATCGTCTACGACGACGACGCGCTGTCGGGCTACATCGCCCGGTCCACCCAGATCAGCCCGGAGCACCCGGTGCTGGTGGACCGGTTCATCGACGACGCGGTCGAGATCGACGTCGACGCGCTCTACGACGGCCAGGAGCTCTACCTCGGCGGGGTCATGGAGCACATCGAGGAGGCCGGGATCCACTCCGGCGACTCGTCGTGCGCCCTGCCGCCGATCACGCTCGGCGCGACCGAGATCCTCCGGATCCGCGAGGCCACCGAGGCGATCGCCAAGGGTGTGGGCGTCCGCGGGCTGATCAACATCCAGTTCGCCCTGGGCTCCGACGTGCTCTACGTCCTGGAGGCGAACCCGCGCGCGTCCCGCACCGTGCCGTTCGTCTCCAAGGCGACGGCGGTGCCGCTGGCCAAGGCCGCCGCCCGGGTGATGATGGGCGACTCGATCGCCGTCGCTGCGGGAGGACCGGGCGTCCTGCCGTGCGTCCGGCGACGGTGGCGACCTGCCCGGCGACGCCCCGATCGCGGTCAAGGAGGCGGTGATGCCGTTCAACCGGTTCCAGACCGCCGACGGGCGGACCGTCGACACGGTGCTCGGGCCCGAGATGCGGTCCACCGGCGAGGTGATGGGCTTCGACGCCTTCTTCGGCAAGGCGTTCGCGAAGTCCCAGGCCGGGGCCTACGGTCCGCTGCCGGTGACCGGTCAGCGTGTTCGTGAGCATGGCCAACCGCGACAAGCGGACGATGATCTTCCCGATCAAGCGCCTGGCCGACCTGGGGTTCGAGGTCCTCGCGACCCAGGGCACGGCCGAGGTCCTGCGCCGCAACGGCATCCCCGCCAGGGTCGTGCGCAAGCACTTCGAGGGCACCGGCCCGGCGGGGGAGCCCACGACCGTGCAGCTGATCAGTGCCGGCGAGATCGACCTCGTGGTCAACACCCCCCATGGGTCCACCAGCGGCAGCTCGGCCCGTACCGACGGCTACGAGATCCGCACCGCCGCCGTGATGGCGAACATCCCGTGCATCACCACCGTGCAGGGGCTCGGCGCGGCGGTGCAGGGGATCGAGGCGATGCGCGCCGGCGACATCGGCGTCCGGTCGTTGCAGGAGTGGGCTGCCCGGTGACCGCTCCGTTGAGTTGGGGGAAATGGCCCCTCGAGTTGGGCATACGGGCCCCTCGAGGTGGGCGTGATGGCCCCCGGGGCGGCCGATGACGGCGTACGACGTCCTCTTCCGCCGGGTGTTCACCCGGACCGACCCTGAGCGCGCGCACCACGTCGCGTTCCGGGCCATCCGCGCCGCCCGCCCCCTCCTCGGACACCGCCGAGCCGCCGCGAGTTACCGCGTCGAGGCCATGGGACTGACCTTCCCGAACGTCCTGGGTCTCGCGGCCGGCTTCGACAAGAACGCCGTCGGGATCGACGCCCTGGCCGCGCTCGGGTTCGGCCACGTCGAGATCGGCACGGTCACCGGCGAGCCGCAACCCGGCAACTCCCGGCCGCGTCTGTTCCGGCTGCCGGAGGACCGGGCGGTGGTCAACCGGATGGGCTTCAACAACGACGGCGCCGAGGTCGTGGCGCGTCGCCTCGCGCACGGCGTACGAGATCCTCGGCGGGGCCATCGCGCCCAACTCGAGGGGCCAATCATGCCCAACTCAGCGGTGCTGGGGGTCAACATCGGGAAGACCAAGGTGGTGCCCGACGACGATCAGGCAGCGGTCATCCTCGACTACGAGAAGTCGGCCGGGCTGCTGGCGCCGTACGCCGACTACCTGGTCGTCAACGTGAGCTCGCCCAACACCCCCGGGCTGCGCAACCTTCAGGCCGTCGAGAAGCTCGAGCCGCTGCTGAGGGCCGTACGACGCCGCGCCGACGACGCCGTCCCCGACCGACGCGTCCCCCTGCTGGTGAAGGTGGCCCCCGACCTCGACGACGACGACGTCCTGGCCGTCGCCGACCTGGCCACCGCGGTCGGGCTGGACGGGGTCGTCGCGACCAACACCACCATCGCCCGCGAAGGACTCCGCACCCCGGAGGCGACGGTGACGGAGATCGGCGCCGGTGGCCTCTCCGGCCGCCCGCTCGCGGAGCGGTCGCTGGAGGTCCTGCGGCTGCTCGCCGGCCGGGCCGGTGACCTCACCCTGGTGTCCGTCGGCGGGATCAGCACCGTCGAGGACGCCCGCGCCCGGCTCGAGGCGGGCGCCGATCTGCTCCAGGCCTACACCGCCTTCGTCTACGAGGGCCCACGGTGGCCGACCCGGATCCTCCGCGGCCTCGGGGCGACGGCGACGTCATGAGCACTGCCGAGCGACGCCCCGTCCACGTCATCGGCGAGGTGCTGTCGACGCGGAAGGTCGGCGCCTTCTGTCACCTCACCCTGGTCGCGCCAGGCGTCCCCGACCGGTTCCGCCCCGGCAACTTCGTGGCGCTCTCGACCGGACCCGACCGGCTCGCCCGCCGCGCCATGTGGATCCATCGGGTCAAGCCCACCGGCGGGTACGGCGCCACCATCGAGCTGGTCGTCGAGCCGGTGGGCCCCGGCACCCGCTGGTTGGCCGCCCTGCAGAGCGGGGCGCGGGTCGAGGTCACCGGGCCCCTCGGGCGTCCCTTCGCCCTCCCCAAGGAGCCGGTCAGCTGTGTCCTCGTCGGCGAGGGGTACGCCGCCGCACCGATGTTCCCCCTCGCCGAGCGGCTCCGCGAGCGCGACTGTGCGGTCACCCTGGTCGTCGCCGCCCAGGACGAGGCCCACCTGCTCTCGGCACTCGAAGCGCGACGCTCCGCACGCGCGGTCACCGTGGTCACCGGCGACGGGTCGATCGGCAGTCGCGGCACCGTGGCCGACGTGCTCCCCGACGTGCTGGGCAAGGCTCGGGCCGAGGTCGTCTACGCCGCCGGGCCCGCGTCCACCCTCCACGCCGTCGCATCGGCCGCCGAGCAGGCCGGAGCGTGGAGCCAGACCGCCGTCGAGCAGCCGATGGCCTGCGGCACCGGCCTGTGCCAGGGCTGCGCGGTGCCGATCGTGGGCGAGGACGGGGTCGCCCGGATGGTCCGCGCCTGCGTCGAAGGCCCGGTCTTCCGCGGCGACCGCGTCCGCTGGGACGACGTGGAGCCCGGCGTCCGGGTGGGCAGTGCATAGGCTCGGCGGCGTGGCCACTCCGACCGAGCTCGCCGGGCTCACCCTGCCCAGCCCGATCCTGGTGGCATCGGGCTGCGGCGGCACCGGCCGCGAGCTCGCGGCCTACGGCGACCTGGCCGCGCTCGGCGGTTTCGTCACCCGCTCGATCACCGTCAGCGCCCGCCAGGGCGGCGCGATGCCCCGGATCGTGGAGACCCCCTCCGGCTTCATCAACGCCATCGGGTTGCAGAACCCCGGCCTCGACCACTTCCTCGCGACCGAGCTGCCCTGGCTGGTGCAGCAGGGTGTCCGTGTCTTCGTCTCGATCGCCGGGAAGTCGCTGGGGGAGTACGCCGAGCTCGCCCGGCGGTTGGGCCGCTCGCCGGGCGTGGCCGGGGTCGAGGTGAACCTCTCCGCGCCCGACGCCACCGGCACCGGCGTCTTCGACGTCCGCGAGCCCTTCCACGCCGCGAGCGTCGTCGCCGCGGTCCAGCGCGACCTCCCGCGCGGCATGCCGGCCATCGCGAAGGTGCGCTCCGACGTCGGCCGGGTCGTCGAGAGCGCCCGGACGGTCCTGGACGCCGGCGCCGCCGCCGTCGTCGTCGGCAACGCTTTCCCGGCCGCGCTACCGGACGGACGACCCGGAGGCCTGAGCGGCCCCGCGATCCGGCCCCTCGCCCTGCGCTGCGTCGCGGAGGTGCACGCCGCACTGCCCGAGGCCCAGGTCGTGGGTGCCGGAGGCATCGGCACGATCGACGACGTCCGGTCCTTCCTCGCCGCCGGGGCCACCGCGGTCCAGATCGGCACCGCGCTCCTGCACGACCCCACCACCGCCACCCGTCTCGTCGCCGAGCTCCAGGACGCACCATGAACCAGTCGCCGTTCGGATCCCGCCTCCACGACGCGCTGCGTGAGCGCGGTCAGCTGTGCGCGGGGATCGACCCGCACGCCTCGCTGCTGCACGCGTGGGGGCTCGAGGACACCCCCGCGGGCCTCGAGCGGTTCGCCCTGACCGTCGTCGAGGCGGTCGCGCCGCTGGTCTCGGTGGTCAAGCCGCAGTCGGCGTTCTACGAGCGGCACGGCAGTCGCGGGATCGCGGTCCTGGAGCGGGTGATCGAGGAGTCCCGGTCCGCCGGGGCCCTGGTCCTGCTCGACGTGAAGCGGGGCGACATCGGCTCCACGAGCCAGGCCTATGCCGACGCCTACCTCGACCCAGGCTCACCGCTGGCAGCCGACGCCGTCACCGCCAGCCCCTTCCTGGGCTTCGGCTCCCTGGCGCCGATGATCGACACGGCGCGCAAGCACGGCACCGGCGTGTTCGTCCTCGCCCTGACCTCCAACAAGGAGGGCCCCGAGGTCCAGCACGCCACGACGTACAGCGGGCGGACGGTCGCCGGCACGGTCCTCCAGCACCTGCGCAGCCTCAACGAGGGCGCCGAGCCGCTCGGCTCCTTCGGTGCGGTCGTCGGCGCCACCATCGGCGACACCGGGGAGTCATTCGACATCCACGGCCCCATCCTCGCGCCGGGGTACGGCGCCCAGGGCGGCACCGTGGAAGACCTCAGCCGGATCTTCGGCCGGTCCGCGCACCGGGTGCTCGCGAGCTCCTCGCGGGAGCTGCTGCTGCCGGGACCCGACCAGCAGGCCCTCCGGGACGGCGTACTGCGGGCGCAGGACGACCTGGCGGGGCTGTTCGGATGACCCGAGCGCGACGCTGGGCCGCGTCGGTGGCGACCCTCCCACTGCTCCTGTCGCCGCTGGCCGGGTGCGCCAGCGAGCAGGAGGAGTACTGCCAGGCGATCAAGGACCATCAGAAGCGGCTGACCGAGATCATGTCCGAGGCCGGGCCGACGTCGCTCCTGGAGGCGCTCGACAGCTTTCGCGAGCTGCGCGCCGAGGCGCCCAGCGACATCACTGATGAGTGGCAGCAGGTGATCCGCAGCATCGAGGGCCTCGAGCGGGCCCTGGACGACGCCGGGGTCGAGCCGGCGGACTTCGACAGCGGGAAGCCACCCGAGGATGTGAGCAAGGAGGAGCAGCAGACCATCGCCCGGGCCGCGGACGAGGTCGGGTCGCGGGCGACCGAGCTCGCGCTCGCCGGCGTCAGGCAGCAGGCGCTCGACGTCTGCAAGACCCAGCTCTGGCTCTGACCCTCAGGACGTTGCGCCGGCCCGAACCGCCTGTGTCGCGTCGTCGAAGGCCGCATCGTGGCTCCCCACCTTGCGTGCCGCCGCGAGGTGGCCGCCCAGGTAGCCGCCGACTCCCGCAACGGCCGCCCCGGCCAGAGCACGCCTGACCCCGGACGCGTGCCGGCCACGCCGCCGGGCGAACCAGGACGCCGCATAGAGGTTGATCGCGACGGCGTTGGTCACGGCGTGGACGAGGCCGACCCGCTTCTCGCGCGACCCGGCTGCGGACCACTCGGCCCAACCGGTCCACGCCGTGGGGCCGGCGGCCAGCAGCCCGGCCCCGACGAGTCTCTGGGCTGCGGCGGACGAGTCGGGCCCTCCGACCAGGTCGAGGAGACTGGCGGAGGTCCAGGTGCCGAGCACGACGTCGGTGAGCAGCGGGTGCACCGCGTGGCCCAGCCACTCGCCGCGCAGCACGGCACCTCGCGTCCCGCTGCCGAACGCGGCCCGGATCGTCGGTTCCAGCGCTTGCACCGGCCGGTCGAGCGCAGCAGTGTCCTCGAGCCGGAGGGTCCAGCGCACGATCCTGGGAAGCCGTTCGATGGGATCCATTCGTTCTCCTCGGAGCCCGACAGGTCGAAAGGATTCTTCGGGCGTCGTCGGACCATCGTTGCCCCGCGAGCCACGCAAGGTCAATTGAGTCAGGACAGAGATTTGCCCCGTCAGATGGGGCACTTCGTTGCCGCGCGGTTCCGCTTCTGACTAGATTGGCCCCTTGACCCGCGCCCTCCGGCACTAAGGAAGCTTCGCTCGTGGCCCTGCCTCCGCTCACTCCCGAACAACGCCAGGCGGCGCTGGACAAGGCCGCCGCATCCCGTCGGGAGCGGGCCGCCGTCAAGAACCGCCTCAAGCACTCGGGAGCCTCGATCACCGAGGTGCTCGCGCGACGGCGAGCGCAACGAGGTGATCGGCAAGATGCGGGTGATCGACCTGCTCCAGTCGATGCCCGGCCTGGGCAAGGTGCGGGCCCGTCAGGTGATGGAGCGGCTCGGCATCGCCGAGAGCCGCCGGGTGCGCGGCCTCGGGAGCAAGCAGGTGGCGGCGCTGGAGCGCGAGTTCGCCTCCCGTGACTCGACCCCGCGTGACTGAGGGCAAGCGCTCGCGCCTGGTGGTGCTGGCCGGGCCCGACGGCCGTCGGCAAGGGCTCCGTCGCGGCCGCCGTCCGCGAACGCCACCCGGACGTGTGGATCTCGGTCTCGGTGACCACCCGGTCACCCCGTCCCGGCGAGCAGGACGGCGTCCACTACTTCTTCGTCTCCGACGACGAGTTCGACGCCATGGTCGAGCGCGGCGACCTCCTGGAGTGGGCGGTCGTCCACCAGAGCGCCCGCTACGGCACCCCGCGCGGCCCGGTCGAGGAGGCGCTGGCCGCGGGCCGCCCGGCCCTGCTGGAGATCGACCTGCAGGGCGCGCGGCAGGTGCGGTCGACGATGCCGGAGGCGTTGTTCGTGTTCCTCAAGCCCCCGTCGTGGGACGAGCTGGTCCGCCGCCTGGTCGGCCGGGGCACCGAGACCGAGGACGAGCGCAGCCGGAGGCTCGAGACCGCGCTGGAGGAGCTGGCCGCCGAGCGGGAGTTCGACGTGACGGTCGTGAACCACGAAATTCACGCCGCGGCGGACGAGTTGGTAGCCTTGATGACGCTCGAACAGAGCAGCTGATCATCCTCCCCGCGCCAACAACCACCTGTGAGGCTCACGCGTGTCTGCCCCCAACATCGCCGCCGAGGGCATAACCAACCCCTCGATCGACGACCTGCTCACCAAGACCGACAGCAAGTACAAGCTGGTGCTCTACAGCGCCAAGCGGGCCCGCCAGATCAACGCCTACTACTCGCAGCTCGGCGAGGGCCTGCTGGAGTACGTCGGCCCGCTGGTCGACACCCACGTCCAGGAGAAGCCGCTCTCCATCGCCCTGCGCGAGATCAACGACGACCTGCTCACCTGCGAGGACGTCGACCCGGCCGAGCTGGCCGCCGAGGAGGAGGCGGCCCGCGCCGCAGCCCTCGAGGCCTCCTTCACCCGGCGACAGCGGCGAGACCGCCGGCAAGTGATCCGGGCGGTCCCGTGACCATCGAAGCGCGGCCCCGCGTCGTCCTCGGGGTCAGCGGCGGGATCGCGGCCTACAAGGCCTGCGAGCTGCTCCGCCGGTTCACCGAGTCCGGTCACGACGTCACCGTCGTCCCGACCGCGGCTGCGCTGGAGTTCGTCGGCGCGCCCACCTGGGCCGCGCTGTCGGGCAAGCCGGTCGCGACCGACGTGTGGACCGACGTCCACGAGGTGCCGCACGTGCGGATCGGCCAGGCAGGCCGACCTCGTCGTGGTGGCGCCGGCGACCGCCGACCTGATGGCCAAGGCCGCCCACGGGCTCGCCGACGACCTGCTCACCAACACCCTGCTCACCGCCCGCTGCCCGGTGGTGTTCGCGCCGGCGATGCACACCGAGATGTGGGAGCACCCCGCCACCCAGGCCAACGTCGCCACCCTGCGCTCCCGCGGCGCCGTCGTCGTCGAGCCGGCCGAGGGCCGGCTGACCGGCGCCGACACCGGCAAGGGCCGGCTGCCCGAGCCGGCCGAGATCTTCGCAGGTCGCGACCGACGTCCTCGCCCGCGGGCGACCGGGGCCTCGACCTGGCCGGCCGGCACGTCGTGGTCTCCGCCGGCGGCACCCGCGAGTACCTCGACCCGGTGCGGTTCCTCGGCAACCGCTCCTCGGGCCTGCAGGGCTACGCGCTCGCCCGCACCGCGGTCGCCCGCGGCGCCGAGGTCACCCTGGTCGCCGCCAACGTGAGCCTGCCCGACCCGGCCGGCGTCAAGGTCGTCCGGGTCGAGACCACCGGCCAGCTGCGCGACGCCGTGCTCGCGGCCGCCGCCTCGGCCGACGCGGTGGTGATGGCGGCGGCGCCGGCCGACTTCCGCCCGGCCACGGTCAGCGACGAGCAAGATCAAGAAGGCCGACGACGGCGCCGCCCCCGGACATCGGGCTGGCCCAGAACCCCGACATCCTCGCCGAGCTCGCCCGCACCGGCCCCGGCCCGGGTCGTCGTCGTCGGCTTCGCCGCCGAGACCGGCGACGACACCGGGTCGGTGCTCGACCACGCGCCGCGCCAAGCTCGCCCGCAAGGGCTGCGACCTGCTGGTCGTCAACGACGTCGGCGGCGGCGCGGTCTTCGGCAGCGACGACAACGAGGCCGTGGTGCTCGCCGCCGACGGCGACGCGGTCGACGTACCGCTCGGGTCGAAGGCGGCGCTGGCCCACGTGATCTGGGACCAGGTCGCGTCCGGCGACTCGACGCGCTGAGACCGCCGATCCCGCATCGCTGGGCCGCTCGGGTATGGTTGCGACCGCACCACCTCGCACCACCGACGCACGGGAGCGAGTACAACCGTGACAGGACGCCTGTTCACCTCCGAGTCCGTGACCGAGGGTCACCCCGACAAGATCGCCGACCAGATCAGCGACACGGTGCTCGACTGCCTGCTCGAGCACGACCCGACAAGCAGCCGCGGTCGCGGTCGAGACGCTGCTGACCACCGGCCTGGTCGTCGTCGCCGGCGAGGTCACGCACCAACGCCTACGCGCCGGTCGCCGAGCTGGTGCGCGACAAGATCCTCGAGATCGGCTACGACTCCTCGCGAGAAGGGCTTCGACGGCACGTCGTGCGGCGTCCAGGTCGCCATCGGCGGCCAGTCGCCCGACATCGCCGCAGGGCGTCGACGAGCGGCTACGAGGCGCGCGTCGGCGCCTCCGTCGACGAGCTGGACCGGCAGGGCGCCGGCGACCAGGGCCTGATGTTCGGCTACGCCTGCGACGACACCCCCGAGCTGATGCCGCTGCCGATCACGATCGCGCACCGGCTCGCCGAGCGGCTGACCGAGGTCCGCAAGGACGGCACGCTGGCCTACCTGCGTCCCGACGGCAAGACCCAGGTCACCATCGAGTACGACGACGAGGACCGTCCGGTCCGCGTCGACACCGTCGTGGTCTCCACCCAGCACGCCGGCGACATCGACCACTCGACACGCTCGAGCCGGACATCAAGAAGCACGTCATCGACCCGGTGCTCGCCGCCGTTCGACATCCCCTCCGAGGACTACCGGCTGCTGGTCAACCCGACCGGCACGCTTCGTGGTCGGCGGCCCGATGGGCGACGCCGGCCTGACCGGCCGCAAGATCATCGTCGACACCTACGGCGGCATGGCCCGCCACGGTGGCGGCGCGTTCTCCGGCAAGGACCCGTCGAAGGTCGACCGCTCCGCGGCCTACGCCATGCGCTGGGTGGCCAAGAACGTCGTCGCCGCCGGGCTGGCCCGCCGCTGCGAGGTCGCAGGTCGCCTACGCCATCGGCAAGGCGCAGCCGGTCGGCGTCTTCGTCGAGACCTTCGGCACCGGCGTCGGTCCCCGACGAGCAGATCCAGGAGGCCGTGCTCGAGGTCTTCGACCTGCGCCCGGCCGCGATCATCCGCGACCTCGACCTGCTGCGCCCGATCTACGCGCAGACCGCGGCGTACGGCCACTTCGGCCGCGAGCTGCCCGAGTTCACCTGGGAGCGCACCGACCGCGTCGACGAGCTCAAGGCCGCCGCCGGGGTCTGACCGCCGCTCGGCTGACCGGCCGGCTCGCGCGGTGCGTCGGTCGCCGGAGCTGGTCGAGCGTCGCGCCGCTGATGACCGACGCCGCGCCGGCGCGAGACGAGCAGACCGGAGCTGCTGCCCGGCCTGCGCGCGGTCGGTCCAGGCGACCCGGCGCGCAGGAGGCGCGACCGCCGCCGGCGCGCGAGCGGCCGCCGGTCGAGCCGGCCGCGGTCGACCCGGTCGCGCGGGTGCTGGTCGACGTCCCGCTGGCCCACCTCGACCGGCCCTTCGACTACCTCGTCCCGGCGACGATGGCCGACGACGCGCGTGCCGGGCGTGCGGGTCAAGGTGCGGTTCGCCGGCCAGGACGTCGACGGCTTCGTGGTCGAGCGGGTCGACGACGACCGAGCACGCCGGCCGGCTGCGCGCCGCTGCGGCGGGTGGTCAGCGCCGAGCCGGTGCTCACCCCCGACGTCGCCGCGCTGACCGCGCGCGGTGGCCGAGCGGTACGCCGGCACCCGCTCCGACGTGCTGCGGCTGGCCGTCCCGCCGCGGCACGCGACCACCGAGAAGGCAGCCGTCGCCGCCCGCGCCGCCGCCCGACGTCGACCTCGACGGCCGGCCGGCAGGCCTGGGCGGGCCACGAGCCCGGCCGGCGCGTTGCTCGACGCAGCTCGCGGCGCGGCGGAGTCGCCGCGGGCGGTGTGGTCGGCGCGCGCCCGGCGACGACTGGCCGACGCTGCTCGCCCACGCCGGCGGCCGCGACCGCACGCCGTCGGGGCGCGGAGCGCTGGTCTGCGTGCCCGACCACCGCGACGTCGACCGGCTCGACGCCGCGCTGACCGAGCGTCCTCGGCGAGGGCCAGCACGTCGTGCTGACCGCCGACGCCGGCCCGGCCGAGCGCTACCGCGCTTCCTGGCGGTGCGCCGCGGCGCGGTGCCGGATCGTGGTCGGCACCCGCGCGGCGCGCGTTCGCGCCGGTGCACGACCTCGGGCTGGTCGCGATCTGGGACGACGGCGACGACCTGCACGCCGAGCCGCGGGCGCCGTACCCCCACACCCGCGAGGTGCTGCTGCTGCGCGCCGAGAGCCGAGGGTGCGGCCGCGCTGGTCGGCGGCTTCGCGCGCAGCGTCGAGGCGGAGTACCTCGCTCCGCACCGGCTGGGCCCGCGAGCTCGCCGCGCACCGCGCGACGTGCTGCGCCGAGCGCGTCCGCGGTCAGCGTCACCGGCGGCGACCGACCGCGAGCTCGAGCGCGACCCGCGCGCCCGCGCGGCCCGGCTGCCCAGCCGCGGCGCACGCCGCGCTCCGCGGCCGGCCTGGAGCACGGGCCCGGTGCTGGTGCAGACCCCGCGCGCGGCTACGCCGCCGTGCCTGGCCTGCGACCGCTGCCGCACGCCGGCCCGCTGCCCACTGCGCCGGCCCGCTGCCGCTCGCCGCGCCCGACCGCCCGCCGACGCTGCCGCTGGTGCGGCGACGGCCGAGCCGGCCTGGGCCTGCGCCGACGTGCGGCGACCGCGGGCTGCGCGCGCCGGTGCTCGGCGACGCGCCGCACCGCCGAGGAGCTGGGCCGGGCCTTCCCCGGCGTCCCGGTGCGCACGCTCCAGCGGCGACCGGGTGCTCGCCGACGGTCGACGGCCGAGCCGGCGATCGTGGTCGCGACGCCGGGCGCCGAGCCGGTGGCCGACGGCGGCTACGCCGCGGTGGTGCTGCTCGACACCTGGCTGCTGCTCGCCCGGGCCGACCTGCGCGCCGCCGAGGAGGCGCTGCGCCGCTGGGCCAACGCGCGGCGCTGGTCCGGCGCCCGGGTGGCCGGGTGGTCGCCGTCGGCGACCCGGCGCACCCCGCGCTGCAGGCGCTGGTGCGCTGGGACCCGGCCGGGCTTCGCCGAGCGCGAGATCGCCGAGCGGCCGGCGGCCCACCTGCCCCCGGCCTCCCGGCTCGCCACGCTCACCGGCGAGCCCGGGGCGGTCGACGACGCGCTGACCCTGCTGCGCCGCCGCCCGCGGCGCCGAGGTGCTCGGGCCCGGTCGACCGTCGGTCGACCGCCGAGGAGCAGCCGGGTCGTGCGTCCGGGTGCCCCGCGCCGACGGCGCCGCGCTGTCCGCGCGCGCTCGGCGAGCTGCAGCGGGTGCGCTCGGCCCGCAAGCTCGACGCCGTCCGGGTCCAGGTCGACCCGCGCCAGTCTCTGAGAGCCTCGAGTCTGCTAGACTCGCGACCGCGCCGTCGACCCGAGGAGTCCCGTGGCCATCCAGCCGATCCGCCTGTTCGGCGACCCGGTGCTGCGCACGCCGGCCGCCAGGTGGTCGACTTCGACGCCGAGCTGCGCACGGCTGGTCAAGGACCTCACCGACACCATGCTCGAGCCCCCGGCGCCGGCTCGCGGCGCCGCAGATCGGCGTCGGGCTGCGGGTGTTCACCTGGTACGTCGACGGCGAGCTCGGCCACCTGGTCAACCCGGACCTCGACCTCTCCGAGGAGATCCAGGACGGGCCGGAGGGCTGCCTGTCGCTGCCCGAGCTGGCCTTCGACTGCCGGCGGGCGCTGTCGGTCGTGGCCCGCGGCTTCGACATGCACGGCGAGCCGGTCACGATCGAGGGCACCGAGCTGCTGGCGCGGGCGATCCAGCACGAGACCGACCACCTCGACGGCGTGCTGTTCGTCGACCGGCTCGACCCCGAGGCCCGCAAGGCCGCGATGAAGGCGATCCGCGAGTCCGAGTGGTTCGGCGCTCGAGCAGCCCGACCGTCAAGGTCTCGCCCGCACCCCACGCGGCGGGCTCGGGCGCTGCTGATGCGGGTCGTCTTCGCCGGCACCCCCGAGGTCGCGCTGCCCGCGCTCGACGCGGTCGCCGCGTCGGCCACGAGCTGGTCGGCGTGGTCACCCGCCCCGACGCCCCCGCCGGGCGGGGCCGCAGGCTGGTCGCCAGCCCGGTCGGCCAGCGCGGCCGAGGAGCTCGGCGTCCCGGTGCTCAAGCCCGGCGCACCCGCGCGACCCGGAGTTCCAGGACGGCGCTGCGCGCGCTGGCGCCCGACTGCTGCCCGGTGGTGGCCTACGGCGCGCTGCTGCCCGCAGTCGGCGCTCGACATCCCCGCAGCACGGCTGGGTCAACCTGCACTTCTCGGTGCTGCCCGCCTGGCGCGGGGCGGCGCCGGTGCAGCACGCGCATCTGGGCCGGCGACGAGGTCACCGGGGCGACGACGTTCCGGATCGTCAAGGAGCTCGACGCCGGCCCGACGTTCGGCGTGATGACCGAGACGCATCCGGCCCGACCGACACCGCCGGCGACCTGCTGGCGCGGCTGGCCGAGGGCGGCGCCGGGCTGCTGGTCGCCACCCTCGACGGCATCGAGGACGGCACGCTGGAGGCCCGCGAGCAGCCGGCCGACGGGCGTCAGCTTCGCCCCGAAGATCACGGTCGAGGACGCCCGCGATCGACTGGAGCCAGCCGGCCGCGGCGCGGTCGACCGCCAGATCCGCGCCTGCACGCCCGTTCCCGGGCGCCTGGACCACCTACGACGGGCGAGCGGGTCAAGGTCGGCCCGGTCACGCCCGAGGCCGACGCCGACCTCGCGCCCGGAGTCCTCGAGGTGACCAAGAACGCCGTCCTCGTCGGCACCGGCACCGACGCCGTCCGGCTCGGGCGAGGTCAAGCCGCACGGCAAGCAGGCAGATGGCCGCGGCCGACTGGGCGCGCGGCGTCCGGGTCGAGTCCGGCGCCCGCTTCGGGGACCTGAGTCTATGTCCAGTGACCCGCCCGGCCACGGCCCGAGGACGTCGACGAGATCTGCCTGGCGCTGCCCGAGGTCGAGCTCGGCACGTCCTGGGGCGACGTGCCGACCTACAAGGTCCCGACGGGCGACAAGGGCAGGGGCTTCCTGCTCTACCGGAGCCCGCACAAGACCGCGATCGACCCCGAGACGGGCGAGATGTACGACGACCTGCTGGTGATCATCACCCCCACCGAGGCCGAGAAGCAGGCGCTGGTCGAGGACGAGTCGACGCCGTTCTTCACCATCGACCACTTCAAGCGGACTCAACGCGGTGCTCGTCCAGCAGTCGCGCCTCGGCGAGCTGGACCGCGACGAGCTGGCCGAGATCATCACCGACGCCTGGGCGGCGCCGGGCGCCGAAGGCCCTGGTCCGGAAGCACCTCGGCGATGGCTGACCGGCCGGAAGCCGCCGCCCGACGCCGCGCCGACCCGGCCCGGCTGGCGGCGTACGACGTGCTCGAGGCGGTCCGCGCCGACGACGCCTACACCAACCTGGTGCTGCCCGCCGTGCTGCGCCGGCACGGGCTCGCGGGGCGGGACGCGGCGTTCGCCACCGAGCTGGCCGTCGGGCACGCTGCGCCGCCGCGGCACCTACGACGCGGTGCTCGCCGCCTGCGTGGACCGGCCGCTGGCCAAGGTCGAGCCCGGGGTGCTCGACGCCCTGCGGCTCGGCGCCCACCAGCTGCTCGTCGATGCGGGTGCCCGCCCACGCCGCGATCAGCACCACCGTCGACCTGGTGCGCGACCGGGTCGGCCGGGGCCGGCCGGCTTCGCCAACGCCGTGCTGCGCAAGGTCGCCGCAGCACGACCTCGCCGGCTGGGTGCGCCGGGTGGCGCCGGACCCGTCCACCGACCCGGTCGGGTTCGCCGCGGTCGCCCACAGCCACCCGCGCTGGGTCGTGGAGGAGCTGACCGCGGCGGTGGGCGAGCGACGAGATCGACGACCTGCTGGCCGCCGACAACGCGCCCCCCGGGTGGTCCTGGTGGCCCGGCCCGGGCGGGCGCAGGTCGACGAGCTCCCCGGCACGCCGCACCCGCTTCTCGCCGTACGGCGTCGTCATGGAGGGCGGCGACCCGGCGTCGGTCCCCGCCGTGGCCGAGGGCCGGGCGGGCGTCCAGGACGAGGGATCCCAGCTGGTGGCGCTGGCCCTGTCGCGGGCGAGCGTCGAGGGGCGAGACGAGCGGTGGCTGGACCTGTGCGCCGGGCCAGGTGGCAAGGCGGCCCTGCTCGCCGGCCTCGCGGCCGAACAAGGGGCCGGGCTGCTCGCGGCCGAGCGCGCGCCGCACCGGGCCGGGCTGGTCGCCCGCGCGCTCGCCGGCGCCGACGGCACGCTGGGCTCGGTCGCGGCCGACGGCACCCGGCCGGCCTGGCCGCCGGGGAGCTTCGACCGGGTCCTGGTCGACGCGCCCTGCTCGGGCCTCGGTGCCCTGCGCCGCCGGCCCGAGGCCCGGTGGCGGCGCACCGCCGACGACCTCGACGACCTGGTGCCGCTCCAGGAGCGGCTGCTCGACAGTGCGCTCGACAGCATCCGGCCCGGCGGGGTGGTCCTCTACGCCACCTGCTCCCCGGTGCTGGCCGAGACCGCGGGCGTGGTCCGCACGATCCTCGACCGGCGCGACGACGTCGAGCTTCGGGACGCGGCACCGCTGCTGCCGGAGGTCCCGGACGCGGCCGGACCCTTGGCCGGCACCCTCCAGCTGTGGCCACACCGGCACCAGACGGATGCCATGTTCATGGCCCTTCTGGGCAGAGCCTCCTGACCTCGCGCTGGGTTTTTTGTTTTGTTGACCACCCAGGGTGTGGAATGGGCGATGTCGGCTTCTCTGCAGGAAGCCGCGGGGAGGAAAGATGCGACGCGCCGCCGTGCTGCTGGTAGCGATCTGCGCTGCCCTGTGCTCGCCCCTGTCGCCAGCCGTTGCCGACGACACGGTCGCCGGTGCGCGGGCTCGCCTTCCCGACCTCCGACACCTATCTCACCTACTTCGGCTGCGCGGACCTGTTCCACCGCGACAGCGCGCCGCCCCGGGTGCGGATCGGACAGGTCGAGGCCACCCCGACCGGACTCCGCAGCTTCGGGCTGCTGATGCCCGGCGCCGGCACCGCGTCCGGCCCGGTGACCCTGGTCGACTCCGTGGCGGCGACCACCGTGGCCGGCTTCTCCGCGCGGGCCGACCTCGGCAGCACCGGCGCCGCCTACGTCTGGTACGTCTCGCCCGGCATCGAGCGGGGCCAGGTCTGGGCCGGAAGGGCCGATCTCGCGGTCGGACCCCAGTGGCAGTACGTCGATGCGGCCGCCGCCACCTACACCTGGACCCTGTACGACGCCGACAACGGCAACGTCGTCAAGGCCGGAGGCAACGCCACCATCGGCCGACTTCACGGCCGAGAACGGCGACGGACCCGGCTACCTGCTCGCCGGGCTGGGGTGCGACGGGGCCGAGTTCGTCGATCGACGCCCTCCGGTTCGGCAGCCCGGGCGCGGTGACGACCTACGACCTCGAGGGGATCACCGTCACCACCTCGATCTCCGCCCGCGTGACCGGGCCCAGTGGGAGGACGGGTGACCTTCACCGGCGCCTCCGTCGACATCGCCGGCGTACCCGTCGGCGCGCCGCTGGTCCTCCAGGCCCGACCCGCCGGTAGCCCGGGCTTCCGACCGGTCGGCGCCCCGGTCGCCGCGTCACCGGGTGGTGCGGTCTCCGTGAGCCTGGTTCCGGACCGGACGACGACGTACCGCTGGTTCATGCCCGCCACGGGCTATGCCGACGCCGGCTTCTCCCCGCCCGTCACGGTCCGCGTCCGCTAGTCGGGGTCCCCACCCCAGCCGCTAGTTTGGCCGCATGGCCTCCACGTCGCCTGCCACCGAGATCGAGGTCGACAACCGGGTGGTGCGGGTGACCAACCCGGACCGCGTCTACTTCCCGGAGAGCGGGGCGACCAAGCTCGACCTGGTCGAGTACTACCTCGCGGTCGGCGACGGCATCGTCAACGCGCTGTTCGAGCGGCCGTGCATGCTGCACCGCTTCCCCAAGGGCCTGGCCGGCGACAAGGTCCACCAGAAGCGGCTCCCGGCGGGCGCGCCGCCCTGGGTCGAGACGGTGCGGCTGCACTTCCCGCGCTGGAACCGCACCGCCGACGAGCTCTGCGTCACCGAGCTCGGCTCGGTGATCTGGGCGGTGCAGATGTCGACCGTCGAGTTCCACCCCTGGAACAGCCGGCGCGAGGACACCGAGAAGCCCGACGAGTGGCGGATCGACCTCGACCCCGGGCCGCTGTGCGACTTCGCCACGGTGCAGCGGGTCGCCCACGTCGCCCACGAGGTGCTCGACGAGCTCGGCGCCGTCGGCTTCCCGAAGACCAGCGGCGGCTCGGGGCTGCACGTCTACGTCCGGATCCCGCCCGACCACGGCTTCGAGGACGTACGCCGCGCCGCGCTGGCCTTCGCCCGCGAGGTCGAGCGGCGCGCCCCCGACGACGTCACCACGACCTGGTGGCGCAAGGACCGCGACCCGCACCACCTGTTCGTCGACTACAACCAGAACGCGCGCGACCACACCATCGCGGCGGCGTACTCCGTGCGCGGCTTCCCCGACGCCCGGGTCTCCACGCCGATCCGCTGGGACGAGGTCGACGACGTCGACCCGCACGACTTCACGATCTTCACCGTGCCGCGCCGGTACGCCGAGCTCGGCGACCTGCACGCCGACATCGACGGCCACGTCTTCGACATCGCGCCGCTGCTGGAGTGGGCCGACCGGGACGAGCGGACGGTGCCGAGACGCCCGAGGAACCGGATGCCCCGGATCGGGTAGCGACCAGCCGCCCTCGGACGCCGGCTGAGCCGTCGAGCCTGCGCCAGTCCGCGAACGCTCGGCCTGCCCTCAGCGGTGCGCCGCCGGGCAGCTCGAGGTGCGTCCCGCGCCGGCGGGCGTGAGCGGGACGAGCGTGTGGTAGCCCGGCTCGCCGGCCACCATCCGGGCGAGTGCGCACCGACAGGACGTCGGCCGTCAAGGTCAGCACCCGCCTGTCCTGGAGGAGCGGCCTCGACCGCCGCCCACGTGATCGGACTGCCGACCTGCCAGTCGGCCGACCACGGAGCCGAACATGTACTCGCTGTGAGTCGCGCGGGTCGGTCAGGCGGACCAGCCGCTGCGGGCGCGCGACGTGACCCTGGCGGTGGCCACCGATGCCCAGCCACGGCGAACCATCTCCCGTCGCTCGGTGCCGCACAGCGTGCCTCGCCCGGTGCCGATACCGACGCCGCCTAGACTCACTGCCCGTGGGCATCCAGATCACACCGAGCATCCTGACCGCCGACTTCGCCGACCTCGGGGCCGAGGTGGCGCGGATCCCGGGCGCCGACTGGGTGCACGTCGACGTGATGGACAACCACTTCGTCCCCAACCTGACCTTCGGGCCGACCATGGTCGAGGCGCTGCGCAAGGCGACCGACGTGCCGCTCGACGCCCACCTGATGATCGAGGACGCCGACCGCAACGCCCTGGCGTACGTCGAGGCGGGGTGCGGGTCGGTGACGTTCCATGTCGAGGCGGCCAGGGCGCCGGTGCGGCTGGCCCGGGAGATCCGCGGCCACGGCGCCCGCGCGGCCATGGCGCTCAAGCCGGCCACCCCGATCGAGCCCTACGAGGACCTGCTCCCCGAGCTCGACATGGTGCTGGTGATGACGGTCGAGCCCGGCTTCGGCGGCCAGAAGTTCCTCGACCTCTGCCTGCCCAAGATCCGGCGCGCCCGCGCCCTGCTCGACCAGCACGGCACCGAGACCTGGCTCCAGGTGGACGGGGGAGTCTCGCTCGAGACCATCGAGCGCTGCGCCGAGGCCGGGGCCGACGTCTTCGTCGCCGGCTCGGCGGTCTACGCGCCGACGACCCCGACCAGATGGTCGCCCAGCTGCGGGCCACCGCGGAGGCGGCGGCCCCGCAGCTCTAGATGCTGTGCCAGACCTCACCCCGCACGGTGCGGCCCGATGTGGCAGGCTTGTCCCCAGCAAGAGCTCACAAGCTCGCGTGCTCTGGGGTCGGTGAAATTCCGAGCCGGCGGTGACTGAGCGAACGCTTCGTCGCTTCGTTCAGAAGTCCGCGACCCGGTCACAGCCAGTGGCCGGTTGACCAGGTGGAACTCCTGGACCGACGGTCAAAGTCCGGATGGGAAGCGCACGCAGGCGAGGCCGCTCGTCCCGAGGACGACGACCCCCGCCGCGCCCCCGGAGTCCGCGGACCGGACCGGAGAGGGCGATGACCTTCACGAAAGCAGAGCAGGACGCGATGCGGCGCGCGTTGACGCTCGCCGCCAGCCCCGGCGTCCCGCTCGGCCCCAACCCGCGGGTCGGGCTGCGTCATCATCGACGACTCCGGCACGGAGATCGCCGAGAGCCACCACCGCGGCGCCGGAACCGTCCACGCCGAGGTCGCGGCGCTCCGGGAAGCCGGCGAGGCGGCCCGGGGCGCGACCGCCGTGGTCACCCTCGAGCCGTGCAACCACACCGGGCGCACCGGCCCGTGCGCCGCCGCGCTGATCGCCGCCGGCGTACGCCGGGTGGTGTTCGCGCAACCGGACACGAACGCGGTCGCCGCCGGCGGAGGAGACGCGCTCCGCGCGGCAGGCGTGGAGGTGGAGGCTGGCCTCCTCCTCGACGAGGCACGCCACCTGAACCGGGCCTGGACGTTCGCGCTCGAGCACGGCCGGCCGTTCGTCACCTGGAAGTTCGCGACCACCCTCGACGGGCGCAGCGCCGCCGCCGACGGCACCAGCCGCTGGGTCTCCAGCCGTCCTGCGCGGCTGGACACCCACCGTCTGCGCGCTCAGTGCGACACGATCCTGGTCGGCACCAACACCGTCGAGGTCGACGACCCCGAGCTGACCGTGCGAGACGAGGTCGACGAGCCGCTGCCGCGCCAGCCCCTGCGGGCGGTGATGGGCGTGCGGCCGCTCGCCCCCGGCCGTCGGGTCTTCAACGGACGGGCCGAGACCGTCCGACTGCAGACCCACGACCCGCGGGAGGCCCTCGGGACGCTCTTCGACCGCGACTCCCAGCACGTGTTCCTCGAGGGCGGCCCCACGCTCGCGGCTGCGTTCCTCGACGCCGGGCTGGTCGACGAGATCGTCGCCTACGTCGCGCCGATGCTGCTCGGCGCGGGATCCCATGCGGTCGCGGACCTCGGCATCGGCACCATCGCCGACGCCCGCCACCTCGACGTCACGGACGTGGCCGTCCTCGGCGCGCGGCCACGACACGAACGTGCGGCTGACGATGGCCCCACGGAAGGAGACCTGAGATGTTCACCGGCATCATCGAGGAGCTCGGCACCGTCGAGACGATCGAGGACCAGGGGGACGCGGTCCGGCTCACGATCCGCGCGGAGACCGTGCTGGACGACGTCCGGCCTGGCGACTCGATCGCAGTCAACGGCTGCTGCCTGACCGTGGTCTCGACGGCCCCGACCACCGAGGGCGGCCAGGTCGACCTGTGGACCGCCGACGTCATGCAGGAGACCCTCGACCAGACCTCGCTCCGCGGGGCGACAGCCCGGAGACCGGGTGAACCTGGAGCGTGCAGTCACGCCCACGACCCGGCTCGGCGGCCACATCGTCCAGGGCCACGTCGACGGGGTCGGGCAGATCGTCGCCCGGACCCCCAGCGAGCACTGGGAGGTCGTGGAGATCTCGATGCCGCCCACGCTGGCGAAGTACGTCGTCGACAAGGGCTCGATCACCGTCGACGGAGTGTCACTGACCGTGGTCTCCACCGGCGCCTCGAGCGACGGACACGAGACGTTCACGGTCAGCCTCATCCCGGAGACCCTGGCCCGCACCACCCTCGGCCATCGCCGCCCCGGCGACCGGGTCAACCTCGAGACCGACGTGATCGCCCGGCACGTCGAGAAGCTCGTCGGGGTCCACGCGTCAGGAGCACGCCCATGACCGACCAGGTCCGCCTCGACTCCGTCGAGCGCGCCATCGCCGACATCGCCCGCGGCAAGGCGGTCGTGGTGGTGGACGACGAGGAGCGCGAGAACGAGGGCGACATCATCTTCGCCGCGGCCAAGGCGACCCCGGAGCTGATGGCGTTCACCATCCGCTACTCCAGCGGGGTGGTCTGCGTGCCGATGCCGGCCGAGATGCTGGACCGGCTGGAGATCCCGTTGATGACGCCGCACAACAAGGACAAGCTGCGCACGGCCTACACCATCTCCGTCGACGCCCGGGACGGCGTCACGACCGGGATCTCGGCCAAGGACCGCGCCCACACGGTGCGGGTGCTGGCCGACTCCGCGACCGAGCCGTGGGAGATCACCCGCCCGGGTCACGTCTTCCCGCTGCGCTACCGCGACGGAGGGGTGCTCGTCCGGCGCGGCCACACCGAGGCCGCGGTCGACCTGGCCACGCTCGCCGGCCTCACCCCGGCCGGTGTCCTGGTCGAGATCGTCAACGACGACGGCACCATGAAGCGCGGCCAGGAGCTGCGTGAGTTCGCCGACGAGCACGGCCTGGCGATGATCTCGATCGAGGACCTGGTCCGCTACCGGCGCCGCTACGAGGTGCTGGTCGAACGCGTCGCCGAGACCCGTCTGCCCACCCGGCACGGTGACTTCACCGCCTACGGCTACCGGATCACCGTCGACGGCGGCGAGCACATCGCCCTGGTCTACGGCGACATCGGGGGCGACGAGCCGGTCCTGACCCGGGTGCACAGCGAGTGCCTCACCGGCGACGTGTTCGGCAGCCACCGCTGCGACTGCGGCCCCCAGCTCGACGAGGCGCTGACCAGGGTCGTCGCCGAGGGTCGCGGCGTGGTGATCTACCTGCGCGGGCACGAGGGGAGGGGGATCGGGCTGGTGGCCAAGCTGCAGGCCTACCAGCTGCAGGAGGGCGGTCGCGACACCGTCGACGCCAACCTCGATCTCGGCCTGCCCGCGGACGCCCGCCACTACGGCACCGCCACCCAGATCCTGCGCGACCTGGGCATCGGCAGCGTCCGGCTGCTGACCAACAACCCCGACAAGACCAGCAGCCTCGAGGAGTTCGGCATCCCCGTCGTCGAGCGCGTCCCGCTCACCCCGCACCCCAACGACCACAACCTCGCCTACCTGCTGACCAAGCGGGACCGGATGGGCCACGACCTGCCCAACCTCACGACCCCTGAGGAAGGTGCAAGATGACTCACCCCACGAGATCGCTCCGCTGGCGCTCCACGATCCCGCGGAGACCCCGATGAGCGGACCCGGTGCTCCGGACCAGGAACCGGTCGACTGCAGCGACCTGCGGGTTGCGATCGTGGCCGCGAGCTGGCACCAGACCGTGATGGACGGCCTGGTCGCCGGCGCGCGGCGGGCCTGCGCCGACTACCGCGTGGACGAGCCGACCCTGGTGCGCGTCCCCGGAGCCTTCGAGCTCCCGGTCGTCGCCTCCGCGCTCGCCCGGCAGGGGTACGACGCGCTCGTCGCCCTCGGCGTCGTCATCCGCGGAGGCACGCCCCACTTCGAGTACGTCTGCAACGCGGCCACCGACGGGTTGACCCGGGTCGCCCTCGACCACGGCGTCCCGGTCGGGTTCGGGCTGCTCACCTGCGACACCGAGCAGCAGGCCATCGACCGGGCCGGCCTCGAGGGGTCCAGCGAGGACAAGGGCTACGAGGCGACCGCGGCCGCCCTGGTCACCGCCCGGACCCTGGCCTCCGTGGCCTCCCGCACGCCGTAGGCTGGGCGATCGTGAAGACGTTCGAAGGGCTCTGGGCCGAGCTGAGCGAGAAGGCGCAGACCCGCCCCGAGGGGTCCGGCACCGTGCGGCAGCTCGACGCCGGCATCCCGGCCACCGGCAAGAAGCTGGTGGAGGAGGCGGCCGAGTCCTGGATGGCCGCCCAGCACGAGGGCAAGGACCGCACGGCCGAGGAGATCAGCCAGCTGATCTACCACGCCCAGGTGCTGATGCTGGCCACCGGCCTCACCCTCGACGACGTCTACGCCCACCTGTGAGAGATGAACCATGTCCCTGCTGAAGATCGCCGTCCCCAACAAGGGGTCGCTCGCCGCGTCGGCCGCCGACATCCTGCGCGAGTCCGGCTACCGCCAGCGCCACGACTCCAAGGAGCTGCGGCTCGTCGACGCCGAGAACGGCGTGGAGTTCTTCTACCTCCGTCCCCGCGACATCGCGCTCTACGTCGGTGAGGGCACCCTCGACGTCGGCATCACCGGTCGCGACCTGCTGCTCGACTCCGGCGCCAAGGCCGAGGAGGTGCTCGGGCTCGGGTTCGGCCGCAGCAAATTCCACTTCGCCGGCCCGCAGGGCCGGTTCACCGACCTCGCCGACCTGGCCGGCCAGCGGATCGCGACGTCGTACGTCGGCGTGGTGCGCACCTTCCTCGAGGAGCGCGGCATCGAGGCGACCGTGACCCGGCTCGACGGGGCGGTGGAGACGAGCATCCAGCTCGGCGTCGCCGACGTCATCGCCGACGTCGTCGACACCGGCAGCACCCTGGCCGCCGCCGGCCTGGAGACGTTCGGCGAGGTGATCCTGAAGTCCGAAGCGGTCCTGATCACCCGCGGCGGCGAGGCCCCGGCCGGCTTCGAGGTGTTCAAGCGTCGGGTCGACGGGGTGCTGGTCGCCCGCAGCTACGTGATGATGGACTACGACATCGAGGACGAGCGGGTCTCCGAGGCCGTGGCGCTGACGCCGGGCATCGAGAGCCCCACCATCTCCCCGTTGCATCGCGAGGGCTGGGTCGCGGTGCGCGCGATGGTCCCGCGCGCCGGTGTCCAGCGCCTGATGGATGACCTGTGGGACCTCGGGGCGCGCGGCATCCTGCTCACGGACATCCATGCCTGTCGACTCTGAGGTCGAGCTCCCGCACACCTGGCGCCCACTCGGCGTGCGCCTCGCAGGAGCGTTCTTCGGTGGGCTCCTGCTGGTCGTCTGCGCCGTCGCCTGGTTCACCTTCGACGCCGAGACGCGCGCGAGGTTCACGATCTTCCAGCGGGGCACGCTGGTCTTCCTGGGCATGATCGCGTTCGCCGCAGGCTTCGCGCTGGTCCGCTCCCGGGTGGTGGCGGAGGCCGACCGGCTGGTCGTCGTGAACGGCTACCGGAAGCGCACCTTCGAGTGGGCGGAGGTGCTCGCGATCCACCTGCCTCCGGGGGCTCCGTGGGCGGTCCTGGACCTCGCCGACGGCACCAGCGCGCCGGCGATGGGGATCCAGGGCTCCGACGGCGGCCGGGCACGGCTCGCCGTGACCCAGGTCCGGTCGCTGCTGCGCTGAGGGGCGGCGGTCACCCGGAGCCGTCGACGACGAGGTCGGCCCGCTGCCGGGTGCGGTGACGGGCGAAGAGCACCTTCTCGGCCTCGGCCCACGCCTTCCAGTGCGGCGCGAAGGCCTCACCGTCGCGCTCGATCCCTCGGCGCATCCGCAGGTCGTACGCCGCCTCGACCCAGACCAGGACTCCGATCAGGTCGTCGTGCATGCGGCACCCCGAGCCCACGCCCTCGAGGACCAGGAGGTCGGTCGGCTCGACGGTCACGGTCTCGGCGAACGCCCGGGCGTCCCAGTCGTAGCGCCGGTAGCTCCCGGGGAGGCAGTCCGCCAACGGCCGCAGCAGCCCGGCCAGCTGACGACCGACCTCGGGCAGCCCGTCCCAGCCCTCGTAGAGGTCGTCCATGTGGATGACCACAGCGCCCGGCGCGAGCGCGGCGACCTCGTCGGCCAGCGTGGTCTTGCCGGAGCCGGCCGGCCCGTCGATGGACACCAGCCGGCCGCGGCCGAGCGTGGCGGGTCGGGACCGGACCAGGTCGAGGACGAGCGCGGCCTCCTCCATCAGAACGCCAGCCCCAGGCCACGGTAGGTGGGCACCTCGTCGACGAACTTGTCGCCCTGGAGGAGGTACGCCGACCTTGTGTGCTCGAACAGCTCACCGGACTTGGCGTGCCGGAACCACACCAGGTCGCCGATCGCGAGCCGCGCGGCGGCCGGCCCGGTGAGCGGCGTCTGCACCTCCCCGGCTCCCTCCAGACGGGTCAGGTGGAGACCCGAGGGTGCCCACGGGAGCGGCAGCCGGTCCCGGCCGGCCGGGCCGGAGGCGACGAGTCCACCGCCGTGGACGGTCGCGATGCCTGGCGCGGGTCGACGGGCCACGGGCACGCCGAAGAACGCGGCCGGACGCGGGGCGAAGGACCGGTAGTGGTCGAAGAGCGCCGGGACCAGCAGCCCCGACCCCGCGGCCACCTCGGTCACCACCGGGTCGAGGGCGGTCGCGTCGACCGAGCCGGAGCCGCCGGCGTTCCAGAGCTCCAGGTCGGTGAGCTCCCCGATCGCTCGGGCGATCTCGCCGCGACGCGTCTCCAGCTGGGTCAGGGAGGCCGCCTTGAGGCCGCGGACGACCAGCGACCGCGCACGCCGGCGGGGGACGGCATCGGGAACCCCGGCGACCTGCCCCTCGTAGGTCATCACCCCGACCAGGTCGAAGCCGGGACGCTCCAGGATGGTGCGGGCGAGGGCGACCACGGCGTCCGGGTCGTGCACCGGGGACCGCTTGGGGCCCACGTGCTGTCCGCCGATGCAGCAGTCCGGCGTCGACGTCGATCGCGACCCGGACCGGCCGGTCCGAGGTCCGGGCCTTGTCGACCAGGTCGAGGTGGGCCGGGTCGTCGACCATGAGCGTGACCGCCCGCAACGCCTCGGGGGAGCCGGTGAGCTCGGCCAGGGCCGGCCGGTCGACGGTCGGGTAGGCCATCAGGATGTCGTCGGCGACGCCCTCGGCCTGCAGCCACAGCGCCTCGGCCAGGGTGAAGGCGAGGACGCCCCGGAAGCCGTCGTGACCCAGCGCGCGTCGGAGCAGTGCCGGGACCCGCACCGACTTGGAGGCCACCCGGACCGGCTTCCCGGCCGCTCGTCGTACGAGGTCGTCGGCGTTGGCGTCGAACGCGTCGAGGTCCACCACCACGACCGGGCAGCCGGGGGGCGGGGACGCGGCGGCGACAGCGTGGTCCAGCCGCGACGCCAGGGCGTCGCGGTCGGGATCGCTGGTCATCTCAGCCTGGGCATCAGGTGATGCCCCGCTTGCGCAGGATCGCCTCGATCTCCGCCATGTCGTCGTCGATGGCGGGCTCACCCTTGCGGCCGGACGCCTTCAGCTCGCCTCGTCCGTCGGCTCGAGCCGACTCGCCGGCCGGGAGGTCACGTCCAGGCTTGGCGTCGCCGCCCTGCCGGGCCCGGAGCGCTCCCGAGACGACGAACAGCACGCCCGAGACACCGGCCAGCACGATGCCGAGCCACACGACCGGGCTGAGCACCAGGTGGGTCGCCCAGTCGGCCACCGAGCCGCCGATCTCGGTGAACATCTCCAGGGTGCCGGTGAGGAAGGCAGCGGGCGGCAGGAGGGTGAACGCCGCACCCCGGAGACCCGCGGCCGCGCCGCGGCGCCGGAACGCGAACCAGGTCCACACCGCACCGATCGCGGTGAGGGTCAGGGTGAGCGCTCCCCAGGTCACCTCGTCCACGAGTCAAGGGTGGCACACGGCCGGGTACCCGGCGGATGGGAGAATCGTGGCCATGTCCGGCGAGCCCTCCCCATCCTCCGGCCGGTTCGCCGGAACCCGCATTCCCGACTCCGCGTTCGCCGCCGACGACGGCTCCGTCGCCCCTGGGGTGGCGGCCGCGCTGGCGGCGTACGACGGCGGCGAGGCGACGTACGCCGAGACTCTGGCCGTCCTCCAGCAGACCCGGTTGCTGGTGCCGGTCGTGGCGGTCGCCGGCGAGGTCGAGGTGGACGAGCAGGGGCTCGCCCACGACAAGTCGAGCGACATGGCGACCGTGCTGCTGACCGGTCGGGACGGCCGCACCGCGCTGCTCGCCTTCACCGGGACCGGGCCGCTCCGGGCGTGGGACCCGCAGGCCCGGCCGGTGCCGGTCGGCACCGCCCTCGCGGCCCGTTCGGCCGCCCAGGACGGGGCGGAGGCGCTGGTGATCGACGTGGCCGGACCGACCCGCTTCGTGATCGAGGGCGACGACCTGGCCGCGGTGGCCGCCGGCTGGACCCTGGCGAGGGTGGGGGAGCGGACCGCCTGGATTCGGCCGCCGACGGAATGATCGGCTAGCATTCGTCGTTGACCGATCAGTTCGGCCGTTCGCGGCCGGGCAGATCTACAAGCGGAGACCAGCAGCACACGTCTCCCACCCGCACCGACCGCCGCTGGAAGCTCAGCACAGGTCGTCGGGTCCGGTCCCGAGATGCGAATCTCCTCCCGGGGAGACGTGTCGCGACTGGCTTCCGCTTGGAGTACGAGCGGAAGCCTTCTTCGATTTCGCCACCTACGAAATCGATGAGCGTCTTCCGGCCACTTGACCAAATGGAGGACATATCAGCACCGAGCTGCGAATCAACGATCGGATCCGGGTACCCGAGGTCCGACTCGTGGGACCCAACGGGGAGACCGTCGGAATCGTCCCGACCGACCAGGCACTGAAGCTCGCCCAGGAGGCCGACCTCGACCTGGTCGAGATCGCGCCGCAAGGCAAGCCGCCCGTCTGCAAGCTCATGGACTACGGGAAGTTCAAGTACGAGAACGCCCAGAAGGCCCGTGAGGCGCGGCGGAACCAGACGAACGTGGTCATCAAGGAGATGAAGCTTCGTCCCAAGATCGACCAGCACGACTACGAGACCAAGAAGGGCCACGTCGTCCGCTTCCTGCGGGCCGGCGACAAGGTCAAGATCACGATCATGTTCCGTGGACGCGAGCAGCACCGGCCCGAGCTCGGGTTCCGGCTGCTGCAGCGGCTGGCGGAGGACGTCACCGAGCTGGGCTTCGTGGAGTCCGCACCCAAGCAGGACGGCCGCAACATGATCATGGTCCTCGGCCCGCACCGGAAGAAGGCCGAGGCCAGGGCCGACCACGAGGCCGAGAAGGTGTCCAGGGCGGCCGAGCGGGAAGCGGCTCGGGCCGAGGAGCGCGCCGAGCGCACTGCGGCGCACGCAGCCGGTCCGGTTGCGAAGAAGAAGGAGCGCGGCCGATCGGAGAACCTCGACCCCGAGATCGAGGCCTGAGACCACCCGGTGGTTGAGCAGGAGGCGCGCACGCCGACCGTCGAACCCCGGAGACGCCAGACCACCTCACGTAGCAACGAGAGAGAGCAAGGAAGATGCCGAAGAACAAGACGCACTCCGGAGCGAGCAAGCGCTTCCGCGTGACCGGATCGGGGAAGATCCTGCGCGAGAAGACCGGCAAGCGACACAACCTGGAGAGGAAGCCCTCCAAGGTGACCCGCCGGATGGCCGGCACCACCGAGATCGCCAAGGCCGACGTCAAGCGCGCCAAGAAGATGCTCGGCATCTGACCCAGCGACCGCCTCCCCGACACACCAGCAACAAGGAGTAATCAGAAATGGCACGCGTCAAGCGGGCAGTGAATGCCCAGAAGAAGCGCCGGGTCGTCCTCGAGCGGGCCAGCGGCTACCGCGGCCAGCGCTCGCGCCTGTACCGCAAGGCCAAGGAGCAGGTCACCCACTCGCTGGTCTACAGCTACAACGACCGCCGCAAGAACAAGGGCAACTTCCGCAAGCTGTGGATCCAGCGGATCAACGCCGCGGCCCGCGCCCAGGGGATGACCTACAACCGGTTCATCCAGGGCCTGAACCTCGCCGGCGTCACGGTCGACCGCAAGATCCTCGCCGACCTCGCCGTCAACGACGTGGCCGCGTTCAACACGCTGGTCGAGACCGCCAAGGCGGCGCTGCCCGACGACGTGAACGCGCCCAGGGCCGAGGCCTCCGCCTGACGTCAGCCCACTGACCCGGGGAAACGCCCGGGTCAAGGAAGCGCGCAAGCTCAGCCGTCGTTCGGTGCGCGCCGAACGGCGGCTCTTCCTTGCCGACGGGCCCAAGGCGGTCGCCGGCGCGCTGTCGGTGGACGGCTGCGTCGTCGAGGTGTTCGCGACACCCGCGGCGACCGAGGAGCACGCCGACCTCGCAGCCTCCGGCGCACGGTGGACGCTGGTCGACGAGCGCGCGCTCGCCTCGCTCAGCGACAGCGTCACCCCGGCCGGGCTGGTGGCGGTCTGCCGGTTCCTCGACGTGCCGCTCGGCGATCGATCTTCCCCGAGCCGGCGCCACCCCGCCTGGTGGCCGTCTGCGCCGACGTCCGGGATCCCGGCAACGCCGGCACCGTGATCCGCACGGCGGACGCGGCCGGCGCCGACGCCGTCGTACTGGCCGGCGAGCTCGGTGGACGCCTACCACCCCAGGACCGTGCGGGCCAGCGTCGGCAGCCTCTTCCACCTCCCGCTCGTGATCGAGCCCGACCCACTCGCCGCTGTCCGCGCCGCCCGGGAGGCCGGACTCGTCGTCCTCGCCGCCGACGGCGCCGGCGAGGTCGACCTGTACGACGCCGACGAGCAGCTCGCCCGGCCCACCGCCTGGCTCTTCGGGAACGAGGCCTGGGGCTTGCCGGCCGAGCTGGCCGCCGCCGCCGACCACCGGGTCCGGATCCCGATCCACGGCCGCGCCGAGAGCCTCAACCTCGCGACCGCCGCGGCGCTGTGCCTCTACGCCTCCGCGCGCGTCCACCGCCGCTAGGGTGGCCGACGTGGACGATGACTGGTGGTCGCCGGACGCCCTGGCCCTCGCCGACGCCCTGCCCGACGGAGTGGTCGTCGCGGATGCCGACGGCCAGGTCACCCTCGTCTCGCCGGACAGCCGCGGCCATGCTCTCGATCTCCGGCCACGCCAGCATCGGCAAGCCGCTCTCCGAGGTGCTGGCGCTGCGTGACCAGGACGGCAACGACTGGCACGCCACGAACCGTCCCTACGACGGTCTGCGCACCCGGGTCGCGATCCCGGAGCAGTCCTGGATCCTGCCCAGCGGCACGAGGTCCTCGTCACGACCCGGATTGCCCGGGCCGGGATCAGCGAACCCATCGACCGGGTGGTCGTCGTGCTCCGCTCCGGACGCGGCCGGGCCCGCCTCGACCGCGAGCGGTCCGACCTGGTCGCCACCGTCGCCCACGAGCTCCGATCCCCGCTGACCGGCGTCAAGGGCTTCGTCGCAGGCCCTCCTCAACCGGTGGGACAAGCTCAACGACGAGCAGAAGAAGCTGATGCTCACCACGGTCCACGCCGACTCCGAGCGACTGAGCCGGCTGATCGCCGAGCTGCTCGACGTCGCCCGCATCGACACCGGTCGCCTCGCGCTCTACCCCCGGCCCTCCGACGCCGACGTCCTGGTCGGCCGGGCGGTGGCGTCGGTCCAGGCCGGCACCGCACGCCACATCGTCTACAACGCTGGCGACGAGCTGCCCGAGGTCAGCGTGGACCCCGACAAGTTCACCCAGGTGGTCACCAACCTGATCGAGAACGGCGTCCGGCACGGCGAGGGCACGGTCACCGTCCTGGCCGAGGAGCTCGGGCCCGAGGCGGAGTACCCCGGCGTCCGGGTCGTCGTCGAGGACGAGGGCGAGGGCATCGCGCCGGAGATGCGGCGGCGTGTCTTCACGAAGTTCTGGAAGAGCGGGGCGCGGGGCGGCTCCGGCCTCGGGATGTACCTCGTCAACGGGCTGGTCCGCGCCCACGGCGGCTCGGTCGCGATCGGCGACGCCTCCGGCGGCGGGGCCCGGATCGAGCTGACCTGGCCGGCCGAGGACCTGCGGCCCGGACGCAGTTCCTGAGCCGCCGGAACCCGTTCGCGTCCACCGCCGGCCGGTTCCTAGACTTGCCCCCTGATTCCTCCGCCCGGATTCAACCAGCTCCGCGAAAGGCCACCATGTCGGGACCGAACACCGATTACGACCCCGTCGAGGTCACGCCGCTCAAGGCGGAGGAGGTCGAGGCGATGCGCGAGGCGGCCCTCGCGGCCATCGCCGAGGCCGCCGACCTCGCGGCGCTGAAGCAGGTGCGGCTCGACCACGCGGGCGACCGTTCACCGCTCGCGCTGGCCAACCGGGAGATCAAAGCCCTCCCCCCGCAGGCCCGCAAGGAGGCCGGGCAGCGGGTCGGCCAGGCGCGCGGCGCGGTCAACCAGGCGCTCGCCGCCCGGCACGAGGTGCTCGAGGCCGAGCACGAGGAGCGGATGCTGGTCGAGGAGACGGTCGACGTCACCCTGCCGGTCGACCGCGCCCCGCGCGGCTCGCGGCACCCGATCACCACCGGCTCGGAGCTGATCGCCGACGTGTTCGTCGCGATGGGCTGGGAGGTCGCCGAAGGCCCGATCGTCGAGGCCGAGTGGCTGAACTTCGACGCCCTCAACCTCGGGCCGGACCACCCGGCGCGCACCATGCAGGACACGTTCTGGACCGAGCCCGCCGACCACCACCTGGTCCTGCGGACCCACACCTCGCCGGTGCAGGCCCGCACGATGCTCACCCGCGAGCCCCCCATCTACGTCGTCTGCCCGGGCCGGGTCTTCCGCACCGACGAGTTCGACGCCACGCACAGCCCGATGTTCCACCAGGTCGAGGGTCTCGTCGTCGACGAGGGCATCACCATGGCGCACCTGAAGGGCACGCTCGACCACTTCGCCACCACCATGTTCGGGGAGGGGATCACCACGCGGTTCCGGCCGTCGTACTTCCCCTTCACCGAGCCGAGCGCCGAGGTCGACCTGGTCTGCTTCGTCTGCCGGGGCGCCCAGGTCGACGACAACGGCGCCAACTGCCGCACCTGCAAGGGCGAGGGCTGGATCGAGTGGGGCGGCTGCGGTGTCGTGAACCCCCGCGTGTTCGTCGCCTGCGGCATCGACCCCGAGCGCTACACCGGCTTCGCGTTCGGCATGGGCATCGACCGCACCCTGCTGTTCCGGCACGGGGTGGAGGACATGCGCGACCTGTTCTGGGGCGACGTCCGCTTCAGCTCGGCCTTCGGAACGGAGATCTAGACCATGCGTGCCCCCGTCTCGTGGATCCGCGAGTACGTCGACCTGCCCGACGACGTGGCCCCGGCCGAGCTGGCCCGCAGGCTGACCATGCTCGGGATCAAGCTCGAGGCGCTGATCTCGGCCGGCGACCAGATCTCCGGCCCCCTGGTGGTCGGCCGGGTGCTGACGCTCGAGAAGGAACCGCAGAAGAACGGCAAGACCATCTGCTGGTGCACCGTCGACGTCGGGGACGCGAACGGGACCGGCGAGCCGCAGGGGATCGTCTGCGGCGCCCACAACTTCGAGGTCGGCGACCTCGTCGTCGTGATCCTGCCCGGCGGCGTGCTGCCCGGGAACTTCGAGATCTCGGCGCGCAAGACCTACGGCCACGTGTCCGCCGGCATGATCTGCTCCTCGCGCGAGCTCGGCCTCGGCGAGGACCACGAAGGCATCATCGTGCTCCCCGCCGGCGCGGGTGAGCCGGGCGACGACGCCCGCCGGGTGCTCGGACTGGACGACACGGTCATCGAGTTCGAGATCAACCCCGACCGCGCCTACGCGCTCTCGATGCGGGGGATCGCGCGCGAGGCCGCCCTCGGCTTCGGGGTGGCGTTCCACGACCCGGCGGACCGCACTCCGCCTGGCTGCCAACGATCGCGGCTACCCGGTCGTCGTCGAGGACCCCGACGGCTGCCCGGTCTTCGTGGCCCGCTCCGTCTCCGGGTTCGACCCCGGGGCGCCGACACCCGACTGGATGGTGCGGCGGCTGGCGCAGTGCGGCGTCCGCTCGATCTCGCTCGGGGTCGACATCACCAACTACGTCATGCTCGAGACCGGCCAGCCGATCCACGGCTTCGACCGCAGCAAGCTGGCCGGACCGATCGTGGTCCGGCGGGGCAGCGCGGGAGAGAAGGTCACCACCCTCGACGGCACCGTCCGCGACGTCTCGACCGAGGACCTGCTGATCACCGACGACTCCGGACCCATCGGGCTCGCCGGGGTGATGGGCGGCGAGACGACCGAGCTGTCCGAGTCCACCACCGACATCCTGGTCGAGGCGGCCAACTGGCATCCCACCTCGATCTTCCGCACCGAGCGGCGGCACAAGCTCCCGTCAGAGGCCTCCCGGCGCTTCGAGCGCGGGGTCGACCCAGAGCTGCCCCAAGCCGCTGCCGACCGGGTCGTCGAGCTGATGGCCGAGCTGGGCGGCGGCACGATCGAGGAGGGCGTGACCGTGGTCGGCGGTGCGCCGAACCGTCGTACCGTCTCCGCCGACACCGACCTGTCTGCCCGCGTCTCCGGGATGCCCATCTCGGCGCAGACCGCGGTGGCGCACCTCGAGGCAGTCGGCTGCGACGTCGAGGTCGACGGCGGGCGGTTGACCGCGACGGTGCCGCCCTGGCGACCCGACCTTGCCGACCCGTTCGACCTGGTGGAGGAGGTCGCCCGGGTCCAGGGTTACGACCAGGTGCCGTCGGTGCTGCCGCCGGCGCCGTCCGGCGGGGGGCTGACCCGCGCCCAGCGGCTGCGGCGCCGGGTCGGACGCACCCTCGCCGGGGCCGGGTACGTCGAGGTGGTCAGCTTCCCCTTCGTCGGCACCCGCGAGTTCGACGACCTGGGACTGCCCACCGACGACGAGAGGCGCAACACCCTGCGGCTGGCCAACCCGCTGTCGTCGGAGGAGCCCGCGATGACCACCACGCTGCTGCCCGGCCTGCTGAAGGCGGCGGCCCGCAACGTGGGCCGTGGCATCCCGGACGTCGCGCTCTTCGAGTCCGCGACGGTGACCCTGACCCGGGCCGCGACGCCCGCACCGATCCTGCCGGTCGACCGGCGCCCCACCGACGGCGAGCTCGACGAGCTGAACAAGGCGCTGCCGGACCAGCCACTGCACCTGGCGGTGGTGCTCGGCGGGCAGCGGGAGCGCTCCGGCTGGTGGGGTGAGGGTCGCCCGGCGGGATGGGCCGAGGCCGTGGCCGTCGTCCACCAGGTGGCCGACGCACTGGGGGTGCCGGTCAGCGTCCACGCCCGGGCCCGGGCGCCCTGGCACCCCGGCCGATGTGCGGAGTTCCGGGCCGGCGACGTGCTCGTCGGCCATGCGGGCGAACTCCACCCGAGGGCCTGCCAGGCGTACGGCGTTCCCGCACGCAGCGCCGCGGCCGAGATCGACCTCGACGTCCTGCTCGAGCGGGCCGAGACGGTCGTGCCGGCACCGTCGTTCTCGAACTACCCGGCCGCCAAGGAGGACGTCGCGCTCGTCGTCGACGCCTCTGTCCCGGCAGCCGACGTGGAGGCCGCGCTTCGCGAGGGGGCGGGGGAGCTCCTGGAGACGATCCGGCTCTTCGACCTCTACACCGGCGACCAGGCGGGTCCGGGCAAGAAGTCGCTCGCGTTCGCGATGCGCTTCCGGGCGCCCGACCGCACGCTCACCGAGAGCGAGACGGCCGCGGCCCGGGACGCGGCGGTCGCACTCGCGGCCGAGCGGACGGGCGCCGTTCAGCGCACTTAGGGCGCTCGCTCAGTAGGTCGCTTCCCCGCCCAGCTGTTCGCGCAGGATGTCTGCGTGGCCCGCGTGTCGGGCCAGCTCCTCGATCATGTGCAGCAGGATCCAGCGCACCGACACGAAGCCATGGCTCGGGGACTCGTATCCCTCGTGGAGGGCGAAGTCGCTGACGATCTCGCGTGAGCGCTGGCTCGCCCGGCGGAAGTCAGTGATCGCGGAGTCGACCGAATCCTCTGGTCCGAGCCGCCACGCCTCGACGTCGTCGGTCGAGCCGTCGCGCTCGGTGGGTGGCAACCCGGCCAGTCGCTCCTGGAACCACAACCGCTCGACCGCAGCCGCGTGCTTGAGCAGCCCCAGCGGTGTGGTCGCGGAGGGCACGACCGAGCGACGAGAGCGCTCCGCATCCAGCCCGAGCACGCAGTCGATGAGAGCCTCACGATTGCTGTCGAGCACCCGCTCGATGGTTGCCCGGACGTCGGCATAGACCTCCGCCGGCGGCTCCACCGTCAGTTGATCGGCTGGTGGATGACCTGGCGGAAGTGGTCGACGATCTTGAGGTCACCAGCGAGGTGGATCGTGGCACCGTCGCCACGCCTCCAGAGCCGGGCCACCAGAGTCGCGGCGTCAGCACTGATCACGGCGTCCGGCTCCACCCCGGGGTCCGGGATGACCCTGATGTCGTCCTCGTCGTAGTGAATGTCGTCCTTGGGGTCAGTGCCGCGGAAGCGTCCGAGCTGGACCCAGACGGACTCGCCGGTGTCGGTGATGTCGATGCGGAGCCGGTGGTCGAGCGGGCTGAACGAGGCCCAGTCGGGGGAGGCGCCGTACATCACGTCGAGCACCTCCTCGACGCCGTCCGCCGACAGGGCGGTATCGAGCGGCGTGACGTCTCCCGCGGCCTGCTCGGCGTCGAGGCGGTGGATCAACGCCTCGTGCGCCTGGCGGCGGAAAGTGAAGCCCACGGTCTGCTCGGACGACCAGGTCCACGCCTCGTCGGCCGGATCGGCCTGCTCGAGCTCGGCGATGAGGGCCGAGGAGTACTCGTCGAAGGTCTTGACCAGGTCGTCGTAGGCCGTCGGCCGCTCCGGGCCAGGGTCCGCCTCGTCGGGTCCGAGCGGCCTGGTCCTGACGACCTTGCCCCAGAACCACTGCACCTCGGCGAGGTGCCAGAGCAGGTCGGCGGCGTTCCATTCCGGGCACCCGGGGACGCGCGCTTCCGGGTCGCAGGTCGCGAGAACGTCGCGGAACCGTCGTGACTCGGAGCGGATGTGTTCGAGATAGTCAGGGAAGTCGAGTCTCGCCATGCGCCGAACCTAGCGGGCCACACCGACGGTCGTCACCCGTGGGCGCGGACCTGGTGGGCCCGCTTAACATGAACATACGGAGGTATGTATAGTCATGCACATGACGACGAAGCGGGTCGCTGTTGCGGGCGCCAGCGGGTACGCCGGGGGCGAGGTCCTCCGGTTGCTGCTGGGCCATCCACGAGGTCGAGATCGGCGCCCTCACCGGGCACTCCAACGCCGGCGAGCCCCTCGGCGCGCTCCAGCCGCACCTGGTGCCGCTGGCCGACCGGGTGCTCGAGTCGACCAGCGCCGACACCCTCGCCGGCCATGACGTCGTGTTCCTCGCGCTGCCCCACGGCCAGTCCGGAGAGCTGGCCGCACAGCTCGGCGACGACGTGGTCGTCATCGACTGCGGGGCCGACTACCGGCTCACCGATTCCGATGCCTGGGAGCAGTTCTACGGCGGCCAGCATGCCGGTTCCTGGCCCTATGGCCTGCCCGAGCTCCCGGGCCAGCGCGAGCGCCTCGCCGGAGCCACCCGGATCGCCGTGCCCGGCTGCTACCCGACCATCTCGACCCTCGCGATGGTTCCGGCGATCGCCGCCGGGCTGGTCGAGCCCCACGTCGTGGTGGTCGCCGCGTCCGGGACCAGCGGCGCGGGCAAGGCTGCCAAGGCCCACCTCCTCGGCAGCGAGGTGATGGGCAACGCGAGCGCGTACGGCGTCGGGGGAGTGCACCGCCACACCCCCGAGATCGTGCAGAACCTCTCCGGGCTGGTCGACGGCACGGTCACGGTCAGCTTCACCCCGCTCCTCGTCCCCATGCCCCGCGGCATCCTCGCCACGGCCTCGGCGCCACTGGCGGCCGGCAGCCGCGACCTGACCGCCGACGAGGCGTACGACGTCTACGCCAAGGCCTGCGCCGACGAACCGTTCATCCACCTCCTCCCGCCCGGCCAGTGGCCGCAGACCAAGGCCGTCCACGGCTCCAACGCCATCCACCTGCAGGTCACCGTCGACGAGGCAGCCGGCCGCCTGGTGGCCGTCGGCGCGGTCGACAACCTCGCCAAGGGCACCGGCGGTGCGGCCGTGCAGTGCATGAACCTCGCCCTCGGTCTCGACGAGACTCTCGGCCTCACCACCGTGGGCATCGCGCCGTGAGCGTCACGGCACCCCGCGGCTTCCGTGCCGCGGGCGTCCCGGCCGGGCTGAAGACCGGCGGCGCGCTCGACCTCGCCCTCGTCGTCAACGACGGCCCCGCCCACGACTCGGCCAGCGTCTTCACCGCCAACCGGTGCAAGGCGAACCCGATCCTGTGGAGCCAGGAGGTCGTCAAGGACGGCACCGTCCACGCCGTCGTCCTCAACTCCGGCGGCGCCAACTGCTACACGGGTCCCGACGGGTTCCAGACCACCCATGCCGTGGCCGAGCGCGTGGCCGAGCGCCTCGGCATCGGCGCCCTCGACGTCGTGGTCTGCTCGACCGGGCTGATCGGCCTGGCCAACCCCCGGCAGAACCTCCTCGACGGCGTCGACGCCGCCCACGGCGCGCTGAACGGCACCGGAGGGGACGACGCCGCCACCGCGATCATGACGACCGACTCGGTCCCCAAGAAGGTGGTGGTCGACGGCGACGGGTGGTCCATCGGCGGGATGGCCAAGGGCGCCGGCATGCTGGCCCCGCAGCTGGCCACCATGCTCGTCGTACTCACCACGGACGCCGTCGTCCCCGCCGACCAGCTCGACGCAGCCCTGCGCGCCGCCACCCGGGTCAGCTTCGACCGGCTCGACTCCGACGGCTGCATGTCCACCAACGACACGGTGACCGTGCTGGCCAGCGGCGCCAGCGGGGTCACCCCCGCCCCGGAGGAGTTCACCGATGCGCTCACCCGCGCCTGCACCGACCTCGCCATGCAGCTGCTCGAAGGACGCCGAGGGGGCCGACCACGAGATCGCGATCACGACCATCAACGCGGCCACCGAGGACGATGCGGTCGAGGTGGGCCGCAGCGTCGCGCGGAGCAACTTGTTCAAGGCGGCCGTCTTCGGCAACGACCCCAACTGGGGCCGGGTGCTGGCGAGCATCGGCACGACGAGCGCGGCCTTCGACCCCGCCGACCTCGACGTCGCGATGAACGGCGTCTGGGTCTGCCGGACCTCCACACCCGCCGAGGACCCGGCCACCGTCGACCTCACCGGCCGCGAGGTCGAGGTCACCATCGACCTCAAGGCGGGCTCCCAGCGGGCCACCGTCTGGACCAACGACCTCACCCACGCCTACGTCCACGAGAACAGCGCGTACTCCTCATGAAACCTGACCCCGCCAAGGCCCGCACCCTCGCCGCCGCGCTCCCGTGGCTGATGCGCTACCACGGCAAGACCGTGGTCGTGAAGTACGGCGGCAACGCGATGACCGACGACAAGCTCAAGCAGGCGTTCGCCGAGGACATCGCCTTCCTCCGGTTCGCCGGGTTCCGGCCCGTCGTCGTGCACGGCGGCGGTCCGCAGATCTCCGAGATGCTCGACAAGCTCGGGATCGAGACGGAGTTCCGCGGTGGGCTGCGGGTCACCACCCCTGAGGCCATGGACGTGGTCCGGATGGTGCTGGTCGGCAAGGTCCAGCGCGAGCTGGTCGGGCTGATCAACGAGCACGGTGCCCTGGCCGTCGGACTGTCCGGCGAGGACGCCGCCCTGTTCCGGGCCGAGCCTGCCAACACCATCATCGACGGCGAGGAGGTCGACCTCGGACTGGTCGGCGAGGTCGCCGAGGTCCGCCCCGAGGCGGTGCTGGACATCGTGGAGGCCGGCCGGATCCCGGTCATCTCCAGCGTCGCCCCCGACGAGAACGGGCTGGTCCACAACGTCAACGCCGACACCGCCGCCGCGGCTCTCGCCATCGCGCTGAAGGCCGAGAAGCTCCTCGTGCTGACCGACGTCGAGGGTCTCTACAAGGACTGGCCCGACAGCGACGAGGTGATCCAGGAGATCAACCCCGACGACCTGGAGAAGCTGATGCCAAGCCTCGCCAGCGGGATGGTGCCGAAGATGAGCGCGTGCCTGAAGGCGGTCCAGGGCGGCGTCGCCCGGGCCACCGTGGTCGACGGCCGCGAGGAGCACGCCGTACTCCTCGAGCTCTTCACGAATGAGGGCGTCGGCACCCAGGTGCTGCCCGGCGTCCCGATGCGGACCAGGAAGGCCCACGACGTATGAACTTCACCCCATTCGAATGCTCACTCCGTTCCGCTTCGAACGGGGACCCCGAATGACCACGTGGAAGGACCGCTACGCCGGCGCGCTGATGAACGCCTTCGGGCCGCCCAAGCTGGTGCTCACCCGGGGCGAGGGCGCGCGCGTGTGGGACGAGGACGGCACGGAGTACCTCGACCTGTTCGGCGGCATCGCGGTCAACGCCCTCGGCCACAACCACCCCGCCCTGGTCGGCGCTGTCCACGACCAGCTCTCCACGCTGGGGCACATCTCCAACTTCTTCGCGAGCAGGCCCCAGATCGAGCTGGCCGAGAAGCTGCTCGAGCTGCTGCTCGGCCGGCGCCGTCGAGGTCGACCGACGGCCGCGTCTTCTTCTCCAACTCCGGCGCCGAGGCCAACGAGGCGGCGTTCAAGCTGACCCGGCGCACCGGCCGGACCCGCATCGTGGCCGCCGAGGGCGCCTTCCACGGCCGGACCATGGGCTCCCTCGCGCTCACCGCCAAGGAGGCCTACCGGACGCCGTTCGAACCGCTGCCGGGCGAGGTGACCTGGGTGCCGTACGGCGACGTCGACGCGCTCGCCGCCGCGGTCACCGACGACACCGCCGCCGTGCTGCTGGAGCCGATCCAGGGCGAGGCCGGCGTGGTCGTCCCGCCCGCGGGCTACCTGGCCGCGGCGCGCCGCATCGCCACCGAGCACGGCGCCTTGCTGTGGATCGACGAGGTGCAGACCGGCATCGGCCGGACCGGCCGGTGGTTCGCCCACCATGACGAGCGCGAGCTGCTCGAGGACCCGCCCGACCTCGTGACTCTGGCCAAGGGCCTCGGCGGCGGCATCCCCATCGGTGCCACCATCGCGACCGGGCGGGCCGGCTCCTTCTTCGAGCCGGGCAACCACGGCACGACCTTCGGCGGCAACCCGGTGGCCTGCGCAGCAGCGCTCGCGGTGCTCGGCGTGATCGAGGACCAGGGTCTGCTCGACGAGGTCGAGAAGGTCGGGAAGCGACTCGCGGACGTGGTCGGGGCCGAGCCAGACGTCACCACCGTCCGCGGCCGCGGCCTGCTGATCGGCGCCGATCTCGCCACGGACGGCGCCGCCGCGGTCGTCGACGCGGCCCGGCCGGCCGGGTTCCTGCTCAACAACACCGGCCCCGCCACGCTCCGCTTCGCGCCCCCGCTCGTCCTCACCGACGACGACGTGACCGGCTTCGGCGACGCGTGGCCGGGCATCCTGCGGGCGGCCCGGTCATGAGGCACTTCCTGCGCGACGACGACCTCTCCCCGGCAGACCAGGGGGGCGTCCTGGAGCTGCCCTTCCTCCTGGAGGAGTCGCCATGAACCAGACCGCCCTCCGGCCCACCACCAAGAACGCCCGCCACCAGTGCATCGTCGAGCTGGTCTCGCGGCGCGAGGTGAAGTCCCAGGGCGAGCTCGCACACCTGCTCGCCGAGAGCGGGCTCCACGTCACCCAGGCCACGCTCTCGCGCGACCTCGTCGAGCTGGACGCCGTGAAGGTCAGGGGGCTCTCCGGCGCGCTGGTCTACGCCGTACCCGGGGAGGGCGGTGACCGACGACCCTCGGCACCCGGCGCCAGCGCCGCGGCTGCCCAGCGCCTGGCCCGCCTCTGCGGCGAGCTGCTGGTCACGGCCGAAGCGAGCGCCAACCTCGTCGTCCTCCGGACGCCGCCGGGTGCCGCCCAGTACCTCGCCAGTGCCTTCGACAAGACCGAGCTCCCCGACGTGCTCGGCACCATCGCCGGCGACGACACCGTCCTCGTGATCGGTCGGGATCCGGCCGGCGGGGCCGACCTCGCCCGACGATTCCTGGCACTGGCCACCGACCACTCCGAACAGAAGGATCGTCCAACGTGAGCAAGGTTCTCACCTCCCTGCCCGTCGGCCAGCGCGTCGGCATCGCCTTCTCCGGCGGCCTCGACACCTCCGTCGCGGTGGCCTGGATGCGGGCCAAGGGCGCCATCCCGTGCACCTACACCGCCGACATCGGGCAGTACGACGAGCCCGACATCGACGGCGTACCCGAGCGCGCCCTGTTGTACGGCGCCGAGATCTCCCGGTCCGTCGACTGCCGCCACACGCTCGTCGAGGAGGGCCTGGCCGCACTCGCCTGCGGCGCCTTCCACATCCGGTCCGGGGGCCGGGCCTACTTCAACACCACGCCGCTCGGCCGTGCCGTCACCGGCACCCTGCTGGTCCGGGCGATGCACGAGGACGGCGTGGACATCTGGGGCGACGGCTCCACGTTCAAGGGCAACGACATCGAGCGGTTCTACCGCTACGGCCTGCTCGCCAACCCCGACCTGCTCGTCTACAAGCCGTGGCTGGACGCCGACTTCGTGCACGAGCTCGGTGGGCGGAACGAGATGAGCGCCTGGATGACCGCCCACGACCTGCCCTACCGCGACAGCCAGGAGAAGGCGTACTCCACCGACGCCAACATCTGGGGCGCCACCCACGAGGCCAAGGTCCTGGAGCACCTCGACGCGTCGCTCGAGGTGGTCGAGCCGATCATGGGCGTGAAGTTCTGGGATCCCGACGTCCGGATCGAGCCGGAGGACGTGACCATCCGGTTCGCCGAGGGTCGTCCGGTCGCCATCAACGGCAAGGAGTACGACGACCCGGTGGAGCTCGTCCACGAGGCCAACACCATCGGCGGCCGGCACGGCATCGGCATGTCCGACCAGATCGAGAACCGCGTGATCGAGGCCAAGTCGCGCGGCATCTACGAGGCGCCCGCGATGGCCCTGCTGTGGATCGCCTACGAGCGGCTGCTCAACGCGGTCCACAACGAGGACACGATCGCCAACTACCACGCCGAGGGCCGCCGGCTCGGCCGGCTGCTCTACGAAGGGCGGTGGCTCGACCCGCAGGCGCTGATGCTGCGCGAGGCGATCCAGCGCTGGGTGGCCTCGCTGGTCACCGGCGAGGTCACGCTCCGGCTCCGCCGGGGCGAGGACTACACCGTCCTCCGCACCGACGGGCCCGCGTTCTCCTACCACCCCGACAAGCTGTCGATGGAGCGCACCGACAACGCCGTCTTCGGCCCGACCGACCGGATCGGCCAGCTCACCATGCGGAACCTCGACATCGCCGACTCGCGCGCCAAGCTCGAGCTGTACGCGGCGCAACCGCAGGACCAGGGGCACGTCCTCGTCGAGCACGGCAATCTCTACGGCGCGCTCGAGCCCGGCGGTGCGGACCGGATCGCCAGTCGGGACGACGCCGACCAGCTCGACGACGAGGCGCTCGACCATGCCGCCATGGAGTTCGGCACCGACTGATGGCCGGCACCAACGAGGGCAAGCTGTGGGGCGGACGCTTCTCCGCCGGGCCGTCCCCGGAGCTCGAGGCACTGTCCCGGTCGACGCACTTCGACTGGCGGCTCACGCCCTACGACCTCGCCGGCTCCCGCGCCCACGCCAACGCCCTGCACGCGCGCGGGGCTGCTCACCGACGGCGACCTGGCGGAGCTCGAGCGCGGGCTCGACGTGCTGGGGGAGAGGTACGCCGCCGGCGACCTCCACCCGGACCCGTCCGACGAGGACGTCCACGGCGCGCTCGAGCGGCTGCTGCTCGAGGAGGTCGGCCCGGAGGTGGGCGGCCGGCTGCGCGCCGGTCGGAGCCGCAACGACCAGATCGCCACCTTGCTCAAGGTCTTCCTGCGCGACCATGCCCGGGTCATCGCCCGCCAGGTCCTCGACCTGGTCGGACGCCCTGTCCGCCCAGGCGCGCGACCACCTCGACGTGATCATGCCGGGGCGCACGCACCTGCAGCACGCCCAGCCGGTGCTGCTCGCGCACCACCTGCTGGCCCACGCCTGGCCGCTGCTGCGCGACGTCGAGCGGCTCCGGGACTGGGACGACCGGGTCGCCGCCGACTCGCCGTACGGCTCCGGCGCCCTGGCCGGATCAGAGCCTCGGCCTCGACCCCGCGGGCGTCGCCGCCGAGCTCGGGTTCACCGGCTCCAGCGCCAACTCGATCGACGGCACCGCCGCGCGCGACTTCGTCGCCGAGTTCGCCTTCGTGACCGCCCAGATCGGCGTCGACGTCAGCCGGCTCGCCGAGGAGGTCATCCTCTGGTCGACCCGGGAGTTCGGGTTCGTCGACGCTGCACGACTCGTGGTCGACCGGGTCGAGCATCATGCCGCAGAAGAAGAACCCCGACATCGCCGAGCTCGCCCGCGGCAAGGCCGGGCGCCTGATCGGCAACCTCACCGGGCTGATGGCCACGCTCAAGGCGCTGCCGCTCGCCTACAACCGCGACCTCCAGGAGGACAAGGAGCCGGTCTTCGACTCCGTCGACACCCTCGAGGTGCTGCTGCCCGCCTTCACCGGCCTGGTCGCGACGCTCACCTTCGACACCGCGCGGATGGCCGAGCTCGCCCCCCAGGGCTTCTCGCTGGCCACCGACGTCGCCGAGTGGCTGGTGCGCGAGGGCGTGCCGTTCCGGGTCGCCCACGAGGTCGCCGGCGCCTGCGTCCGCCGCTGCGAGGAGCTCGGCGTCGAGCTGCACGAGCTCACCGACGACGCAGCTCGCCGAGATCTCGCCGCACCTGACGCCCGGCGGTCCGCGTCGGTGCTCACCGTCGAGGGCTCGGTCGCCTCGCGCGACGGGCCGGGGCGGCACCGCGCCCGACCGGGTCCGCGAGCAGCTGGCCGAGCTCGCGCGACGCGGTCGCCGGCGCACCGTGACCGGCTCGGCCTGAGCTGCGGACGCTGCTCGGCCGGCCCGGTGCTCGAGGTGGCGCCCCGCGCTGCTCGGCGCGGTCCTGCGCCACGGCGACGTCGCCGTCCGGCTCACCGAGGTCGAGGCGTACGACGGCGCCGAACGACCCCGGCTCGCACGCCTACCGCGGGCCGCACCCCGCGCAACGCGGTGATGTTCGGGCCCGCCGGGCCACCTCTACGTCTACTTCACCTACGGCATGCACCACTGCTGCAACGTCGTCGTGCGGCCCGGAGGGCACGCGCCAGCGCCGTCCTGCTGCGCGCCGGGCGAGGTGGTCGACGGGCTCGAGACCGCCCGGGAGCGCCGGCCGCGGTCGCCGCGACCGCGACCTGGCCCGCGGCCCGGCCCGGCTGTGCCGGGCCCTCGGCATCGACCTCGACCAGAACGGCGCCGACCTCGACGTCCGGGCCGCTCACCCTCGACGCTCGGGGAGCCGGCCCCGAGGCGGTCTCGACCGGCCCCGGGTCGGCCTGCGCGGGGCGCCCGACCGGCCCTGGCGGTTCTGGCTGCACGGGGGAGCCGACGGTGTCGCCGTACCGGAGCGCGGCCGCCCTGCCGCGCCGCCGGACAGCGCGATGAAATTCCGAGTTGAGTACCTCACCGGGGGAGCGCTAGCGTTGGTCGTCGCCGCGACAGCGGCCCCCGAGACTCGGCCATCGAGCCGGTCCCGGAGGGTCGGTCGTGTGCAGGCGGCGAGGGCGGACCCCAAGTTGACTGGGTCTGGCCGAACCGGTAAGTTTTCGCAGGTTGCCCCAGCGCCGGCCCGAGAGGGTCTGTGTCGGTGCGCGTCTGATTTTTGAGAACTCAACAGTGTGTCAATAGTCGACGAATTAGTTTGTATGCCCTGTCGATGATCTTTGGTTTGGGTTGTTGATGGTTTGATGATGATTCTGGCTTTTTTGTCAGGGTTTGTTGTCAGGTTTTGGATTTTCTGTGTTTTCGATGGAGAGTTTGATCCTGGCTCAGGACGAACGCTGGCGGCGTGCTTAACACATGCAAGTCGAGCGGAAAGGCCCCTTCGGGGGTACTCGAGCGGCGAACGGGTGAGTAACACGTGAGTAATCTGCCCTTCACTTTGGGATAACCTCCGGAAACGGTGACTAATACCGGATATGACCACTGCTCCGCATGGGTGGTGTGTGGAAAGTTTTTTCGGTGGGGGATGTGCTCGCGGCCTATCAGCTTGTTGGTGGGGTAATGGCCTACCAAGGCTTCGACGGGTAGCCGGCCTGAGAGGGTGACCGGCCACACTGGGACTGAGACACGGCCCAGACTCCTACGGGAGGCAGCAGTGGGGAATATTGGACAATGGGCGGAAGCCTGATCCAGCAACGCCGCGTGAGGGATGACGGCCTTCGGGTTGTAAACCTCTTTCAGCTACCGACGAAGCGCAAGTGACGGTAGGTGCAGAAGAAGCACCGGCCAACTACGTGCCAGCAGCCGCGGTAATACGTAGGGTGCGAGCGTTGTCCGGAATTATTGGGCGTAAAGGGCTCGTAGGCGGTTTGTCGCGTCGGGAGTGAAAACCTCGGGCTTAACTCGGGGCTTGCTTTCGATACGGGCAGACTAGAGGTATGCAGGGGAGAACGGAATTCCTGGTGTAGCGGTGAAATGCGCAGATATCAGGAGGAACACCGGTGGCGAAGGCGGTTCTCTGGGCATTACCTGACGCTGAGGAGCGAAAGTGTGGGGAGCGAACAGGATTAGATACCCTGGTAGTCCACACCGTAAACGTTGGGCGCTAGGTGTGGGATCCATTCCACGGGTTCCGTGCCGCAGCTAACGCATTAAGCGCCCCGCCTGGGGAGTACGGCCGCAAGGCTAAAACTCAAAGGAATTGACGGGGGCCCGCACAAGCGGCGGAGCATGCGGATTAATTCGATGCAACGCGAAGAACCTTACCTGGGTTTGACATACGCCGGAAAGCCTCAGAGATGGGGCCCCTTTTTGTCGGTGTACAGGTGGTGCATGGCTGTCGTCAGCTCGTGTCGTGAGATGTTGGGTTAAGTCCCGCAACGAGCGCAACCCTCGTTCTATGTTGCCAGCACGCCCTTCGGGGTGGTGGGGACTCATGGGAGACTGCCGGGGTCAACTCGGAGGAAGGTGGGGATGACGTCAAGTCATCATGCCCCTTATGTCCAGGGCTTCACGCATGCTACAATGGCCGGTACAAAGGGCTGCGATGCCGTAAGGCGGAGCGAATCCCAAAAAGCCGGTCTCAGTTCGGATTGGGGTCTGCAACTCGACCCCATGAAGTCGGAGTCGCTAGTAATCGCAGATCAGCAACGCTGCGGTGAATACGTTCCCGGGCCTTGTACACACCGCCCGTCACGTCACGAAAGTCGGCAACACCCGAAGCCGGTGGCCCAACCCTTGTGGAGGGAGCCGTCGAAGGTGGGGCTGGCGATTGGGACGAAGTCGTAACAAGGTAGCCGTACCGGAAGGTGCGGCTGGATCACCTCCTTTCTAAGGAGCACACACCCCGACCCCGTCATGTTCGGGACGCGCATGGTGCGTGTTCACTAGTGGCATCGTCGATGGGTGCTCACTAGTGGAATCGTCGACAGTGTTGACCTGCCGTGCGCTGGGGTGTGCGACCGGTGTCAGTACTGCTTCCGGCTTGCTGGTGGGTGTGGAACACTGTTGGGTCCTGGAGGGATCGGGGCCGGCTCCTCGCATCTGTGCTTGCGCGGGTGTGGGTGGGTTGGGTGGCTCGCTGTTGGGCCCTGAGGAATCAGGCGCCGTGCCTGGTTCGGGTGGTGGGGTGTGCTGGTTGTGTTGTGGTTGTTTGAGATCTGGATAGTGGACGCGAGCATCTTTGTAGCAGTGTTGCTCTGATCGGTTGTTGCTCGTGTTGTCAGCTGCTGTTGCTGCCGTGTGTTTGTGCTGTGGTGTGGTTGTGTGTCTTTGTTGTTGTTGTTGTGTGTTTGTGGAGACAAGCTATGAAGGGCACATGGTGGATGCCTTGGCATCAAGAGCCGATGAAGGACGTAGGAGCCTGCGATAAGCCCTGGGGAGTTGGCAACCGAGCTGTGATCCGGGGGTGTCCGAATGGGGAAACCCAGCTGGAGTCATGTCCAGTTACCCGCACCTGAATGTATAGGGTGTGTGGAGGGAACGTGGGGAAGTGAAACATCTCAGTACCCACAGGAAGAGAAAACAACAGTGATTCCGAGAGTAGTGGCGAGCGAAATCGGATGAGGCTAAACCTCATGCGTGTGATACCCGGCAGGGGTTGCGTGTGGGGGGTTGTGGGAGCGCTCGGTCTGAGTCTGCCGGCCTGGCGCAGAGTAAGAAACCTTGTGTGAAGTTGAAGTCCATTGGAAAGTGGCGCCGTAGAGGGTGATAGCCCCGTAGATGTAAGCGTGTGGCTGTGGAGCGTTTTCCCAAGTAACACGGAACCCCTGAAATTCCGTGTGAATCTGGCGGGACCACCCGTTAAGCCTAAATACTCCTTGATGACCGATAGCGGACAAGTACCGTGAGGGAAAGGTGAAAAGTACCCCTGGCGGGGAGTGAAATAGTACCTGAAACCGTGTGCCTACAATCCGTCAGAGCCTTATGCCCCTTGTTGGGTGGGGGTGATGGCGTGCCTTTTGAAGAATGAGCCTGCGAGTTTGCGTTGTGTTGCGAGGTTAACCCGTGTGGGGAAGCCGTAGCGAAAGCGAGTCCTAATAGGGCGTTTGAGTAGCACGATCAAGACCCGAAGCGAAGTGATCTATCCATGGGCAGGTTGAAGCGTCGGTAAGACGACGTGGAGGACCGAACCCACTTAGGTTGAAAACTGAGGGGATGACCTGTGGATAGGGGTGAAAGGCCAATCAAACTTCGTGATAGCTGGTTCTCCCCGAAATGCATTTAGGTGCAGCGTTGCGTGTTTCTTGCCGGAGGTAGAGCACTGGATAGCCGATGGGCCCGACCAGGTTACTGACGTTAGCCAAACTCCGAATGCCGGTAAGTGAGAGCGCAGCAGTGAGACTGCGGGGGATAAGCTCCGTAGTCGAGAGGGAAACAGCCCAGACCATCAGCTAAGGCCCCTAAGCGGTGACTAAGTGGAAAAGGATGTGGAGTCGCAGTGACAACCAGGAGGTTGGCTTGGAAGCAGCCACCCTTGAAAGAGTGCGTAATAGCTCACTGGTCAAGTGATTCCGCGCCGACAATGTAGCGGGGCTCAAGTCATCCGCCGAAGCTATGGCATTCACACGTATAACCCAGCCGTCCGCTACGTGGGGTGGTTCAGGTGTGTGGATGGGTAGGGGAGCGTCGTGTCGGCAGTGAAGCCGCGGAGTGATCCAGGGGTGGAGGCGACACGAGTGAGAATGCAGGCATGAGTAGCGAATCACGGGTGAGAAACCCGTGCGCCGAATGATCAAGGGTTCCAGGGTCAAGCTAATCTGCCCTGGGTAAGTCGGGACCTAAGGCGAGGCCGACAGGCGTAGTCGATGGACAACGGGTTGATATTCCCGTACCGGCAAAGTAGCGCCCATGACGAACCCGGTGATGCTAACCACCCGAAACCTCGTCGCGACCGCACCCTTCGGGGTGAGGGCGGTGGGCGGAGCGTGGGACCCGATCCGGTAGTAGTCAAGCGATGGGGTGACGCAGGAAGGTAGCCCAACCACGGCGATGGTTGTCCGTGGCCAAGGATGTAGGACGAGGCCTAGGCAAATCCGGGCCGTCTCACTTCGAGTGTGGAGTCTGAGATCGTGATGCGGAGCCGTTATGGGCGAAGTGGGTGATCCTATGCTGTCGAGAAAAACCTCTAGCGAGCTATGCGCCGCCCGTACCCCAAACCGACTCAGGTGATCAGGTAGAGAATACCAAGGCGATCGAGCGAACCATGGTTAAGGAACTCGGCAAAATGCCCCCGTAACTTCGGGAGAAGGGGGGCCCGAACCGTGAACCCACTAGCTGGGGGAAGCGGGGAGGGCCGCAGAGACCAGGCCCAAGCGACTGTTTACTAAAAACACAGGTCCGTGCGAAGTTGTAAGACGATGTATACGGACTGACTCCTGCCCGGTGCTGGAAGGTTAAGAGGACCTGTTAGACCCTTGTGGGTCGAAGCGGAGAATTTAAGCCCCAGTAAACGGCGGTGGTAACTATAACCATCCTAAGGTAGCGAAATTCCTTGTCGGGTAAGTTCCGACCTGCACGAATGGAGTAACGACTTGGGCGCTGTCTCAACCATGGACTCGGCGAAATTGCACTACGAGTAAAGATGCTCGTTACGCGCGGCAGGACGGAAAGACCCCGGGACCTTTACTATAGTTTGGTATTGGTGTTTGGTTCGGCTTGTGTAGGATAGGTGGGAGACTGTGAAGCCCTCACGCCAGTGGGGGTGGAGTCAACGTTGAAATACCACTCTGGTCGTACTAGATGTCTAACCTAGGTCCGTGATCCGGATCAGGGACAGTGCCTGATGGGTAGTTTAACTGGGGCGGTTGCCTCCTAAAATGTAACGGAGGCGCTCAAAGGTTCCCTCAGCCTGGTTGGCAATCAGGTGGCGAGTGTAAGTGCACAAGGGAGCTTGACTGTGAGACAGACATGTCGAGCAGGGACGAAAGTCGGAACTAGTGATCCGGCGCACGGCATGTGGAAGCGGCGTCGCTCAACGGATAAAAGGTACCCCGGGGATAACAGGCTGATCTTCCCCAAGAGTCCATATCGACGGGATGGTTTGGCACCTCGATGTCGGCTCGTCGCATCCTGGGGCTGGAGTAGGTCCCAAGGGTTGGGCTGTTCGCCCATTAAAGCGGCACGCGAGCTGGGTTTAGAACGTCGTGAGACAGTTCGGTCCCTATCCGCCGCGCGCGCAGGAAACTTGAGAAAGGCTGTCCCTAGTACGAGAGGACCGGGATGGACGAACCTCTGGTGTGCCAGTTGTCCCGCCAGGGGCACGGCTGGTTAGCTACGTTCGGAAGTGATAACCGCTGAATGCATCTAAGCGGGAAGCACGTTTCAAGATGAGGTTTCCCACCCACATAATGGGGTAAGGCCCCCCACAGAACATGGGGTTGATAGGCCGGAGGTGTACAGCAGCAATGCCCAGCCGACCGGTACTAATAGGCCGAGGGCTTGTCCCACACACCCTACAACCACAACACCACAAACACACGAGACGACCACGCGTGCCCGCGTCCACAACCACACACCACCCAGAACCATGCTGCGCGTCCACTACCAGTCCCAACCAACACACCCACCCCCACACGCACAAAAGCGGGGGCGAGGTGGTTGACAGAGTTACGGCGGCCATAGCGAACAGGGAAACACCCGGACCCATCCCGAACCCGGAAGTTAAGCCTGTTCAGCGCCGATGGTACTGCAACCGAGAGGCTGTGGGAGAGTAGGACGCCGCCGGACATACTTCAGACCAGGGGCCACCCGTCACGGGTGGCCCCTGGTGCTATTTCCAGGCCCTTTCGGTTCCGTACTGCGGGCCACCCGTGGTCCACAGGCACGCTTCCGGACAGCCCTTTCCACAGACCGCGCGCTAGCCCGCCGCCCGTTGTCGGCGATCCGCCGCGAGATTGGCACGTGGAGGTGATCGGTGCATGTCAGCGTCCACGTCAGCACAGACAACCAACCGCAACCGAGGCGGTCAACGAGGTCCGGCTCGTCGGGCGGGTCTCCGCAGCCACCGGAGGAGCGTGTCCTGCCGAGCGGCGACACGCTCTGGACGTTCCGGGTGGTGGTGCCCAGGCCCGACGAGCCGGACCCGGTCCCGGCACCAGGTCGACGCCTCGACTGCTGCGTGTGGTCCGGGCGGGTCCGCAGGTCGGTCGCCAGCTGGCGCGTCGACGACGTCGTCGAGGTCAGCGGGGTCCGTGCGCCGGCGGTTCTTCAGGACCGCTCAGGGCGCCGCGTCGCGGTTCGAGGTCGAGGTGCTCGGCCGGCCGGCTCATTCGTCGCGCAGCGAGCGCATGAGCACGCCCATGCTGGGCTTGGGCTGGAAGGAGGTGGCCTTCTCCGGCAGCAGCCGGTCGCCGCCGACGATCCGGCGGACCAGGTCGAAGTCGGGGGCCGGCATCAGCACGGCGACGCCGCCGGTGCGGGGCAGGCTGACGCAGGGTGTCGTCGACCGAGTGGTGGTGCTCGACGCGGTCGGGCTGGCGTCGCAGCGCCGGGAGCAGCGCGGTCGTGGAGGACCTCCACCGCAGCCGGTCCCCGCGGGGAGGTCCAGGGCCAGCGTCGCCCACTCGCGTGCCGTCGGTGACGACCAGCGTGCCCGGAGCGAGCGCGGCCACCGCCTCGGCCGAGCCGCGGGCGGTGAAGGCGCCGAAGCTCGCCGCCGCCTTGTGCAGCGCCGTCGAGGGTGGTCCCGACGAGGATGCGGTGGATGGCGCCGAGGAACAGCGGGCGTGTCGTCCTGGTCGACCAGCATGGCCAGGCCCGCGGTCGGCGGCGGTCCCCGGCGACGCCTCCTGCATGCGCAGGTAGGCCGCGTACCGGTGGTGGCCGTCGGCGATCAGCGCGCGGGAGTCGGCCAGCAGGCTGTCGAGGTCGGCGCGGGTCCCGGGTCGCGGATCGCCCAGATCCGGTGGTGGTCGCCGCTGCGGTCGTCGAACTCGTGGTCCGCGGCGCCGGGCGAGCACCGACCGGAGCAGCTCGCGGACGGCGGCCGGGCCGCGGTGGACGAGCAGGATCGGCGCCGGGTTCATGCCCATCTCGGTCATCCGGTCCGCCAGCTCGGCGGCCTGGACGGGGTGGATCCCCTCGTGCGGGTAGCACGACCCGCTCGTCCGGCTGGTCGGCGCGCAGCGAGAGGTTCAGGGCGCCCGACGAGGCCACGGACGGTCATGCCGGCGGCGGTGTACTCGTGGAGGTAGACCGCGGGTTCCGGGTCGCGGCGGAGGTGGCCCTCCTGCTCCCAGCGCTCGAGGCGCCGCGCCACGTCTCGGTAGGGCCGCGCGAACGCGCGCGCCGACGCGGGGTCGCCGACCCGGGTCGGCGACAGCATGAGTGCCCGGAACGGGTCCAGCCGGAACGGTCCGCGCCACGTACGGCGGCGTGACCACGCGGCTGGAGTCCATCGGAGCATCGTAGGGTGCCCATCCTCGGCAGTTCGAAAGGAGGGGCGACGTGCTCGGTGCCTCGAGGCAGCCGCTGGTCGAGGCCTACGACCTGGCGATGTTCGACCTGGACGGGGTCGTCTACATCGAGTCCGCGGCGGTCCCCGGCGCGCCGGACCAGCTCGCCCGGCTCCGGGGCGGGAGCACGAGGCTCGCGTTCATCACCAACAACGCCTCCCGCCCGCCGGAGGCGGTGGTCGAGAAGCTGGCCGGGATCGGCGTCGAGGCGGACCCGCACGAGGTGGTCACCTCGGCCCAGGCCGCGGCCCACCTGCTCGTGGAGCGGCACGGCGAGGGCGGCGTGATCGCCTGCCTCGGCGCAGCCGGGCTCGAGGAGGCGCTGCGAGACGTGGGCCTGGAGCCGGCTGCCGGTCGACGACGCGCGCGCGGTGGCGCTGGCCACCGGCTACGGACCCGACGTGGTGTGGCGCGACGTGATGCGCGCGGCCGTGCGGGTGCGCGACGGCCTGCCGTGGGTCGCGAGCAACACCGACCTGTCCCTGCCGACGAAGTTCGGGCAGGCGCCGGGACACGGCGTCATGGTCGAGCATGCTCGAGCGGTTCAGCGGGGTGAAGGCCGTGGTGGCCGGGAAGCCGCAGCGGCCGCTGCTCGACGAGACCATCCGGCGGGTGGGCGGCACCGCCCGCTCATGGTGGGTGACCGGCTCGACACCGACATCGAGGGCGCCCACAACATCGGCATCGACTCGCTGCTGGTGATGACCGGGGTCACGGGCCTGCCGGAGCTGGCCGCGGCCGGGCCCGGAGCTGCGGCCGACGTACCTCGCCGACGGACCTCGAGGGCCTGTTCGTGCCTCACCCGGCGCCGGACCGGGACGGCGCCGGCTGGCGGTGCGGCGGCTGGCGGGCGACGGTCGCGGAGGGGCGTGCTGGAGGTGTCCGGAGACGGGGACCGCGGACGACTGGTGGCGGGCGGTCGCGTCTGCCGCTCTGGGACCACCTCGACCGCTCCGGCTCGGCCGCGGACGTGAGCGGCCTGGCCGCGCCCAACGCCGACGACCGGGACCGACCGGGGTAATCTCGGCGCATGACCGAGCACACCCCGGAGACCGATCAGCCGGAGCATCCTCCCGACGTCGACCCGGCCGAGACCGGCCAGGAGTTCGCCGAGCCGGAGCGCACGGGCGTCGAGGAGGTCGACGACGTGCTCACCTCGCATGCAGGGGCTCGACGACACGCCCGGTCGAGGAGCACCCGGCCGTCTTCGAGCGCGCCCACGAACGGCTCCGGCAGGCGCTCGACGGCCCGGCCGGCGCCTGAACCGGCGGCCGTGCCGCCACGTCGGCAGCGCCTGGACGCCGAGCTCGTCCGGCGGCGACTCGCCCGGTCCCGAGAGCACGCCAGCGAGCTGATCGCGGCCGGCCGGGTCAGCGTGTCCGGGGCCCTGGCCACCAAGCCGGCCACCGGCGTCACCACGGACGTCGCGATCGTCGTCACCGACGACCCGGACCGACCGGACTACGTCTCGCGGGGTGGGCACAAGCTGGCCGGCGCGCTCGCGGTGTTCGAGCCGGCGGGGCTGGCGGTCCGCGGCCGGCGCTGCCTGGACGCCGGTGCGTCCACCGGCGGGTTCACCGACGTACTGCTGCGGCACGGCGCCCGCGAGGTCGTGGCCGTCGACGTGGGGTACGGGCAGCTGGCCTGGCGGCTCCGGCAGGACGAGCGGGTGGTCGTCCACGACCGGACCAACGTCCGCGACCTGAGCCTCGCGGTGGTCGGTGACCCCGTCGACCTGGTGGTGGGCGACCTGTCGTTCATCTCCCTGGTCCTGGTCCTCGACGCCCTGCTGGCCGTCACCTCGCCGGACGGTGACCTCGCGCTGATGGTCAAGCCGCAGTTCGAGGTCGGCAAGGACAGGGTCGGCAAGGGCGGCGTGGTCCGCGACCCCGCCCTGCGGACCGAGGCCGTCCTGACCGTGGTCGAGGCGGCGGCCGAGCGGGGATGGGGCGCCCGGATGGTCACGCCGAGCCCGCTGCCGGGACCGTCGGGGAACGTGGAGTTCTTCGTGTGGCTGCACCGCGGCCCGGCCCGGGTGGAGGCGACCGACATCGCTGCCGTTGTGCATGGCGCAGGTGCCCCGGGGGTGACGAGTGAGAAGGTTGACCCGTGACACCGACCAGCGGCGGGGACGACACGGCGGCGGGCAGCGTCCCCCGCCGGGTGCTCCTGCTCACGCACACCGGCCGGGCGGAGGCCCACGAGGTCGCCCGCGCCTTCTGCAAGGCACTGACGGGCCACGGACTGGTCGTGCGTCTGCTGGCCGCCGAGGCGGCCGAGCTCGGCCTCGACACCGCCCAGTTCGACCCAGCCCTGGAGATCATCGAGGACGTCGGCGACGCCGGCCACGACTGCGAGCTGGCGCTCGTGATCGGCGGTGACGGCACCATCCTGCGGGCCGCCGAGATCACCCACTCGAGCGGGACGCCGCTGCTGGGCGTCAACCTGGGCCACGTCGGGTTCCTCGCCGAGGCGGAGTACGACGACGTCGAGTCCACCATCGACGCGATCGTGCAGCGCCGCTACACCGCCGAGGACCGGCTCACCGTCGACGTGTCGGTCCGCCGCGAGGGTGAGCTGGTGACCAGCACCTTCGCGCTCAACGAGGCCAGCGTGGAGAAGGCCGCCCGCGAGCGGATGATCGAGCTGGTCGTCGAGATCGACGGACGGCCGCTCTCGCGCTGGGGCTGCGACGGCGTCGTGTGCGCCACGCCCACCGGGTCGACCGCCTACAACTTCAGTGCCGGCGGGCCGGTCGTGTGGCCGGGCGTGGAGGCGCTGATGATCGTCCCGCTGAGCGCCCACGCCCTGTTCGCCCGGCCGTTGGTCGTCGCCCCCACCTCGGTGATCGCGCTGGAGGTGCTGAGCCACACCGAGGGCGCGGGGGTCCTGTGGGCCGACGGGCGGCGGACGGTCGACCTGCCGCCGGGAGCCCGGATCGAGGTCCGCCGCGGCGCGACCCCGGTGCGCCTGGTCCGCCTGCACGAGGCGCCGTTCACCGACCGGCTGGTGGCCAAGTTCGGCCTGCCCGTCGAGGGCTGGCGGGGTGCGGCCGCGCGGCGGCGCAGCGGAGAGGGTGCCGATGCTTGAGGAGATCCGGATCGGATCCCTCGGGGTGATCGACTCCTCGACCCTCGAGCTCGGCCCGGGCCTGACCGTCATCACCGGTGAGACCGGCGCCGGCAAGACCATGCTCGTCACCGCCCTCGGCCTGATCCTGGGTGGCCGCGCCGACAGCGGCGCGGTGCGCACCGGCGCCCGGGCCGCCCGGGTCGAGGGCGTCGTCCGGGCGTCGGCGTCGGACCACTTCGCCGGCGCGGTGGAGGACGCCGGCGGGGAGGTGGAGGACGACCGTGTCGTCCTGGCCCGCAACGTCTCCGTCGAGGGCCGATCGCGGGCCTTCGTCGGCGGCGCCTCGGTCCCGGTCTCGGTCCTGGCCGAGCTCGCCGAACCCCTCGTCGCGGTCCACGGACAGTCCGACCAGCACCGGCTGCTCCAGGCTCGGGCGCAGCGGGAGGCGCTCGACCGGTTCGGCGGCGACGACATCGCCGACCTGCTGGCGCAGTACTCCCACCTCCACGACCGCCTGGCCGCGACCGAGGCCGAGCTCGCCGAGGTGGTCGCGACGTCCCGCGACCGGGCCCGGGAGGCCGACCAGCTGCGGTTCGGGCTCTCCGAGATCGAGGCGGTCGGCCCCGAGCCGGGCGAGGACGACGACGCTGGCGGGGGAGGAGTCCAGGCTCGGTTTCGCCGACACCCTTCGCACCGCCGCCGAGCAGGCCCGGGAGGCCCTGTCCTCGGACGGGGAGCAGCCCGACGCCCTGGCCACCACCTCGGCCGCCCGCACCCTGCTGGAGAGCGTCCGCGAGCACGACACCGAGGCCGCCGAGCTGGCCGACCGGCTGGCCGAGATCTCCTACCTGCTGTCCGACGTCGCCGCCGACGTGGCGTCGTACGCCTCCCGGGTGGAGAGCGACCCGGTCCGGCTCGCCGCCGTCTCCGAGCGGCGGGCGGCGCTGACCGCCCTCACCCGCAAGTACGGCGAGACGGTCGACGAGGTCCTGGCCTGGGCCGAGAGCTCGGCCACCCGGCTGACCGACCTCGACCACACCGATGACCGGATCGAGGAGCTCCGTGCCGAGCGGGACGACCTCCGCAGCCGGCTCGGCGACCTCGCCGGCGCGCTCTCAGCGGCCAGGACCGAGGCGGCGACCCGACTGGCTGGCGAGGTGACCGCGGAGCTCGAGCTCCTGGCCATGCCGCACGCCCGGATCGAGGTGGCCGTCCGGCAGCAGGAGCTGCCCGAGGACGCCGAACCACCCGGGTTGCGGGTCGGCGACCGCGTCCTGCGGTTCACCTCCACCGGCGTCGACGACGTGGAGCTCCTCCTCGCCGCGAACGTCGGGTCCGAGCCGCGACCGCTCGCCAAGGTGGCCTCCGGGGGCGAGCTCTCCCGGGTGATGCTCGCGCTCGAGGTGTCGCTCGCGGCGACCAGCCCGGTCCCCACCTTCGTCTTCGACGAGGTCGACGCCGGCGTCGGCGGGAAGGCCGCCGGCGAGGTCGGGCGTCGGCTGGCGAGGTTGGCGCGCTCCGCCCAGGTCCTCGTCGTCACCCACCTGCCGCAGGTCGCGGCGTACGCCGACCACCACGTCGTCGTCGTGAAGTCCAGCGACGGTTCGGTGACCACCTCGGGACTGACCGCCCTCGACGCCGGTCGCGCGTGAGCGTGAGCTGTCCCGGATGTTCGCCGGCATGGAGGAGTCCGACACCGCCCTCGCGCACGCCCGCGAGCTGCTCGAGGCCGCCCAGCCGGCCCGCGCACTGAGCTAGGCCCGCAGAGCGACGCGCCGGTCCCGCGGTTGCCGGGAACCCGCCCTCCCGGCTGACACCATTGCCCGGACATGAAGCCTGCTACCCGACCCCGACCGGGGACCACCGCTCCCGGACTGACCGGTACCGCCCGCGTCGAGCGCCGGACCCGGGTCCTGCTGCCCCGGCTGCGTCCCGGCGACATCGCCGTCCTCGACCACCTCGACATGGACCGGGCGACCGCGCAGGCGCTGGTCGACGCCGGTGTCTCCGCGGTCCTCAACGCCGCCGCCGATGTTCTCGGGGCGCTTCCCCAACCTCGGACCCCAGGTGCTGTCCGAGGCGGGGATCCTCGTGCTCGACCAGGTCGAAGGGGCCTTCGGGATCGCCGACGGCGCCGCGGTCCGGGTCCACGACGAGGTGGTGTTCGTCGACGGCGCGGCGGTGGCGATGGGCCGCGAGGTCGACGGCCACACGGTGGACCGGGAGATGGACCAGGCCCGGGCCGGGATGGGCAGCCAGCTCGAGACCTTCACCCACAACAGCACCGAGTTCCTCCGCCGCGAGGAGGGGCTGCTCCTCCACGGGCTCGGCCTGCCCGAGCCGGCCACGAGGATCGCGGGTCGACCCGTGGTCGTCGTCGTGCCGGGGAGCGGGAGCCGACGCCGCCTCGCCTCGATCGAGGCCTTCATCCGCGAGCAGGACCCGGTGCTGGTCGGTGTCGACCGGGGCGCCGACCTGCTCCTGGACGCCGGTCTCCGTCCCGACATCGTGCTCCTCTCCAACACCGCCGGGGACGCCGAACGACCCTCGGCCAAGGCGCTGCGGGCAGCGCGCGACGTGGTCGTCCGGGTCGACAGCGGCGGGAGGCTCCACGCCGAGCAGCTCGAGCGGCTCGGCGTCCGCCCGTTGCCGCTGGAGTCCTCCGCCACCAGCGAGGACACCGCGCTGCTGCTGCTGGAGGCCGAGGATGCCCGGCTGATCGTCGGCGTCGGCCTGCACGCGAGCCTCGAGGAGGTCCTGGACCGCCAGAACCCCGGCCTCGCCGGCACCTACCTGACCCGGCTCAAGGTCGGACATCTGCTCGTCGACGCGGCGTCCGTGTACCTGCTCTACTCCGGCCGGGTCCGGCCACGCCACGTGTTCCTGGTGCTGGTCGCCGGCCTGCTCGCGCTGGCGACGGCCGTCGCCGTGACCCCGGTGGGCCAGGAGTGGCTGACCGCCCTCACCGACTACCTGCAAGGACTGTTCCGTTGATCTCGTTCCGCCAGCACGTCGTCACGCTCGTCGCGGTCTTCCTCGCCCTGGCCGTCGGGGTGGTCCTCGGCGGTGGTCCGCTGTCGGAGGTCGGGCGTGACGCCCTGACCTCGACCTCCGCCCAGCCGAAGGACAGGCAGGCCGAGCCACGCCACGGAGTTCGGCGACGCCTTCGCGACGGCCACCGCAACCCGGCTGTACGACGAGCAGCTGGCCGGGCGGTCCGTCGCCCTGGTGAGCCTCCCCGGCGCCGACCAGCGGGTCATCGAGGGCCTGGTCGGCCAGATCGAGCACGCGGCCGGGACCGTCGAGGGCGAAGTACGCGCTGCAGCCCGGTCTCGTCGACCCCGGCGAGAAGTCCCTGGTCGACACTCTGGGCAGCCAGCTGATGACCCAGCTCGGCTCCGGAGCCGCCGACCAGGACGCGCCGACGTACGAACGCATGGGGCAGCTGCTCGGCGCCGCCATCGCCACCGAGGAGAAGGCCGGCGCCGGGGCTGGACAACAGCCCACCTCCATCCGGCAGAGCCTCGCCGGGGCCGACCTCGTCGTCTCGCCCGAGCAAGAGCCAGGCCGTGCCCCGCTGGTGCTGGTCGTCCTCGGCGACGACACCGACGACGACATCCTCGGCGGCCTGCTCGCCGGACTCGCCTCGCGGGCGCGTCGGGGTCGTGGTGGCCGGCGACACCCGATCCGGCACGAACGGCGACGTGGCCGCCCTGCGGACGCGACCCGAGGCCGGGAGGGTCACGACCGTCGACGGGGTCGAACTGGCGGTCGGCCAGGTGACCACCGCGCTCGCGCTCGTGCGCTCGCTGGCGGACAAGGGCGGCTCCTTCGGTGCGTCGGGTTCGGACGGAGCCGTACCCCTCCGGTAACATGGAGGTCCGTGAAGCATCCGACCCCCACCAAGCACGTTTTCGTGACCGGGGGCGTCGCCTCCTCGCTCGGCAAGGGCCTGACGGCCTCCAGTCTGGGCAATCTCCTCAAGTCCCGCGGTCTGCGGGTCACCATGCAGAAGCTGGACCCCTACCTCAACGTGGATCCGGGCACCATGAACCCGTTCCAGCACGGCGAGGTGTTCGTCACCAACGACGGGGCCGAGACCGATCTCGACATCGGCCACTACGAGCGCTTCCTCGACACCGACCTCGGCCAGATCGCCAACGTGACCACGGGCCAGGTCTACTCCAGCGTCATCGCCAAGGAGCGTCGCGGCGACTACCTCGGTGACACGGTCCAGGTGATCCCGCACATCACCAACGAGATCAAGGACCGGATCCAGGCCATGGGCAGCCCAGGGGCAGAGCGTGGACGTGGTGATCACCGAGATCGGCGGCACCGTCGGCGACATCGAGTCGCTGCCGTTCCTCGAGGCCGCGCGCCAGGTCCGCCACGACATCGGCCGCGACAACTGCTTCTTCCTCCACGTCTCGCTGGTGCCCTACATCGGGCCGTCCGGCGAGCTCAAGACGAAGCCGACCCAGCACTCCGTGGCCGCGCTCCGGTCGATCGGTATCCAGCCCGACGCCGTCGTCTGCCGGGCCGACCGGGAGCTGCCCGACGGGATCAAGAAGAAGATCTCGCTGATGTGCGACGTCGACGAGGAGGCCGTGGTCACCGCCGCCGACGCGCCGTCGATCTACGACATCCCCAAGGTGCTGCACCGCGAGGGTCTCGACGCCTACGTCGTACGACGTCTGGCGCTGCCCTTTCGCGACGTCGACTGGACCATGTGGGACGACCTGCTCCGCCGCGTGCACCATCCGCAGGAGGAGGTCACGGTCGGCCTGGTCGGCAAGTACATCGACCTGCCCGACGCCTACCTGTCGGTGGTGGAGGCCCTGCGGGCCGGCGGCTTCGCCCACGAGGCCCGGGTGCACCTGCGCTGGATCGCCTCCGACGAGTGCCAGACCCCGGCCGGCGCCGCCCGCCACCTCAGCGACGTCGACGCGATCTGCGTGCCCGGGGGATTCGGGATCCGCGGGATCGAGGGCAAGCTCGGCGCGCTGACCTACGCGCGCACGCACGGCATCCCCACCCTCGGGCTGTGCCTGGGCCTGCAGTGCATGGTCATCGAGTACGCCCGCAACGTGGCCGGCCTCGAGAAGGCCGCCTCCACGGAGTTCGACCCCGACTGTCCGGAGCCGGTGATCGCCACCATGGAGGAGCAGAAGTCCTTCGTCGACGGCGCCGGGGACCTCGGCGGCACCATGCGGCTCGGCCTCTACCCGGCCTCGCTCTCCGAGGGCACCGTCGTCCGCGAGGCGTACGCCGAGGCGACGATCGCGGAGCGCCACCGGCACCGCTACGAGGTCAACAACCACTACCGCGAGCAGCTCGAGGCCGCCGGCCTCGTGTTCTCGGGCACCAACCCGGACCTCGGCCTCGTCGAGTTCGTGGAGCTGCCGCGCGAGGTGCACCCCTACTACGTGTCGACCCAGGCGCACCCCGAGCTGCGCTCCCGGCCGACCCGCCCGCACCCGCTCTTCGCCGGGCTGATCGGTGCTGCCATCGAGCGGCAGCGGGAGCTGCGGTTCCCGATCGACGAGAGCGGCCTGCGCCGCCTCGACGACGACACCGAATAGCGGAGACGCGCCAGCGGATCCGCTGATGGTGGTCGAGCGAGCCGCGCGACCGAGGGACGAGGCGGTGTCCTGAGGAGCGAGCGAAGCGAGCGTCTCGAAGGGTCGCGACCGGCGTGTCGAGACCTGGGCCCGGGGTCAGCCTCGGGCGCGCAACATCCGCTCCAGGGTGTCGGCGCCCCCGAGAACGGTGGTCCGGACGGTCGGGTCCTGGTCCGGCTCCGTGGCGACCTGCCGGGCCCGCTCGAGGAACGCGGCGTCACCGACGGTGGGCCACATCATCCGGGCCAGGCTCATCACGGCCAGCATGCCCCCACCGGCCAGGCGCACCACCTCGTCGAGGTAGGACTCGGCGTAGGGCAGCAGCAGGTCGTGCTGGACCGGGCGCCAGAAGCACCGGGCCAGCTCCCGCAGCGGGGCTCCCGCGGGCACCGACCGCTTGTCGAAGACCTGCGCCCACACCTCGTCCTTGGCGTCGCGGTCGGGGCGCGCCGCGGTCACCCCGAGCGCCCGGACCCAGGCGTCCGGGTCGGGGTCGCGTTCCTCGAGGGCTTCGACCGTCGCCGAGTCGTACGAACCGAGGGCGGCGCGCCGGACGAGCACCCGCCAGGCGAGGTCGGTGTCGCCGGCCGCGGCGTCCTCGAGCAGGTCAAAGTGCTCCGGCTCGGACGCCGCCGCGGCCAGCGTGCGCAGCGCCGCCGCCCGGTGGTCCGGGTGCTCGGCCAGCTCGGCCGCGGTCTCGGCCAGCCGCGAGAGCTGGCGGGGTGTGTGCGAGATGGGCGTCCACTGGTCGGCCGCGCGCAGGGCGAGGCCCAGGAAGGGCTCGACCACCGCCGGGCTGCGCTCGGACGTCAGCACGTCCAGGACGCAGGTGAGCAGGTCGTCGGCCGCCAGCTCGCCCTTGACCAGCATGTCCCAGGCCGTGGAGACCCCGAGGGCCCGGGAGAGGGGGTCGGGCAGATCCCCGGCGCGCTCAAGGAGCGTCTGCAGTGATGCCTCGTCGGTGCGTACCGCAGCGAAGGTCAGGTCACCGTCGTTGACCAGGTGCAGGTCGGCCCCGGGAAGGTCGGGAACGGGCGTGCGCAGGCCCCCGGTCTCGACCGCGGTGGTCGCCACCCTGACCAGTCCCTCGTCCCGCGCCGTGAAGGAGCCGATGTCGATCCGGTGCTGCCGCGGCTCCTGGCCCGCGGGGCCGGAGGCCACCACCTCGCCCCCGGACAGGGAGAGGGTGTCGGTGCCGGCCTGGTCGAGCCACGCGCTGGTCCAGTCGGTCAGGTCCCGCCCGGAGGCGTCCCCGACCGCGGAGATCAGGTCGTGGAGCCGGGCGTTGCCCCAGGCATGCGCGCGGAAGTAGGAGCGCAGCCCCTCGACGAACGACTCCTCTCCGACGTAGGCCGCCAGCTGCCGCAGTGTGCTCTGTCCCTTGATGTAGGTCACCGCGTCGAAGTTGGCCATCGCCTGGGCGACGTCGGGCACCTCGCCGCGGATCGGGTGCGTGGCCGGGCCCATGTCCATGCGGTAGCCCTCGAGCTTGAGGCCGGCCAGGAAGGTGGCCTCCGCGTCGGCGTACGACGTCGCGTTGACCTCCGCCCAGGTCGAAGCCCAGGAGGCGAACGCCTCGTTGAGCCACAGGTCGTCCCACCACCGCATGGTCACCAGGTCCCCGAACCACATGTGTGCCATCTCGTGCAGCAGCACGTTGGCGACGTTCTCGCGCTGGCCGTGGGTCGGCGGACTGCGGTGCAGCACGCTGTCGGTCCAGGTGACACAGCCCCAGTTCTCCATCGCGCCACCCATGTTGGGCACGAACACCTGGTCGTAGCGCTCCTGCGGGAAGGGCTGGCCGAACTGCTCCCCGAAGAACGCCAGCCCCTGGGCGGTGAGCTCGAACAGGTGCGCGGCGTCGCGCTCGAGGTTGCTCCTGAGCGACTGGCGGCAGAAGAGCCCCAGGCTGTGGCCGCCGCGCTCCTCTCGGATCTCGTGGAACGGCCCGGCGTTGACGACGACGACGTACGTCGACAGCGGCGGTGTGTCGGGGAACTCCCACCGGCGGCCGCCGTCGGCGTGCTCCTCGATCGAGCCGGGCGCGGAGTTGCTGGTGACCAGCCACTCATCGGGCGCCAGGACCGTGAACCCGTGTGGCGCCTTCAGGTCGGGCTGGTCGAAACAGGCCCACACCCGCCGCGCCGCGTCGGGCTCGAAGGAGGTCCAGACGTAGACCAGCTTGTCGGACGGGTCGACCGTGCGCAGGATGCCGGTCGAGCTCGCGGTGTCGGACTGGGCGGCGCTGACCACCACGACGTTGTCGGCGGCCAGGTCGCGGAGCGGGATCCGGCCGCCGGCGACGCTGCCGAGGTCGAGCGGGCGATCGTTGAGCGTGGCCCAGCGAACGTCGGCGACGCAGTCCAGGAACGTCTCGGCGCCGGGCTCGCGGCAGGTGAAGGTGATCGTGGAGATCGACTCCAGGGTGTCGCCGTCCAGCAACCCGCGCATGTCCACGGCGATGTCATACCGCTGGACGTCGATCAGCGCCGCGCGCTCGGCGGCCTCGGCCTGGGTCAGACTGGCGACATCGGACACTTCGTTGCTCCCTCGTTGAGTCGATGGCGTCAGGCACGTTACCCGCTACCGTCGTGCGCATGCCGACGCCGACTCCCGAGCTGGGGGATGCCGCCGAGTCCTGGCCGGTGGAGGACAGCACCGACCTGTTCCGCGACGACTGGGTGATGGCGCTGCGGGCGGACATGATCCGGCATCCCGACGACGCTGAGCGGCGAGGCGTTCCGCCGGCTCGTGCTCGAGCACCCGGGCGCGGCGGTCGTCGTGGCGCTCGACGAGCAGGACCGCGTGCTGTGCCTGCGCCAGTACCGCCATGCCGCCCGGCGCCGGTTCGTCGAGCTGCCCGCGGGGCTGCTGGACGTCGACGGCGAGGATCCGCTGGAGGTGGCCCGCCGGGAGCTGCGGGAGGAGGCGGGGCTCGAGGCGGGGGAGTGGGTCGGGCTCGACGTCGACGTACTCCTCGCCGGGGATCTCGTCGGAGCTGATGCACTTCTACCTCGCGCGCGACCTGACGCACACCGACCGCGGCGACTTCGTGCCCGAGCACGAGGAGGCCGACATGGAGACGCTCTGGGTCGACTTCGAGGAGCTGCTCGCTGCGGCGCTCGACGGCCGGTTGCGCGACGCGCCGATCGTCCTGGCCGTGCTTCTCGTCGCCGCGCAAGGGCTACGCCGGGCGCCGACCCGCGGGGGAGTAGTCTCCACCCGTCACCACCGAACGTGGTGGTGGTCACACCGAAGGGAAGAGCAGCAGGTGAAGGTCGGCGTACCGAAGGAAGTCAAGAACCACGAGTACCGCGTCGCGATCACCCCGGTCGGAGCCCACGAGCTCGCGGAGCACGGCCACGAGGTGTTCATCGAGAAGAACGCCGGGACCGGCTCCCAGATCATGGACGAGGAGTACGTCGCAGCCGGGGCCAAGATCCTCGACTCCGCCGACGAGGTGTGGGGCACCGCCGACCTGGTGCTCAAGGTCAAGGAGCCGGTCGCCGAGGAGTACCACCGGCTGCGCGAGGGACTGACCCTCTTCACCTACCTCCACCTCGCCGCCGACAAGCCCCTCACCGAGGAGCTGATCGAGCGGAAGGTGACCGCGATCGCCTACGAGACGGTGCAGCTGCCGTCGGGCTCGCTGCCCCTGCTGTACCCGATGTCGGAGGTGGCCGGCTGCCTGGCACCCCAGGTGGGCGCCCACTCGCTGATGAAGGCGCAGGGCGGGCGCGGGGTTCTGCTGGGCGGCGTGGGCGGCGTCGCGAACGCCAAGGTCGTCGTCATCGGTGCGGGCGTGGCCGGCCAGAACGCCGCCAACATCGCCCTCGGCATGGGGGCCGACGTGACCCTCCTCGACACCGACCTCGACAAGCTGCGGTTGTCCTTCTGGCGCTACAACAACCGCGTCCACGGGCTCGCGTCCTCGGCCATGGCCATCCGGCAGCAGGTGGTCGAGGCCGACCTGGTGATCGGGGCCGTCCTCATCCCCGGGGCCAAGGCGCCCAAGCTGGTCAGCAACGACCTGGTCTCCCAGATGAAGCCGGGCTCGGTGCTGGTCGACATCGCCGTCGACCAGGGCGGGTGCTTCGAGGACACCCGGGCCACCACCCACGCCGACCCGACCTACGAGGTGCACAACTCGGTGTTCTACTGCGTGGCCAACATGCCGGGGGCGGTGCCCAACACCTCCACCTACGCGCTCACCAACGCCACGATGCCCTACACCGTGGCCCTGGCCGACAAGGGCTGGCAGCAGGCCTGCCGCGACGACCGCAGCCTCGCCCTGGGGCTGAACACCCACGCGGGACAGCTCACCAACGCGCCCGTGGGCGAGGCGGTGGGCATCGATGCGGTGTCGCTGGAGCATGCGCTGAGTTGATCGTCCGCGCGATCCGCACCTATCTCGACCACCTCTCGGTGGAGCGGGGCCTGGCGGCCAACACGCTCACGTCGTACCGCCGTGACCTGCGGAGGTACCAGGCGTACCTCGACGAGCTCGGGATCGAGAGCCTGGACGCCGTCACGGAGGCCACCGTGACCTCGTTCCTGGTCCGGCTGCGGGAGGGCGACGCCGACCACCCCGCGCTCAGCTCGACGTCGGCGGCGCGCACGTTGGTGGCGGTCCGGGGCTTCCACAAGTTCGCGGTGAGCGACGGGCTGGCCACCAGCGACCCGGCCGCCTCGGTCAAGCCGCCGTCCCCCGCGAAGCGGCTGCCCAAGGCGCTCCCGCTGGCGGACGTCGAGGCGATCCTGGAGGCCGCCGGCGCCGCCGGGACGACGCTCGCGCTGCGGGACCGGGCCCTGCTCGAGGTGCTCTACGGCACCGGTGCCCGGATCTCCGAGGCCGTCGGCCTCGACGTGGACGACCTGGACACCGTCGACGGCACGGTCCTGCTGCGCGGCAAGGGCAGCAAGGAACGCCTGGTCCCGGTCGGCTCCTACGCCCTGGAGGCGGTCGACGCCTACCTCGTGCGCGGGCGGCCGGAGCTCGTGGCGGTCGGTTCCGGGACGGCCGCGCTCTTCCTGAACGCGCGCGGCGGACGGCTCTCGCGGCAGTCGGCGTGGGCGGTGCTGGTCCGCGCCGCCGAACGGGCCGGGGTCACCCGGGACGTCTCGCCGCACACCCTGCGGCACTCGTTCGCCACCCACCTGCTCGACGGCGGGGCCGACGTGCGGGTGGTCCAGGAGCTGCTCGGGCACGCCTCGGTCACCACCACGCAGGTCTACACGCTGGTCACGGTCGACAACCTGCGTGAGGTGTTCGCGACCGCGCATCCCAGGGCGCGAAACTAGTGCTGGACATCCCGGCCGGCGCCACGCCTGACGAGGTGTACGACGCCCTGACCGGCTGGGTCTCGGGGCAGGGGCTGGAGCTCTACCCCCACCAGGACGAGGCGATCCTCGAGCTGCTCAGCGGCAGCAACGTCATCCTCTCCACCCCGACCGGCTCCGGGAAGTCGCTGGTGGCCCTCGCCGCGCACGCGGCAGCGCTGGCCGACACGAGCGAGCGTCAGCTTCTACACGGCTCCGATCAAGGCGCTGGTGAGTGAGAAGTTCTTCGCCCTCTGCGAGGTGTTCGGCGCCGACAACGTCGGCATGCTCACCGGCGACGCCTCGGTCAACTCCGAAGCCCCTGTCATCTGCTGCACCGCAGAGGTGCTCGCGAACATCGCCCTGCGGGAGGGCGGCGCCACCGACGTGGGCCTGGTCGTGATGGACGAGTTCCACTTCTACGCCGAGCCGGACCGGGGCTGGGCCTGGCAGGTGCCGATCCTGGAGCTGCCGAGGGCGCAGTTCCTGCTGATGTCGGCGACGCTCGGCGACATGACCGCGCTCGCGGACGACCTCACGCGTCGTACCGGCCGGGAGACCGCGATCGTCGAGCGATGCCGAGCGCCCGGTGCCGCTGACCTTCTCGTGGGCGATGACGCCCCTCCCGGAGACGCTGGAGGAGCTGGTGACCACCCACCAGGCGCCGGTCTACGTCGTGCACTTCACCCAGGCGGCGGCGGTCGAGCACGCCACCTCGTTGCTCGGCTTCGCCGGGCTGAAGGCGACCGCGGGGGCCGACAAGGAGGCGATCGCAGAGAGGCTCGGCCCGTTCCGGTTCGGCGCCGGCTTCGGCAAGACGCTCTCCAAGCTGCTGCGGCAGGGGATCGGGGTCCACCACGCGGGCATGCTGCCCCGCTACCGACGGTTGGTCGAGCAGCTCGCCCAGCTCGGCCTGCTGCAGGTGATCTGCGGGACGGACACCCTCGGGGTCGGCATCAACGTGCCGATCCGGACCGTGCTGTTCACCGGCCTGGCGAAGTTCGACGGCACCCGCCAGCGGATCCTGCGCACCCGTGAGTTCCAGCAGATCGCCGGCCGCGCGGGGCGGGCGGGCTTCGACACCGCCGGCTACGTCGTGGTCCAGGCGCCCGAACACGTCATCGAGAACGCGCGCGCGAAGAAGAAGGCCGAGGCCAAGAACGCCGCGATGAGCGAGGAGAAGCGGGCCAAGAGGAAGAGCAAGGCCCAGCTGCGGAAGCCGCCCGAGGGCACGGTCGTGTGGACCGAGCAGACCTACGACAAGCTGGTTGCCGGCGTTCCCGAGCAGCTGGTGTCCAGGATGCGGGTCGACAACTCGATGCTGATCCACGTCCTCTCGCGCGAGGAGGACGCCTTCCCGGTGTTGCGGCGGCTGCTCACCGACAACCACGAGGATCCCCGGCAGCGGTTGAAGCTGGCCCGCCGCGCACTGCGGCTCGCACGCAGCCTGCTCAACTCGGGGACCGTCACCCGCCTCGACGAGGTGGACGAGCACGGCCGCCGCTACCGGCTGACGGTCGACCTTCCGGAGGACTTCGCGCTCAACCAGCCGCTGGCCCACTTCGCGCTGGCGGCCTTCGACGTGCTCGACCCGGAGGAGCCGACCTACACTCTCGACCTGGTTTCGGTGGTGGAGGCGGTCCTGGAGGGGCCCCGGCAGATCCTGTGGGCCCAGCAGAACGCCGCCCGCGGCGAGGCGATCGCCGAGATGAAGGCCGACGGCCTCGAGTACGACGAGCGGATGCGGCTGCTCGACGAGATCACCTGGCCCCAGCCCCTCGCCGAGCTCCTGGAGGCGACGTACGAGATCTACCGGACCACCCACCCGTGGCTGCCCGAGGACGCGCTCGCGCCGAAGTCGGTCGTGCGGGAGATGTTCGAGCAGGGGATGACGTTCACCGACTTCATCTCCCGCTACCAGCTGGCCCGCTCGGAGGGGCTGCTGCTGCGCTACCTGACCGACGCCTACCGGACGATCCGGCAGACGGTGCCCGAGCGGTGCCGCACCCCCGAGCTCGACGACCTGGCGGAGTGGCTGGGGGAGACCGTGCGGCAGACCGACTCCTCGTTGCTCGACGAGTGGGAGGCGCTGACTGACCCCGAGGCCGTGCACCGGGTGGCGCTGGAGCTGGCGGAGCACCGGCCGCCACCACCACCGCGGCCGATCTCCGCCCAGGAGCGGCCGTTCCGGGTGATGGTGCGCAACGCGATGTTCCGAAAGGTCGAGCTCGCTGCCCGCGACGACGTCGACGGCCTGGTCCGGCTGGAGCGGTCGGCCGCCGACCGGACCGACCCGCCCCTGGAGGTCGAGATGACGCGGAGCGCCTGGGACTCCGCGCTCGAGGACTACTACACCGAGCACCGCTCCATCTCCACCGCCGGGGACGCCCGCGGACCCGACCTGCTGCGGATCGAGGTCGACGGGCGACGGTGGAACGTGCGCCAGACCCTCGACGACCCGGCGGGCCACCGCGACTGGGTGATCGACGCCCGCGTCGACCTCGACGCCTCCGACGAAGCCGGCGAGCTGGTGCTGCTGACCACGTCGATGCACCGGTTGTGACCCGTCCGCTGGCCCCGAGCGTCGTACACAGGTTTGTGCACAGGGAGGCGTCGGGGTGTGCACGGGACCGGGGCCGACTGCACAATCCATCAACAGATTTGGACTTCTTCTGGGGGTAACCCGTGTCGTGTTGTTTCCCGTCCGAGCGGCGGTCTACTGTCGCCGCAGGCTCGGGGTACAAGTCGCCGAGTCGACAAACGAGGGGCGGAACAAATGGGTGGCGGGATCTTCTCGGGAATGTCGGGCAGGACTGGCAGCGGAGCCCCTGAGATGCCGCCCCTGACCCGCCCACCTTCCCCATCCCACGAACCCGGAGAGCACCACGACGTGAGCGACCCCATCCCCTTCGAGCGACCTGAGCCCCGCGGCTCCGCGCGCACGTCCACCCAGGAGGCCGAGCGGCCCGAGGAGGTCCAGCTCGGGCCCACCGGCCGGCCGATGCCCGACCTCCCGGAGCTCCGGCCCCTGCAGCGGCACGGCAACGCGCGGGTGATCGCGATGTGCAACCAGAAGGGTGGCGTCGGCAAGACCACGACGACCATCAACCTGGGTGCCGCGCTCGCGGAGTACGGCCGCAAGGTGCTGCTGGTCGACTTCGACCCGCAGGGGTCGCTGTCGGTCGGCCTCGGACTGAACCCCCACGACATGGAGCTGTCGGTCTACAACCTGCTCATGGAGCGCGACGTCGACCCTCGACGACGTCGTCGTCCCCTCCGGCGTGCCCGGCATGGACCTGCTGCCCTCCAACATCGACCTGTCCGCGGCCGAGGTGCAGCTGGTGCACGAGGTGGCCCGCGAGCAGACCCTGCAGCGGGTCCTCGGGCCGGCTGTCGCCAACTACGACGTCATCCTGATCGACTGCCAGCCGTCGCTCGGCCTGCTCACCGTCAACGCGCTCACCGCCGCCGACGGCGTCCTCGTGCCGCTCGAGTGCGAGTACTTCGCGCTGCGCGGGCGTCGCGCTGCTCAAGACGACGATCGACAAGGTCCGCGAGCGGCTCAACCCCAAGCTCGAGATCGACGGCGTGCTCGGCACGATGTTCGACGGCCGCACCCTCCACGGGCGCGAGGTCATGGAGCGCCTCGTCCAGGCCTGGGGTGACAAGGTCTTCCACACGGTGATCCGCCGGACCGTGAAGTTCTCCGACTCGACGGTCGCCGGTGAGCCGATCACGTCGTACGCCTCGAGCTCGACCGGGGCCGACGCGTACCGCCAGCTCGCCAAGGAGGTGGCGGTCCGGTGTCTCGACGGGTGAGCCTGCCCGCCGCCGACGACCTCTTCCGCAGAACTGCCCAGGGTGGCGACAAGTCGCACGTCCGGGCGGTGGGGCCTGATGAGGACGCGGGCGACCAGGAGACGCAGTCCGGCTCCGAGCCAGGCACCGCGCGCAAGCCGAGCGGCCGGGTCCGGCACGACGAGAAGATGACGGTCTACGTGACCTCCGACGAGCTGCTCGACCTCGAGCACGCACGACTGTCGCTGCGGCGGGACCAGGGGCTCGCGGTCGACCGGGGCCGGCTGGTGCGCGAGGCGGTGGCCCTGGTGCTGGCCGACTACGAGGCCAACGGCGACGACAGCGTCCTGGTGCGGCGGCTGACCGACGAATGACCGTGGCGACGCCGGGCCTGGCCGAGGGCTCGACCGTGGAGCAGGCCCCGGAGTTCGAGGTCCGGCTGGACAACTTCGAGGGACCCTTCGACCTGCTGCTGAGCCTCATCTCCAAGCACAAGCTCGACATCACCGAGGTGTCCCTGTCGAAGGTCACCGACGAGTTCATCGCGCACGTCAAGGCGCTGGGGTCGACCTGGGAGCTGGAAGCAGACGACGTCGTTCCTGCTGGTGGCCGCGACCCTGCTGGACCTGAAGGCGGCTCGCCTGCTTCCGCAGGGCGACGTGGAGGACGAGGAGGACCTCGCCCTGCTCGAGGCGCGGGACCTGCTCTTCGCCCGCCTGATGCAGTACCGCGCGTTCAAGCAGGTCGCCGGCGTGCTGGAGGTCCGGCTGTCCGCGGAGTCGCGACGGCACCCCCGGGCGGTCGGGCTGGAGGAGCGCTTCGCCACCCTGCTGCCCGAGGTACTGATCGGGATCGGCCTCGACCAGTTCGCCGAGCTGGCCGCGGGCGCGATGAAGCCGCGGCCGGTGCTCGAGGTGTCGCTGGGGCACATCCACGCCGCGAAGGTCAGCGTCCGCGAGCAGGCGGCCCTGGTGGTGGACCGGTTGCGCCGCTCGGGCACCATGACCTTCCGGGCGCTGTGCGGCGACTCGCCGGACACCCTGACCACCGTGGCCCGGTTCCTGTCCCTGCTCGAGCTCTTCCGCGAGGGGGCGGTGGCGTTCGACCAGATGTCTCCGCTCGGCGAGCTGAGCGTGCGGTGGAGCGGCACCGACGACGAGGACTTCGAGATCGACGAGTTCGAGGGGGCGCCGCCGCCCGCGGACGAGCCCCAGGGCGAACAACCTGACGAGCAAGGAGAGCCGGCGTGAGCGAGCAGACCCTGGACATCGCGGTCGCGGACCTGCGGCCCGCCCTCGAGGCGCTGCTGATGGTCGCCGACCAGCCGCTCGACGTGGCCACGCTGGCCTCGGCGGCCGGCCACCCCGTCGCACGAGGTCTCAGCGACCCTCACCGCGCTCGCCGACGAGTACACCGAGCAGGGCCGCGGGTTCGAGCTGCGCAACGTCGCCGGCGGCTGGCGCTTCTACACCCGCGAGGAGTACGCCGCGGTGGTCGAGGGCTTCGTCCTCGAGGGCCAGCAGGCGCGGCTCACCCAGGCGGCGCTCGAGACCCTCGCCGTGGTCGCCTACAAGCAGCCGGTGTCCCGGGCCCGGGTCTCGGCGATCCGCGGCGTCAACGTCGACGGCGTGATGCGCACCCTGCTGACCCGCGGCCTGGTCGAGGAGGCGGGGCAGGACGAGTCGTCGGGGGCCAACCTCTACCGCACCACCGGCTACTTCCTGGAGCGGATCGGCGTCACCTCGATCGACGAGCTGCCGGAGCTGGCGCCGTACCTCCCGGACCTCGAGGACATGGCCGACGAGCTGGAGAACGTGGCCGCCACCGCCGTCGAGGACCCGCGGGACTCGAGGGCACCGCCGTCGAGGATGGGGCGTGACCGAACCCGACGACGAGGGCCTGGTCCGCCTGCACAAGCTGCTCGCCCAGTCGGGCATCGCCTCGCGCCGGAAGTGCGAGGAGCTGATGCTGGCGGGGCTGGTCGTGGTGGACGGGGAGGTCGTGACCCGGCTCGGCACCAAGGTCGACCCGCGGACGGCGGTGATCCGGGTCGACGGGAAGCGGCTGCCACCGGTGTCGGAGCACGTCTACCTGGCGCTGAACAAGCCGCGGGGCGTCGTCTCGACCATGTCCGACCCGGAGGGGCGGCGGACCCTGCAGGACCTCGTGTCAGAGCGGCCGGAGCGGCTGTTCCACGTCGGTCGGCTCGACACCGACACCTCGGGGCTGATCCTGCTGACCAACGACGGCGACTTCGCCCACCGCATGGCCCACCCGTCGTACGAGGTGGACAAGACCTACGTCGCGGAGGTCGAGGGCGAGGTCACGAAGGCGACCATCCGGACCCTGCTCGACGGCGTGATGCTCGACGACGGGCCGGTGGCGGTGTCGCGGGCGCGGCTGGTCAGCGGGGGAGCGGGCAAGTCGATCGTGGAGCTGGTCATCCACGAGGGCCGCAACCGGATCGTCCGGCGCCTCCTCGACCACCTGGGGCACCCGGTGCGCCGGTTGACGCGCACCGCGATCGGCCCGGTCCAGCTCAGCGGGCTCAAGAGCGGCGACGTACGTGACCTCACCCTCGAGGAGCTCGGCGAGCTGCTGGACAAAGCGCAACTGTGAGGGTGGGGAGTCGGTCTTCTTCGGCGCCGGCACTCGGCGGTCGCGCGCTCCTCGCATTTCCAAGGTAACCCGTGGAGGGGGGCTTGCTGCAAGACCCCCCTCATGCCGCAGAATCGCCGACTCGAAGGCAGAACGTCGGAGGGGGCAGGACTGTGACCGAGCATGCCGTACTGATCGTTGGGGGAGGGCCCACGGGGCTGATGCTGGCCGGCGAGCTGGCGCTGGCGGGGGTCGACGTTGCCATCGTCGAGCGGCGCGCCAGCCAGGACCTCCCGGGCTCACGCGCCGGCGGTCTGCACGCACGAACCATCGAGGTCCTCGACCAGCGTGGCATCGCCGATCGGTTTATCACGGAGGGGCAGGTGGCCCAGGTCGCGGGTTTCGGTCGGGTCTCGTTCGACATCAGCGAATTCCCTACGCGGCATCCCTACGGGCTCGGGCTGTGGCAGAACCACATCGAGCGCATCCTGGCCGGCTGGGTCGACGAGCTGCCCGTGACCTTCTACCGCGAACGTGACGCGACTGGGTTCGCGCAGGACGACACCGGCGTCGATGTCGAGCTGTCCGACGGCCAGCCGCTGCGGGCGACGTACCTCGTCGGGTGCGACGGAGGACGCAGCCTCGTCCGCAAGGAGGCCGGCATCGAGTTCCCCGGGTGGGATCCGACGACCAGCGCCCTGATCGCCGAGGTCGAGATGGCCGAGGAGCCGGAGCTGGGCGTCCGCCAGGACTCCCGCGGCATCCACGGCCTCGGCAGGGTCGAGTACGAGATCCGCGACGGCGAGATCGTCTACGCCGAGCACGGACCGGTCAGGGTCATGGTGACCGATCAGCAGGTCGGAGCCACGAGCGAACCCACCCTGCGCGATGTCAGCGAGGCGGTCATCTCCGTCTATGGGACCGACTACGGGATGCACAGTCCCATCTGGATCTCCCGGTTCACCGACATGACCCGTCAGGCCGCGGCCTACCGGAAAGCGCGAGTGCTGCTGGCCGGCGACGCCGCACACGTGCACTCCCCGGTGGGCGGGCAGGGACTCAACACCGGCGTGCAGGATGCGCTGAACCTGGGGTGGAAGCTGGCCCAGGTGGTCAAGGGCGTGTCGCCGGACAGCCTTCTGGACACCTATCACGACGAACGCCACCCGGTCGCCGCCCGCGTGCTGCGCAACACGATGGCGCAAGTCGCGCTCACCCGCCCCGGCGACGCGCGCCTTGATGCCTTGCGCGACACCGTGGCCGACCTGCTGAGCATGGACGAGCCGCGCACGCGGTACGCCGCGATGATGTCGGGCCTGGACATTCACTACGAGCTCGGCGAGGGACACCCGCTGCTCGGTCGTCGCATGCCCGATCTCGAGCTGGACACCGCGGAGGGGCCGCGTCGGGTCTTCACCCTGCTGCACGGGGCCCAGCCGGTCCTGCTCAACCTTGGCGAACCCGGTGGATTCGACATCACGCCGTGGGCGGATCGGGTCCAGCTGGTCGATGCCGACTTTGGCGGCACCTGGGAGCTTCCGGTGCTCGGCAAGGTCGCTGCTCCCGCCGCGGTATTGATCCGGCCCGACGGATACGTCGCTTGGGTGGGAGATGGGACCCGCGTCGGGCTCGAGGACGCGCTGACTCGCTGGTTCGGGCCGCCCGCATAGCCGCGGGGCCTCGCCGCCGCGTGTGGCGTTGGGTTGGACACTTGCTGCATGGTCGAGGTTGATCCCGAGCGATTCGAGGTGATGGTGGGCGAGGCGCTCGACGGCATACCGATTGAACTGGGCGAGCTCATGAACAACGTGGCCGTCACTGTGCAACACGACAGTGGCCCGGTGGGCCTGTTGGGGCTCTACCAGGGAGTGCCATTGACCCGTCGGGGGAGGTCTTACGCCGGCGCCCTGCCCGACCGGATCACGATCTACCGGCGTGCCATCTGCGGGGTCTGCCACAGCGAGGCAGAGGTCGTCGAACAGGTTCGGCGGACGGTCATTCACGAGGTGGGTCATCACTTCGGAATCGGCGACGCCCGGCTGCGTGAGCTCGGATGGTGAGTCCGCAGCCTCAGTCGTCGTCCATCGACCGGCGGTCGCCGACCGGGCGGTCGGTGAGCGGAAATGCGAGCGAGCCGGAGCGGACCCACCATTCCATGACGTCGTAGGCGAGCCGGCCCGCCACCACGGAAGGGTCGCCGTCCGAGAGCCGGGTGGCCTCGGCTGCGTCGCAGGCGAAGATCGACATCCCGCGGTACGACGGGTCGCTCTGCTCGTCGAACGGCCCGTTGACGACCAGCGCGCCCTGCCGCCCCAGCTCGGCGCGGTAGGCGAGGTGGCGTGCCTGGAGCGTGTCGAGCTCCTCGTCCGACATCTCCGGCGCATCGGCCGGCCGCCGCAGGACCACGACCGTGTAGACGTCGAAGGCGTCGGGGATGTTGGGATCGCGTGACATCGGTCCGCTCCTTGGCTGGCCGCTTTTCGGGAGGATAGCGGGCGGCCTGAGGCGGTCGACCCGACCTCGCTAGCCTGATGCCCATGTCTGTTCGGGCTGTGCGCGGCGCGACCCAGCTCGAGGAGGACACGCGCGACCACATGCTCGACCGGGTCGCCGAGATGGTCCTCGACGTCATGGCGTCCAACAACCTGGCGGTGGACGACTTCATCTCGGTCATCTTCACCGCGACCTCCGACCTGGTGGCCGAGTTCCCGGCGTACGCCGCCCGCCAGCTCGGGTTCGGCGAGGTGCCGCTGATCTGCGCCCGTGAGCTGGAGATCGCCGGCTCGATGCCCCGCGTCGTGCGGATGCTCGCCCACGTCGAGTCCGACGTGCCGAAGGCGGGCATCACCCACTGCTACCTGCACGGGGCGGCGACCCTGCGCAAGGACCTCACCCGCACCCGCGAGGTCCCCGACCGTGAGTGACCTGCTGACCGGACCGGTTGAGGTGATCGGGACCGGCATGCTCGGAACCTCCGTCGGACTCGCCTGCCGACGGGTCGGCCTCGAGGTGGTCCTCACGGACCTGTCGGCCGAGCACGTGCGCACCGCGTCGGGGCTCGGCGCCGGCAGGCCCCGCCGGCCGGAGGACCGCCCCCAGCTCGTCGTGGTCGCGGTGCCGCCCGACCACCTCGGCGTCGCCATCCGCGAGGCGCTGGACTCCACGGACGCGACGGTCACCGACGTGGGGAGCATCAAGACCGAGCCGCTCCGGGTCGCCGCTGCCTCCCCGGCGGTGGAGAGGTACGTCGGTGGTCACCCCATGGCCGGCAGCGAGCGGTCCGGGCCGCTGGCCTCCAGCGCTGCGCTGTTCGACGGCCGGCCGTGGGCGGTCACGCCCCACGACACCTCCGATCCCGAGGCAGTGCGGCTGGTCGAGGAGCTGGCCAGCGCATGCGGGGGAGTACCGGTCCGGATGACCCCGGAGGAGCACGACCACGCGGTGGCCCGCACCTCGCACCTCCCGCACCTGCTGGCGGTGCTGACGGCCGCCCGGCTCGCCGGCGCGCCGCCGGAGCACCTGGCGCTGTCCGGTCAGGGCGTGCGCGACGTGACCCGGGTGGCCGGCAGCGACCCTGGCGATGTGGCAGCAGATCGTCGCCCTCAACGCAGACGCGTTGCGCGGGGTGCTGGCCGAGGTCCGGGAGGAGCTGGATGCGCTCCAGGACGCCGTCATCAGCGGCGACCGGGAGGCGCTCGGCGGCCTGCTCGCCAGGGGAGTGGCCGGCACCCGCGCCATCCCGGGCAAGCACGGCGGCCCGGTGGCGCCGACGACGTCGGTGTTCGTCTCCGTCCCCGACCATCCCGGGGAGCTGGCCCGGCTGTTCGCCGACGCGGGTGCCAGCGACGTCAACATCGAGGACGTCCACATCGACCACGACCCTGGCCGCCCGGTCGGGCTGGTGGAGCTGGTGGTCGGCGAGGCCCGCGCGGAGCATCTGCTGGGCTCTCTCGAATCCCGTGGATGGGTGACCCACAGGTAGGCTGCCCGCCGTGCAGACCATCTCGGACGACATCGTCGTCGCCATCGACGGACCCTCCGGATCGGGCAAGTCCAGTACGTCGCGCGGGGTCGCGGCCCGGCTCGGCCTGCGCTACCTCGACACCGGCGCGATGTACCGCGGGATGACCTGGTGGCTGCTCCGCGAGGGAGTCGACGTACACGACCGGGAGGCCGTGGCCACCCGCGCCCGGGAGCCCGAGATCCTCTCCGGCACCGACCCGAGCGGCCCGTCGATCATGGTCGAGGGCGTGGACGTCGGTCTGGCCATCCGCTCCGCCGACGTCAACGCCGCCGTCTCGCCGGTCAGCGCCGTGCCCGAGGTGCGGTCGCGACTGGTCGAGCTGCAGCGCGACACGATCGGTGACGGCGGCATCGTGGTCGAGGGTCGCGACATCGGGGCCGTGGTGGCGCCGTTCGCGCAGGTCAAGGTCTACCTGACCGCCGACCCGGCAGCGCGGGCGCAGCGCCGGGCGGCCGAGGAGGGCGGCACCGACGTCGACACCACCCAGCAGTCGCTGCTGGCGCGGGACGCGATCGACTCCAGCCGGGATGCCTCGCCCCTGACGATGGCCGAGGGCGCCGTCCACATCGACACCACGGGATACACGCTCGACGAGGTGATCGACCAGGTGGTGGCTCTCGTCGAAGCAGTGGAGGCGCCGGCGTGAACGCGTCCTCCCACACCGAGCGACCGCGAAGCGACCGCATCGGGCACCCCCGTCGGCTGATGATGATCGTCCTGCGTCCGCTGGCGCGGGCGGTGGTACGGCGTCGCCTCACGGTCCGGATGCACGGCCGTGAACACGCCCCGACCACCGGCCCCGTCATCTACGCCGGCAACCACATGGGGATCATGGACGGCCCGCTGCTGGCGATCTTCGCACCGCAGCCCGTCCACGCGCTCACCAAGGTCGAGATGTTCACCGGACGGATGGGCCGGTTCCTGCGGGGTGCCGGTCAGGTGCCCCTGGACCGGTTCAACCCGGACCCTGCGGCCGTGAAGGCCTGCCTGCGCGTGCTTGCGCGACGGGCACGCGGTCGGGATCTTCCCGGAGGGACGACGCGGGACCGGCGATCTGGAGCGCTTCCACCGGGGCGCGGCGTACTTCGCCCTGGTCACCGGGGCCCCGGTGGTCCCGGTGATCTTCCTCGGCACCCGTGAGCGGGATGGCGACACCGACTCCGTGCCGGCGCGGGGCAGCGCGGTGGACGTGTTCTTCGGCCCCCCGGTCTTCGTGGACCCGGTGCCGTGGCCGCGCTCGCGGGAGCAGGTCGAGGAGTTCTCCGTCCGGCTCCGGAAACACCTGCTGGCCCTGCTCGAGCAGGGCCTCGCGGCGACCGGACACGAACTGCCAGGCCCGTTGCCCGCCGAACAGGTCGAGCCCGACCCGGCCACCGGGGTCACCGAGCGGGACGCTTCGTGAGCGACGACAGCCCCAGCCCGGTCGAGCAAGCAGGCCCGGTTCCGGTCCTTGCCGTGGTGGGCCGCCCCAACGTGGGCAAGTCGACGCTGGTCAACCGCTTCCTCGGACGCCGGGAAGCCGTGGTGGAAGACGTCCCCGGAGTCACCCGCGACCGGGTGTCGTACGACGCCAACTGGAACGGCCGCGCGTTCACCGTCGTGGACACCGGCGGCTGGGATCCCGGACGCGCGCGGCCTGGCCGAGCGGATCGCCGCCCAGGCCGAGATCGCCGCGAGCCTGGCCGACGCGGTCCTCTTCGTCGTGGACGCGACGGTCGGCACCACCGACACCGACGAGGCGGTCGTGAAGATCCTGCGACGATCCGGGAAGCCGGTCGTCCTGGCCGCCAACAAGGTCGACGACCTCCGCACCGAGACCGAGGCGCACGCGTTGTGGAACCTCGGGCTGGGGGAGCCGATCCCGGTGTCGGCACTGCACGGACGCGGGCTCGGGCGACCTGCTGGACGCCGTACTCGCCGCCCTGCCGGACCCGCCCCCCGAGCGGCTGGCCGAGGGCGGCGGCCCACGGCGGGTCGCGATCGTCGGGAAGCCGAACGTCGGCAAGTCCTCGCTGCTCAACAGGCTGGCCGGGGAGGACCGCGTCGTCGTCGACCACGTCGCCGGGACGACCGTCGACCCGGTGGACGAGCTGATCGAGCTCGGCGGGCGGACCTGGCGGTTCATCGACACCGCGGGGATCCGCAAGCGGGTCAAGGAGGCCTCGGGGCACGAGTACTACGCGTCGCTGCGCACCGCCACCGCCATCGACCGCGCGGAGGTGGCCGTACTGGTGGTCGACGCCGAGCAGTCGATCTCCGAGCAGGACGTCCGGATCCTCCAGACCGTGCGGGAGGCCGGACGCGCACTGGTCGTCGCGTTCAACAAGTGGGACCTGGTCGACGAAGAGCGGCGCCACTACCTCGGGCGGGAGGTCGAGCGGGAGCTCGTGCAGGTGCAGTGGGCGCCCCGGATCAACATCACGGCCCGCACCGGCTGGCACGTCGACCGGCTGGTGCCCGCGCTGGACAAGGCGCTGGGCGGCTGGGAGACCCGGATCACGACCGGTGCCCTCAACGCCTTCCTCGGACGCCTGGTCGCCGAGCACCCGCACCCCGTCCGTGGCGGCAAGCAGCCCAGGATCATGTTCGGGACCCAGGCCTCGATCGCGCCCCCCACCTTCATCCTCTTCACCAGCGGCAAGCTGGAAGCGGGTTACCTGCGGTTCATCGAGCGCCGGCTGCGCGAGGACTTCGGCTTCGTCGGCACGCCGATCGAGCTGCTGCAGCGCCCGCGGGAGCGGCGCAAGCGTTAGTTTGGCGGTCATGCGTTTCTCGGTGGCGCTCGTACTTGCCCTCGCGGCCTCCGTCCCGTCGGGGGCGGCGGCGAGGCCGATCGCGGGCACGACCTGCCAGACCTTCCCGGCCGACAACTACTGGCGCGCCGAGATCACGCGACCTGCCCGTCCACGCACGGAGCGACCAGTGGCTCGCCCACATGTCGAGCCACCGGGACCTGCACCCCGACTTCGGGCCCAATGCGGGCGGCACCGACTACGGCATCCCGATCACGGTCGTCCCGCACGACCACCGTCGGGTGCGGGTGCGGTTCACGTACGCCGACGAGAGCGACCACGTGCGATACCCGCTCGGCGCGGACACGAAGATCGAGGGTGGGCGGAGCTCCGACGGCGACCGGCACGCGATCGTCGTGGACCGCGGGTCGTGCCGGCTGTTCGAGACCTTCGCGACCCGGCAGCGCGAGGGCCGGTGGTACGCCGGCTCCGGCGCCACCTGGTCGCTGCGCAGCAACGACCTTCGCCCGGACGGCTGGACATCGGCCGACGCCGCCGGGCTGCCCATCCTCCCCGGCCTGCTCCGGTGGAACGAGGTCCGCGACCGAAGCGTCAACCACGCCATCCGGTTCACCACGGACGTCACCCGCCGGCACCACGTGTGGCCGGCACGCCACGACGCCGGGACGCAGGACGGCGCGGCGTACCCGCCGATGGGCGCCAGGTTCCGACTGAAGGCCAACTTCCCCACCGAGGGCTTCGGTCCGGGCACGCGAGCGGTGATCCGGGCGATGAAGCGCTACGGGCTGGTCCTCGCCGACAACGGGTCGCCGTGGTACTTCCAGGGAGAGCGGAACGCGAACTGGCCGGACCGGCTGATCTCGGAGCTCAAGACCATCCCCGCATCGTCGTTCGTGGCCGTCGACGCCTCCGGCCTGAAGGTCTCCGGGGACAGCGCCCAGGTGCGGTGATCCCGATAGGGATTCGGCCAATCGGCTGCGATAGTGTGCACGCGGCCTTCCACGGAAGGCCTTCGGGCTGTGGCGCAGTTTGGTAGCGCACTTGACTGGGGGTCAAGGGGTCGCAGGTTCAAATCCTGTCAGCCCGACCGATAACTGCAGGTCAGAGCCACCTTCGGGTCCGATGTAGCGATGCCGATCTGGTACGTGTCACGCTGCACCGGCTGCGCGACGCCATGGTTGCCGTCTCGACACGCCGCCGCCCTGAGGGGCCGGAGCGTTCGCGTCTGGGAACCTCTACGTGCCGGGCTCACGGCGACCGCATCTCGAGAGGAAGCCACACCATGGACGCGATCACCACCGACTTCTGGGAAGTCCTCCTGTGGAGTTTCTGGTTCTTCATCTGGATCGCGGCACTGATGGTGTGGTTCCAGTGCCTGTTCGACCTGTTCGGCGACAGCTCGCTGGGTGGCTGGGCGAAGGCCGGCTGGGCCATCCTGATGATCTTCGTGCCCTGGCTGGGCGCGCTGATCTATCTGATCGCCCGTGGCAAGAGCATGAGCGAGCGGAAGTTGGCGGCTGCTGCAGAGACGCGGGCGACACAGGAGAAGTACATCCAGCAGATGGCCGGCACCTCGCAGGGACCGGCTCAGGAGATCGCCCGCGCCAAGGAACTGCTTGATTCAGGGGTGATCGACCAGGCTGAATTCGAGGCCATCAAGTCCAGGGCGCTCGCCTGACGCAGAGGTGTGCCCATGACTAAGGGATGCGCTTGGCTGGGGCCGCGTGGATCGGATCGTTCGGATCCCGTGTTCCGGGCGTCCAGCTGACGGCGAACTGCTGCATCATGTCGTGGTCCTCGTGGACCACGTTGTGGCAGTGGACCATGTAGCGACCGCGGTGCGGGCCGAACCGCATGATCACCCGGACCGTCTCGTTCTCTCCGACGTACACGACGTCCTTGGGGCCGCGTTCGAACTCGAACGGCGGGCGGCCGCTTCGGGAGAGGACCTTGAAGTCGATCAGGTGGGTGTGGACCGGGTGGAACCAGCCGCCGGAGTCGTTGGTGATCTCCCAGACCTCGGTGGAGTTCAGCCTGGGATTGGCGACCAGCAGGTCGAACTTGCTGTTGATCACGTCCTCCCAGGTCCTGCCGTTGATCGTCCAGGAGCCGCCCCCACGTTCCATGCGCAGCGACCGGGTCCGGGTCGCGTTGGCTTCTCGCAGTCCCATCACGTGGCTGTTGACCAGGGTGTCGGGCAGCTGGTTCCAGGTGTGGTCGCGCTTGGAGAAGGGCGCGTCAGTGACGTCGAACGCCATCACCTGGTCGGTGTTGTCGAAGTCCCGGTTGTTGTCGTTGGACAGGTTGCGCAGCACCACGCGCTGACCCGGCCGGTAGCGACGGAAGTCGATCAGCACCTCGTACCGCTCCGCGCTGCCTTGCCGCCATTGGCTGACCTGGCGAGCCCTGGGCATCAGCCCCCCGTCGGTCGCCACCATGGTGACCGGGTCTCCGTTTCCGAGCTGGAACCGGTAGGAGCGGGAGATGGAGGCCACCAGGAAACGGAATCGGTAGATCCTGCGCTTGACCTGCATCACCGGCCAGGGTCGGCCGTTCACGAGGATGACGTCGCCCCACAAGCCGGATTCGTCGTCGCCGAGCGTCAACTGCCCCCGGGCGGTGAACGCGGCGTCCGTGACCGTCAGCGGCACGTCGAACTCGCCCTGCGGCAGGAGCGCTTGTTCCGCCCGGTCGTGCACGTGGTACTGGGCGTACAGGCCCGCGTACACGTTCTGGGCGGTGTGGTGCACCCCGTGGTCGTGGTACCAGAGCGTGTGGGCGAGCTGGAAGTTCGGGTACCGGTAGTCCTTGTACCACCCGGGACGGGTGATGTCGTTGGCGTACCCGTCGAACTGAGGCAGCGACGCTGAACCGTGCAGGTGCACCGACGTGGTCGACTCGTGCCCGAGCGTGGGATGCCGGGCCGGCAGCTGGTTGCGCACCCGTACGACGGCCCGTCGGCCGCGACGTACCTTGATCGTCGGACCCGGTGAGGTCCCGTTGTAGGTGTACATGAGGGTGGACATCGTTGGCAGGATCCGCGCTGGCCGAGCACTCTCGTTGAGCGTGAAGTAGTCGGTCCACACCCCGTCCTGGTCGCGACGGCTCCTGTCCGGACGCAGGACCGGAGGGCGCACGAACCGGGTCCGGAACGGCCGCGGCATGTCATTCCCAGCCAGCTCGCTTGCGGAATCCGCGTCTATCGCGCCCCACGGCAACTGAGCCGCGCCGGCCGTGCCGACAACCCCCAATGCCCCGAGCTTCAACATGTCACGACGCGTCAGGTCCATGCCGTCTCTACCCCGGTGCCGCCCCAAAAAGTGCCGTCCCCCGAGACCTGCTCGCTAGTTGCCCGTTCAAGTATGCCCGGGTGGACTGGATAGGGGTATCGCCCCACCGCATCAAATTGGCCGTTCAACTGTGCTGGCCCATTCGGGCCAGACCAGCGGTTTCCGGCCGGATGACTCGACCCGGGCCTTCGGCTTGAGTCGCGCGGACTGCCCTCCGGGGGCGGTGTCCGGTGGCCTCAGTCTCGCAGGGCGCCCTCGTACACTCAGCGCATGCCCGGCCTGCAGCACAGCGTCACCATCGCGGCCCCGCCCGAGCGGGTCTGGGCGGTGGTCGTCGAGGTCGAGCGTTGGCCCGAGCGGATTCCGACGGTCGACACCGTTGAGCGACTCGACGCCGGCCCGCTGGCCGTCGGCTCACGAACCCGGTTGCAGCAGCCCCGGCTGCCCACCGCGGTGTGGACGGTCACCGAGCTGGCCGAGGGGTCGTCGTACATCTGGGAGTCGAGCTCGCCCGGCGTCACAGTCACCGCCGCGCACGTCGTCGAGCCGCACCCCGACGGGAGTCGGCTCACCCTCGCCCTGACCGTGTCCGGTCCGCTGTCCGGGATCGGCTGGCTGATGACGCGGTCGCTGACCAAGCGGTACGTCGAGACGGAGGCCGCCTCGATCAAGAGGGCGGCCGAGACCTCGGCCACCTAGACAACGAGTGGCACCACCGGGCTGGGGATCAAGTCATCGGGAGTCGACCACGAACCAGACCCCGACCGCCGGCTCGTCGCCCTCGTTGCGATAGCCGTGCGGGGTCGTCGACTCGAAACAGACCGCGTCCCCAGCGGCCATCGTGTGCTGGTCGAAGCCGAGCGTGAGCTGGAGCTCCCCGGTGATGAGATACCCGTACTCCGTGCCGTCGTGCCGCATCAGGCCGCCGTCCTCTGACGACGCGCTGCCCGGTGGGTAGGTGACCAGCAGGAAGTCCACGTGGTGGTGCGGCACCTGCCCCAGTCGCTGCCAGGTCACCCCGGTGTCAAGGGTGAGCCGCTCGCGATCGTCGGGTGAGACGTGCGGTCCGACCCCGTGGTCCCGGTTGGTCCTGACGTAGCGCAGCCCGACGCGGTCACTCGTACCGGTCGCGGCGAGGGCCGACTCCGGAGTCTCGTCGAACAGCTCCTCGATCGGCAGCCCCAGAGCCGAGGTGATGGCGTAGAGCGTGCTCACCGAGGGCTGGCTCTTGCCGGTCTCGATCTGGGAGATCAGGCTCGACGACACCCCGATGTTGTCGGCAAGGGCGCGGATGGTCAGCTCCTGACGGGTCCGCTCGGCGCGGATCCGGGGCCCGATCTGCGGGACCTTCGGCTCTCCCATCCGGCACCTCCCTCGTGTCGCCCGATGCCTCTAGTCAGTGTCACTGAACGGGCGTAAGTTTCATTGAACACCCTCGGATGGGCGGTGATGCCATGGCGATCCGCACGTACGGCCCGAACGCCGTCGACTGGGAAGCCCGCGTGGACGTCGACCGGCTGCGTTCGGAACGCCTCGAGCGGCTCCGGGCGCAGCTGGAGAGCTCAGAGCTTGGTGCCCTGCTCACGTTCGACTTCGCCAACATCCGCTACATGACGGCCACCCACATCGGGACCTGGGCCATGGACAAGCTGATCCGGTTCGCCCTGTTGCCCCGCGGCGGTGACCCGGTGATCTGGGACTTCGGTTCAGCGGCGAAGCATCACCAGCTGTACAACCCCTGGCTCGACTACGACCGGCTCCCCGGCGACGCCGAACCGTCGGAGGCGATGCTCGCCGGAAGGTCGGGCGCCCGGGCCGGGATCTCCACCCTCCGCGGCGCCTTCCATCCGGACGCCGGCATCGCCGAGGAGGTCGCGTCCAAGGTCGCCACCGTGCTGCGCGACCACGGGTTGGCCGACGAGCCGCTCGGGGTCGACCTGGTCGAGATGCCAATCCTGTTTGCCCTGCAGTCAGCGGGGCTCACCGTCGTCGACGGACAGCAGGTGTTCCTCGAGGCCAGGAGGCTCAAGACCACTGACGAGATCGCGCTCCTGACCCAGGCCTGCTCGATGGTCGACGCGGCGTACGACGAGCTCTACACGTTCCTGCGTCCCGGCGTCCGCGAGAACGAGTGCGTGGGCGTGGTCGCCAACGTCCTCTACGGCCTGGGCAGCGAGTACGTCGAGGGGGTCAACGCGATCTCCGGCGAGCGGTGCTCACCGCACCCGCACGTCTACAGCGACCGGATCGTGCGCCCGGGCGATCCGGCGTTCTTCGACATCCTGCACAGCCACGTGGGCTACCGCACCTGCTACTACCGGTGCTTCGCGGTGGGCAGCGCCTCCCCGGCCATGAGGGATGCCTACACCCGCTGCCGCGAGTACATGGACATGGCGATCGCTGCCGTCCGGCCGGGCGCGACCACGGCCGACATCGTGTCCCTGTGGCCGCGAGCCGAGGAGTTCGGCTTTCCCAGCGAGGAGGCGGCGTTCGCCCTCCAGTACGGCCACGGCGTCGGCCTGGCCATCTGGGAGAAGCCGATCTTCAGCCGACTGGTGTCGCTTGACCATCCCGAGGTCCTGGAGGAGGGGATGGTCTTCGCGCTCGAGACCTACTGGCCGGCGGCCGACGGCTGGTCCGCCGCCCGGATCGAGGAGGAGGTCGTGGTCACCGCTGATGGGTGCGAGGTGATCACGAAGTTCCCGGCGGAGGAGCTGCTGATCGCCGGCCAGCGCTACTGGACCGTGGGCGGCGAGCTACCCAACCTGCGCGAGGCCCAGTCGCACCTGAACACACCGGCCGGAAGGGGCGAGCGGTGAGCGTCGCTGCGTCGGACACCCTCGACGGCACCACTTTGCTCGGGCTGTACGAGCAGATGGCGACGATCCGGCGGACCGAGAAGGCCGCCTACGACATGTTCATGTCCGGGCTGGTCAAGGGCACCACCCACCTCGCCTCCGGCCACGAGGCAGTGGCGGTCGGGGCGAGCGCTGCCCTCCGCGATGACGACTACGTGTTCGCCACCTACCGCGGGCACCACCACGCGATGGCGCGCGGGGCCACGGCCGAGGAGTGCCTCGCCGAGCTGATGAGCAGGCGCACGGGCGTGTGCCGGGCCAAGGGCGGCTCGATGCACCTGACCAAGGCCGACCGAGGCATGCTCGGCTCCTATGCCATCGTCGGGGCACACCTGCCCATCGCCGCAGGAGCCGCGTGGTCGGCGAAGCTGCGCGGAACCGATCAGGTGGCGGTGGCCTTCTTCGGCGACGGAGCGACCAACATCGGCGCTTTCCACGAGGCGCTGAACCTGGCCGCCGTGTGGGCCCTCCCGGTGCTCTTCGTGTGTGAGAACAACCTCTACATGGAGTACACCCCGATCGGCTCGGTCACCGCCGTCGAGCATCCGGCCGCCGGCCGTGCCGGCTCCTACGGGGTTCCCGGCGAGGTCATCGACGGCAACGATGTCATCGCCGTTCGCGAGGCGGTCGCGAAGGCCGCCGCCCGGGCCCGCGGCGGCGAAGGACCGACGATCCTCGAGGCGATGACCTACCGGCACTACGGGCACAGCCGGGCGGATCCCGCGAAGTACCGCCCCGCCGAGGAGGTCGAGGAGTGGCTGCGCCGCGACCCGCTGTTGATCGCCCAGGAGCGACTGGCTGGGCTCGGAGTGCCCGCGGACGAGGTCACGGCGGCTGATGCCCGGGCCGAGCGGACCGTCGCAGACGCCGTACGCCGGGCCACCGACGCGCCGGAGGCGGACCCACACGAGGCACTGACCGACGTGTGGGCCGATGGGAGTGCGGCATGGCGGACGTGAGCTCACCCCACGACGTCGCTCGCTCCGCTCCCGACGCCGCAGGGACCCCGATGATCACCTATCGCGAGGCGGTCGCCGACGGGATCGCCCGGGAGATGCGCACGGACCCCACCGTCGTGTGCCTGGGCGAGGACATCGGCGCGGCCGAGGGCGTGTTCAAGACGACGACCGGGCTGTTCACCGAGTTCGGGCCGGAGCGGGTCTGGGACACCCCGATCTCCGAGCAGGCCATCGTCGGGGCCGCCCTCGGCGCCGCGATGACCGGGATGCGGCCGGTCGCGGAGATCATGTTCTCCGACTTCTTCGCCTGCTGCTTCGACTACCTCGCCAACGAGATCCCGAAGATGCGCTACATGACCGGGGGGCAGGTGACCGTGCCCCTGGTCGTGCGCACCGCCAACGGAGGGGGTCTGGGGTTCGGCGCGCAGCACTCCCAGGCGGTCGAGAACTGGGTGTTCGCCGTCCCCGGCCTCAAGATCGCCGCACCGTCCACCCCTGCTGACGTGGTCGGCATGATGGCGTCGGCGATCCGCAGCGACGACCCGGTCATGTTCTTCGAGCACAAGGGACTCTTCGCCAGCAAGGGCGCGCCAGCGCCTCCCGATCACGTGGTCCCCCTCGGCGAGGCAGCCCTCGTCCGGTCGGGCACCGACGTGACTCTGGTCGGCCTCGCCTCGACCGTGCCGCTGGCCGTCGCCGCCGCCGAGCAGCTGGCCGACGAGGGCATCTCGGCCGAAGTCGTCGACCTGCGCTGCCTGGTGCCCCTCGACGCGCGGGCCGTCCTGGAGTCCGTCGCCCGCACCTCGCGCCTGGTCGTCGTCGAGGAGAACCCCTACCAGGGCGGCTGGGGCGGGACCGTGGTCTCGATCGTGGCGGACGAGGGGTTCGAGACGCTCGACGCACCCATCCGCCGGGTGGCCGCCGAGTGCGTCCCGCTCCCGTTCGCCGACGCGCTCGAACAGCAGGTCATTCCCACCGTCGACAAGGTCGTCGAGGCGGTACGCCGTCTCGCGTCGTACTAGTTCTGAACAACCGGAGCGACCGGGACATCCGGTCGGGGAGAAAGGGGTCACACCATGGGCAGGATCCTCCTCAAGGGCGGCACCGTCCTGTCGGTGGACCCGGACATCGGGGACCGGGCCATCGGCGACGTGCTGATCGAGGACGACAGGATCGTCAGCGTCGACGCCGCCATCGAGGCTGACGCCGAGGTCGTCGACTGCACGGGCAAGATCGTCATGCCGGGCTTCGTCGACACCCACCGGCACACGTGGGAGGCGGCGATCCGCAACTGCGCGCCGAACGCGACCCTGGACGACTACTTCGTCGAGGTCCTCGACACCTTCGCACCGCTCTACCGGGCCGAGGACGTCTACGCCAGCAATCTGGCCGGGTCGCTGGAGTGCCTGAACGCCGGCATCACCACGCTGGTGGACTGGTCGCACATCAACAACACGCCCGAGCACGCCGACGCCGCGATCCAGGGTCTGAAGGAGACCGGGATCCGGGCGCAGTACGCGTACGGCAGCGCCAACACGTCGCTGGAGAAGTACTGGTTCTTCAGCGCCGAGGCGATCCCCGGCGACGACGTACGACGGGTGCGGTCGACGCACGTGCCGGGCGACGGCGGGCTGCTCACGATGGCGCTCGCCACCCGAGGCCCGGGGTTCACCCAGGACCAGGTCGTGCAGGCGGAGTGGGAACTGGCCCGCGAGCTCGGCATCCCGATCACCGTCCACGTCGGCATGGGCCGGATGGCAGGGCGGTTCGGCATGGTCGAGCAGCTCGACCGGCTCGGGCTGCTCGGGCCCGACACGACGTACGTCCACTGCTGCTACTTCAGCGACCACGAGTGGCAGCGGGTGGCCGACACCGGCGGGACGATCTCGATCGCAGCGCAGGTGGAGACCCAGATGGGGCACGGCTGGCCGCCCGTGGGCAAGGCCCGCAAGTTCGGCCTCCGGCCGAGCCTGTCGATCGACGTCGTCACGACGGTGCCCGGTGACATGTTCACCCAGATCAGGGCGGCGTTCGGCGCCGAGCGAGCCCGGGTCAACGCCGTGTGCTGGGACCTCGACATCCCGATCCCCGAGGACATGCTGACGGCCGTCGACATGCTCAAGATGGCCACCCTCGACGGCGCGCACGTGGCTGGGGTCGAGGACCGGACCGGTTCCCTCACGCCGGGGAAGCAGGCCGACGTCGTCGTCCTGGACGCCACCGCGGTCAACCTCGCGCCGATCCACGACCCCGTCGCCGCGGTCACGCTGTCGGCCGACGTGTCCAACGTCGAGCACGTCCTCGTCGCGGGGGAGTGGCGCAAGCGGGACTTCCGGCTGGTCGGCGATCTCGAGCGAGCGGTCTCCCTCGTCCAGCAGTCCCGCGACCACCTCGTCGCAGCGGCGGAGAAGGCCGCAGCGCAGAAGGTGGAGACGGCGTCGGTATGAGCACCCACCATCTTGTTGCCCACGGCGCCTCGTTGGCCTGGGCCCCTCCGGCCGGGCCCCTGGCCGGGTCGCCCGGGCTGGAGGGGTGGTCGGTGCTGGACGCGACCACCGCGGCCGTGCACACCGGCTTCGGCCTGAGCCGGCTGGCGGCGGGAGGTTCGGTGCCGGCGCACGTGCATTCGTACGAGGAGAGCCTCTACGTCCTCGAGGGACAGGTGGTCGTGCAGACGCCGGGTGAGGCGGCGCGGCTCGGGCCGGGCGACTACGGACTGGTCCCTGTGGGGGTCCCGCACTCACTGCGCAACGACGGCGCCACCGAGGCGCGGTTCGCGCGACTCTCGGTGCCACTGCCGAGGCCGGAGCACGACCTCGACACCCAGCTGGTGCCGCAGCTGGCGGAGACGGAGCCGGTCGCGGCCGACGTACGCGACCCGCGGACGCGCCGGTACGGCCACATCGACGACGCCCAGATGGATCCCACGCAGCAGGGCCAGGACCGACTGGCGGTGTCGGCGAGCATGCGCACCGCCCTGCTCGTCTACAGCGGCATCACCGTGAAGATGATGGTCGACTCCGACCTCGGAGCCCAGCTGTCCACGATGTTCATGGTCCAGTACGAGCCGGACGGCGTCGCCGGCGCGCACGACCACCCCTTCGAGGAGGCCTACTTCTTCCTCGAGGGCCATGCGGAGGCGACGTTCGACGGCACCCGCTACGAGCTGGGGCCGGGGGACGTCGCCTGGGCCGGCGTCGGCGCCGTCCACTCGTTCCGCAACCTCGGTGACGGCCCGCTGCGCTGGCTCGAGACGCAGGCGCCGCAGCCGCCGCCACGGCACTCCTACCGGTTCGCACGGGACTGGGACTACCTCCGGGAGGTGACCGGATGACCGACGACAAGACAATCCTGGTGGTGGGCGGCACCTCCGGCCTGGGCCGCGAGATCGCCAAGCGGTACGCCGACGCGGGGCTGGTCGGTGTTGATCACCGGCCGGGACGCCGCCCGGGCCGCAGCGGTCGCGGCCGACCTCGGCGGGGACGCCCGTGGCCTGGCCGTCGACCTCGCCGAGCCCGAACTGGTGGCCGATGCGCTCAGCGACGTCGGCCCCGTCGACCACCTCGTGCTCTCCGCCATCGCCCGGGACGCGAACACCGTCCAGGACTACGACATCGGTTCCGCCCGCTACCTCGCGGTGATGAAGCTCGTCGGCTACACGGCCGTGGTGAGCGCGCTGCTCGACCGGCTCGCCGAGGACGGCTCCGTCCTGCTGTTCGGCGGCCGGGCCAAGGATCGCCCGTACCCCGGCTCCACCACCGTCTCGACCGTCAACGGCGGGGTCACCGGGCTGGTGAACACCCTGGCTGTCCAGATCGCGCCCCGGCGGGTCAACGCGCTGCACCCGGGCATCGTGGCGGACAGCCCGTTCTGGGAAGGCAAGAAGGCGGCCACGGACGCCGTACGCGACCACACGCCCACCGGGCGGAACGTCGCGATGGAGGACATCGTGGATGCGGTGGACTTCCTGATCCGGAACCGGTCGGTCAACGGCATCGACCTGTACGTCGACGGCGGGTGGCTGTTGCAGTGAGGGTCGCCGTCGTCGGTACCGGGCGGATGGGCGCCGCGATGGCGCGCCGGGTGGCCGGCGCCGGCTTCGACCTGTCCCTCTTCAACCGCACGGCGTCGCGCGCCCAGGCTGTCGCGGAGGACACGGGCGGCGCCGCGGTGGGTCGGCCCGGGAGGCCGCGGCCGAGGCGGACGTCGTCGTCGTCTCGCTGGCCGACGACGCGGCGGTCGAGGCGACCTATCGTGGCGAGGCGGGCCTGGCCTCCGGTCTGCGACCGGGCGCGGTCGTGTGCGACACCAGCACGGTCGACCCGCAGACCGTCCGGAGAGCTCGCGCCGCTGGTGGCCGACCGGGGAGCCACCCTGCTCGACTGCCCGGTCTCCGGCAGCGTGTCGGTGGTCGAGGCCGGGGCGCTGGCGGTCATGGTCGGTGGGGACGAGAGCGCGCTCGAGCGGGCCCGGCCGGTGCTGGACGCGTTCGCCTCTCGGGTCTTCCCGATGGGCCCGGTCGGTGCCGGAGCGGCCATGAAGCTCGTCGTGAACTCGCTGGTCCACTCGCTCAACGTCGCCCTCAGCGAGGCGCTGGTCCTCGGGGAGCGGGCCGGCCTCGACCGGGAGACGGTGTACGACGTGTTCGAGGCCGGGGCCACCGGCGCGCCGTTCGTGAAGTACAAGCGCGAGGCCTTCCTGCATCCCGAGGACGCCGCAGTCGCGTTCACCCTGGGACTCGTGGCCAAGGACCAGGAGCTCATCCACGCCCTGGCGCAACAGGTCGGGGCGCGCATGGACCAGGCGGACACCAGTCGGCGTCTCGTCGCCGAGGCGGTGCTCGACGGGCTGGGGGAGCGCGACCTCAGCGCGGTGGCCGAGTTCCTTCGGACCTAGCCGCCGATCCCCGCAGCGAGGACGACGACGCCGACCAGGATCATGACCGCCCCGGTGACCGCCATCCCGTGGGCGCTGACCCAGTCCCGCGCCGCGACCAGTCGCGGCTCCATCCGGTCGGGGAAGAACACGGTGGCCAGCGTCGGCACCAGCACGGTCGAGGTGGCGATCGCGGTGTAGACGAGGATCAGGAACAGGTCGTCGTCGACGAGGGGTGGGGCACCGCTGATCGCCAGGCTCGCGGCAGCGACCAGCAGCAACGCCTTCGGACGGAGGTTCAGCGCCAGGCCGATGCCGAAGGCGGGCAACGGGCCGAGGGAGCCGATGCCCTCGATCCACTTCGGCGGTCCGCTGCTCGACGTGCGGGCGTGCCGAACGACGGTCACCAGGCCGAACAGGACAAAGGCGCTGCCGACCAGGATCTCGAGGTTGTCGATCAACGAAGCGAACTGTCGCGGTCGTCCGGGAAGCGACTGAGCCGCGATCGTGGCGAGGGTGAGGAAGGCCGCCGTTCCGAGGACCCACCCGGACATGAACGGGAGGGCGGTCGCTCGCCGTCTCTCCGAGAGCAGGATGAACAGCGTGGCCATGATCGGCACCGTGCTCAGCGCGGCCGCGATCGCCACGGGGATCAGCTGGGCGAGGACCTGCCCCATGCCACCTCCGATGACCTCATCGGGCGTTGTCGGTGACCCAGAGACCGATCAGACCGCGGAAGTGCTCGAGGAACTGCTCGTGCTCGTGCGCCGGGTACGTCGCCGCGACGGTGTCGCGCAGCAACCGATCGAAGTCGTCGGAGGTCACCCAGTCGTGCACCTGCTCCTCCAGGTGTGGCAGGTGCTTCGCGCACCACTCCCAGTACTTGTCGCTCTCGAGGTACTCGTCGGCCAGCGCCAGGTAGGCGTCCAGCTTCTCGTCGTAGGAGAGGTCGGGGTCGTCGGCGATGGCGAAGTAGCGCGAGGTCTGCAGGTCCACGGCGGACCGGCGACCGGTGACCACGCAGTACGTCGACCATCGGACCAGCGCCGTGATCGCCCACGGGAAGTAGTAGTGGAGGGACGTCACGGCCACGTCGGGGCAGGCGTTGGCGTAGTCGATCGGGTACACCTCGTCCCCGGTGACCAGCATCTCGGCGGAGTTGAACTCCCACCGGAAGAACGCGTTCACGATACGGCTGATGGCGGCTGTCTGACGCCCAGCCGATGGGATGAGGAAGTCGTGTGAGACCGCGTAGCGGTTGTGCATCGGCTGGTCAGGGCGGAAGTCCATGACCATCGTCTCGGGACCGATGGACAGCGCCCGCGCGAAGTGCTCGTAGTCCACCGTGGCCTGCAGGTGCATGAGCATCTCGCCGGACTCGTCGTACGAACGGTGCAGGTCGGCCCGGTCGTTGATCCGGGAGACGCCCCGCCAGCCGCCGCCGTCGAACGGCTTCATGTAGAGCGGGTAGCCGAGCTCGTCGGCGAGCTGGTCGAGGTCGAAGGGCTGGTTGTACTGCTCGGCCGTGTAGGCCCACCTCACGTTGTCGATGGGGTTCTTGTACGGCACCAGTGTGGTCGGCGGAACCTTGAGGCCGAGCCTCACCATCGCGCAGTAGGCGCTGTGCTTCTCCATCGACTGGAACGTGAAGGGGCTGTTGAGGAGGTACGTGCCGTTGACCAGCGCGGCCTTCTTGAGCCACTCGCGAGGGTGGTAGTACCAGTGGGCGAGCCGGTCGATGACGAGGGGGGTGCGCACGGTGTCGTCGAGGCGGAAGGGCTCGATGGTCAGCCGCTCGCTGGAGAGCGTGTGGACGGTGCTGCCATCCTTGATCGGTCCCACCATGCCCAGCACGGTCTCGAAGGCACGCGGCCAGTCCTTCTCCGCGCCCAGCAGCAGCCCGATCAGATGGTCACCCATCGGTGAGACCTCCCGTTCCTGGAGTTCCAGCCGACTATAGCGATGACCCGGCGGGCGCCGGGATGGCCCGAAATGGGCCGTCGTGGTATGCATCGCAGTGGCCCCCAACGTGGAGGAGCGATTCAGTGAAGGCGACCGAGCGGTGGTACTCCGATCGGCTCCAGCAGGACATCAGCATGGCGAGGTGGGGTCACTTCGGCACGCCGGTGCTCGTGTTCCCCACGGCCGGCGGAGATGCGGAGGAGATCGAGCGGAATCATCTCGTCGGTGCCTGCGCGGAGCTGATCGAGAGCGGTCGCGTCAAGCTCTACTCCTGTGACAGCGTGGCGGGCCGTGCCCTCGCGGCCGGCATCGGCTCCACGGGCTACCGGATGGCGCTGCTCAACCAGTTCCACCAGGCGGTCCGCCACGAGATCGTGCCGGCCATCCACGCCGACCTCGGCGGGCAACGCCCCCCTATCGTCACCGCCGGGGCGTCCATCGGGGCGTTCAACGCCCTCGCCGTCCTCTGCCGGTGGCCCGACACGTTCGACGCTGCGATCGCGATGAGCGGCACCTACCAGCTCAAGCGGTTCATCGAGGGCCAGTTCAGCGAGGACCTCTACTTCGCCTCGCCCCTCGACTTCCTCCCTGGGCTCGAAGGCCCGCAGCTGGAGACCCTGCGACAGAGACGGGTGATCCTCGCGTCGGGCGAGGGGGAGTGGGAGGACATCGGGGAGTCCTGGAACGTCGCCGACGTCCTCGGGCGCAAGGGGGTGCCGAACCGCGTCGACTCGTGGGGCACCGAATGGAAGCACGACTGGCCCACCTGGTGGCGGATGCTTCCGCAGTACCTCGACGAGGTCTGCTAGGTGCCCTGGGTTCCCTGGGAGAGCCGTTCCAGCAGCAGCGCCTCTGCCAGGCACGCGCGTTCGAAGTCGGCCAGGTGCAGGCTCTCGTTGGGCGCGTGTGCGCGCGTGTCCGGGTCCTCGATGCCGGTGACCAGGATCTCCGCCTGCGGGAAGGCTGCAGCGAACGGGGCCAGGAATCCGATCGAGCCTCCCACCCCGATCTCGACCGGCGGCGTGCCCCAGGCGTCCTCGTAGGCCTCTCGCGCGGCGGCGTACGCCGGACCCGAGGTCACCGCCGAGTACGGCGCCACGGGTTCGCCTGCGGTCACGGTGACCGACGCGCCCCACGGCGCGTGTGCCTGGAGATGCGCGACCAGGGCGTCCCGGGCGGCCGGGGCGTCATCCCCGGGGCCGATCCGGAGCGCGAGTCGTGCCCGCGCCGACGGCACCAGCACCATTCCTGCGCCGTCGACTGCCGGGGCGTCGATGCCGACGACCGACAGGGCAGGACTCGCCCACAGCCGCGAGGTCAGCGTCCCGCTGCCGATCAGCTGGACGCCGTCGAGCACGCCGGCGTCGGCCCGGAGGCGCTCCTCCGAGAGGTCCAGCGGGTCGGCGTCACCTCGTGACAGACCGGCCACCGCAACATCGCCCCGATCGTCGTGCAGCGTCGCGAGCAGTCGCGCCAGCGCCGTGAGCGCATCCGGGACCGGGCCGCCGTACGCGCCGTTGTGCACCGCGTGCCGCAGAGTGCGCACCTCGACGACGACGCTCACGCCGCCGCGCAGGGTCGTGGTCAGCGCGGGCACGCCCACCCGCCAGTTGAGGGAGTCGGCCAGCACCAGGACGTCACCGCCGAGGCGGTCGCCGTGCCTGGCCAGAAGTGCTGGCAGGGTCGGCGACCCGATCTCCTCCTCGCCGTCGACCAGCACGGTGACGCCCGACGCCCGGTTCGCGGCCGAGCGCGCGCAGCGCGGCGCAGTGCAACGCGATCCCGGCCTTGTCGTCGGCCGCACCGCGCCCGTACAACCGGCCGTCCCGCTCGACGGGCTCGAAGGGATCGGACTCCCACAGCCCCAGGTCTCCCACCGGCTGCACGTCGTGGTGGGCGTAGAGGAGCACCGTGGGGGCGCCGCGGCGGACCGGGCCTGCGCCCGACCACGGCCGGCAGGCCACCACTCGGTGAGCACCTCGACCTCGGAGAGGCCGGCGTCCTCCAGCTGTCGAGCCACCTCCTCGGCGGACGCGTCCACGTGCGGCCGTGCCGAGGGATCGGCCGACACCGAGGGGATGCGCACCAGGCGTTCGAGGTCCGCGCGGATGCCGGGCAGGACCGGGTCGAGCGCGGAGCGGACCTCTGCGGCCGTCCGCATCACTCGGCGTAGAGCTGCAGGTCGGAGGCGAAGCGCTCGGTCATCTCGATCACCCGTCCGAGCTCGTGATGGCGCACGAAGATGATCCCGTCACCGATGGTCGTGGCCCGCCAGTCCCGGCGCGGTGCGCCGACCGGCAGCAGGTCGACGGCGAGCACCGAGTCGCCGTACTCGGACAGGAGCCTCTCCAGTCCGGACACGGACGAGATCCGCCCGGATCCGTGGGCTCGCTTGCAGATGCTGCCCACGTTGTACCGCCGCTCCAGCGGCCGCATCCGGCCGTGGACCACGGCTTCCGCCCAGCCGACGTACAGGTCGCCGTCGGTGCTGAAGTTCATCATGTCGACGACCCGGACCCCGGGGGGCCGGGCGGCGATCTCGCCGAAGACCACCTCGCCGTCGTACTTGCGGTACCACTCCATGTGGGTGAACCCGGTGTCGAAGCCGAGCGCAGCGTGCACCTGCTCTCCCATCTGGCGACCGCCCTGGAGGTGGGGCACGTCCAGCTCGCGCATCGAGATCGCCACGGGGCTGACCCATTCGTGCTGGGCCATCTGCAGCGGGCGTGGGCGGTACCAGAGGATGTGCTCGAACAGGATCTCGCCGCCGGCGCAGACCGTGTCGTAGGTGAACTCCTCGCCATCGACGAACTCCTCCACGCTCACCTCCGGCACGTGACGAAGCCGCGGCAGGACGTCTCCGAGGTCGGCGGCGGAGTCCACGCGGTAGGTGTCGGCCGATCCCGCCCCGGCGATCGGCTTGACGATCAGCGGGTAGCCGATCTTCTCGGCCGCCTCCCAGACCCCGGCGACAGTGGTCGCGCTCGCGTGCCACGGAGTGCGGATCCCGGCGCTGTCGAGCGCCCGCTTCATGTGCTCCTTGTCGCGGAACGGCAGCGGTGGCCTCGACGGACATGCCGGGGAGCCCGAACGCCTCGCGCAGCCGCGCCGCCAGCATCATGTAGGGCTCCCACAGGCACTCGACCTGGTCGATCCGGGCGTGCCGGGTCAGCCCCCGCAGGGCCGCCAGCACCGCTCCCTCGTCGGCGAGGGAGACGTGCTCGTAGTGCGCCAGCGCCTCACGCGCCACCTCCGGGAGCGCATGAGCCGGCTGGTCTCCCACCCCGATCACGGTGGCACCCACGGCGGCCAGCGCGCGAGTGAAGTAGGCCATCTCGGCCGGGTAGCCCGGCGAGATCATCACGACGTTGGTCACAGCCCCTCCAGCAGCTCGACCCGCACTCCGCTGACGATCCGCCGCAGCGCGTCACGCACCACCTCGGTGTCAGGGTCGCGGACGGTCACGTATCCCTCGCCCAGGTAGTCCGAGGCGGCAGGTTGCCCCGGCCGAGGCAGTCGGGACTCCACCACGAGGTGTCCGACCTGGCGCTGGACCTCCTCCACCCCGTGGACCGCCCGGACGCGGCCGCGGCCCATGCCGCGGAGGTACGCCGTCCCCGCGGCGAAGCGGCGCTCCGGAACGTCGAACTTGCCGAGCACCACCAGAGCGGCCCACGCCTGGTACAGGTCGAAGTCGTGCACATGTCCGTGCATGGATGTGAGCTGCGCTCCGGGGGGACGGGCCCCGACCTCCGAGACCGCGACGGACCCGTCGGGGCGGCGGAACCACTCCATGTGGGTGAGGGCGTCGGTGACCCCGAGCGCGCGGAGCGCGGCCGGGCCGACCGTGTGGATCCCGGCGTACTCCGGCCCGCTGATGTCACGCGGCAGCAGGACGGTCCACTGGATCCACGGGTTGCGCAGCACATCGAGAGGCGGTGGGTGGTAGTCGGCGATCGATGACCACACGGTGGTGTCGCCCACGGTCACGCTGTCGAAGGTGTGCTCCTCGCCGACGAGGAACTCCTCCAGGAGTGCCGGCTCGTCGGGGCTCGGTGGCATCGCGTGCAGCCAGCCCTCGAGCGCATGTCCGTCATCGAGGCGGTGGGTGGCCTGCGAGCCGGCGCCGGCCGGCGGCTTGGCGACCAGCGGAAAGCCGACCTCGCCCGCAAAGGACCGCGCCTCTCCTGGGGTGCTGACCAGCGAGTACCGGGCGCAGGGCACGCCGGCCGCCTGCAGCACCCGCTTCATCTGGGCCTTGTCCCGGACGTTGCGGGCCGTGTTCTCATCCATGCCCTCGATGCCGAACGCCTCGCGTACCTGCGCGAGCGGCACCTGGAGCTGCTCGAGCACTCCCACGAGACGCTCGACCCGGCCCATCTGGCCGGACAGGCCGGAGACCGCCGCGGCGATCTGGCGGGGGTCGAGCGCGTTGTCGACGCGCCAGTGCCCTGACAGCTGGGAGCGCAGTGCCGGCGGTAGGTCCTCCAGCGGCGTACTGGTGATCACGCCGAGCCGGACGCCCGGGAGGGAAGCGGCGGCGGCCACGAACCGGGCAGTGGCCTCGAGCAGGTACGGCGCGACGAACGCGGCGACGACCATGCGCCGGACACTACCGGCGGGGGCACGATGGCGACAGGGACGGCTAGCATGACGGCCGTGCGCGTCATCTTCGTCGAGCCGTCCTTCCCGAACAACCAGCGCCAGTTCGTCCGGGCGCTGGCAGAGGCCGGTGCCACGGTCATCGGCATCGGGGAGTCTCCGCAGGAGGCGCTCGACGATGAGCTGAAGGGCTGGATGGCTCACTACCACCAGGTCGGCAGCGTGGTCGACGTGGCCGCGATGGCCGACGTCGTCCGCTGGATCCAGGGCAAGACCTGGGTGGACCGCATCGAGACGACGATCGAGGCGCACACCCTTCCGGTGGCGCAGGTGCGGGAGCAGTGCACGATCCCGGGCACGTCGGTCCGTACGGCCTGGCTGTGCCGGGACAAGCCGTCGATGAAGGACGCCCTGCGGGAAGCGGGCGTGCCGACCGCGGCCTCGGCTGCCGTCCAGACCGCCGACGAGGTGTGGACGTTTGCGAAAACCGTGGGATACCCGATCGTCCTCAAGCCGCGCACCGGCGCCGGGGCCCTGGACACGACCCGCGTCGACAACGACAGCGAGCTGGAGGCAGCCCTGGCGATGTTCGGAGGAAAGGGCGTCACGTCGATCGCGGTCGAGGAGTTCGTCGAGGGCCACGAGGGCTTCTACGACACCATGTCGGTCGACGGTCACGCCCCGCTGGACTTCGTCTCCCACTACTACCCCAACGTGCTGGAGGCGATGCGGACGCGATGGATCTCCCCGCAGTTCATCTCCACCAACCGGGTCGAGACGGTCCCCGAGTACGCCGAGCTGCGAGAACTGGGCCATCGGGTCGCCGAGACCCTGGGGATCGGCACCAGCGCGACCCACATGGAGTGGTTCTTCGGACCGAAGGGCCTGAAGTTCTCGGAGATCGGCTGCCGCCCTCCCGGCGTCGGAGCCTGGGACCTCTACTCCGCGGGGAACGACCTGGACCTGTACCGGGAGTGGGCCAACGCGATCGTCCACGGAGACGTCAGCGCCCGGCCGTCGCGCCGGTTCGCCAGCGGCATCATCGCGTTGCGGCCCGACCGGGACGGCCAGATCGCCGGCTACTCGGGTGTCGACGAGGTGCAGGCGAAGTACGGCGAGTGGGTGCTGGACGCCCATCTGCCCCATCCCGGGACCCCCACCCAGCCGCCCGAGGCCGGGTACATGGCCAATGCGTACGTCCGGATGCGCCACCCGGACTACGACGTGCTGCGGGAGATGATGGACGACGTGGGACGGACCGTTCGGGTCCACGCCACGTGAGCACCCCATGACCCGCGAGGTCGTCCTGCTCGGGTCACAGCGCCGACCGAGTGTGCAGCACGTGGTCCGCGAGCTGAAACCCGACGCGCGGATCGTCACGGTGACCGCCGGCTGGAGGGAGCGGGAGCCGGACGACGCGGAGCTGAACGAGCTGCTCGGCGACCGTGCGGTGAACCTGTCGCTCCACGCGCGGTGGCAGGACGTTCTCGAGAAGGACAGGGACTACGCCACCGCCGAGCGGGAGCACGAGGCGGCCCTGGAAGAGCTGCGGCAGCTGTACCTCACGCAGCTGGACCACGCCCTGGCCGCGACGTACGACATCGCCGCAGGCAAGGAGGGGCGGCCGCGGTTCCGCGACCGCGTCCTCGCCGACGCCCTGGAGCTGGTCCGGATGGCCGACGAGCAACACCTCGTCCGGGTCCGTGAGGCGCACCTCGAGTTCTACGACGCCTGGCAACCCCAGACCCGGCCGTTGGTCGCCGCCCACCGGGAGCAGGTGCGGGAGATCCTGCAGTCCGCGTCGGCCGTCGTCATCGCCGGTGGTCACGTGGGTGACCTGGTCAAGGTGCTCCACCTGTTCCACGTCGAGCCCCACCTGCCCGGCCTCGTCGTCGCCTGGTCCGCCGGCGCGATGGCGCTGACCGAGCGCGTGGTGCTGTTCCACGACTTCGTCCCGCACGGTGTGGCCCAGACCGAGCTGATGGGCGAGGGGATCGGGCTGCTCCGCAACCTCGTCCCGCTGCCGGACGCGCGGCGCCGGCTGCGCGTGAACGACCCGGTCCGGATGTCGGTGCTCGCCCGCCGCTTCGCGCCCGCCCGCTGCCTCGTGCTCGACGACGGCGTCCGGGTCCGGCTCACCGACGGCGGCCTTCCGGCCGAGGCCCGCGTGGTCGACCACGACGGCCGGATCACACCGTTCGAGGCGGCGTGACCGAGCCAGGATCCGGCGCCGGCAATCGCCTGGCCATCAACCGGCTGAAGGACCAGAAGCCGCTCGACGCCGCGGCGGTCGACGAGTTCCTGGCGCACCACGACGTGCCGATCGTGGAGGGCTCCCGCTGCACCTTCCTGTTCCGCGGCGAGGCCGATGAGGTCCACCTGGCCCAGCGGATCGTCGGCCTCGCCGACCTGCTGCCGCTGCGGCGGTTGTGGGGCACCGACCTCTGGTACCTGGTCCTGGAGCTGCCGGAAGGCTCGCGGGTGGACTACCAGCTGGAGGTCCGGCGCGGTGACGACGTGGAACGAGTCAACGACCCCCTGAACCCCGACCTTTCCCACAGCCCCGTCGGCAGCTCATCCGTCTGTTCCGCGCACGGCTACGAGACCCCCGCATGGACGCTGCCGGATCCGGACGCGCGACAGGGCGACCTGGTCGAGATGACCATCCGCAGCCGCGCGCTGGACCGCGAGTGTCCGGTGACGTTGTACCTGCCGGCACGGTTCCGCCGTTCGACGTCGTACCCACTGTTGGTGGTGCACGACGGCCCGGACTTCCTCCAGTACGCCGCCGCCAAGACCGTGCTGGACAACCTGATCCATCGACTCGACGTCGCCGAGACGGTCGTCGCCTTCCTGCACCCGGAGGAACGGCTCACCGAGTACGCCAACTCCACCGCACACTCGCGCTTCGTGACCGACGAGCTCGTGCCGCGGCTCGAGGCCGAACTGCCCCTCGTCGGAAGACCGTCCGGTCGGTGCCTGCTCGGCTCCAGCTTCGGGGCGGTGGCGTCACTGTCCGCGGCCGTCAAGTCCCCGAAGACCTACGGCTCCCTGGTCCTGATGTCCGGGTCGTTCGTGTTCACCGACATCGGCGCCGCCGACCACGGCGGCGGTCCGGTCTTCGACCCGGTCGTGAAGTTCGTCAACAAGTACCGCGCGAGGCCGACGTACATCGCCGACCGGATCTTCGTCAGCTGCGGGGTCTTCGAGCCACTGATCGTGCCCAACCGGTCCATCGTGCCGACCTTCGAGTCGGTGGGCATGTCGGTCCGGTTCGTCGAGGCGCGGGACGGTCACAGCTGGGAGAACTGGAGGGACCGGCTGCGGGACGCGCTGTCGTGGGTCTATCCGGGTCCGCAGAAGTTCGTCTACGAGTGAGGGCGACGCGCGACGCTCGCCGTCGTACATGCCGGCGAGCGTCGTCGCGAGCAGCTCGAGGGCATGGTCGGCGGTGGCCTCGAGAATCTCTTCCGGGTCGCCGTCGAGGTTCAGCTCACGGACCGTGGTCGAGTCGCGCACGGTGACGGCGACGTAGACGGTGCCGGTCGGGCTTGCCCTCCGACGGCTCGGGCCCGCCGACGCCCGTGGCTGCGATCGCAACGTCGGCGCCCAGCAGCCGCCCGACCCCCCGGGCCATGCCCTCGGCACACTCGGGGGTGACGACCGGGCCCGGCTGGACGCCGAGGACGTCGAACTTCACCTGACTCCTGATAGGCCACGACGGATCCCCGGAACCACTCCGACGCGTCTGGGCCGGCCCCGAGTCGGCTGGCGATCAGTCCACTGGTGAGCGACTCGGCCGCAGCCACGGTCAGGTCGTGGTCGGCGGCGAGGCGCGCGATCCGCTCCACGTCGGCTCGGCAGTGCTCATGCCGCATTGTGACCGATGCGAGGATGGTGGCATGCACTGGGAGGTGGACGATCGACCGGCCACCCTCTACACGCGTATCTACATGGCTGGGATGTGGCTGACGCGGGACAAGCGCGCCTTCGAGGGAGCCGCGAGCAGACGCTGCACACGGCCAGAAAGCGCCAACGCTCCGGTGACCGACCGCCGACCCGGTTGACCCGGCTCACGACCCGGGTCTCGCACAGACACCGTCGCCGGGATGACGGTCTGGTCCGTGCGACCCAGGCGCGCCGCCCCGGTTGCCCGAGTGGTGTATCTCCACGGGGGCGGCTACGTGCACCCCCTCACGGCCGACTACTGGCGGCTGGTCCGGGCACTCGTGAGCGCACCGGCCGAGGTCGTGGTGCCCGCCTACCCGCTGGCTCCGGAGGGCCATCGGTCGATGAGGTGCATGCCCCGCCTGCTCGACGTCGAGGCCAGCCGTCGCGCGATCCGCTCCGGAGCTGCCGACGATCCTGATGGGGGACTCCGCGGGTGGCGCCCTCGGCGCTGGCCATGGCGACGCGGCTGCGCGATCAGGGCATTCGCTGCACCGGCCGCACTGGTGTCGCTGTCACCGTGGCTCGACGCGACTCTGGACGAGGAGGCCGTGCAGGAGCTCGAGGCCAGCGACCCCATGCTCGCCGAGTCGGGACTGCGTGCTGCCGGCCGGTGGTGGGCGGGGTTGCGCGGACCCATCGGACCCACTGATCAGCCCCGTGCACGCGGACCTGCACGGATTGCCGCCAGTCGACATCTACATCGGGAAGCACGACATTCTTCGTCCGGCCGTGGGCGACCTCGCGGATCGGGCGGCTCGGGAAGGCCGTCGATCTCCAGGTCCATGAGGTGACCGCGATGTTCCACGTCTGGATGACCCGGCTCATTCCCGGAGGGACGTCGGACACGCGAGAGAGCTGGTGAGCCTGGTGCGTCGCGTCGGCTCACCGCCAAGGGGGTGATCCCGGGACTGCGTGACGGAGGGGAGGGTTTGAGCATGGGCATCACGACCACCAGCCATCAGATCAGCCGTGCCGTGGCAGACGGCACCGGACGGATGCCGCAGGAGGTCGAGATACGGGTGGCGGCCATCGCCCTCGCGGCGGCCATCGCGGCGGCCGGGTTCGGAGTCCTCCGGGCTGTCATTCCGGTCATGGATGCGTGGCCGCACCACCCCGCTCGGCACTAGCAGGCGGCTAGCCGATCAGCTGAACTCGTGGTGGCCCACGGTGACGTCCGCGGGTTCGCTGTCGAGCACCTCCAGCGCCTGCTTCAGGGACTCGACGCGGCGGGCGACGCGATCGGCGGAGTCCTTGACGATGGGATCGGCGGCCGGCTGCAGCCCGACCGCGAGCACCTCGACCGCCTCCTCGACCTCGGCGACGCGCTCCCTGAGCTCGCCGAGGACGTCGACCGCGTCCTGCCCGCCGCCGATCTGCCGGCGAAGGAACGCCGCCTGCGTCGCGAGCCGGCGACCCGCCACCCACAGGTCGACGAACACCTGCACCTTGGCGCGCAGGACCCACGGGTCGAACGGCTTCGCGATGTAGTCGGCGGCGCCCGCGGCATAGCCGCGGAAGGTGTTGTTCTTGTCGGTGTCCACGGCGGTCAGGAAGATGATCGGCACGTTCTTGGTGCGGTTGCGCCCCTTGATCCGGGCCGCGGTCTCGAAACCGTCCATGCCCGGCATCCGCGCGTCGAGCAGGATCAGCGCGAACTCGTCCCTCAGCAGGGCTCGCAACGCCTCCTCGCCCGAGTTCGCGCGGACCAGCTCCTGGTCCAGGGCGCTCAGGATCGCCTCGAGTGCGAGGAGGTTCTCGGGTCGGTCGTCGACCAGCAGGATCTTGGCGCGCTCGGTCATGACAGCCACAGCCGGAGGAGCGTGAGCAGCCGGTCGATGTCGACCGGCTTGGTGACGTAGTCGGAGGCGCCGGCGGACAGGCTGTTCTCGCGGTCGCCCGGCATCGCCTTCGCCGTGAGGGCGATGACCGGCAGGCTGCGGAACGCCGGCACCTTCCGGATCTCGCGCATGGCGGTGTAGCCGTCCATGCCCGGCATCATCACATCCATCAGCACCAGGTCGATCTCCTGGTCCTGCTGAAGCATCTGGATGCCCTCCTCACCGCTGCCGGCGTAGACCACGTCGAGGTTGTGCTGCTCCAGGGCGCTCGTCAATGCGAAGACGTTGCGGACGTCGTCGTCGACGATCAGGATCCGCTTGCCGATGAACACCTCGTCGTTCTCGTGGAGCTGGTCGCCGGACGCTGACTCGGGCGCCGGCAGCTCGACGTCGGACCGGTGCAGGAACAGCGCGATCTGGTCGATCAGCTGCTCGACCGAGGACGGGTAGGCGACCACGGACTTCTGGGCGTACTGGCCCAGCCGGGTCAGGTCCCGCTTGGACGGCGAGTCACCTGTGCTGACCACGACCGGGATGTCGCGCAGCGCCTTGCGCGCCCGCATCCGCTTGATCACGTCGAAGCCGGTGCCGCCGGAGAGCTTCAGGTCCACGACCACGCAGTCGTACTGTCCACTCTCCAGGGCGGCGATCGCCTCGTTCACTCCGGTCTTCGACGCGCAGCACGACGTCGGTCACGGCGCCGAAGAGGGCGACGACCGCGGACGTCTCGTCGACCACGTTGCTGGTGACGACCAGCAGCGACCGCGTGGTGCGGTCGAGGTAGGCGCTCAGGTCCTGCAGGGCCACCTCGATCTGCTCGGTGTGACGCCGGCTCCTCGATGACGTCGAGGGCGCCGCTGAGCCTGCCCTCGTGCGCGTCGTCCGCGGCGTCCGGCGTCAGGACGCCGACCGTCGGGATGTGGCGCAGCTCGTGGTTGTGCTTCAACGCGCGGAGGAGCGACTCCCCACTGTCGACCCGCAGGTCCATCCCGACCAGGATGCCGTCCGGGCGATGCTGCCGCGCCGTCATCACGATGCTCTCCGGCTGCGCGCTGGCGAGAGTCCGGAAGCCGCTCGCCTGCCCGAGCTCGACGACCTGCTGGCGAAGGTCGTCGTCGGAGAGCGCGACCAGGAGCACCCGGCCGCTGCGGTCGACCTCGTTCGTGCTCCTCCTCCCCGGCCGACACCGCGCCCGCGGCGATCTCCATCGCCGGGACGGATCGACTTCGAGGAGGGCTCGGACTGGGGACGCCGGGGGACGTAGAGGGTGAACGTGCTGCCCCTGCCGGGCTCGCTCTCCGCGTGGATCTCGCCGCCGATCAGCTCGGCGATGGCCCGGCTGATCGACAGGCCGAGCCCGGTGCCACCGAACTTCCGGCTGATCGTGCCGTCGGCCTGCTGGAAGGCCTCGAAGATCACCTTGAGCTGCTCGGGCGGGATGCCGATCCCGGTGTCGGTGACCGAGAAGGCGATCACCTGCTCCGCGTGCGTCAGGGACGGGGCGACGAAGTGCTCGTGCTCGCGTGGCCGCACGGATCACCATCCGCACCTCGCCCGACGAGGTGAACTTCACCGCGTTGGAGAGCAGGTTGCGCAGCACCTGCTGCAGGCGGTGCTGGTCGGAGTAGAGCGTCCGGCGCCACGTCCTCGGACATGGACACCGAGAAGCGCAGGTCCTTCTCCGCCGTCAGGGGCCGGAAGGTGGCCTCGACGTACTCGACGATCCCGGAGAGCGCCACGTCGGCGAGGTGGACGTCCATCTTGCCGGCCTCGACCTTGGACAGGTCGAGGATGTCGTTGATCAGCTGGAGCAGGTCGGTGCCGGCGGTGTGGATCGTGCGGGAGAACTCGACCTGGCGGGAGTTGAGGTTGCCCTCGGCGTTCTCGGCGAGCAGCTTGGCGAGGATGAGCAGCGAGTTGAGCGGCGTCCGCAGCTCGTGCGACATGTTCGCCAGGAACTCCGACTTGTAGCTTCGACGACAGCGCCAGCTGCTCGGCACGGTCCTCGAGGCCGCGGCGGGCGTCCTCGATCTCGAGGTTCTTGATCTCGATCGCGCGGTTCTGGGCGGCCAGCAGGCTCGCCTTGTCCTCGAGCTCGGCGTTGCGTCTGCTGCAGCTCCTTCTGCTGCGACTCGCAGCTCGCCGGACTTCTCCTGCAGCTCGGAGGCCAGCCGCTGCGACTCGACCAGCAGCTCCTGGGTGCGGGAGCTGGCGATGATGGCGTTCAGCGAGACGCCGATGCTCTCCATCAGCTGCTCGAGGAACTGCATCTGCACGGCGCTGAACGGGTTGAACGACGCGAGCTCGACGACGCCGAGCACCTGCTCCTCGAACAACACCGGGAGGATCACGATGTTGAGCGGGGGCGCCTCGCCGAGGCCCGAGGAGATCCGGATGTAGTCACCGCGGCACGTCCTTGAGCAGGATCGGCGTCCGCTCGAGCGGCGGCCTGCCCGACCAGGCCCTCGCCGAGCGCGAACACGCTGGGCACGCCCTTGCGCGGGTCGGTAGCCGTAGGACGCCATCCGGCGCAGGGACACCTCGCCCTGCGAGTCGTCGCTGAGGAAGAACGAGCCCTGGCTGGCGCCGACCAGCGGCGTCAGCTCGCTCACGATCAGCCGGGACAGGTCGAGGAGGTCGCGGCCGCCCTGCATGTGCCCGGTGAACTGGGCCAGGTTGGTCTTCAGCCAGTCCTGGTCCTGGTTGGCCCGCGTCGTCTCGCGCAGGTTGTCGATCATCTGGTTCAGGTTGTCCTTGAGCTCGGCAACCTCGCCCTCGGCCTCGACGCTGATCTGCTGGCTCAGGTCGCCCTGGGTCACCGCGGTCGACACCTCGGCGATGGCGCGGAGCTGGGTGGTCAGGGTGCCGGCGAGCTGGTTGACGTTCTCGGTCAGCTTGCGCCAGGTGCCGGAGACGTCGGCGACCTGCGGCCTGGCCGCCGAGCTTGCCCTCGGTGCCGACCTCGCGGGCCACCCGGGTGACCTCGTCGGCGAACGACGACAGCTGGTCGACCATCCGGTTGACGGTGGTCTTGAGCTCGAGGATCTCGCCGCGGGCGTCGACGTAGGTCTTCTGCGTCAGGTCGCCGTTGGCCACCGCGGTGGTGACCAGCGCGATGCTGCGCACCTGGCTGGTCAGGTTGCCCGCCATCGAGTTCACCGACTCGGTGAGGTCCTTCCAGGTGCCGGCCACGCCGCGGACGTGGGCCTGGCCGCCGAGGATGCCCTCGGTGCCGACCTCGCGGGCGACGCGGGTGACCTCGTCGGCGAACGCGCGCAGGGTGTCCACCATCGCGTTGATGGTGCCCGCGAGGGCGGCCACCTCGCCGCGTGCCTCGATGGAGATCTTCTGGCTCAGGTCGCCGCGGGCGACGGCGGTCGAGACGAGGGCGATGCTGCGGACCTGGTCGGTCAGGTTGTTCGCCATCGAGTTCACCGAGTCGGTGAGGTCGCGCCAGGTGCCGGCGACGCCGGGTACGGCGGCCTGGCCGCCGAGCCGGCCCTCGGTGCCGACCTCGCGGGCCACGCGGGTGACCTCGTCGGCGAACGCGGAGAGCTGGTCGACCATCGTGTTGATGGTGCTCTTGAGCTCGAGGATCTCGCCGCGGGCGTCGACGGTGATCTTGCGGGTCAGGTTGCCGCTGGCGACGGCGGTGGTGACCTCGGCGATGTTGCGCACCTGGGAGGTCAGGTTGTTCGCCATCATGTTGACGTTCTCGGTGAGGTCCTTCCAGGTGCCGGAGACGTCGTGCACGTCGGCCTGGCCGCCCAGCCGGCCCTCGGTGCCGACCTCGCGGGCCACGCGGGTGACCTCGTCGGCGAAGGCGGAGAGCTGGTCGACCATCGTGTTGATGGTGCTCTTGAGCTCGAGGATCTCGCCGCGGGCCTCGACCGTGATCTTGCGGGTCAGGTCGCCGCCGGCGACGGCGGTGGTGACCTCGGCGATGTTGCGCACCTGCGCGGTGAGCGTGCCCGCCATGAAGTTCACCGAGTCGGTGAGGTCGCGCCAGGTGCCGGACACGCCGGGCACGGCGGCCTGGCCACCCAGCCGGCCCTCGCCACCCACCTCGCGGGCGACACGGGTGACCTCGTCGGCGAACGCGGAGAGCTGGTCGACCATGACGTTGACGGTCGTCTTGAGCTCGGAGAGCTCGCCGCGCACGTCGACGGTGATCTTCTGGCTGAGGTCGCCGCGGGCGACCGCGGTGGTGACCTCGGCGATGTTGCGCACCTGGTTGGTCAGGTTGCTGGCCATGAAGTTCACCGAGTCGGTGAGGTCCTTCCAGGTGCCGGCCACGCCCGGGACGTCGGCCTGGCCGCCGAGCATGCCGTCGCTGCCGACCTCGCGGGCCACGCGGGTGACCTCGTCGGCGAACGCGGAGAGCTGGTCGACCATGACGTTGACGGTCGTCTTGAGCTCGGAGAGCTCGCCGCGCACGTCGACGGTGATCTTCTGGCTGAGGTCGCCGCGGGCGACCGCGGTGGTGACCTGGGCGATGTCGCGCACCTGGGCGGTCAGGTTGCCGGCCATGTAGTTGACCGACTCGGTGAGGTCCTTCCAGGTGCCGGAGACGCCGGGCACGTCGGCCTGGCCGCCGAGGATGCCCTCGGTGCCGACCTCGCGGGCCACGCGGGTGACCTCGCCCGCGAACGTCTGCAGCGTGCCGGTCATCGAGTTCAGCGTCTCGGCGAGCTCGGCGATCTCGCCGCGCGCCGTCACCGTGATCTGCTGGCTCAGGTCGCCCTGCGCCACGGCCTGGGCGACCGAGGAGATGCCACGCACCTGGCTGGTCAGGTTCGACGCCATGATGTTCACGGAGTCGGTGAGGTCCTTCCAGGTGCCGGAGACGCCGCGGCACGTCGGCCTGGCCGCCGAGGACGGCCCTCGGTGCCGACCTCGCGGGCCACGCGGGTCACCTCGGCAGGCGAACGACGACAGCTGGTCGACCATCCGGTCGACGGTGTCCTTCAGCTGGGCCATCTCGCCGGACACCTCGACCGTGACCGTCCGCGACAGGTCGCCGTTGGCGACCGCCGTCGTCACCGTGGCGATGTCGCGCACCTGGTCGGTCAGCCTCGACGACATGGTGTTGACCGCGTCGATCAGGTCCCGCCAGCTGCCGTCGGCGTTGCGCACCTGGGCCTGGCCGCCGAGCTTGCCCTCGGTGCCGACCTCGCGGGTCACCCGGGTGATCTCGTCGGCGATCGAGGACAGCTGGTCGACCAGCCCGTTGACGCTGCGGGCCAGCCGCAGGGGCTCGCCGCGCAGCGGCTGGTCGTCGAGCCGGACGTCCATGCGCTGGGTCAGGTCGCCCTCGGAGACCCCGGCGATCACGCGGGCGAGCTCGCTCGTGGGGCGCACCAGGTCGGCGACCAGGCCGTTGGCGGCATCGATCGCACTTCGCCCAGCCGCCTTCACCGACGCCGTGCTCGAGCCGCTCGGAGTAGCGGCCCTCGCGGCCGGCGACCCGGTGGACCCGGCTCAGCTCGGAGGCGAGGTGCTGCTGCCGCTCGGCGATCTCGTTGTAGACCTCGAGAGCTCGGCCATCGTGCCGTCGCCGGTCACCGGCAGCCGCCTGCGGAAGTTGCCGTCGCGCATCGACTTCATCGACGCGAGGAGTCGCTTCAGCTGGGCGGCGTCGACCTCGTCGACGGCTGTCCCGTTGCTGGGCACGGTGGTGCGGCGGACTGGTCCACTGGTCCGCTTCTGACCGGTCTTGCTGCTGGGCATCACGCGCCTCCTCGTTCGTGCACCCCCTCGCCCGGCCCAAGTCTGTCACCATGTTGTGAGTCCGCAGGCAAATTCCGAAAGTGGTCATGACAACTCTGCCGCTTCACGCTCACCGCACCTTCGCGGCGGACGAAAGATCCGTCGCCAAGGCCCGAGCGTTCGCGCCGCGAGATGCTCGAGGAATGGGATGCCGGTGAGCTCGCCGACAGCGTCGTACTGCTCGTGAGCGAGCTGGTCACCAACGCCGTGGTGCACGCCGGGACCATCGGCCCGGCTGGAGCTCCGCCTGGACACCCAGAGCGTGCGGGTGGAGGTCGAGGACCAGCATCCTCGCCGCGTGCTGCCGATGGTGGTGGACCAGCCCACCGAGGACGCGGAGCAGGGCCGCGGACTCCTGATCACCTTCTCCCTGGCCTCGGCCTGGGGTGTCGACTACACGCTCCGGGTCCAAGCGGGTGTGGCTGCGCTTCGACCGGCCGGTCGACCAGCAGCCGGCCGCCCGATGGTCGCCTCCACCCGGTGACGCCCAGAGCGACGCCCGCGTCGCCGTGGCCCGGCTCTCCGGGGACGGCGTGGTCAAGACCTGGAACGACGACGCCACGGCCCTCCTCGGCTGGGAGCCGGACGAGGTTCGTCGGGCGCAATTTCGACGAGCTGCTGGACCGGGTGCCCGGCGACCGCGACACCGGCGTTCCCTCCCTGACGGACGATGGCCCGCGGATGGCAGGGCACCTACTCCGCTGCTGCACAAGAGCGACGAGCCGGTGACGGTGTTCGCCTCCCACGTCGGTCGGGAGCGTGGAGGCGGCTCGACGGTGCTGATGGTGGCGACCGACCAGCGTGCGCTCATCGAGCGACCGGCTGCGCGGCCCGGAAGCGACCCTGCTCCCGACACGGGATCCTCGGCCTGATGGACGAGGCACTGGTGACGGCTCCGGCTCGACGACTACCTGATGCTGGCGGTCGAACGCGTCCGCGACCGCCTCTCGGCCGACGCTGCGTACCTGCTGATGTTGCGGGACCTCGAGGACGAGTACGAAGTCAAGGCGGTCAGTGGGCTGCTCGGCGGGCTTGATCGGCCTGCGGTTCGCCGCGGGCGCGCCCGGAGCGCCCGACCCCCGCACACCCCACCTCCCGGTGGTGGTGCAGACTTCGCGAAGACGCCGGTGCCGATGCTCGCCGACAGCGGGCTCTGCTCACTGGTGCTCGTCCCGATAGCCGCCGAGAACCGTGTGGTCGGGGCCATCGGGGTGGGTCAGCGCCCACGTCGAGGGGTTCTCGACCGACGAGAGCGTGCTTCTCCAGCAGATCGCCAATGCGCTCGCGGTGGCCACCGACCGGGCCAGGTTGCAGGCGCTGGAGCGCGAGCGAAGAGGTTGGCTCACGTTCCTCGCCGAAGCGGGCGACTTCCTGGCGGGTTCGCTCGACCAGGACATGACGATGGCGATCACCGGCCAGATCGTGGTGCCCAAGATCGCCCAGTGGTGCGCGGTCCACCTCGACGACGACCGGGGTCATCCGGTCCTGCAGCAGGTGTGGCACGAGGACGAGCGGCAGGTCGAACCGCTGAGGGCGGATCTCGTGGCCAGGACCGTGCCGGTGTCGGCCGAGGCCGAGGAGCCTGTCCAGCCGGGTCCCTGGGGCCAGGTGCTCGACCGTGCCACTGGTCGCGCGCGGCCGGAGGATCGGCCACCTGTCCCTCGGCCGGCCCGCGGGTGACCCGTTGCGCGGGGAGCCTCTCCTGGTCGCGGAGTCGGTCGCCCGACGGGCCGCCATCGCGATCGAGAACGCCAGGGCCCACGGCGAGCTGAGGGCGATCGGCAACGCCCTGCAGCGCAGCCTGCTGCCGTCGTCGACGCCGGAGGCGCCGGGCCTGGACGTGGGCGTGGTCTACGAGGCAGCCGGCGAGGCGAGCACCGCCGGCGGCGACTTCTACGACCTGTTTCCCATCGGGGGCGGCAAGTCCTGTTTCGTGGTCGGCGACGTGTGCGGCACCGGACCCGAGGCTGCGGCGGTCACCGGGCTGGCGCGGCACACGATCCGGGCCCTCGTGCTCGCCGGATTCCCGATCTCCGACGTCCTCGAACGGCTCAACCAGGCAATCATCGACGAGGGAGAGCGTGGCCGGTTCCTCACCCTGGTGTGCGGCATCCTGCAGCCGGAGGGCGACTCGATGCGGGTGGAGATGGTGAGCGCGGGACACCCACTGCCGATGATCGTGCGCGAGACCAGCAAGGTCGAGCAGGTCGGCCGCCCCCAGTCCCTGCTCGGCGTCGTCGACGACGTGCGCTACTTCGAGGAGCAGCACCGGCTCGCGCGGGGAGAGCTGTTCGTCGCGGTGACCGACGGTGTGCTGGAGCGTCGTGTCGGCGCGCTCATGCTGGGGGAGGAGGGGCTGGCGGAGGAGCTCGCCGCCTGCGGCATGTCGCTCTCCGCCCAGGCGGTCGCCGAACGTGTACGGCGGCTCGTCGTGGAGTTCGCGCCGGAGGCACCCCGGGACGACATGGCCGTGCTGGTCCTCCGGCTGGGGGGTCCGCCCGGCGGTCCCTGACCCGGGCTCAGCCCGTTCGTCTGGCGAGGGTGAGTGCGAAGTCCCCCTCGTCGTCGGTCAGGCTCCGCTCGACTTCGAAGCCGGCTGCGCCCAGCTCGGTGGCGATGCCCTCGAGCCGGAACTTCGTCGAGATCTCGACGCGGATCTCCTCGCCGCTCGCGAGATCGATCGAGATGCCGGCGCCCGGGATCGAGACGTGCTGGGGCATCTCGGCCCGCAGCCGCAGGTCCATCCGCTCCATCTGCGGGTCCCAGAACGGGACATAGGTGAACGCGTCGAGGTCGAAGTCGGCGTCGAGCTCGCGGTTGAGCACCCGGAGGCAGTTCGGATGAACGCGGCGGTGACGCCGCCCGGGTCGTCGTAGGCCGCGATCAGGCGGTCGGCGCTCTTGACCAGGTCGGTGCCGAGCAGCAGCCAGTCGCCGGGGTCGCAGGGAGGCGGCCAGCGCGCCGAGGAAGGCCGCACGCTCCTCGACGTAGAGGTTGCCGATGGTGCCGCCGAGGAACGCGACCATGCGGCGGCCGCCACCGGGGAGGTGCCCGAGGTGCAGCGTGAAGTCGCCGACGAGCGCCTCGACCTGGAGGCCCGGGTAGCGCTCGGCGAGCTGGTCCGCCGCGGCCGCGGAGGGTCTCCTCGCACACGTCGAAGGGCACGAAGCGGGCGAGCTGGCCGGCGTCGGTGAAGGCGTCGAGCAGGATGCGGGTCTTGTCGCTGGTGCCCGCTGCCGAGCTCGACCAGCGTGTCGGCGCCGCGTCGCGGCCGACGATGTCGTCGGCGTGCCGGCTGCAGGATCGCGCGCTCGCGCTCGGTCGGGTAGTACTCCGGGCAGCCGGGTGATCTGGTCGAACAGCTCGCTGCCGCGGTCGTCGTAGAACCACTTCGGCGGCAGGCTGCGCGGCTGGGCGCCGAGGCCCCGGCGCACGTCGTCGACCAGGCGTGCCGCCGGCCCAGTCGCGGGTCGAGGAGGACCGACGACGACGGGCCGGGCGTCACGGCGGCTCCGTCCGGCGGCTCGCGGCGGGGCGCCGCCGTCGGCGAGGCGGACGCCGGAGAGCGCCCAGCGGGACGGCGGGCGGGAAGAAGTTGCGGTAGGTCGGCCGGGCGTGGCCCGGCGGGGTGAGGGCGCAGCCGCCGCGCAGCACCATCTGGTTGCGACATGAACTTGCCGTTGTACTCGCCGATCGCGCCGTCGGCGGGGTGGAAGCCGGGGTAGGGGAGGTAGGCCGAGGAGGTCCACTCCCAGCAGTCGCCGTACGACCTGGCGCAGCGCCGCCGCCGGGCGCGGCGGCCGGCTGGGGCGCGGGTGGCAGGTCTCGCGGTCGGCCAGGTTGCCGGCGACCGCGAGTCGTCGCTGGCCGTCGGCGACGGCGGCGTGCTCCCACTCGGCCTCGGTCGGGAGCCGCGCGCCGGCCCAGGTGGCGAAGGCGTCGGCCTCGTAGTAGCTGACGTGGCAGACCGGGCAGGCCGGGGTCGACCGGCCAGCGTGCCGTGGAGCGTGAGCTCGAGCCAGACGCCGTCGCCGCTCGGTCCAGTAGAGCGGCGCCCGCCAGCCCTCGCGCTGCACCGTGGCCCAGCCGTCGGAGAGCCACAGCTCGGGCCGCTGGTAGCCGCCGTCGGCCATGAACTCCAGCCACTCGCCGTTGGTGACCAGCCGGTCGGCGATGCGGAACGGCTCGCAGCAGCCGCTGGTGCCGGGGCAGCTCGTTGTCGAAGCAGAAGCCGTCGCCGGCGTGGCCGATCTCGACCAGCCCGCCCTCGACGTCGACCCAGCCGAGCGGCGTCGGGCTCGCGACGGGCTCGCTCGGGGCGCCGGCGTAGGCCGGCTGCAGCGGGTTGCAGCGAGAGCACGTGCTTGATGTCCATCAGCAGCAGCTCCTGGTGCTGCTGCTCGTGGTGGAAGCCCGAGCTCGATCGTGGGCGCGACGCTTGTCCAGCGTGCCGGCGTCGAGGCCGTCGACGCAGGTCGCGCACCGGTCGTCGACGTTGGCGCGGTAGACGCCGACCTCGTGCGCGCCCGGGCCGGGTGATCAGACCCCGGTCGGGCCGCGGGGTACCGCGGCCCGACCGCCTCGTAGTAGCAGTTGAACAGGAACCGGTACTGGTCCTGGAACGGCCCGAAGCCGGGCTCGTTGCGGCCGAGCACGAAGGTCTCGAAGAACCAGGTGACGTGGGCCCGGTGCCACTTGGTGGGGCTGACGTCGGGCATCGACTGGACGGTCTGGTCCTCGGGCGACAGCGGCGCGGCCAGGGCCTCGGTGTGGGACGCGGACCTCGTCGTACGCTGGACCAGCGTCTCTGCGTCCCAGGATTCAGATGGCACGGGAGTGAGCCTCCTTGACATCGGGTCTCACGGGCGGGCTGTCGTAGCCCCGGCCGCAGTTCTGGCCGAGTCTATGACGCGACGGACCGCCCCGTGACCCGGTGGATCGACGTCGAAGTCCGCCCGGAGGGTTCCCGCCGGTAAGGTGGCAGCGCCAGCACCACCGACCGCGAAGGAGCCCACGCTGACCGAGTGGATCCTCCTCGGGACGGCTCTGCTGCTCATCGCCGCCTGTGGCGTCTTCGTGGCGGCCGAGTTCGCCTTCGTCACGGTGGACAGGAGCAAGGTCGACCAGGCTGCCGCCGAGGGTGACGCGGGGGCGATCGGGGTCCAGCGTGCCCTGCGCTCGCTCTCGACCCAGCTCTCCGGAGCCCAGGTCGGCATCACCGTCACCAACCTGGCCATCGGCTACCTCGCCGAGCCGGCGATCGCCGAGCTGATCGACGGGCCGCTCGAGGCGCTCGGGGTCCCGGGCGGTGCCGTCCGCGTGGTCTCCGTGACGATCGCGCTGACCCTCAGCGCCGGGCTGACGATGATCTTCGGCGAGCTCGTCCCCAAGAACCTGGCGATCGCCCGCCCGATGCAGGTCGCCCGTGCGACCCAGCTCGTCCAGCGCACCTTCACGTCGGTGAACCGCGTGCCGATCCGGCTGCTCAACGGCTCGGCCAACGCGCTGGTCCGCCGGCTGGGGCTGGAGCCCCAGGAGGAGCTCCGGTCGGCCAGGAGCTCCGCCGAGCTGGCGTCGCTCGCGCAGCGGTCGGCCGAGCACGGGACGCTCGACACGCGAGACCGCCGAGCTGATGGAGCGGTCCGTGGAGTTCGGCACCCGCACCGCCGGCGAGATCATGACGCCGCGGGTGCGCACCGTCAGCGTCGAGGACGGCGACCGGGCCACCCACGTCATCGACCTCGCCCGGCAGTCCGGCCACTCCCGGTTCCCGGTGCTGGACGCCGACGACGCCGTGGCCGGGACCGTCCACGTCAAGCACGCCGTCGCGCTGCCCGTCCCCGAACGGGCCACCACCCGCATCAAGCACATCATGGTCAGGCCGATCGTCGTCCCCGACACCATGCGCCTGGACCCGCTGCTGGCCCTCCTCCGCGAGGGTGAGGGGTTCCAGATGGCCGTGGTCCTCGACGAGTACGGCGGCCACGCCGGCATCGTCACCCTCGAGGACGTGATCGAGGAGATCGTCGGTGACATCGCCGACGAGCACGACCGGCTCGGCGCGCGCGGCCGACAGCTCCAGGACGGCAGCTGGTCGCTGTCGGGCCTGCTGCGTCCGGACGAGGTCGAGGACCTGACCGGGATCCAGCTTCCCGACCACGAGGACTACGACACGATCGCGGGCCTCGTCCTGCGCACCCTCGGCCGGGTGCCCGGGCAGGGAGACGTCGCCGAGGTGCCGGTGCCCGGACCCCACCGACGAGGAAGGCGACCGCCAACAGCTCGCGGTGCTCACCGTGCTCTACATGGACGGGCTGCGCATCGACCGGGTGGGCCTGCGGCTGCTCTCGGGTGAGCCCCTCGACGGGGGACGAGGGATGACCACGCTTCGGCCTGCTCCTGTTCTCCGCCCTGCTGCTGCTGGGCAACGCCTTCTTCGTCGGAGCCGAGTTCGCGCTCGTCTCGGCACGTCGTACCCAGATCGAGCCGCGGGCCGAGGCCGGCTCGCGCTTCGCCCGGACCACCCTGAAGGCGATGGAGAACATCTCGCTCGTGATCGGGGTGAACCAGCTCGGCATCACCGTGTGCTCGCTTCTGCTGGGTGCGGTGGCCGAACCCACGATCGCCCACATCATCGAGCCAGGCCTGCACGCGCTCCACGTGCCCGACTCGTTCGTCCACCCGATCGCGTTCGCCGTCGGTCTCTCGATCGTCGTCTACCTGCACGTGGTGCTGGGGGAGATGGTCCCGAAGAACATCGCCCTGGCCGGCCCGGACCGGGCCGCGCTCGTCCTCGGCCCGCCGGTGTGGGCCATCGTGACGGTGCTGCGCCCGGTCATCGTCGTGATCAACGCGGTGGCGGCCGCGATCCTGCGCCTGGTCGGGGTCGTCCTGCGCGACGAGGTGAGCTCCACCTACACGCGGGAGGAGGTCGCGGCCCTGGTCGAGGAGTCCCGCGGCGAGGGGCTCCTGGAGGAGGAGGAGTACGGGCGGCTGGCCGGGGCGCTCGGCTTCACCGAGAAGACGGTCCAGGACGTCCTGATGAGGCCCGACAGCCTCACCACCGTCCGACGCGGCGCCACCGTCGCCGACGTCGAGCAGCTGTGCGCGGCCACCGGCTTCAGCCGGTTCCCGGTCATCGCCGACGACGGGGGCCTCCTCGGCTACCTGCACATCAAGGACGTCCTCGAGACCGACGAGGAACGCCGAGCCCGGGTGATCGACGACAAGTGGATCCGGCCCTTCGCGCCGGTGCGGGCGACCGACGCCCTGCACGACGCGCTCGAGACCCTGCAGCGGCGCGGCGCGCACATGGCGCTGGTGGTCGGCCCCGACGGCGAGGAGCTCGGGCTGGCCACGCTCGAGGACGTCATCGAGGAGCTGGTCGGCGAGATCCGCGACGCGGCCCACCAGGACGAGCAGGTCTGACCGCCCCGGCGGATAGTCTGGGAACGGCAGCTGACGAACATCGAGATGCAGGGAACTACGTGGCGGACGACCTGACGCGCAACACGCGCGTGTGGACGGTGCCGAACCTCCTCAGCATGGCGCGGCTGGCCGGCGTCCCCGTGTTCCTGTGGCTGGTCCTGGGGCCGGAGGCCGACGGGTGGGCACTCGGGCTGCTGATGCTCTCCGGTTTCACCGACTACCTCGACGGATACCTCGCCCGCAGGCTCGAACCAGACGTCGGCGCTCGGCGAGATCCTCGACCCGGTGGCCGACCGGCTCTACATCCTCGCGGTCGTGATCGGCCTGGCGCTGCGCGACATCATCCCGTGGTGGGTGGCGGTGATCCTGCCGCTGCGTGACCTCCTCCTGTGGGGACTGGTCCCGCTCCTGCGCACCCGTGGCTACAGCGCGCTGCCGGTGCACTTCCTCGGCAAGGCCGCCACCTTCAACCTGCTCTACGCCTTCCCCTTGCTCCTGCTCGGCGACGGAGTGGGCGTCGTGGCCTCCCTCGCCGAGGTGTTCGGCTGGGCGTTCGCGATCTGGGGGATCGGGCTCTACTGGTGGGCCGGCGTGCTCTACGCCTGGCAGGTACGCCGACTGCTCGCCGAGACCGAGCGCCGGACGGTGGCGCCCGATGCCTGACCTGCGCAACGGCCCCCTGCCGGAGCACGTGACGACCCCGCTGCTGACGCTGATCACCGAGCACTCCCTGGACGACGACTACCGGGAGGTCGCGCAGCGCCGCGGCACCCCGGATGCGGACGCGCCGAAGGGCCGGCCCGCGTGGGTCGCGACCGCGGTCGTCGCGGTGTTCGGGATCCTGGTCACGACCGCGGCCGTGCAGACGTCCCGCAACGCCGACACCGCTGACGCCGGCCGGGCGACGCTGATCGCGAGGGTCCAGGTCGAACGCGCTGCCCTGGAGCGGCAGCAGGCCGAGATCGTCGATCTCCAGGGCGCCAACATCGGCCTCGAGGAGGGCCGCTCGGAGGTGGCCGCCGACCAGCGGGAGACCACCGCGCGGCTGCGCCGCCTCCAGGTCGCCACCGGCTACACCCCCGTCACCGGACCGGGGGTCCGCATCGTCCTCGACGACGCACCCGGGGGTGACGTGACCCAGATGGTGCGGGACGAGGACCTCGCCCTCCTCGTCGACGGGCTGTGGAGCGCGGGCGCCGAGGCGATCGCCATCAACGACCAGCGGCTGACCGCGCTCAGCGCCATCCGCAACGTCGGGCCGGCGGTGCACGTGAACAGCAAGCCGGTGAACCCGCCGTACACCGTCCAGGCCATCGGTGACACCCTGACCCTGCAGGCTGATCTGCTGGATACCACCCACGGCCAGCAGTTCTTCGACCTCGCCGACGATCTCGGATTCGAGTACACCATGGAGAACGAACCCACCCTGACGCTCCCGTCCGCGCCGGGGCCGAGGCTCCGCAGCGTCGAGGCCGGGACCGGTGACGGTCAGGCCCGCCAACAGGGAGAGGAGGCAGTGCCGTGATCGCCGCACTCGGGCTGCTCGCCGGCATCCTGCTGGCACTCTTCCTCCAGCCCAACGTTCCCGCTGGGTCTCGAGCCCTACCTCCCGATCGCCGTCGTGGCCGCGCTCGACGCCGTGTTCGGCGGTCTCCGCGCCTACCTCGACGGGATCTTCGACGACAAGGTGTTCGTCGTCTCGTTCTTCAGCAACGTGGTGATCGCGGCTGCGATCGTCTACCTCGGTGACCAGCTGGGCGTCGGCGGGCAGCTGTCGACCGGGGTCATCGTCGTCCTCGGGATCCGGATCTTCTCCAACGTCGCCGCGATCAGGAGGCACCTCTTCCATGCCTGAGTCGCCGCCGAGCCGCCGACGGGCCGACAGCGCCTTCGAGACGCGCTGCTCCGCCCCGGTCGCCCGCAGGTCGTGGTGGCCGTGCTGCTGGCGATCGTGGGCTTCGCCGCGATGACCCAGGTACGGGCCAACCAGCAGGACGACACCTACCAGGGGCTGCGCGACCAGGACCTGATCGACGTGCTCAACGGCCTGGCCGGGACCTCGCAGCGAGCCCAGGCCGAGATCACCCGGCTCGAGAACGCGCGGGCCGAGCTGCTGACGAGCACCAGTGCCCGGGAGGCGGCGCTCGAGCAGGCCCGGACGGAGGCCGACACGCTGGAGATCCTCGCCGGCAGTGTTCCCGTCACCGGCCCGGGCATCCGGATCACGATCGAGGAGGTCGACGGGCCGGTCGACATCGACTCGTTGCTCGACACCGTCCAGGAGCTGCGCACGGCAGGGGCCGAGGCGATGCAGTTCAACGGCGAGGTCCGGGTCGTCGCCCAGACCTCGTTCGAGGACGGTGTCGGCGGCATCGAGGTCGACGGTCAGCTGCTCGAGCCGCCGTACGTCATCGACGTCATCGGCGAACCGGCCACGCTGTCCGGCGGGACTGGTGTTCGCCCAGGGCCCGATCGACCAGCTCGAGGACGACGGTGCCAGCGTCGACGTCGCCGAGCTCCAGTCGCTCGACATCGAGAGCGTGCGTCCCACGACCAGGCCGCAGTTCGCCGAGCCGGCAACAGCGCAGTAGCCTGCCGACACATCGCCCGACCGGAGGAGACGAGTTGTACCCCGAGGACTTGAAGTACACCGCCGAGCACGAGTGGGTCCGCAGCCCCGGCGAGTCGGAGGGATCGGTGCGGATCGGCATCACCCACTACGCCCAGGACGCGCTCGGCGACATCGTCTACGTCTCGCTGCCCGAGGTGGGGGAGTCCGTCACGGCCGGCGATGCCTGCGGCGAGCTCGAGTCGACGAAGTCGGTCAGCGACGTCTACGCCCCGCTCACCGGGGAGGTCTCCGCGCGCAACACCACGCTGGACGCGACACCGGAGCTGGTCAACAACGACCCCTACGGCGCCGGGTGGCTCTACGAAGTGGTCCCGGCCGACTCCTCGGCGGTCGACGGACTCATGGACGCCAAGGCCTACCAGGGCACCCTCGACGGCTGAGCCGGACACCCGGCTCGTCGCGCTTGATCGACGCCGAGCGGCTGATAGGTTCAGGGCAACCGTCAACCTCAGCCCTGTGGTGAGGGTTGCCGGAGAACACATCTGATCCGGAGGGAACCCATGCCGTTCTGCACCGCCTGTGGCCGGCAGAACCCCGACGACGCGCGCTTCTGCTCCCAGTGCGGCACCCAGCTGGTGTCGGCCGAGGCCGGCGGGGAGTCCCGCGGAGGGAGTGCCTCCGAGACGCCCGGTGAGGCCACCGCGACCTTCGGGGCGGCCCACGAGAAGGTCGACACCTCGGACCGTCAGCTGAGCCCCGTGGACGCGGCGGCCGTGGACGCACTGCCCGGTGGGCACGCGCTCCTGGTGGTGCAGCGGGGTCCCGGGGCCGGGAGCCGGTTCCTCCTCGACGAGGACCAGGTCAACGCGGGGCGCCACCCCGACAGCCAGATCTTCCTCGACGACGTGACGGTCTCGCGACGGCACGCTGAGTTCCACCGCACTGGTGAGGACTTCACCGTCAGCGACGCCGGCAGCCTCAACGGCACCTACGTCAACCGTGACCGCATCGACCGGGTCCAGCTCAAGGACGGCGACGAGGTGCAGATCGGGAAGTACCGCCTGGTCTTCTTCTCCGGGCACAGCAAGGGCTGACCGTGCAGCCTGCCCCAGCCTCCCGGGCGAGGATGAACATCGGAGAGGTGCTCGACCGCCTGCGCCCCGACTTCCCGGGGATCACGATCCCGAAGATCCGCTTCCTCGAGGACAAGGGCCTGATCAAGCCCGAACGCACCCCCGCGGGCTACCGCAAGTTCACGGCCGAGGACGTCGACCGGCTGCGCTACATCCTGAAGATGCAGCGCGACCACTACCTCCCGCTGAGGGTCATCGGGGAGCATCTCGACGCCATCGACCGTGGTCTCGAACCGCCCCCGATCGAGGGCGTCGTCCCCACCGTTCCCAAGGTGGCGCTGGCTGCGGACGGCCTGCCCAGCCCGGAGTCGTTCAGCCGCAGCGACCACGTGCGACTGTCCCGGAAGGAGCTGGTCAAGATCGCCGAGGTCTCCGAGGCGCTCCTCGACCAGCTCGAGCAGTACGGCCTGATCGTTCCCCGGGCCGGGACCGGCCACTACGACACCGACGCACTGGTGATCGCCAAGTCGGCGCGCGAGCTGGCCGAGTTCGGTTTCGAGCCCCGGCACCTGCGGGCGTTCAAGACCGCGGCCGACCGGGAGATCGGGCTGGTCGACCAGGTCGTGGCCCCGCTCAAGCGGGGCCGGGATGCCGCCGCCAAGGCACGAGCCGAGGAGGCGGTCAGCGAGATCGCGGCGCTCTCGGTGCGTCTCCACGCGACCCTGGTGAAGACCGGTCTCAGGTCCTCCTGAGCCGGGGGCGGGTGACCGCTCCCGTCGCGGAGTAGTGTGGATCCGTGCGCGAAGTCGATGTCATGGGAGTCAGGGTCGAGATGCCCTCGAACCAGCCGATCGTGCTGCTCCGGGAAGTGTCGGGTGACCGTTACCTGCCGATCTGGATCGGGGCGGTCGAGGCCACCGCGATCGCCTTCGCCCAGCAGGGCGTCGTACCTCCGCGGCCGCTGACCCACGACCTCCTGAAGGACGTCCTGGCGGCCACCGGGACCGAGCTCGCCGAGGTCCGCATCACCGAGGTCAAGGACGGCGTCTTCTTCGCGATCCTGGTCCTCGGCTCCGGCACCGAGGTCAGCGCGCGTCCGTCGGACTCGATCGCCCTCGCTCTCCGCACCGGGAGCAGGATCGTGTGCTCCGAGGAGGTGCTCGACGAGGCCGGCCTCGCCGTCCCGGCCGAGCAGGAGGATGAGGTCGAGAAGTTCCGCGAGTTCCTCGACCAGGTGACGCCGGAGGACTTCGACGCGCACTGAGGGCTAACCCTCAGCAAGAGGTTGAGGGTTGCGACACGCCGGTCGCCTCGTTGACCACCCCTCGGCCGCGGCCTACCTTGAAGTGTCTCTGTTGTAACTCCAACGTTGTGGGCTGATCCTCGTGACCCGGCCCGAACGCATTCCCCAGGGGTTACGCTCAACGGAGTAGACGTGGAGGATGTCGTGGGCGCAGGAGAGAACGAGCAGGACCGGGCCACACGCGAGGCAGCGCGCGCTGCCGATGAGGCCGCTGAGCAGGGTCTCCTGTTCACCGACGACGTGTCCCCGCTGCCGAGCGACACCGGCTACCGCGGACCCACCGCCTGCAACGCCGCCGGGATCACCTACCGCCAGCTCGACTACTGGGCCCGGACCGGGCTGGTCGAGCCGACCGTCCGGGGCGCGACCGGCTCCGGCTCCCAGCGGCTCTACTCCTTCCGCGACATCCTGATCCTCAAGGTCATCAAGCGCCTGCTCGACGCGGGCATCTCGCTGCAGCAGATCCGCAGCGCCGTGCAGCACCTGCGTACCCGCGGCACCGACGACCTCACCCGCGTCACCCTGATGAGCGACGGTGTCTCGGTCTACGAGTGCACCAGCAACGACGAGGTCATCGACCTGCTCCAGGGCGGCCAGGGAGTCTTCGGCATCGCCATCGGAGGCGTCTGGCGCGAGATCGAGGGCACGCTGGCAGAGCTGCCGAGCGAGCGCACCGCGGAGTCCGACGCGACTCCCGACACCAGCGACGAGCTTGCCGCCCGTCGCGCTGCGCGCAAGATCGGCTAGATTGGGGATCGCCGACAATCCCGCACGGGAGAGTCTCCGTCATGGCCGCAGTCAGTCACGATTGGCCGGTCACCGGCGGAGCGCCGAAGGGGCAACCCCTCCCCGGAACCTCTCAGGCGCCAAGGACCGTGTGGACCAGGCAACTCTGAAGCTCGGGTCACCGGGTGACAGAGGGGGAGGCGACCTGATCGACCAAGCTTCAGGAGCCACCCGTGTCGGACCATCCCACCCTTGCCGAGCTCGACGCCGTCCTGCCGTTCGTCGAACGCCACATCGGACTGCGGCCCACGGACATCGAGTCGATGCTCGAGACCGTCGGCTTCGACTCTCTGGACGAGCTGATGGCGGCCGCCGTCCCGGGCGCCATCCGCTCCGAGAACGATCACCAGCTCCCCGAGCCGGCCACCGAGGACGCCGTGGCGCGCGAGCTGCGCGAGCTGGCTGCGGCCAACCGGCCTGCGGAGTCGATGATCGGCCTTGGCTACCACCCGACGCTCACCCCGCCGGTCATCCGGCGCAACGTGCTCGAGGACCCCAGCTGGTACACCGCCTACACGCCGTACCAGCCCGAGATCTCCCAAGGACGTCTCGAGGCACTGCTCAACTTCCAGACGATGATCGGCGACCTGACCGGCCTGCCCACGGCGAACGCATCACTGCTGGACGAGGGGACCGCTGCCGCCGAGGCGATGACGTTGGTCCGCCGCGGCAACCGCAAGGCCTCCGGCCCGTTCGTCGTCGACGCCGACGCCCTGCCGCAGACCATCGAGGTGGTGCGCACCCGTGCCGAGGCGATGGGGATCGAGGTCCGTGTCGCCGACCTGCGGGACGGCCTGCCGGAGGGTGAGCTGTCGGGGGTGCTGGTGCAGTACCCCGGCGCGTCCGGGCGCATCGTCGACCCGCGGCCGGTGATCGAGGCCGCCCACGAGCGCGACGCGCTCGCCGTGGTCGCCGCCGACCTGCTGGCCCTCACCCTCCTGGAGTCTCCCGGAGAGATGGGCGCAGACGTGGTGGTCGGGTCCTCCCAGAGGTTCGGGGTTCCGCTCTTCTACGGAGGGCCGCACGCCGGCTACATGTCGGTGGCGAAGGGCCTCGAGCGTCACCTGCCCGGCCGCCTGGTGGGCGTCTCGGTCGACGCAGAGGGACGGCCGGCCTACCGGTTGGCCCTGCAGACCCGGGAGCAGCACATCCGGCGGGACAAGGCGACGTCGAACATCTGCACCGCCCAGGTCCTGCTGGCAGTCGTGGCGTCGATGTACGCCGTCTACCACGGCCCCGAGGGACTGCGCTCGATCGCCACCAGGGCGCACCGGTACGCCGCCGTCCTGGCCAGGGCGCTGGCCGACGGGGGAGTGGAGGTCGACGCGGAGGAGTTCTTCGACACCGTGACCGCCGCCGTCCCCGGACGCGCGTCCGAGGTGGTCGCCGCAGCCCGCGAACGCGGCGTGCACCTGCGGCTCGTGGACGCCGACCGGGTCGGCATCTCGACCTCGGAGGCCACGACCGGGGCGACGCTGGGCCGGGTGCTCGAGGCGTTCGGACTGGCTTCGGTCGACCTGGCCGCCCTCGACCAGGCCACCGGCGAGGCCCTCCCAGAGGCGCTGCGCCGCGCCACGCCGTACCTCACCCACGAGGTGTTCTCCACGCACCACAGCGAGACCGCGATGCTCCGCTACCTGCGCCGGCTCTCGGCCCGCGACTACGCACTGGACCGCGGCATGATCCCGCTGGGCTCCTGCACCATGAAGCTGAATGCGACGACCGAGATGGAGCCGGTGTCGCTGCCAGGCTTCGCCGACCTGCACCCGTTCGCTCCCGCCGAGGACGCCGTGGGTTACCAGCGACTGGTGGTGCAGCTGGAGGAGTGGCTGGCCGAGGTCACCGGCTACGACCAGGTCTCCATCCAGCCCAACGCGGGTTCGCAGGGGGAGCTGGCCGGCCTGCTGGCCATCCGCGCCTACCACCGCGACCGGGGCGAGCAGGCTCGCAACGTCTGCCTGATCCCGTCCTCGGCCCACGGCACCAACGCCGCATCGGCCGTGATGGCGGGGATGAAGGTCGTCGTGGTGAAGGCAGCCGACGACGGCTCGGTCGACCTGGCGGACCTGCGGACGCAGTGCGAGGAGCACAGCAACGACCTGGCCGCGATCATGGTGACCTACCCCAGCACCCACGGTGCCTACGAGGACACGATCGTCGAGCTCTGCGAGATCGTCCATGACCACGGTGGCCAGGTGTACGTCGACGGCGCCAACCTGAACGCCCTCCTCGGCTACGCCCGCCCCGGGGAGTTCGGCGGCGACGTCTCGCACCTGAACCTGCACAAGACCTTCTGCATCCCGCACGGCGGTGGTGGGCCCGGGGTCGGACCGGTCGCGGTGCGCTCCCACCTCGCCCCGTTCCTGCCGTCCCACGCCCAGCACCCCGACGCGGACCGGCGGGACGGCATCGGCCCGATCAGCGCAGCGCCGTACGGCTCGGCCGGCGTGCTGCCGATCTCGTGGGCCTACATCCGCCTGATGGGTGCGACGGGTCTCGCCCGGGCGACGGCGGCCGCAGTGCTGTCGGCCAACTACGTCGCGCAGCGCCTCGAGGAGCACTTCCCGGTGCTCTACCGCGGCCACAACGGGCTGGTGGCGCACGAGTGCATCCTCGACCTGCGCGGGCTCACCAAGCAGACCGGGGTCTCGGTCGAGGACGTCGCCAAGCGACTCATCGACTACGGCTTCCACGCTCCCACGATGTCGTTCCCCGTCTCCGGCACGCTGATGGTCGAGCCGACCGAGTCCGAGGACCTCGCGGAGCTGGACCGATTCTGCGAGGCGATGATCGCGATCCGCGGGGAGATCGATCGGGTTGCCGCGGGGGAGTGGACCGCCGAGGCCTCTCCACTCCGCGGGGCTCCGCACACCGCCCGGGCGCTCGTCGGCGACTGGGACCGCGCCTATCCACGAGACCTCGCGGTCTTCCCGACCGGGGTCGACCCAGACAAGTACTGGCCGCCCGTCGCCCGGGTCGACCAGGCCTACGGTGACCGGAACCTGGTCTGCGCCTGCCCGGCGCCGGAGGCGTTCGCCGAAGCATGAACCCGGAGCGCTGGCAGGCCCGTCTCGGCCTGATGCAGTCCGAGGGACGTCTCCCGTCGATCGTCGCCGGCGTGTTGCAGGGCGGAGAGCTGGTGTGGACCGGTGCCGCGGGCGATGGGCCCGGGGACCCCGACGACCGGCAGTACCGGATCGGGTCGATCACCAAGACCTTCGTCGCCGTGGCCGTGCTCCGGATGAGGGACGCAGGACTGCTCGATCTCGACGACCCGATCGGCCGGTTCGTGCCCGACACGGGGTACGCCACTTCGACCGTCCGTGCGCTGCTCTCCCACACCTCGGGCATGCAGAGCGAACCCGTCGGACCGTGGTGGGAGCGCTCACCTGGCGGTGACTTCCCGACACTCGTCGCCCGCAACGACGGCTCCGGCGCGGTGGCCGGACCCGGTGACTTCTTCCACTACAGCAACCTCGGCTTCGCCCTCCTCGGCGAGGCCGTCGCCAGGGTCGCGGGTACGACGTGGTGGGACGTGCTGGCAACCGAGGTCCTCGGACCGCTCGGGATGGCGCGGACGACGTACCACCCGGCTGCGCCGCACGCGCAGGGGTACAGCGTCGACCACTTTGCCGGGACGCTGACGCCCGAGCCGCACCAGGACACCGGCGCGATGGCGCCGGCGGGGCAGGCGTGGAGCACGGTCCCAGACCTCGCCCGGTGGGCGGCGTTCCTGGCGTCCGGCCACCCCGATGTGTTGGCGGTGCACACCCTGCGCGAGGCGGCCGGGCCGGTGCCGCCGGCCGCGGACTACGGTCTCGGACTGCGGGTGGTCGAGTGCGACGGGCGGCGGTTGGTCGGCCACACCGGCTCGATGCCGGGGTTCGTCGCCAGCCTGTTCGTCGATCCCGACACCGGGGACGGGACGGTCGCCGCGGCCAACGCGACCACGGGGCTGGACACCGGTGGCGTACCGCTGATGCTGCTCTCCGACGGCCAGGTCGAAGCCGCGGAGCCCTGGGTGCCGACGGACGAGGTGCCCGAGCGCGCACTCGAGCTCCTCGGGCTGTGGTTCTGGGGCAACACCGCCACCGAGCTCCGCTGGAGCGACGGTCGGCTCGAGCTGCGGAGCCTGGTCCGGCCGGACGGGGTCGACCGCTTCGAGCTGCGCGACTCGCGGATCGTCGGAACGGAGGGGTACCACCGCGGTGAAGAGCTCCGGGTGGTGCGCAACGGCGATGGCTCGATCAGCCACCTCGACGTCGCGACGTTCATCCACACCCGCGCCCCCTACGACCCGGCGGTTCCGATCCCCGGCGACCACGTCGTGTAGACCTGAGGCATGGCGCAGCAGAACGTCGAGGACGTCCTCGACCGCACATCTCAGGCCCGGGACCTCGTGCACAGCAGAGTGGCTGCGCTCCACCGGGAGCTGCTCGCGCGCGACGAGGAGATGCGCCGTCAGGCGCCCGACGCCGTCCACCAGGCTCGGGTGACGTGTCGGCGGCTGCGGGCGGTGCTGGGCACCTTCGGTCCGCTGCTCGACCCGGCCGTCACCGCACCCGTGCGGGTCGAGCTCCGGTGGGCCGCCAGGGCGCTCGGCGACGCGCGTGACGCCGAGGTGGTGCACCTGCGTCTCAGCAGCCTGATCGACGATCCGGACGTCAGCGTCGTCGGCCCGGTACGGCTCCGGATGGAGAGACTGTTTCGGGCCCGGACCGAGTCCGCGGACGCGGACGTCGCCGAGACCATCGCGTTTCCCCGCTACTCCGACCTCCTGGCCAGGCTCGGACGTCTGGTGGACGAGCCGCCGTGGACCCAGGCTGCCCTCGTCGAGGTCGGCGACGCCGTCCCGCCCCTGGTGGGACGTGACTTCGCCCGTCTGGAACGACGAGTCGCCCTGGTCGGCGCGACCACGGCCGGTGTTGGAGCACGACGTCGCGGTGCACGAAGTGCGCAAGGCGGCCAAGCGGTTGCGCTACGCCTGCGAGGCCGTCGAACCGGTGTACGACGAGGCCGCGACCCGCGCACTGGAGGCGACGACCCGGATCACCAAGGCCCTGGGCGGGCGCCAGGACACGGTGATCAGCCTGCGCGTCGTCCGGGGGCTGGCGGTCTCGGCCGAGGCGGCGGGGGAGAGCACCGCAACCTATGACCAGCTCGAGGCCCGGGAGGAGCAGCGCGCCCGCGAGTGCGAAGCAGCCTTCGACCAGGCCTGGCAGGAGGCCTCGCGACCGGAGCTGTGGTCCTGGCTGGCGTGAGCTGTCAGAGGGCCTGGGACACGCTGGACATGTTGAAGTCGGGGACGCGGAGCCCGGGGGTAGCGGTGCGGGAGAAGTAGTCGTCACCCCACTCGCGGCTGAAGCTCGGCATCGTCGCGGAGGCGTGCGAGAACCGCCGGAGCAGGTCGATCGGGCTCTCGTTCCACCGGAAGTTGTTGACCGCGCCGGTGATCTCGCCGTTCTCGACCAGGTAGACCCCGTCGCGCGTGAGCCCGGTCAGCAGCAGGGTCTGCGCGTCGACCACCCGGGTGTACCACAGGCAGGTCACCAGCAGTCCGCGCTCGGTGCCGGCCACCAGGTCGTCGACGGTCCCCGACGCGTTGTCGATCGTGAGCACGAGGTTGTCGATCATCGGCGTGACCGGCTGGCCGGTCATTGCCGCGCTGTGCCGGGTCTGCAGCAGCGAGGTGAGGTGTCCGTCGCGGATCCAGTCGGTCCGGCCGAGCGGGAGGCCGTTGTCGAAGACCGACTCGGTGTTGTGGGACGTCGCGGCCATCGTGAACGGGGCACAGGCAAGGCCGTCGTGGGCCGGGTCGGAGAAGAGGTTGACCCCCTCGCGGGTGATCAGGTCCCCGATCCGGGTGCCTCCGCCGCGCCTGCTGTAGACCGACTGCCCCTCGTGGGCGGTCCGGGCTCCGGCGGCCCAGTAGGCGTCGACCATCAGGTCCGCGACCGCCGTGGGCGGCAGGATGGTGTCGTACCTGTCGGCCGGGAGGTCGACCTGCCGCGAGCCCCAACCGAGCCGCTGGGCCAGGGTCTCCTCGACCGACAGGGCGTCGACCTCGGTGAAGTCGCGGGTCGCCCCGCCCACCCAGGCACTCCTGGTCAGGTCCGCCGTCTTGCCCGTGCACCCGTAGTGGCCGGTGGGTTGCGTGTGCCGCAGCCGGAGCCCGGTGGAGGAGCCGAGGAACGTGGTCGTCAGCTCGTGGTTGACGAAGCCGTAGAGCACCCGCTTGCCGTCCGAGGCGCGCCCGAACGCCTCGCCCAGGGCGGGGGCGAACTTGTCGTAGACGTGGATGTCGGTGGGGACCGGCGGTTGGTCCCAGTCGGCGGCGGCCTCGCCGGTGACCAGATCGGCTGCGTCTTCGGCGGGGGAACCGGCCCTGGCCGCAGCGTCGGCGGCCTGGACGAGGGAGGCGACCTGGGCGGCGGTGGTGGCGCTGCCGGTGACCGACCCGGTGCGGATCCCGTCGGCCGCCTTGATGAGGGAGATGACGGTGACGCTGATCCCGTGCATCACGCCGTTGGTCGTCAGGGTGTTGTTGGCCCAGCGGAGGTTCGCGCTGGTGCTGTCGGAGACGATGACGATGCAGTCGTCGGCCGTGGAGGTGACGAGGGCGTGCTCGACGAGCGCCTGCGGCGTGGTGTTCATCAGTTGCCTCCCTCGTCGTTGGTGTTCAGGATCCGGACTCCGCGGAAGAGCGAGGTGGGGCAGCCGTGGCTGACCGCGGCGACCTGCCCGGGTTGTGCCTTGCCGCAGTTGATCGCGCCGCCGAGCTGCCAGGTGTCCGGGCCGCCCACGGCTTCCAGGGAGTTCCAGAAGTCCGTCGTCGTGGCCTGGTAGGCGACGTCGCGGATCTGGCCGACCAGCTCCCCGTCGGCGATCTTGTAGAACCGCTGCCCGGTGAACTGGAAGTTGAACCGCTGCATGTCGATCGACCACGACTTGTCGCCGACGATGTAGAGCCCGCGTTCGACCCGGCCGATCAGGTCCTCCGTGGAGGGTCCGTCCTCGGCGGGCTGGAGGGAGACGTTGGCCATCCGCTGGATCGGGATGTGGCCGGGGGAGTCGGCGTAGGCGCAGCCGTTGGAGCGGCCCTTGCCCGTCGTCGGAGTTCAGCTCAGGCCGCTGCGCCGCCATCGGCCGGTCGAGCTGGTAGCCGACGAACACTCCGTCGCGGACGATGTCCCAGGCCTGCGTCTGCACGCCCTCGTCGTCGTACCCGGTCGTGGCGAGGCCGTGCTCGACGGTGCGGTCGCCGGTGACGTTCATGACCGGTGAGCCGTACTGCATGGTGCCGAGCTTGTCGACGGTGGCGAAGGAGGTGCCGGCGTAGTTGGCTTCGTAGCCGAGGGCCCGGTCCAGCTCGGTCGCGTGCCCGATCGACTCGTGGATGGTGAGCCACAGGTTCGACGGATGGATGACCAGGTCGTAGCTGCCGGCCTCGACGCTGGGGGCCTTCAGCTTCTCGGCGAGCAGCTCGGGGACCTGCTCGATCTCGTCGTCCCAGTCGTAGGTGCCGTCGGTGAGGTACTCCCAGCCGCGACCGACCGGGGGTGCGATCGAGGCCATCGAGTCGAACGTGTCGGCCCCGGTCCCCATCGCCTCGAAGCCCGGCTGCAGCCGGATCCGCTGCTGGGTGGTGCGGGTGCCGGCGAGGTCGGCGTAGAACTTGTTCTCCTGCACCTGCAGCAGGTAGGCGGTCGCGTGGTCGACCGCCGCACCGGTCCGCAGGCGGTTGGTCCAGTCGATCAGGAGGGCCGCCTTGTCAGCGGTGGGGACGTCGAACGGGTTGAGGTCGTACGACGAGATCCAGGTGACGTCGTCGTAGACCGGCTCCGGAGCGAGCTCCACCGGAGCGCCTGTCATGGCGGCGGCGACCCGCGCCACCTCGACCGCTCGCTCGGTCGACGGCGGCGGCCGACTCGGGCGTCAGCACCACGCCGGAGGCGAACCCCCAGGCTCCGCGGTGAATGACCCGGACGGCGAAGCCGAGGTCCTCGGTGTCGCCGGCACCCTGCAGCACCCCGTCGCGGACGCCGAGCTGCTGGTAGCGAACGCGTTCGAAGCGGAAGTCGGCGTGGCTCGACGCCCAGCTCCTCGGCCCGGCCGAGGGCTGCGCCGGACAGCATCCGGAAGGGCAGGTCCAGGAAGCTCGGATCGACGGCGTTGTCCATGGGGGCGAACCTATCGTGCGTGGACGCGTGCGCACGGTCGAGCCGTGGCGTCGTTTCTCGACGTGCAGCTGGGTCGGGATGCGTTCGCGCAGATGGGTGACGTGGCTGACCACCCCGACCACGCGGCCACCCTCCCGGAGGGTGTCGAGGGTGTCCATCACGTCGTCCAGGGTCTCGGCGTCGAGGGAGCCGAAGCCCTCGTCCACGAACAGCGTGTCGAGGTCGGCTCCACCGACCTCGTGGGCGATGACGTCGGCCAGGCCGAGCGCGAGGGCCAGGGAGACCACGAACGTCTCGCCCCCGGACAGCGTGGCAGGGTCGCGCGCCTCGCCGGACCACTCGTCACGCACCAGCAGGCTGAGGCCGCCGCGGTTCTCCCCGGCGCCCCGGCCCGCCGGTGTGCTCGAGGGCGTAGCGCTGATCGCTCATCCGCGACAGCCGGACGTTGGCCGCCGCCACCACCTGGGCGAGCCGGGATGCAAGGACGTAGCCGGAGAGCCGCATGCGGAGCCGGTTGTCGGCGGAGGACCCGTCGACGAGCGCCGCCAGCCGGGTGACCAGGTCGAGCTCGGCCCGCACCGGTGACCAGGCGTCCAGCGCCACCGCGAGCCGGTGGCCGAGCCCCGAGACGCGTTCGGACCCTCGCGCGGCCGACGTTGGCCGCGGTGGTGGCCGCCGCGAGGTCGTCGACCGCCTGCTGGTGGTCCGTCTGCGAGGGCCGGAACGTCGGGCGGGGGCAGGATCGCCTGCTCGCGCAGGGCCGGATCGGCCAGGGTCGACTCGGTGCCGGCCAGGGCCTGCTCATGCGCCTGGATCTCCCGCTCCAGACGCGCGAGGGCCGGTCGGGTCCAGCGCCGCCTCGAGGGCGGCGTCGGCATCATCGAACCCGGCGGCCACCGCGGCCTCGTCCAGCTGGGCGCGGACCGCTGCCGCCGCCTGGTGCGTGCGGCGCGCGTCGTCACGGGCCAGCGAGCGCCGCCGTGCAGGTGGTGGCAACCTCGTCGTGCTCGGCAGCGAGGTCGGTGAGGGTCTCGCAGCCGGAGCCGGAGAGAAGGTCGGACAGCTCGCGCTCGATGGTCTCGGCACTCCTGGCGCTGGCGCACCAGCGCCGTAGCCGTGACCGCGAGGTCCTGGGCGACCTTCTCGCGACGTGCGGTGAGCTCGGCCTGACGGGCCTCGGCGGCGAGGAGCGGCGGCGCGGCGATCCGCAGCGGACTCGGCCAGCGCCGTGAGCCGCTGCAGGTCGGACTCCACCGTGGCGAGCTCCACGCCGATGGCGTCGAGCTCGCCGTCGGCGGTGGACCGGGCAGCCGCGAGCCGTCCGGTGAGCTCGCGCACCCGGACGTCGTGCGCATGGCGAGCGGCCTCGGCGTCGTCCACCTGCTTGCGGGCAGCCTTCTCGGTGGTGGCGTCGGGCGCGCCCGCGTCGGGGCTGGCGGGGCGGGGGTGGTCGGCCGATCCGCACACCGGGCACTCGTCGCCCACCACGAGCGCGCCGGCGAGCTCGGCGGCGATGCCGCGGATGCGCTGCTCCTGGATCTGGAGCCAGGACTCCCTGAGCTGCTGTGCCTCGTCGACCGCCTGCCGGTGGAGGTCGGCGGCCTCGGTCAGCTCCTCGGCGAGCAGGATGGCCAGCTCGGCGGCCTCCCGCCTGCCGCGTAGCGAGCCGACCTTGTCCCGCACTCCGGGTAGGGCTCGCTCGGCGTCGCGGGCCTCGGACTCGTGCTCGCGCAGCACCGCGATCTCCGTCGGGCAGGTCGGCAGAGCAGGTGGGCGAGCTCGTCGTGCTCGGCCGCGAGCTGTCGTTCGCGCGCCGAGGCCTGCTCCACCTCGGCTCGCAGGACACCGAGGGCGACCTCTCGCGGGAGGAGCGCCCGGGCGTCGGCGGCGCTCGCGACCGCGCGGTCGCGAAGGTCGACCAGGACGGCGTCGTCGAGGCCGGCCGCCGACGTGCCGAGTCGGTCGGCGGCAGCCCGGGTGCGGGTGGCGCTGAGCTCCTGGGCACGCACGGCGGCCCGCGCCTGCTCGTCGGCGACCCTGCCCAGCGGCAGCCACCTCGGCTGCACGGCGGGCCCGCGCCAGTCGGTCGACCTGTCGAGCGTGGTCGGGCGCCGCGAGCGGCCAGTCGGTCGCGTTCGGCGAGGGCGTCGGCATGACGCTGCTGGGCGTCCCGGAGCTGCCGCGCGCTGGTCGAGGCACTCGCGCGGCCGCTGCCTCGGCGGCGACCGCGGCCGTGCTCTGCGCGACGGCCACCCGCGCCGCCTCCTCGGCCGCCTGTCGCCGGGAGGCCGACCACCGAGCCACCTCACCCGTCTCGCCGGGAGGACCCAGGTCGTGCAGATCCCACTCAGCCGGGAGCGGGGATGCGGCGGCCTCGCTGAGCCGGCTGACCAGGTCGGCCACCCGGTCGTGGTGGTCGAGCGACTGCCGGCGCAGCGAGCGCCGCCGGTCGGCCAGCCAGCGCTCCACGTCCTCGAAGCGCGCGGTCCGGAACAGCTGCTGCAACAGCTTGTGACGCTCATCGGATCTCGCCCGCAGGAACGCCTGGAACCGGCCCTGGGGGAGCATCGCCACCTGGCAGAACTGGGTGAGGTTGAGGCCGACCAGATGGGTGATCTGGTGGCCGGCCTCGTCGAGCCGGGTGGAGAGCGGGTGCCAGGTCTCACCGCGGCGCTCGCAGAGCCTGACCGAGGCCTGCTGGGTGGTGGTGCCTGTGCCGCGCTTCTTGGGCCGCTGCCAGGCGGGGGAGCGCACGATGCGGAACCGTCGTCCGGCGAGGGTGAGGTGCAGCGTGACGCGAGGCGTCTCGCCGTCGGCGGCCTGGTCGGCCCGGAGTCGCTTGGCGCTCTGCCGATCGCCGGGCACCTCGCCGTAGAGGGCGAAGCAGACCGCATCGAGGATGGAGGTCTTCCCGGCGCCCGTGGCGCCGGTGAGCAGGAACAGGCCGCCTTCGGAGAGCGCGTCGAAGTCGACCACGACCCGCTCAGCGAACGGGCCGAAGGCCTCGACCTGCAGGTGGTGGAGGCGCATCAGCCCGCACCCGCGGAGAGGAGCACGTCGAAGTCGGGATCGTCGCAACAGGCGTCGAAGGCCTCGAGCAGGACGGCCGCCTCGGCGTCGGTGGCGGGAGTGCCGCGCAGGTCGGCGACGAATCCGAGGGCGACCTCGTGGTCGGTCCGGCCCTGCGTGCGCGCGGCGGGGGCGCTCGGAGTCGCGTGGATGGGTGGGCTCGAAGGCGAGGACGAGGGTGTGGGGGAAGCGGCGGCGCAGCTGGTCCATGGCCTGGAGGGGCCGGGTGTCGTCGGTGAGGGTCGCCTGGACCCAGGCCGACTCGTGGCCGGCGAGACCCGGATCGGTCAGGAGGGAGTCGAGGTCGCCCCTGATCCGCGCCAGCGGCCGAGGGACGGGGGCGTCGACGAACTCGGCCGTGCGCAACCCGGCGGCGTCCAGCTCGACCAGCCAGCTGCCCTTGCGGTGTGCGGCCTCCGAGAAGGAGTAGGCCATCGGGGACCCGCTGTAACGGATCGTGTCGGTCAGCGTGTGACGGCCGTGCAGGTGGCCGAGCGCGGTGTAGTCGATGCCGTGGAAGAGCGACGTCGGCACGATCGAGACGCCGCCGACGCTGATGTCGCGCTCGGACTCGCTGGACTCGCCACCGGCGACGAAGGCGTGGGCCAGCACCACGGAGCGCGCCTTGGGACGGCCGGCGAGATCGGCACGCACCCGGGACATCGCCTCACCCAGCGCGGCCTCGTGTGAGCGGTGGGCCAGGCCCCAGGGCTCGCGCAGGGTGTCGGGGTCGAGGTAGGGGAGCCCGTAGACCGCGACCGGACCGTGCTCGTCGTCGAGCAGCACGGGCACCCCGGCCGTCGCGGCGTCGGTGCGGATGAAGACGCCGGAGGCGTCGATCAGGCGGGAGCCGAACCCGAGGCGATGGGCGGAGTCGTGGTTGCCACTGGTGACCACGACCTGAGCGCGTGAGGCGGCCAACCGGGCGAAGGTCTCGTCGGCCAGCCGGACGGCATCGACCGGCGGCAGGGCACGGTCGTAGACATCACCGGCCACCACGACCAGGTCGACCTGCTCCGACTCGACGACGTCGAGCAGGTGGTCGACGTAGGTCGCCTGGTGCCCGAGCATGCCTTCACGGTGGAAGGACCTGCCCAGGTGCCAGTCGGAGGTGTGGAGGATGCGCACGGCACGAACGTAGAAGGGTCCACCGACATGGCGATGGACCCACGCCGTCGGCGTCCCGTGCGCACCCTCCTCAGGAGCGCGGTTCAGCGTGCTCTGGGTCACCCCTGCAGGGTGAGCGCGAACTGCACCCCGCCGCTCTGGTCGACCTCGGCGTCGAGGACCTTGTCGTCGAGCTGCAGCGACGAGGCCTCGTCGAGGTAGATGGTCGCGCCGTCCTGCTCGACGACCTCGTCACCCGGCTCGGCGGCGGGGGCAGGCTCGACCTCGAACGAGGGCTGGTCTGCGCTCTCGCTCGTGATCCGCAGGCCTGCGGCATCCGGGATCTGGTTGGAGATCTCCTTGACGATCGTGCTGGCGTTGTCGGTGAGAGTGAGCATGGGCTCGCTTCCGATTGCGGTCAGTACCCCTCCACCGTGTCGCAACCGGCCGTCGTACACAAACCGCGGGTGCTCAGTTACCCGAGCTGCCCCCGGATCGCACCGTCGGGGAACCTGACGTTGTGCACGTTGACGTAGAAGTTCTGCGGGTTCGCCAGGATTCTGGCCGCGAGCCGTTCCCGCGTCTGCACGCAGGCGGCCGAGTCCCCGTCGCTGGGTGCCCTGAGCGGCACCCGACCGGGCCGATCATGCCTGCTTCACCCCGATGGATGTGAGCCGCCTGGGCCGTCCCGATCCGGTCCACGAACAGGACGTAGCACAGCGCACTGGGGTCGCTGGGTGTGGCAAAGACGAACGCGTCACCAGAGCCGTTGGGGTCGGCCGGCGGCACCTCTTGTGCGCCGTCGAGCTCGGCCGTGAGCTGCGTGGTGGTGGTCGTGGCTCCCGCCGGTAGGAGCGGAATGGCAATCGCGAGTGCCGGCGACTGCTCCGACGCCGGCCGCGAGCAGGTTTCGCAGGGATGAGTTCATCGCGCGTCCTCCCTCAAGGAAGTTGAAAAGTTGTCCTCATTTCCTTGGTACGCCTGCGGCGCGCGCTTGGTAATGGCTCAGAAGGGTTGGCTAGAGAGGGTCATACCTACGGGTAGCGCACGCACCGGTCCTCGGAGGTGAACCCGTAGAGGTGCAGGCCGCTCCGCTCCGCGAGGCGTACGGCGAGGCTCGACGGCGCGCCGACCGCGACCAGGGCGCCCACGCCGGCGGCGACGGCCTTCTGGACCAGCTCGAACCCGGCGCGGCCGCTGACGACCAGGCAGGCCTCGGCGGGGGAGAGGCCGGCGAGCACCCGGGCCCCGGTGACCTTGTCGACGGCGTTGTGGCGTCCCACGTCCTCCCGGCAGACCAGCAGGTCGCCTGCGGCGGTGGCCAGGCCGGCGGCGTGCACCCCTCCGGTGCGGGAGAACACCTGCTGGCGCTCGCGGAGCAGGGCGGGCAGTCGGCGGACCACGTCGGGGGTCGGGTGCGGGCCGGGCCAGGGACTGCCCCTCGGTACGTCGAGCGCGTCCGCGACCGAGTCCTTCCCGCACACCCCGCACGCGGACGAGCCCGACGACTGCCCCGCGTGCCGGTGGCCGGGGTCCCGCGCCGGGGGAGCGGACAGGGTCACGGTGACGACGTTGAACTCCTCCTCGGGCTCGAGCTCGGCGTCGACGCAGTAGGCGACCCCCTGGATCGATCCCGGGCCCGGCGATGCCCTCGTGGACGAGCCAGCCCGCAGCGAGCTCGAAGTCGTGGCCGGGCGTCCGCATCGTGACCCAGACCCGGTGAGCGGGGACGCCGGGCCAGGCAAGCCTGATCTCGAGCGGCTCCTCGGTCGCGAGCCGGTCCTCGTGCTCGACCTCCCGGGTCGAGGTCAGCTCGCGCACCGACACCCGGACCGTCGGCCCGGGCCGACGCGCACGGTCGCTGCTGATCGTCACTCCGACACCCTAGGAGTCGTTGTCGGAAATGCGGTACGCGGACCGTCGTTTGCCACTAAGTTCAGGGGGCCGCGGACCGGAGGCAACCAAGATTGCTCCCAGGGCGTCCTACGCATGACATGGGGGGCGTCCGATACGCCCGAGACTCGGGAAAGGGAGTATCAACATGTTGCCACTCAAGGTTCGTGGGCGCGGCCGGATCGCGGCCTCGCTCGCCGCGTCGCTCGGCCTGGTCGCCGCAGCGGGCGCCGTCACCACCGGGCCCGCACAGTCGGTGCCCCCGACCGGGGACTGCCCGACGGCCTTCCCGGTCGCCGACCTCGTCGAGGACCAGCTCGTCGAAGGGCTCACCGTCACCAAGGGCACGACGCCCACGGAGTTCACCGGCAAGGTGATCGGGTTGCTCAAGAGTGGCATCGCGCCGGACATCGACATGATCATGATGGAGCTGGACTCCACCGAGATCCAGCGAGTCGACGGCATCTGGCAGGGCATGTCCGGTTCGCCGGTCTACACGACCACGGGTGAGCTCATCGGCGCCGTCGCCTACGGATTGTCGTGGGGACCGTCCCCGGTCGCCGGCATCACGCCGTACGAGAAGATGGACGACTACCTGGCGCCTTCCACGAGCCCTGCCCGCCAGGTCGACGTCGGCAGGGCTGACGCCGAGCGGATCGCCGCCGAGTCGGACGTCACCCAGAGCGAGGCCGGCCAGGGCTTCAGCCGGCTGCCGATCCCGAAGACCTTCAATGGCGTCTCCGGGTGGAGGCTCGACCGCGCCGCGACCATGTCTCCGCCGCACGGCAAGGCTCGCCCGTACGTCGCACGGAACGCCGCGGCCACCATGTCCGGTTCGGGTGCCGACGCCGACGCTTCTGCGCTGGTGGCCGGTGGCAACCTCGGCGCCAGCTTCGCCTACGGCGACATCACCGCCGGCGGTGTCGGTACCGTCACCAGCGTCTGCGACGGGCGCCTCGTTGGCTTCGGCCACCCGATGATGTTCTCCGGCAGGACCTCCCTGAGCCTGCACCCCGCCAGCGCGCTGTACGTGCAGCGCGAGACCCTGGGGGCGCCGTTCAAGGTGGCCAACTTCGCGGCCCCGGTCGGCACCATCACCGACGACCGGACCGCCGGGATCAGCGGCGACCTGACCGTGCTGCCCGACACCATGGACGTCACGTCGAACCTCACCTACCCCGGCAAGACGCGTTCGGGCACCACGCACGTGTCGGTCCCCGGGGCCAACGCTGAGATGACGTTCTACCAGCAGCTCGTCAACCACGATGCGGTCCTCGAATCCTTCGGCCCGGGCTCGGAGCTGCAGAACTGGGCGATCACCGGCACCGAGAACGGGACGCCGTTCACGATCCGGCACCGCGACCGGTACGCATCCGACTTCGACATCGCCTCCGAGTCGCCGTGGGACGTCGCGGACGCCGTGTGGGCGCTGAGCTCGATGCCGGGCGTCGTCGTCGACGACGTCACGATCAACGGTGACCTGGTCGACGACAGCTCGACGTGGCGGGTGACTCGCCTGCAGCAGAACCGCGGCGGCCGGTGGGTCACGCTCGACCGTCGACACCCGGCCTTCGGCCAGGCGGGTGGGACGCTCCACGTTCGCGCCGTGCTCGAGAACAGCACCGATGCCACGACGGTCCCCCTCGCGATTCGGATCCCGACCCGCGCGCGGGGCACGAGCGGTGTCGTCTTCGTCGGGGGCGGAGGGTCGTCCTGGTTCAACGCGGGAAGGGCGAACAGCGTCGCCCAGCTGAAGAACTCGTTGTCGACCATGGCCCGCAACGATGCGGTCGAGGTCCAGCTCCTGCTCGAGGGACGCCGCGCGATGTTCGAAGGTCGCGACGTCAGTGCGGCGACCGACAAGGTCGTCCGCGGCCAGCGTCTCGCGACCGTGGTGGTCCGCTGATCCACTCGTTCTCCAACGCACGTTGGCCCGGGCTATGGCCTGGGCCATCGTGCGTCCGGAGGTGCCGCGGATCACGTCGCCGGCGATGCAGGAGAGGCGACATCGGGCCCCTAGGGTGTAAGAGTCACGTAAGTGGCACCAGCACATTACACCCACACGTGGTCCGGGCACCGGGCCGAGAGGATGAAGCTCCATGAACACGCAGTTGCACCTGGCCCGCGGGATCGTCGACGGACGGGCTCACACAGATCGGGACCCAGTGCTGCTGCGCACCCTGGAGCTCGCCCGGAAGCAGTCGCGCCGTGACCGTCGGGAGAGGTTCCGGCGCCGGTTCCGCTGAGCGACCAGGGGAGCGGTCTGGCAGGCTGGCTCGCATGGATCCCGAGACGCTCCGCAGCATCGACCTGAGCCGGATCGGCGACGGCCGATACGAGGCCACGAACCGGCGCGGGGGAGTGCTCCCCGTCGGCTCGGGTGATGGCACCGACTTCACTCCCGTCGAGCTGCTGCTGGTGGCGATCGCCGGATGCAGCGCCATCGACGTCGACCTGATCACCGGCAAGCGGGCCACGCCCGAGCGTTCGACCTACGCGCCGAGGGCCACAAGGTCCGCGATGAGCAGGGCAACCACCTGGTCGGCCTGAAGGTCACCTTCGACGTCCGGTTCCCGGAGGGGGAGGGCGGCGACCGCGCCCGGGAGATGCTGCCGCGCGCCCTTCAGCAGACCCGCGACCGACTCTGCTCGGTTGGCCGCACGGTCGCCCTGGGGGAGCCGATCGAGTACGTCGGAGCGTAGGCACTGATGGTGCGACCTCACGGCCGGCGGCGATGGACGGCGGTTCCGCGCCAGGACGGGCGCACGGTTCGTGGTGACCGGGGCCAGCAGCGGGATCGGGCTGCAGGCGGCGCGGATCCTGGCTGCCTTCGGGGCGCACGTCGTCCTCGCCGTGCGAAACATCGAGAAGGGGGAGGCGGTCGCCCGCGAGCTCCGCGGCAACACCGAGGTACGACGTCTCGACGTCTCCGACCTGGCCTCCGTGCGCTCGTTCGCGGAGGAGTCCGGCCCGGTCGACGTCCTGGTCAACAACGCCGGCATCATGGCCGTCCCGTTCGCCCGGTCCGCCGACGGCTTCGAGAGCCAGCTCGCCACCAACCACCTCGGACACTTCGCGCTGACCAACCTGCTGCTCCCGAAGCTGACCGACCGGGTCGTGGTGGTGGCCTCGGCCGCCCACCGGTCGGGCCACATCGACCTCGACGACCTGAACTGGGAGCGGCGCGCCTACCGGCCCTACCCCGCCTACGCGCAGTCCAAGCTCGCCAACCTGCTGTTCCTGGCCGAGCTGCAGCGCCGGCTCACCGCCCACGGGTCGACCCTGCGGGCCACCGGCGCGCATCCCGGCTACACCTCGACCGCCCTCCAGGGCGGCACGGGCAACCGGGCGTTCACCTGGATCTCCGACCTGGGCAACAGCATGGTGGGGATGCCGGCCTGGCAGGGCGCGCTGACCACGGTCTACGCCGCCACGATGGACCTCCCCGGCAACAGCTACGTCGGCCCGCACGGGCCGGGGGAGATGCTGGGCTGGCCGACCCTGGTCGGCCGCAGCCCGTCGGCCAGCGACCCCGAACTGGGCAAGGCGCTGTGGTCGCGCTCGGAGGAGCTGACCGGCACGTCCTTCCCGCTGTGACGCCCGGATCAGTCGACGGTGACGGACTCGATCAGCACCTGCTCCGCGGGCGGACCGTCGGGGGCACCGGTGGCGGTGCCCTTCGCCGCCACGTCCCGGAGGACCTCGAGACCGGCCTCGTCGATCGACCCGAAGACGGTGTAGTCGGGCGGGAGCGGCGTGTCGTCGTACACCATGAAGAACTGCGAGCCGTTGGTGTCGGGCGCCCGGCGTTGGCCATCGCGAGGGTGCCGCCGGTGTAGGACTCGTCGCCGGTGAGCTCGTCGGGGAACGTAGTAGCCGGGGCCGCCGCCGCCGATTCCGGTCGGGTCGCCGCACTGCAGCACGAAGATCCCGGCCGTCGTCAGCCGGTGGCACGGGCTGTCGTCGAAGTAGCCCTGATCGGCCAGGGACAGGAACGAGTTGACGGTGCACGGCGCGGCCTCGGCGTCCAGCGTGGCGGCCATGTCGCCGGCACTGGTCGAGATGGTCACGTCGACGTCCCCGGTCTCGGTCGGCTCGCCGGGAGGCGGCTCGACGTCACGGGCCGGCGCGCTGCCGTTGCGGGGTACTGGCAGGTGGCGACGCACTTCCACCCGAGCTGTCGCTGTCGCTGTCGTCGCCGCACGAGACGAGGCCGGCCCGCACACAGGAGGGCGAGCAGGACGGCGAGGAGTCGAGCGGGCATGCGGGCGATCCTAGGAGGCCGGGTCAACCGTTCTGACCGCGGGCGACCACCGGCCACGCCGTGAGCACGCCGGCGTCTTCGACGTACAGCAGTGTCCGCGAGGTTGACGGCGTTGCACACGTGGTTGGGCACGACGTCGACCCGGCTGCCGATCGCGGGCAGGGGAGCGTCGCCCAGGTCGGCGACGGCGTGGTGCTCGGAGAGCAGCACGATCCGAGCCTCCGGATGGTCGAGCAGCCGCCCGTAGCCGGTCGCCCACGGGGCGCGGTCGGCGCCGAGGGCCTTGCTGCCGGCGTCCAGCACGAGCCGTCCACCGGAGTGACTGACGACGGTCGAGCGGCAGGTGAGGGCCACGTCATCGGGGGACATGGAGCCGAGCTCCCACTGCTGGGCGTCGCCGAAGACGTACACGCCGGGGCGCAGCTCGGTGAGGACGTCGGTGTCGGCGCTCGTCAGGCTGGGCGTGGAGCCGCCGCTCACCACGGTGGGCTCGATCCCGGCCACCCGCAGCCACTCGGCCGCCTCGGTGAGCGCACGCGCCTCGTCGACGGCGGCCTGGCCCAGCTTGTCCGGTGCGTAGCTGTGGCCGGGGAAGGTGAAGACACCGCGTACGTCGAGCCCGGCCCGGGCTGCGGTCAGCGCCAGCGTGCCGGCTTCGTGCGGATGCACGCCGCTGCGATGGTGGCCACTGTCGACCTCCACCAGGGCGCGGACCCCCTCGCCGAGGTGCCGGCCCGCAGCCGCCGCGCCCTCCGACGAGTCCACGCCGATGGTCAGCGTTGCCTCCCCGACCAGGTCACGCATCCGCCGCGCCGACACGTCGTCGAGCCACAGGGGATAGGCGATGAAGATGTCGTCGAAGCCGTTCCGGGCGAAGGTCTCGGCCTCACCCACGGTGGCGACGGTGATGCCGACCGCTCCTGCGGCGAGCTGCAGCTTCGCCACCTCGACACACTTGTGCGTCTTCACGTGCGGCCGCAGCGCGACCTGCGCATCGGCGGCACGGTCCGCCGTACGCCGGATGTTGTGGCGCAGCCGCACCAGGTCGACCTGCAGGTACGGCGTCGGCGGCAGCTCGTGCGGCAGCGTCGTCGACATGCCGCCACCGTAGACCGACCGTGTGGCCGTCAGCTGCTCAGGAGAGCACGCCGCAACCCGCTAGGCGAGTGTCAACTCAGCGTTGACGGTCGGGTAGGGGCGGGATCTGGGGCGGATCCCTTCATAACCTGACATAATGTCACTTATCGGCGATACCGACGTACGCCGCGAGGTGCTTGCCGGTCAGGGTCTTCGTCCTTCACCAGGTCGGCGGGTGTGCCCTCGAAGATGATCCGGCCACCGTCGTGTCCGGCGCCGGGCCCGAGGTCGATGATCCAGTCGGCGTGCGCCATGACCGCCTGGTGGTGCGCGATCACGATGACCGACTTGCCTTCCTCCACGAGCCGGTTGAGCAGCCCGAGCAGGTGCTCGACGTCGGCCAGGTGGAGGCCCGGTCGTCGGCTCGTCGAGGACGAAGACGCCGCCCTTCTCACCGAGGTGCGTGGCCAGCTTGAGCCGCTGCCGCTCCCCACCCGAGAGGGTCGTCAGCGGTCTGGCCCAGGCTGACATAACCCAGCCCCACGTCGGCCAGCCGCTCCAGGATCTTGTGCGCCGCCGGGGTGCGCGCCTCGCCGCTGTCGAAGAATCCCTTGGCCTCCTCGACCGACATCGCGAGCACCTCGGCGATGTTCCGGCCGCCCAGCGTGTACTCCAGCACCGCGGCCTGGAACCGCTTCCCCTCGCACTCCTCGCACGTGGACTCGACGGTGGCCATGACGCCCAGCTCGGTGAAGATGACGCCGGCGCCGTTGCAGTTCGGGCAGGCGCCCTCGGAGTTGGAGCTGAAGAGCGCCGGCTTCACGCCGTTGGCCTTCGCGAACGCCTTGCGGATCGGGTCGAGCACTCCGGTGTACGTCGCCGGGTTGCTGCGCCGCGAGCCCTTGATCGCACCCTGGTCGATCACCACGACGCCGTCGCGGCCGGCGACCGAGCCGTGGATGAGCGAGCTCTTGCCGGAGCCGGCGACGCCGGTGACCACGCAGAGCACCCCGAGCGGGATGTCGACGTCCACGCCCTGGAGGTTGTGCAGGGACGCGCCGCGGACCTCCAGCGCGCCGGACGACGTGCGCAGCGACTCCTTGAGGCCCGCCCGGTCGTCGAGATGGCGGCCGGTGGTGGTGTCGCTGCCCCGCAGCGCGTCCACGGTGCCCTCGAAGCAGACGGTGCCGCCCTGCGTGCCGGCGCCGGGCCCGAGGTCGACGACGTGGTCGGCGATCGCGATGGTCTCGGGCTTGTGCTCCACGACCAGCACGGTGTTGCCCTTGTCGCGCAGCTGGAAAAGGAGCTCGTTCATCCGGTCGATGTCATGCGGATGCAGCCCGATCGTGGGTTCGTCGAAGACGTAGGTGACGTCGGTGAGCGAAGAGCCGAGGTGGCGGATCATCTTGGTTCGCTGCGCCTCTCCCCCGGAGAGGGTGCCGGCGGGCCGCGCCAGCGAGAGGTAGCCCAACCCGATCTCGCCGAAGGAGTCGAGGAGATACTGCAACCCGGCGAGGAGCGGCGCCACGGACGGCTCGTCGACGTCGCGGATCCATTCGGCGAGATCACTGATCTGCATCGAGCTGAGCTCGGCGATGTTCTTCCCGTTGATCTTCGACGACAGCGCGTCCTCGTTGAGTCGCGTGCCGTCGCAGTCGGGACAGGTCGTGAACGTCACCGCGCGCTCGACGAACCGTCGTACGTGCGGCTGCATGGCCTCGACGTCCTTGGAGAGCATCGACTTCTGGATCTTGGGGATCACGCCCTCGTAGGTGAGGTTGACGCCCTCGACCTTGATCTTCTCCGGCTCGCCGTACAGGAGCTTCTTGCGGTCCTTCTGGCTGTACTTGGCGATCGGCTTGTCCATGTCGAAGCCGGCGCCGCTGAAGATGCGGCCGTACCAGCCGTCCATGCTGTAGCCCGGGACCAGCAGGGCACCTTCGGCCAGCGACTTGGACTCGTCGTAGATCGCCGTCAGGTCGAAGTCGTTGATCGACCCCATGCCCTCACAGCGCGGGCACATGCCGCCGAGGTAGACGCGCTTGCGCACGACGGTCTTCTCGCCCTGGCCCTTGTCGGCGGTCATGATCCCGCTCGCCGTGCGGGTCGGGACGTTGAAGGAGAAGGCCTGCGGTGAGCCGATGTGCGGCTTCCCGATCCGGCTGAACAGGATCCGCAGCATCGCGCTGGCGTCGGTCGCGGTGCCGACGGTCGAGCGCGGGTTGGCGCCCATCCGCTCCTGGTCGACGATGATCGCCGTCGTCAGGCCCTCCAGTACGTCGACCTCGGGCCGGGCCAGCGTGGGCATGAATCCCTGGACGAAGGCGCTGTAGGTCTCGTTGATCATCCGCTGCGACTCCGCGGCGATCGTCTCGAAGACCAGCGAGCTCTTCCCGGAGCCGGAGACGCCGGTGAACACCGTCAGCCGACGCTTCGGCAGCTCGACGCTGATGTCCTTGAGGTTGTTGACGCGCGCGCCTTGCACACGGATCAGGTCGTGGCTGTCGGCACCGTGCGGCGACTCCGTGTTCTTCCTCGCGGCCTTGCTCATCCTGTCTCCCTCACTCCCCTAGACCAGCCACGTGCCGTCGCGCATGAGCGTACGGCCCGCGATCTCGTTCGCCTCGCGCCAGGCCTGCATCCGCACCGGGCGCAGCACGAGGAACACATATCCGGTGTCGCGGCGCGGATCCCAGTCGGCCTGCGCGACGTACGCCGCCCCCAGCGCCTCGTCGTCCGCGACATCGACCATCCGCTCGAGGACGGCGTCGATCATCGTCACGTCGCGGGTCGATCCGACGGCGAGCCGGGCCTCGCCCGAGGCGGTCAGGTTGCGCGCGGTCACCGAGGTCCCCTCGACCGCGATCACCACCCGCTCGTCGAGCCAGACCAGGGACACCGGCACGAGGTGTGGCCCACCAGCGGCAGAGGCGGTGGCGACCCACACGTCGATGGCCGGGGTCACCAGCATCGCCAGGGTGTCGGCCCTACGTGTCTCGCGGTCGCGGGCGTCGGGCATCACCCGGCTCAGCGCAGCTCGTTGATGCGGAGCAGGTTGCCCGAGGGATCGCGGAACGCGCAGTCGCGCACGCCGTACGGCTGGTCGGTCGGCTCCTGGAGGACCTCCGCGCCGCTGGCCTCCAGCTTCCCGAAGACCTCGTCGAGGTCGGGGGTGGCCAGGGTGAGGGCGGTGTAGCTGCCCTTGGCGATCAGCTCGAGGATGGTGCGGCGCTCGTCGTCGGTGATGCCGGGGTCCGTGGCCGGCGGGTGCAGGACGATGGACGTGCCCGGCTGGCCCGGCGGGACCCGACGGTGATCCACCGCATCCCCTCGTAGCCGACGTCGTTGCGGACCTCGAAGCCGAGGGTGTCGCGGTAGAAGACCAGGGAGGCTTCCGGGTCGGTGTGCGGAAGGAAGGCGTAGTGAATGGTGATGTTCATGGCCGCCACGCTAGTTGCGGCTAGGTGGCCCGCGCTTCTCCATTCCTGATCGATCTGCTCCTGATCGGTCGGGTCACCTGCTTCGCGTGGCACGACGGCATCTCGGCCGACTCGCCGGAGTTCTGCGCCCGATAGGTGCTGGGCGGCACCCCGACCAGCTCGGCGAAACGGGTGCTGAAGGTGCCCAGTGACGAGAAGCCGACGGAGAAGCAGACGTCGGTGACGCTCAGGTCGCCACGACGCAGCAGCGCCATCGCGCGCTCGATGCGCCGCGTCATCAGGTAGGAGTACGGCGACTCACCGTAGGTACGCCGGAACTCGCGGCTGAGGTGCCCCGCCGACATGTGCACGCCGCTGGCGAGCGCCTCGACGTCGAGCGGCTGGGCGTACTCCCGGTCGATCCGGTCGCGGACGCGGCGCAGCTGCGCGAGGTCGCGCAGGTGCTGCTCCGAGGCGGGTCTGCTGGTCACATCCGAGATCGTACGTCGCGCGGGTTGCTAGCCGCCGGGATCGGGACGCTCCCCTTCAACACAGAAACGGTCGGTGGGCGCTGCCCACCGACCGAGTTGCTCCGTGCTGCGTCCGGCCCCGACCGCCGGCGCGGGTCTCAGAGGACCAGGAAGAGGATGATGATGACGACCAGGACCAGGGCGACGATGGCAATGGTGCGAGTGTTCATGTGGTGCCTTTCCTTCATGCCCCCGGCGGAGGCCTCGGCCGCAGTCTGGCACAGGCGGCCCGATATGCGAGCGGGCACGCTGTGACCACCAAGATCCCACGAACGAACGACGGGGCAGATCAAGTGGACTATGCCGGTGTGGTCACCTCTAGCGATTTGCTTCGAAACACCGGTGAGTCGGCCGTAGAACGTTCAATCATGGTGGTGCGATACTACTCACGATGGTCACACGATCCACAGAGGTACAGACCGGTGAGTGTGAGAACGGGGACAGCGGGAACTCTTTGTGGGGAGGAGGGAAAGGCCATGTGGGACACCGTCCAGACGACGACACACCACCTGTCGCACGACATGCCCTGCCAGAGCTGCGGGCACGCCATTCACACCTACCTGGTGTGCGGCGACGAATGCAGCTGCAAGCCTGCCCCGATGCCGGGTAACGCCGCCTGACGCGCGTTACCCGGATCAGGCCGATCACTTGTCTGAATCATTGGGGCTGGAGCAGCACCTTCACCGCGCGACGCTCGTCCATCGCCCGGTAACCCTCCGCCACCTCTGCCAGAGGCAGCGTCGAGTCGAACACCAGCCCGGGGTTGATCCGCTCCTCGAGCACCAGCTTCATCAGCTCGGGCAGGTAGGCCCGGACCGGTGCCATGCCGCCGGCCAGGCCGATGTTCTTGCCGAACATCCGCCGCACCGGAAGCTCCACGCCGTGCGGGACGCCCACGAAGCCCACGGTCGATCCGGGCCGGGCGATGTCGAACGCCGTCTGGATGGCGGCGTCGGTGCCCACGCACTCGAGGACGGCGTCCGCGCCCACGCCCCGGGTGATCTCCCGGATCGCCGCGGATCCCTCCTCGCCGCGCTCCTCGACGACGTGGGTGGCGCCGAACTGCCGGGCGATGTCCTGGCGCGGCTCGTGCCGCGACATGACGACCACCTTCTCGGCACCCATCACTGAAGCTGCCAGCACGCCGCACAGACCCACGGCCCCGTCGCCGACCACGACCGCGGTGCCCCCTTCCCGTACGTCGGCCGCGACGGCGGCGTGCCAGCCGGTCGCCATCACGTCGGAGAGCGCCAGCAGCGACGGGATCATCCCCTCGTCGGGCTGGCCGTCGGTCTTGACCATCGTGCCCTCGGCCTGGTTGACCAGGGCGTACTCCCCCTGACCCGTGGCGGTGAAGCCCTGGTTGTCGCACGCCGAGTGCATCCCGGCCCGGCAGTGCGGGCAGGTGTTGTCGCTGTGGCAGAAGGGCACGACCACGAAGTCGCCCGGCCGGAACGAGACCACGTCTCCCCCGACCTCCTCGACGACGCCGACACACTCGTGGCCGATCGTCGACCCCGCGTCGATGTCGTTCTCCCCGCGGTAGGGCCACAGGTCCGACCCGCAGATGCAGCCCGCCGTCACCTTGACGATGGCATCGGTGGGAGTCGAGATCTGCGGATCGGGTACCTCCGAGATCCGGACGTCCCCTGGCGCGTGGATGGTGGTGGCTCGCATTCGGGCATCCTTGCAGGCCCGATCAATGTCGCTGCCAAGACCGTGCGCGTCGCAATGTTGGCTCATCTCATATCTGAGATACCGTGGCTGCCATGAGTGTCGACTACAAGGGCCGGATCGGGAACCTGATCAGGGACGCGCGCAAGCATCGCGGCCTGACCCAGCTCGAGCTGGCGCAGCTGTTGAAGACCAGCCAGAGCGCCATCAACCGGATCGAGAAGGGTCACCAGAACCTCTCCCTCGAGATGCTGGCCCGCATCGGCAGCGCCCTCGACTCCGAGATCGTGGCGCTCGGCGGCGGACCCACCCACCTGCGGGTGTCCGGGCCCACCCACCTGTCGGGCAGCATCGACGTCAAGACGTCCAAGAACGCCGGAGTGGCGCTGCTGTGCGCGTCTCTGCTCAACCGGGGCCGGACCACGCTGCGCAAGGTCGCCCGGATCGAGGAGGTCAACCGGCTGCTCGAGGTGCTGAGGAGCCTGGGCGTCCAGACCCGGTGGCTCGGCGACGACGGCGACCTCGAGATCATCCCGCCGGCCGAGCTCGACCTCGAGCACATCGACGAGGCCGCCGCCCGGCGTACCCGCTCGGTGATCATGTTCCTCGGGCCGCTCCTCCACCGGGCCGGCACGTTCGAGCTGCCGTACGCCGGCGGCTGCAACCTGGGCACCCGCACGGTCGAGCCGCACATGGCGGCCCTGCGCCCGTTCGGGCTGGAGGTCAAGGCCACCGACGGGATGTACCACGCGAACGTCAACCGAACCATCGTGCCCGGCCGGGCCATCGTGCTCACCGAGCGCGGCGACACCGTCACCGAGAACGCCCTGATGGCGGCCGCCCTGCACCCCGGCACCACGGTCATCCGCAACGCGTCCTCCAACTACATGGTCCAGGACCTCTGCTTCTACCTGCAGAAGCTCGGGGTCGTCGTGGACGGCATCGGCACCACCACGCTCACCGTCACCGGGCGCGCGGAGATCGACGTCGACGTCGACTACGCCCCGAGCGAGGACCCGATCGAGGCGATGTCGCTGCTCGCCGCGGCGATCGTGACCGAGTCGTCGATCACGATCAAGCGGGTGCCGATCGAGTTCCTGGAGATCGAGCTGGCGCTGCTCGAGGAGATGGGGTTCCAGTACTCCCGCTCGGAGGAGTACGTCGCCCGCAACGGGCACACCCGCCTGGTCGACCTGACCACGCTGCCCAGCCAGCTCCACGCCCCGCTCGACAAGATCCACCCGATGCCGTTCCCCGGGTTGAACATCGACAACCTGCCGTTCTTTGCGGTGATCGCGGCCACCGCGCATGGCCAGACCCTGCTCCACGACTGGGTCTACGAGAACCGGGCCATCTATCTCGTCGAGCTCAACAAGCTCGGGGGCGACGTCAAGCTGCTCGATCCTCACCGGGTGATGATCGAGGGGCCGACCCACTGGTCCGGCGCCGAGATCGTGTGCCCGCCGGCGCTCCGGCCTGCCGTGGTGGTGCTGCTTGCGATGCTCGCCTCGAAGGGCACGTCGGTCCTGCGGTCGACGTACGTCATCAGCCGTGGCTACGAGGAGCTGGCGGAGCGGCTCAACCTGCTGGGCGCCAACATCGAGACGTTCCGGGATATCTGAGCATCGGCGGCTTGCCGCCGAGAGGTCGCGCTCGGGTCAGCTAAAGAGCGTCTCCACCCACGCGCGGGCCTTGGCCCGGCCGGACGGCGGCGCCGTCATGTCGGCGGTGATCCGGGGCAGCGGTGCGGTGTGCTGGCTGGCGTTGCGGTGCCAGTCGGTCTCCGACTCGATGAGAGCGCCCAGATCGGCTCGCGACAGGAACACGCCGTGGCCGTCGGGGCACTGGCTCACCTCGCCGTCGGCCAGAGCTCGACTCACCATCTCGGCGCCACAACGAGGACAGGTCAACGCATCCATGGACTCGACGCTACTCCCCTTTCCCGGTGACCGGCCGGTACGCACGCCGGAGGGGCCGAAAGCCGTGAGCACGGCCACACAGGGGTGTTTACTGCACGGGTGAGCGCGCCGCGGACCGGACACCGTTATCTCGACGCCGTCCTGGACCGGCCGGGCTCGACCCTCGCTTTCGCCCATCGCGGCGGCGCCTACCACCCGGAACTCGAGGGGCTCGAGAACACCCTCGCCGCGTTCCGGCACGCGGCCGAGCTCGGCTACTGCTACCTCGAGACCGACGTCCACGCCACCAGCGACGGAGCGCTGCTCGCCTTCCATGACGCCGTCCTGGACCGGGTCACCGACACCAAGGGCCGGATCGAGAGCCTGACCCTCGCCGAGGTCGGCGACGCAATGATCGGTGGACGTGAGCGGGTCCCGACACTGGCGAGGCTCTTCGAGGAGTTCCCGACCGCTCGCTTCAACATCGACATCAAGGCCTCGGCCGCGGTCCCGCTGCTGGCCCGGTTCCTCGACGAGCACGATGCGTGGGACCGGGTCCTCGTGGGCTCGTTCTCCCCGCGTCGGCTCAACCACTTCCGCCGGCTGACCCGGGGGCGCGTGCCGACCTCGGCCCACCCGCTGGAGGTCATCGCCTTCCGGTTCCTGCCCAGCGGGCGGCTGGCGGACTTCCTGACCCGCGGCCGGGTGGCCGCCCTGCAGATCCCCCATCGCCGCGGTCCGCTCACCGTGGCCACCCGGGGCCTGGTACGGCGCGCACACGCGGCCGGCAAGCACGTGCACGTCTGGACCCTCGACGACGCCGACGAGATCCGCGCGCTGCTCGACCGTGGTGTCGACGGGGTGATGACCGACCGCACCGACATACTCAAGGACGTGCTCGTCCAGCGCGACCAGTGGATGAGCGACGGGAGGGATCAGGCATGAACGAGGCAGCCGGCGGCGTCGCCGATCTCCGTCCGCTGGCGCGGGCCAGGGAGCAACGCGCCTGGTACTGGTACGACTGGGCCAACAGCGCCTACACCACCACCATCGGGACCGTCTTCTTCGGCCCCTACTTCATCAGCCTCGCCGAGAACGCCGTCGGTGAGGGCGGACGGTTCGACGTCGGGATGTTCAGCCTTCCGCCCGGGGCCCTGTTCTTCTGGCTGATCACCCTGTCGACGATCCTCTCCGCGCTGCTCCTCCCCCCGCTCGGGGCGTTCGCCGACCGCACGGAGAACAAGAAGGGGATGCTGGCTGCCTTCGCATGGACCGGCGCGTTCTTCGCCTCGCTGATCTTTTTCGCGACCGGCGACAACTGGTTGCTGGCGGCGGTCGGCATCGTCGTGGGCAACGTGTGCTTCGGCGCGGCCGGAGTCATCAACGACTCGATCCTCCCCCTGATCTCGTCCGAGGACGAGCGCGACCGCGTCTCCTCGCGGGCCTGGGCGTTCGGCTACCTCGGTGGCGGGCTGTTGCTGGTGATCAACCTCGCCGTCTACCTCGGCCGGGACGCGATCGGCCTCGACGAGGGGCTCGCCGCACGCCTGTGCATGCTCTCGGCAGCCCTGTGGTGGGCAGGGTTCACGGTGATCCCGTTCCTGAGGCTCAAGGACCACGCCCCGCAACACGTGGTCCCAGAAGCCGGGGGCGCGGTCCGGCAGAGCTTCGGACAGCTGTTCGCCACGCTCAAGGACCTGCGTCGCTACCCCATGGCGCTGACGTTCCTGTTCGCGTACTTGTTCTTCAACGACGGTATCCAGACAGTGATCGCCTCCTCGGCGGTGTACGGCTCCGAGGAGCTCGATCACAGCCAGACGATCCTGATCGCGACCATCCTCATGGTCCAGTTCGTCGCCTTCGGCGGCGCCCTGGCCTTCGGGCGCGCGGCGGCGACGTACGGCGCGAAGCAGGTCATCCTCGTGGGGCTGGTGATCTGGATGGTGATCGTGACCGCCGCGCTGTTCCTGCCGGCGGGCAACGTCCCGATGTTCCTGGCCCTCGGGGCCGCCATCGGCATCGTGCTGGGCGGTACCCAGGCGCTGGCGCGGTCGTACTTCTCCCTGCTGATCCCGCGCGGCAAGGAGGCGGAGTACTTCAGCTTCTACCACGCGATGGACCGGGGCACGTCGTGGTTCGGGACAGCGACCTTCGCGATCGTGCTCGCGATCACCGACTCCTACCGGCCGGCGATCTTCGCGCTGATCGTTTTCTTCGTGATCGGTGGGGTACTGCTCCTGAAGGTGGACACCGAACGCGGCATCCGTGAGGCAGGGAACGCCGTACCAGCCGTGATTTGACCCACTCGCTGGATCTGGGGATTCCGGAATGTCCGGGACCCCACTAGCGTTGAAAACACTAAAGGCGACCGACGCCAGGAGGCGTCATGTCTTGGCCGTTCGGCCGTCTCACAGTCGTCAACCGGGGGAACTAGCCAGGAGGTGGCTCATGGCGGAGCGAACATTGCGTGGCGCTCGACTGGGGGGTCAGAGCTTCGAGGACGAGCGCGGCATCGAGTTCGCGGCTCGCCAGCAGGTCGGATACCTCTGCCCTCGCGGGCACGAGTTCGAGATCACGATGTCGGTCGAGGCCGAGGTCCCGGCCACGTGGGAGTGCCAGAAGTGCGGCAGCGAGGCGCTGAGCACCTCGGGGATCGTGCCGGAGGCCAAGAACGAGAAGCCCGCCCGCACCCACTGGGACATGCTGCTCGAGCGGCGCTCGGAGAAGGAGCTCGAGGACATCCTCAAGGAGCGCCTCGAGCTGCTGCGCGGCGGCGAGATCGGCCCCGCTCACCTGCACCGCGCGTCGGCCAGGAAGAAGAAGGCCGGCTGACCACCAGCCGTTAGTCCTCGACCACCTCGCCCCGGACGACCGGTCCACCAGGACCGGGACCGGGGCGAGTCGCATTCTGCGGCCAGCAGTCGCCGGGTCACGACCTGGGTCAACAACCTGCCGGGCGAACGGGCGGGTGAAGGGCAGGATCAGCAGGATGCCGAAGGCGTCGGTGACGAAGCCGGGCGTGAGCATCAGCGTGCCGCCGACCAGGATGAGGGCGCCGTCGGCCAGCTCCCGCGCCGGCATCCGGCCCGACTCGAGCGCCACCCGGAGCCCCTGCCAGGCCTTGCCGCCCTCCCGACGGATCAGCCAGGTGCCGAACAGGCTGTCGAGGATCAGCAGCAGGATCGTCCACCACGGCCCGATGACCTGGCCGACCTGGATCAGCACCCAGATCTCGACGAGCGGCACGCCGATGAAGGCGGCGAACAGCGCGATCCTGGTCCACCGGCGCCGGGTCGCGGGGCGCGTCATCGCGTCCTCCCGAGGAGCGGACGCACGGCCCGCTGGAAGCCGGACGCGCGGTGCCGCAGCCCCCAGCCGGTGATCCGGCGCAGCGACTCGACGGCGACGCCGGCGCTCATCTTCGACTCACCCCGGACCCGCTCGACGAACTCGATCGGCACCTCGCGCACGGCCAGGCCCGCATACAGGGTCCGGGCGACCAGGTCGGTCTGGAACACGTAGCCGGCCGACCGGACGGTCCCGAGGTCGATCTTCTCCAGGGTCCGGCTGCGGAAGACCCGGAACCCGGAGGTGGCGTCGTACACGTCGATGCCCAGCAGCGCGCGGACGTAGAGGTTGCCGCCGCGGGACAGGGCCTCGCGGCCCTGGGACCAGTTGACGATCGACCCGCCCGGGATCCAGCGCGAGCCGATCACCAGGTCGGCGTCGGCGAGCGCGTCGAGCAGCTGGGGCAGCTCCTCGGGCTGGTGGGAGCCGTCGGCGTCCATCTCGCCGATGACGTCGTAGCCGGACTGCAGCGCCTGGGCGAACCCCGCGAGGTAGGCCGCGCCGAGCCCCTCCTTGCCCTGGCGGTGCAGGACCCGGACCTGGTCGTCGTCGGCCGCGAGCCGGTCGGCGACCGCGCCGGTGCCGTCCGGGGAGTTGTCGTCGACGATCAGTACGTCGGCCTCGGGGACCGCGGCGCGGAGCCGGCCGACGACCCAGGCGATGTTGTCGACCTCGTCGTAGGTCGGGATCACCATCAGGATCCGGCCGAGCGACTCGAAGCTCACGGCTGCACCTCCTCTCCCCTGCGCTGCCGTCGACGATACGGGAGCAATCCCAAGCACAGCGCGGCCACGGCAACGCCGGCGCAGGCCCGCCCGACCCACGGGCCGAGCCACACCGCCGGGGTGATCGCCGTGCTGAGCCCGACCTCCTCGGTGAGCACCGCCTGGGTGCGCGGCTCGGCCCGGTCCAGCACGGTGCCGTCAGGCGACACCACGCCGGAGACGCCGTTGGTGGCCGCGACCAGGACGTAGCGCCCGGTCTCGAGGGCCCGGAGCCGGGAGATCTCGAACTGCTGCTCGATCTGGCTGGTGTTGATGAACATGGCGTTCGAGGTCTGGACGACCAGCAGCTCGGCCCCCTCGCGGACCTGGGCGTGGATCCCGTCGTCGTAGGCGACGTCGAAGCAGATCGCGTCCGCGACCAGCGGTGTCGGCGATGCGGATCGGCTCGACCCGGGTGCCGCTGCGCATGTCGCGCGGGATCAGCGCGAGGCGACCGAAGTTGCTGCGGAAGACTCCGCGCCAGGGGATGTACTCGCCGAACGGGACCGGGTGCCGCTTGGTGTACCGGTCGCCCGCGCCCGTCCCGGGCATCCACACGATGCCCTGGTTGAGGACGTGCTCCTCCCCTGCGTCCACCATCGCCCCGACCAGGATCGGCCGGCTGAGGGCCTCGCTGGCCTCCCGGATCTCGGCATTGATGCCGGCGTCGGCGAAGGGGTCGACGGCTGTGGAGTTCTCCGGCCAGAGCACGAAGTCGGGCTCGGCCTCGTCTCCGGCGGCAACGTCGTCGGCGAGCGCGATCGTGGCGTCGACGTGGTTGCGGGTGACCTGTCGGTGGTCGAGCAGGATGTCGTCGCCGTCCCCGGGCACGTTCCCCTGGACCACGGCCACGGACCGCTGGCCGTCGGTGGGGACGTCGTACGGCGTGAGCGCGGGCGCCATGCTGGCGCCGAGCACGACCAGTGCCGCAACGGCCGACACCACGCGGGTCCGGCCCTTGGTTGCGACCGCCCAGGCGAGGAGACAGCCGAGCAGCGCGAGCAGCAGGCTGAGCCCGCTCTGGCCGACGTAGGGCAGCGCCTCCTGCCACGGGGTCTCGGCGGTGGCGAACGCGAGCCGCCCCCAGGGCATCCCGCCGAACGGCCAGGTCGACCGCACCGCCTCGGTCCCGACCCAGGCGCAGGCGATCCACACCGGCGCGAAGCGCAACCGGGAGAGGGCCGCGGCCACGGCGCCGAGGATCGCGTAGAAGGACGCCTCGAGGGCCGAGAGCGCCAGCCAGGCGTCGATGCCGACGACCCTCATCCAGAACATCAGGAAGTAGCAGAAGCCGATGCCGAAGGCGAGGCCGGGGACCCATCCCCGGCGCGCCGGGAGACCGCGCGTGGTGAGCACGAACCCGGCGACGGCGAAGGGGATCAGGAAGGAGGCACCCACCGGCTCGAACGCCAGGGCCAGGAGGACGCCCGCGACGAAGGCGGAACCGGTCCGGAGGAGCACGCTGGCAAAGGTACCTGCCTGCAGTGGTACGGAAGGGTCCCCGATCCTTCGGACCGACCCGAGACCGACTGGCTGCCGAGATCAGGAAGTTGTCTAGGGAACCAGGGACCCTTCCGTGTCCGCCCTCGTGGAGCGGGACCGACCTCCGCGAACAATGTCGGTGGGATGGTGGCGCCCCATTCCCCGACACAGCCACTCGGACGTCGGTCCGCCGAACACGATCTGCATAGGCGGACGAGGCACAAGTTTCGTGATGACCAGGGGTGCTGTCAACCGGCCTCTGACCTGCGAAAACACCCGAAAGCGCAGGTCACAGGCCGGGCGTTCGGATGACGAACGTCAGACAATTATCGAAGCCGACCGGCGTGTCGCGCAGGACACGCCGGGAAGGCCTCAGCCGGGGACGACGACGGTGCCGGTCGCAGTGGTCACGAGCAGCGGCGGTTCGAGGACGCGGGCCGCTCCGGGCGCCTCCTCTGTGGCCTCGCCCCGCGCCACGACGTGTACGGCGAAGTCCAGGACCCGCGAGCGCGAGCCGACCTTCACGATCTCCGCACTCACCTCCACGACGTCGCCCGCCCGCAGCGGCGCGCGGAACTGCACGTCGGAGTACGACGCGAAGAGCCCCTCATCGCCGTCGGTGCGGATGCACATCTCCGTCGCCACGTCCCCGAACAGGCCGAGGCTGTAGGCGCCGTCGACGAGGTGCCCGGCGTAGTGGGCGTGGGAGTAGGGCACGTAGCGGCGGTGGACGACCCGGAGGCCGACCTCGGCCCGCGATGAGGAGCCAGTCATGATGCCCTCCCCAAGGCGGTGATCCGGTGCACCAGGAAGCTGGCCACCTCGCCCGGCGTCGTACCGCGGGCGAAGACCCGGTCGACCCCCAGCTCCGCGGCCATCGCCTCGTCGAACCTTGGCCCGCCCACCACCAGGAGCGGGCGCCGCTCGGGCGGGTAGGCCTCGCGGAACGCTGCGGACATCTCGCGGGTGTTGAGCAGGTGCGCGTCGCGCTGGGTGACGACCTGGGAGACCAGCACCGCGTCCGCCTTCTCCGCCAGCGCGCGGTCCACGAGCTCGGGGACCGAGACCTGGGCACCGAGGTTGACCACCTTGAGCTCGCGGTAGTACTCCAGGCCCTTCTCCCCCGCAAACCCCTTGATGTTGAGGATGGCGTCGATCCCCACGGTGTGCGCGTCGGTCCCGATGCACCCGCCGATCACCACCAGCCGGCGCCGGAGGGACTCCTTGACCGCTGCGTTGATCTCCTGCGGGGTCAACAGGGGGTAGTCGCGCTCGACCACCTCCACCTTGCTCACGTCCACGAGGTGGTTGACCCGTCCGTAGACCACGAAGAACGTGAAGTCCGGTCCCATCGGCTTGCTGTGCGCCACCAGGGCCGGGTCGATGCCCATCTTCCTGGCCAGCTGCAGGGCCGCGCCGTCGGCGACCTTGGAGTGCGCCTGTTCAATTGAACCGATCGGGAGCGTGAAGCTCACCTGAACCATGCCGTCTCCGGTGGTGTCTCCGTAGGGCCGGATGATCCGTTGAGAAGGGGGATCCTGACCTTCGAGTGAGGGAATTGTGCCCTGTGAGTCGGTCATTTCTGCTCCAGGATGTCGGTGGCCGGGTTGTAGTACTCCGGCGACTTGCGGGCCACGCCGTCGAGGCCGCGTCCACCGTCGGCGGGCCGCTTCATCAACCCGAAGGTGCCGTCGGCGATCGAGTCCAGGAGACCGTTCTCGTGCCGCAGGATCTGCTCGAGCAGCTCGATCGACTCCCCCAGCACCTGGCGGGCGCGGCCGACGATGAACCCGTCGGCGCTGGGGTGGAAGTCCTCGTGCAGGTTGCCGGCGGCGTTCATCACGTAGCGCACGTTCTGCAGCGCGAGGTCGCGGTCGGAGATCCAGGGGGTGACCACAGCCTCGGTCATCATGCCGACCAGCAGGATCCCCTGGCCGGTGAGGGCACCCACGAGGTTGAAGAACCCGTCGAGCAGGTAGCCCCGGAAGACGTCGCCGGTCATGTGTCGGGTCGGGGGCATCCACTTCAGCGGTGCATCCGGGAACAGGTCGCGGGCCAGCATCGCGTGGGCGAGCTCCATCCGGAAGGAGTCGGGCAGCTCGGGGTCGATCTCGAAGGCGTGGCCGAGGCCGAGCTGCCAGTCCTCCAGGCCGGCCTCCCGCGCGAAGTACTCGTTGAGCAGCTGGCTCGTGGTCACGGTGTGCGCGGCCTCGACGGCGTCGGCGGTGGTGAGGTAGTTGTCCTCGCCGGTGTTGATGATGATCCCGGCCCGCGCGTGGATCTGCCGGCTGAAGCGCTGGTCGACGAACGTCCGGACCGGGTTGATGTCGCGGAAGAGGATGCCGTACATGGAGTCGTTGAGCATCATGTCGAGCCGCTCCAGGCCCGCCAGGGTCGCGATCTCGGGCATGCACAGGCCGGACGCGTAGTTGGTCAGCCGGACGTAGCGTCCGAGCTCGCGGCTCGTCTCGTCGAGCGCGGCCCGCATCAGCCGGAAGTTCTCCTGGGTGGCGTAGGTCCCGGCGAACCCCTCGCGGGTCGCACCCTCGGGCACGAAGTCGAGCAGGCTCTGGCCGGTGGAGCGGATCACCGCGATCACGTCCGCGCCCGCCCGGGCCGCCGCCTGGGCCTGCGGGATGTCCTCGTGGATGTCGCCGGTCGCCACGATCAGGTAGATCCACGGCATCGACGGCGCGTCGCCGACGTCGGCGATCAGCCCTTCCCGCTCGAGCCGCCGCGCGTCGATGCGTCGTACGCCGGCTCCGACGGCCGCGCGCGAGGCCTCCCGCGCAGCGTCCGCCTCGGTCCCGTCGGGGAGCCGGAACCGGACCGACCCGGCGGAGGCCTTCTGGGCCAGACCCTGCAGGTCGTCGGCCTCGCCGCGCAGCAGCGCGTCCCACACGGGGAGGGAGATGCCGTGCTCGAGCCCGAGGTCGGCACGGACGCAGTCGGCGAGCCGGTTGGCCCACGGGGTGCCGTCGGCATCGGCACCGCCGAGCCCGGCGAGCCGGAGCGTGGCGCGCTCGACGGAGACCGTGGTGTGCTCGGTGGCCATCCGGACGATCGGTTCGCCGACCTGGGCGGCCAGGGTCCGGGCGCGCTGGACCGTGGCCGGGTCGAGCGCCAGCTTCCCGCTCATTTCGCGTCCTCGCTCTCGTGGATGGTCCGGCCCGCGGCGACGGTGCGCAGCAGCCGGGGTGGATCGACGCCCGGTGACAGGTCGGGCAGACGCTCCGGCGTCAGTCCCCCGGGGACGTCCCAGACAGCCAGGTCGGCCCGCATCCCGGGCTGCAGCGCCCCGCCCTCGTCGTCCCGCGCCGCCAGCGCGCCGCCGCGGGTGTGCGCCCAGAAGGCGGTGCGGACATCGAGCCGCTGGTCCTCGTCGTGGTGGTGTGCGGCGGCCTGTACGGCGGCCCAGGGCCCGAGAGGCGTGACCGGCGAGTCCGAGCCGAACGCGAGCTGGACGCCTTCGGTGTCCAGGGCGAGGAACGGGTTGCTGCCGCGCCAGCGCTCCCCCAGACGCGCGGCGTACATCCCGTCGGGGCCACCCCACAACGCGTCGAACACCGGTTGCACGCTGGCCGCGATCCCGAGCCTGCTCATGGTGGTGATCAAGGCGCGCGATGGCATCTCGACGTGCTCGAGCCGGTGCCGAGCACGTCGGATCGCGTCGGTGCCGAGGTCCCTCTCGGCCGCCTCGAGCCCTTCGCGGATGTTCTCCAGCACGGCGTCGCCGATGCAGTGGAACCCGGCCTGGAGACCGGCGCGCGTGCACGCGACGACGTGGTCGCGGATCTGCTCGGACGACAGGTACGCGTGGCCGCAGGTGTCGGGCCGGTCGGCATAGGGGGCGGACAGGGCGGCGGTGCGGGAGCCGAACGCACCGTCGGCGATCAGGTCGCCGGCCAGGCCCTCGACGCCGAGCCGGTGGGCGGTCTCCACGGCCCCGAGCTCGCCCCAGTAGACCGTCGCCCGGAGACCTGCCTCGGCGGCCGCCTGCCGGACGGTGTCGATCTCGGTCTCGGGGCCGATGTGGGGCGCGGCGTTCTCGTGGAAGGCCGTGATCCCCCGGGCGGCCATCGCTCGGCAGGCCGCGCGGGCTGCATGGAGCCGCTCGTCGGGTCCGATCAGCCCCTCGAGCACGGCGCGTACGGCGTGGTGGGCGTCCCGCTCGACGCGCCCGTCGGGGGTCCAGCCGTCGAGCGCCTCGAGGCCCGGCACCAGCGCGGCCAACGCGGGCGAGACCACCGAGGAGTGGCCGTCGACGCGGGTGAGGTAGCACCGGCGCGCCGGCGCGGCCCGCTCCAGCTCCTCGGCCGTGGGCGGTCGACCCTCCGGCCATCGGGTCTCGTCCCAGCCCTGACCGACGACCACGCCCAGGTCGGGCGCCTTCTCGGCGAAGGAGCGGAGGTCGTCGAGCAGTCTCGCCAGGGTGGGGACACCGGTGAGGTCCAGCCCGGTGAGCGCGAAGCCGGTGCGCACCGTGTGGACGTGGGCGTCCACGAAGCCGGGGGTGACGAGCGCGCCGTGCAGGTCCACGACTTCGCCGGACTCTTGACCCACGCCGTCGAAAGCGGCGGCGGCGTCCTCACGGCCGATGAAGACGATCCGGCCGTCCTCGACGGCCACGCACGTGGGGCGGCCGGAGGCGGCGTGGACGACGCCGTTGCGGTAGAGCGTGCGGGTCACGCCAGCCGCCTCTCGAACAGCTGGCGCACGCCGGCATCGGCGCGGAGAAGGTCGAGGGCGTACGCCGCGTGCCCGGGGACGTAGCCGTTGCCGACCAGCATCGTCACGTCGGCGGCGAGGCCCTCGGCGCCGAGCGCGGCCGCGGCGAACGACGTGGCCATCGAGAAGAAGATGACGGTCCCGCCCTCGGCGGTGGCGAGGATGGCGCCACCCTCGCAGCCGGGGACGTCGACGCAGACGACGGTGACGTCGGCGGGGCCTCCCGCCTTGACCACCGCGTCGCGCAGCGCGATCGGGTCGCGGGCATCGGCGACCACGACCTCGTCGGCGAGCCCGGCCTGCGTGAGTACGTCGGCCTCGGCCTGGTGCGGCACGACCCCGATGGTGAGCCCGGCCCCGGCCCGTCGGGCGGCGGCGAGGCTCATCGAGCCGGATTTCCCGGCTCCGCCGATGACGGCGACCGTCATCCCCTCCTCGACCACGCGTGCGGTCAGGGCGGGGGCGCCGCACACGTCCATCACCGAGAGTGCGAGGTCGGCCGGCAGGTCGTCCGGGATCACGGCCGCGATCGACCGGCCGAAGAGGACGGCGTACCCGTCGCAGGGCACCTGTTCGCCCTGGCCGTCCCAGCCGGCCAGGCCGTCCTCGATGACCAGCGGGGTCAGGGTGAGCGAGACCAGCGTGGCGACCCGGTCGCCGACCGACAGGCCCAGCGGGGACCGCTCCCCCACCTCCTCGACAGTGCCGACGAGCATGCCCCCGGATCCGGTCTCGGGGTTCTGCATCTTGCCCCGGGCGGCGACGATCTCCAGCACCTCCGCGCGGACCCGCCCGCCGTCCCCGGCGTGCTTGCGCTCCAGCTGGCGGTACGACGCCGCATCCAGGTTGAGCTTCTCCACCCGGATCCTGACCTCGTCGGCCCACAGCTCCCGTCGGGTGTCGAGCCGCTGCGCCGCCTGGGGCAGGACCACTCGGTCGTCCAACACCCGGTGCAGGCCGGTCGGATCACTTTCACGGGCCAGCATTGCCGACATCCTCCATCAAAATCACGATGTGACGGGAAATCGTCCGGCGCGGCATTGGACGAACCGGACGTCCTCCTCGTACTCTGACAGAGGAGGGCTGCGGCACACAACTGACGCGCCGCCCTCGACGTTCGCCCCGTGCGGGGCCGCACCCACAGGAGCAGCGGATGAGCATCGAGACCGCCATCGGTCTGGAGACGGGTCAGCCCTACCCCTACCGTCGCGTCGAGCCGGTGGAGCCGGACTGGACCCGGTTCCCGGGCTGGAAGGACGTGACGTCCGACGAGTGGGCCTCGGTCCAGTGGCAGCGCGCCCACTGCGTCAAGAACGTCCGTCAGCTGCGCGAGCTGCTCGGCGACCTGGTCGACGACCGGTTCTACGCCGACCTCGAGCGGGACCAGGCCGAGCGCGCCACCATGTCGATGCTGCTGCCGCCGCAGATGCTGAACACGATGGCGCCGCACTCGGCGCCGGCCGGCCCCGGATCCCTGACCGACGCGTTCTACGCCGACCCGATCCGCCACTACATGATCCCGGTGTTCTCGGACCGTCGCACCGACTGGCCCTCCCACCCGCACGCCACCCGCGACTCCCTGCACGAGCACGACATGTGGGTGGCCGAGGGGCTGACCCACCGCTACCCGACCAAGGTCCTCGCCGAGCTGCTGCCGACGTGTCCGCAGTACTGCGGCCACTGCACGCGGATGGACCTGGTCGGCAACTCCACCGCGGTGATCGACAAGCTGAAGTTCGCCGGCAAGCCGAACGACCGGCTCGGCGCGATGATGGACTACCTCCGCCAGACGCCCTCTGTGCGCGACGTGGTGGTCTCCGGCGGCGACGTGGCGAACATGCCGTGGCCGCGGCTGGAGGACTTCCTCACCAGGCTGCTGGAGATCGACAACATCCGCGACGTCCGGCTGGCCACCAAGGCGCTGATCGGGCTGCCCCAGCACTGGCTCCAGGACGACGTCCGCCGTGGCATGGAGCGGGTGGCCACCATCGCCCGCCGACGGGGTGTCGCGATCGCGATCCACACCCACACCAACCACGCCAACTCGGTGACGCCGCTCGTGGCCGAGGCGACGCGCGCGATGCTCGACACCGGGATCCGCGACGTACGCAACCAGGGTGTGCTGCTCAACGGCGTCAACGCCGACCCGCACGCTCTGCTCGACCTGTGCTTCGCACTGCTCGACGGCGCGCAGATCATGCCCTACTACTTCTACATGTGCGACATGATCCCGTACTCGGAGCACTGGCGGGTCTCGGTCGCCGACGCCCAGCGGCTCCAGCACCACATCATGGGCTACCTCCCCGGCTTCGCGACTCCGCGGATCGTGTGCGACGTGCCGTTCGTGGGCAAGCGGTGGGTGCACCAGATCGCCGACTACGACACCGAGCGCGGGATCTCCTACTGGACGAAGAACTACCGCACCTCGATCGAGTCGTCGGATCCCGAGGCCCTGACCCGCACCTACGAGTACTACGACCCGATCCACACCCTCCCCGAAGCGGGCCAGCAGTGGTGGGCCGAGCACGGCAACCTCGACGAGTCCGCGCTCCGCGCCGCCGAGGTCGCCGAGGCGTCCCGCCGCACGGCCGCGCTGCAGGCCTACTGAGCGCGCCTCACCAGGGCGAGAGCACCGGGTACGGCTCGCGAGGCCGCGGTGCGCTGGCCTCGCCGGCCGTGAAGGCGGTACGACGGCTGGTGCGGTTGCCGTACGGGTCACCGACGGTCCCCGCGGGGACGACGACCCGCTCGCCCGGTGACGCCGCGACCTCGAAGACGCCGCGTCGGGACGGCGAGACCCGCACCCGCTCCCCCGACACCAGCACCGTCACCGACGTACCGCGGGCGACCTGCGGCCGCCAGGTCAGGTCGACGTACGGCTCCGGCTCGGGGTAGGCCAGCGTGAACGCGGCTCGTCCCGCAGCTGCCTTGACCGGCTCGACGGCGAGCTGCGAGCCGCGCGTCACCGGGAACGACGCCGACGTGAGCCGGTACTGCTTCGCCGTCACCACGAACCGGTAGCGCCCGGAGGTGGCGTCCAGCGGCACCTCCCAGTGGGCGGTGTAGCGGCCCTCGTTGGCCTCCACCACGTAGCGCGGCCCGAGAGGCACCTGCTCGTTGCCCTCGACCCGCCACTCGATCGTGGTCCCGAGGTCGTCATCCACCCGGCGCCAGGCGCCGTCAACGCGGCGCTCCACCCGCACGAACGCCCGGTCGAGCGGACGGTCGGTGCCGCGCGCCCCACCGCGCCAGGAGAACGCCGCTCTCGCCAGGCGGTCCACGCCGATCGGCTGCTCCAGCACCTCGCCCTGCTCGGCACCGTCCGGGAAGGGCGTGTCATCGGGTTCGAGGCCGTTCGTCGGGTCGAAGGCGTAGGGCGCCGGGGCCGGCTCGTCCCTCGGCCAGCGAGGCCGCCAGCAGCCCGGTCTGCTCGACCAGCAGGTTGGCGCTGTACTTGCCGAAGTTCGTCTGGCCACCCTCGTAGGCCTGCCAGGCGTACTCCTCGGGCGTCGTGAAGTAGCCCTGGTACTCGTTGGCCAGCCCGCTGATCGCGACCGAACGCACCCCGCTGCCGGTCATGGCCGACCCGACCGCCTCCTTGATGCGCCGGCCGACCTCGGTGGTCACCTCGCCGGGGTTCGAAACGACCACGCCGTCGCCCACGCGGACGATCGCCAGCGGGGCGCCCTGCGGGATCGGCACGCCCTGCGGCTCGAGCTGGATCTTGTTGCCCTGCGGACCCGCTTCGGCCGGGAGACGCTCGCCCTCGAAGACCAGGCCGGTGTTCTCGTGCAGCTGTCCGCGGTGCTCGTCGGAGCCGCTGAGCAGCGGCAGCCCCGGCACGGCCTTGTCGTCGACGCGGCCGCCCTGGGTCTCCTGCCCGCAGAAGCAGAACCTGGTCCACCGGTGGGCGAGCTCCGGGGTCGACGAGAGCCGGTCGCCGGCGTCCGTCCACGCCCGCATCATGGCGGCGGCCTCGACGCGGCCGACGTACTCCGCGGCCGCCGGGCCGGTGCGGCGCAGTGCAGACGACGTATCCCCCTCGTCGGCGTTGGAGAACGCGGTCACGACGTCCTGGCCCGGCGGCGCCCCACCCGTACGGCGCAGCGCGTCCTCGGTCGCCAGCATCGCGGCCCCGAGGTGGTCGCCGTTGTAGTTCTCGGCCCGGGACCCGAGGGTGACGGTCCCGTGGTTGGCGAAGGTGGACCAGAGCCCCACGGGCACCAGCCGGCCGTCGAGCAGCTTGTCGACGCGGAGCACGTCGAGGTCCGGGTCGACCGTGCTTCCGGCGCCGTGGGGACTCTCGGAGGCACTCCCCTCCCCCAGCTCGCGCTGGATCCCGTAGTTGGCCAGGTGCGCCTCGATGGACCGGTTCTCGGTCAGCCCGACCGGAATCTCGGTGTGCCCCCAGGCCGCGGCGCCAGGAGCGAGGTCGTCGTCCGCTCGCTCGATGGCGGTCGCGATCCGGCGGGCCAGGAAGGCGTAGAGCTGCGGATCGGGCTGGAGGCTGAACTGGGTGGGCGTCGGCACGTTGGGGAAGGTGATGTCGTAGGCGGCGAACGGGAAGTACTGCCCCGGGGCGCTGTGCGTGTGCGTGCCTGCGACCACCATCGACCGCTCGTCGATGCCGCGACCCTGGAGCTGCTTCGCGGCCTCGGTCAGGAGTCCGCCGGCCACGCAGCACAGGTCGGTCACGACCAGCGCCACCTTGGTGTCGCCCCGCTCCAGCACGATCGCCCTGGCCTGCAGCCGCGTGTGCTGACCCTTCGCGCGTGCGTCGGAGCGGACGTTGCCCATCGTGAAGTAGCCGGTGGGCGGAGTGATGTCGGCGCGACCGACACCGACCCGCAGCGCCGGCTCCGGCTCGACTCCCGCGGCGCTGCCCACACCGGTCACCGGACCCGTGAGCGCACCCGTCAGGGCCACGAACGCCGCGAGCAGCAGGCCGATGACTCGTGAGGGCATGCCGGGACAACGAGGCCGGGGCGCCCGGGGTTATCCCGGACTCAGGTGACCGGGCGGTTCTCGTACGGCGTCGACAGCACGATCGTGGTCCTGGTGGCCACGTTCGCGGCGGAGCGGATCCGGGCGAGCAGGTCCTCGAGATCGACCGGGGTGGCGACCCGGATCTTGAGGATGTAGGACTCCACGCCGGCGACCGACCAGCACGACTCGATCTCGTCGATGTCGCGCAGCCGGTCGGGGTAGTCGTCCGGCTGCGAGGGATCGTTCGGGATGATCGAGATGAACGCGGTCAGCGGCAGGCCCAGCTCGTCGTGGCTGACGTACGCGCCGTACCCCATGATCAGCCCCCGCTGCTCCAGCCGCTTCACCCGCTGGTGGACGGCCGACGTGGACAGCCCGGTCGCCTTGCCGAGGTCGGTGAACGACATCCGGCCGTCCGCGGCCAGCAGGCTCAGGATGCGGCGGTCGGTGTCCTCCACGTCGGGTGTCGTCACGCCGGACAATCTAGCGGCAGTCCCGCGGGCCGGTCCGCATGACAGGATGCGCCCGTGAGCGAGCGCCTGATGTTGCTGGACACCGCGTCGATGTACTTCCGCGCCTTCTACGGCGTCCCGGAGATCACCGCCGACGACGGCACTCCGGTGAACGCCGTGCGCGGTCTCCTCGACTTCATCAGCCGGCTGGTGAGCGACTACCGGCCCACGCACCTGGTCTGCTGCTGGGACAACGACTGGCGACCGCAGTGGCGGGTGGACCTGATCCCGTCGTACAAGGCACATCGGGTCGAGCAGGTGGTCGCCGGGATCCGCGCCCGACGTCGAGGAGGTCCCCGACCCGCTCGAGGTGCAGATCCCGATCATCCTCGACGTCCTCGGCGCGTTCGGGATCTGCGTGCTGGGAGCCGACGGCTACGAGGCCGACGACGTGATCGGCAGCCTGGCCACCGGCGCGGGGATGCCGGTCGACGTCGTCACCGGGGACCGCGACCTCTTCCAGCTCGTGGACGACGACGCGGGGGTCCGGGTGCTCTACATCGCCCGCGGCGTCGGCAACCACGAGCGGGTGACCCGTGACTGGGTGCGCGCGAAGTACGACATCGAGCCCCACCAGTACGCCGACTTCGCCACCCTCCGCGGGGACAGCTCCGACGGCCTGCCCGGCGTGGCGGGGGTCGGCGAGAAGACCGCCGGCACCCTGCTCAACCGGTTCGACGACATGGCCGGCATCCTCGCGGCCGCGCACGACCCCGACAGCGACATGGGTCCCGGGCCGCGCGGCAAGCTCAAGGCCGCCGCCGACTACCTCGACGTGGCGCCGACCGTGGTGGCCGTCGCCAGGGACATCGACTTCGGGAAGCCCGACCTCGCGCTCCCCCGTGTTCCCCGGGACCCGGACGCCCTGGCCGACCTCGCCGACCGGTACTCCCTGACCAGCGCCGTGGAGCGGTTGCGACAGGCACTGGACCACGAGAGCCACTGAGCGCCCGCGTCGTACGGTGGGGCGCATGAGCAACGTCGCCGTCGTCGGGGGCCACGGACAGGTGGCCCGCCTCCTCCACCCACTCCTGGTCGAGGCCGGGCGCACCCCGGTCGCCCTGGTCCGCAGCGATGCCCAGCGGGCCGAGCTGGAGCAGCTCGGCGCGCAGGTGCGCCTCCTCGACATCGAGCGGGCGACGGGACCGGCCTTCGCCGACGCTTTCGCCGGCTGCGACGCGGTCGTCTTCGCCGCGGGTGGCGGACCAGACGGCAACATCGAGCGCAAACGGACGGTCGACCTGGAGGGCAGCCTGAAGTCGATCGAGGGTGCCCACGCCGCCGGCATCACCCGCTTCGTGCAGGTCTCCGCCATCGGCGTGGACGACCCGCTCCCCGAGGACGCCTCCCCGGTCTGGAAGGCGTACGTCGAGGCGAAGCGCGACGCCGACGAGGCGCTGCGGGTGAGCGCCCTGGACTGGACGATCCTGCGGCCCGGTCGCCTGACCGACGACCCGGGCACCGGTCTGGTCGCCCTCGGCGAGGACGTCAGCCGGGCGGAGATCCCGAGGGCCGACGTCGCCGCAGTCGTGGCCGCCGTGCTCGACGACGAGTCGACGCACGGCCGTCAGTGGAACCTGGTCGAGGGCAGCGTGTCCGTCGCCGACGCCGTCGCGGCCGCCGTGCGCGACTGATCCGGCGACGTGGATCGGCGTACGCTGAGTCTGTGCGCAGACTCCTGCTCGGGGTCCCGTTGGCCGTCGCTCTGATCGCGCTGGTGTCACCGCCCGTCGCCGCGCAGGTGGTCCCGGTCGCGACGAGCGACCCGGAGCCCAGGTCTGAACTCATTCCGGACCCCAGGCCGTTCGAGACGACGCCTGAGGGCTGCATCGTCCCAGCCATGGGGTCCCTGGAGCCCCCGTGCCCGTCGCCCCGCTCCCCCGGCGACACCCGCGGGAACGCCTGCACGCTGCCGGTCGTCTACCTCGGTGGCGAACCAGGACCGTGCCCGGAGCGCCAGGGACCGCCGCGGAGCCGGATCGTCCCGCTGGTGCCGGCGGGCATCACTCGCTGAGGCCGGAGTAGGACACCACCCCGCGCCGGAGCCGGCGCACCGCCTCCCGGGCCGTCTCGCGCAGGGGCGAGTCCCCGGCCGCATTCGCGATCTGGCCGGTCAGGTCCAGCAGCTGCTTCATCCAGCGCACGAAGTCACCGGCGGCCAGGTCGACGTCGGTCAGGACGGAGTCGAGCTCGTCCCCCTCGGCCCACCGGTACGCCGCCCAGGCGAACCCGGGATCCGGCTGCCGCAGGAAGTCGAGGTGGTGGTCGCCCTCCAGTCGTGCGCAGCTCGCCCCACAGCCGGACCATCTGGCCGATGGCGACCTTGACCGCTCCGCCGGGGATGCGTGGCGAGCTGGCGTCGTCGGGGCGGCGAGCCTCGAAGACCAGGATCGAGAGCGCCGCGGCGAGGCCCGAGGGGTCGAGGTCGTCCCACAGGCCCTGCCGGAGCGACTCCGCGGCCAGCAGGTCGACGTCGGAGTAGATCCGGCGCAGGTGGCCGCCCCGGGGGGTGACCGTGTCGCCCTCGAGGTAGCCCAGCGCGGTGAGCACCTCGCACACGCGGTCGAACTGCCGGGCGATGGTGTTGGTCCGCTTCTCGATCCGGCGCCGCAGGGTCGCGGCGTCGCGGTCGAGCTTGAACCACCGCTCCGCCCAGCGGGCGTGGTCCTCCCGGTCGGGGCAGTCGTGGCACGGGTGGGCCTTCAGCTGGGCGCGGAGGCTCTCGATCTCGGTTTCGGCCTCCGGTCGGGTGCGGGGGTTTCGAGGCTCAGGCGCTGAGCGCCTTCGCACCTCAACCTCCGGTGAGGGTGGCGGCAGGTCGCGGGTCTTGGTGCGCAGGGCCGAGGCCAGGTCGCGCCGCATCTGCGGGTTGCGGCCGTTGAAGTTGCGCGGAACCTTGACCCGGGTCAGCGCCTGCACCGGCGTCGGGAAGTCGATCATCCCCAGCCGCCGGGCCTGCCGGTCCGCGGTCACGACGTAGGGCCGCGGCTCGTCCCGCGACAGGCCCGGATCGATGACCACGGCGAAGCCGGCGAACTTGCCCGTCGGCACCTCGATCACGTCACCCGGCCGGAGCCGGGTCAGCGAGTCCAGGGCGTCGGCCCGGCGGTCGGCACGGCGCGCCTTCGCGGCGCGCTTCTCGACCTCGGAGATCCGGTTGCGGATCCGCGCGTACTCCATGAAGTCGCCGCGGTCGCAGGTCGCCGCCTCGGCGTACCCCGCGAGCGCCTCGTCGCTCTTGCGCAGCTGGCGGGCCAGCCCCACCACGGCCTTGTCCGCCTGGAACTGCGCGAACGACTGCTCGAGGAGCTCGCGGGTGGTCTCCCGGCCGAACTGGTGCACCAGGTTGACTGCCATGTTGTACGACGGCCGGAACGACGAGCGCAGCGGATAGGTGCGGGTCGACGCGAGGCCGGCCAGCTCCCGCGGGTTCATGCCCGGTTGCCACAGCACGATCCCGTGGCCCTCGACGTCGAGCCCGCGTCGCCCGGCGCGTCCGGTGAGCTGGGTGTACTCCCCCGGCGTGATGTCGGCGTGCGTCTCGCCGTTCCACTTGCTCAGCTTCTCGATCACGACCGTGCGGGCTGGCATGTTGATGCCGAGAGCGAGGGTCTCGGTCGCGAAGACGGCCTTGCAGAGACCGCGGACGAAGAGCTGCTCGACGCACTGCTTGAAGGCGGGCAGCATCCCGGCGTGGTGCGCGGCGACCCCACGGGTCAGGCCGTCGAGGAAGTCGTCGTACCCGAGGACCTCGAGGTCGGCGTCGGGCAGGTGCCGGCAGCTCTCCTCGACGAACTGGTAGATCGTGTCCCGCTCCTGCGGCGTGGTCAGCCGGACCCGGGCGTTCAGGCACTGGGTGACGGCGGCGTCGCAGCCGACCCGGCTGAAGATGAAGACGATCGCCGGCAGCAGCCCCTCCCGGTCGAGCCGGTCGACGACGTCGACCCGGCTCGGGATCCACACGCGCCGGCCGTTCCCCACCGGGCGGCCTCCCCCGCCGCGACCCCGTGCCGGCGCCCGGCCGCGGGCCGCGGACCGGCCGCGAGGCGACCTGCGGTCCTTCATCCGGGAGCTGGCCCAGTCGTCGCGGGCGAGCTTGAGCAGCTCGTCGTTGACCGGTGCGCCCTCGCGGACGAACCCTGCGGAGGCGTCGACGTCCGACCCGGCGAACAGGTCGAGCAGCCGCCGGCCGGCCATCACGTGCTGGTACAGCGGCACCGGCCGCTTCTCCTCCACGATCGTGCCCATCGCGCCCCGGACCGTGGTCAGCCACTCCCCGAACTCCTCGGCGTTCGAGACGGTCGCGGACAGCGAGATCAGCGCCACCGACTCGGGCAGGTGGATGATCACCTCCTCCCAGACCGCCCCACGCTCCCGGTCCGCGAGGTAGTGCACCTCGTCCATCACCACGAAGCCGAGGCCGAGCAGGGTCCGGGAGCCGGCGTAGAGCATGTTGCGCAGGACCTCGGTCGTCATCACCACGATCGGGGCCTCGCCGTTGATCGTGTGGTCACCGGTGAGCAGGCCGACCCGTTCCTCGCCGTACCGCGCGACCAGGTCGTAGTACTTCTGGTTGGACAGCGCCTTGATCGGGGTCGTGTAGAAGCACTTGCGGTCGGTCTTCAGCCCCAGGTGTACGGCGAACTCGCCGACGATCGTCTTCCCGGAGCCGGTCGGGGCGGCCACCAGTACCCCGCTGCCGGCCTCGATCTCCCGGCAGGCACGGATCTGGAAGTCGTCGAGCGGGAAGTCGTAGAGGCCGGCGAATTCGTCGAGGAGCTCAGGCAAGGACGCTCAGCGCTCCCGGGACGGCCTCGATCGTGAGGGGCAGGGCACCGAACCGCTCGCCGTCGGCGTAGGACACGATGCCCGGCGCCGCGACCGTGACGGAGCGCACCAGGTGGTGTTCGTACTGCGGGTGAGTGACGTGGGTGCCCTTGAAGAGCTTGGGGTAGGTCCTCACGAGCTGGGGCTTGCTCATCGGCCGGATGATCACGACATCGAGCAGGCCGTCGTCCAGGCTGGCCCCCTCGGTGATCCGCAGCCCGCCGCCGAACGACGCGCCGTTGCCGACGGCGACCAGCATCGCGTCGAGCTGGAGGGTGCGGCCGTCCAGCTCCAGCGTGTACGGCAGCGGCTCGAAGGTGCGCAGCTCGGCCAGGGTGGCCAGGTTGTAGCGCATCTGCCCGCGTGGCCAGGTCATCCGGTTGGCCCGTTCGTTGACGACGGCGTCGAATCCGGCGGCCAGGACGGTCACGTAGTACTTGGACCCGCTGCGGGCGAGGTCGATCCGCTTGGTGTGCGAGGCGATCACCCGGTCGGCGGCGGCCAGCGGGTCCTTGCGCGGGATGTCGAAGTATCGGGCCACGTCATTGCCGGTGCCGGCCGGGATGATGCCGAGATTTGTGGGCGTGGTGGCCACCGCCTGGGCTCCGATGTGCACCATCCCGTCGCCCCCACACACGACGAGGGACTCGAGGCCGTCGGCCACGCACTGCCGGGCGAGGTCGAGTGCCTCGTCGGCGTCGCGACCCTCGAGGTTCCGGACCACGAAACCCGCCTCGCGCAGACGGGGCAGGGCGAGATCCCGAAACTTCGCTCCTCTGCCCTTGCCCGCGGTGGGGTTGGTCAGCAGCGCGATCTCGCGCGAATCTCCGGGCACGGGCCCGACCTTAGACGAGTGATTCCAGGGGGAGTTGCCTGACTCGCCACCCCCTGGAATCACTCGTCTATCGACGGTCCGAACCGATCCGTAGCAGCGCGACGTAGTTGTCGGGCGAGGCACCGACGGCCTTGGCGAGGCGGCTGAGCGCGTCGAGCACCAGGTCGGCGGTGAACCCGGTGCCGGGCACGGCCAGGACGATGCGGTCGTGGTCGGACTGCAGCAGGATCTGTCCGTGCCGCCAGGCCAGGTGGGCGCGGGTCCTGGTCGCCTCGTCGGCGACCGGCGCGGGGTGCGCCTCGTCCACGGCGAGCAGGTCGCAGGGGACCTCCTGCCCCCGTCCTTGAACCGGCCCGTGAGGTGACCCGGGACGCGGTGGCCGCGGCGTACGCCGGTCTCCGCGGCCCACGTGACCGCGCCTTCGCCCAGCCAGTCGGGGAGGTCGAACGGGTCGAGGTCGTCGAGCGGCGCGGTCACAGCGGGGACAGCTCGTCGTCGCCGACCCCGGCCAGCTCGTCCCGGTCGTGGCGGCGGCGGTCCAGGATCCGGCAGATCACTTCGGAGATCCCGAAGAGAACGAGCATCGGGATGGCCAGGAGCAGCATCGTGAACGGGTCGGTGGACGGGGTCGCGACCGCGGCGAACACGAAGGTCCCGAGCACGATCCACGGTCGGTGCGCGGCCAGCGCCCGCCCGCTCAGGATCCCGGCGAGGTTGAGCAGGATCACGAAGACGGGGATCTCGAACGCGATGCCGAACACCAGGAGGGTCCGGGTCAGGAAGGTCAGGTAGCTGCCGAACTCGACCAGGTTCGTCAAGTCGGCCTGGGTGAACCCGATCAGGATCTCCAGACCCTTGGGCAGCGTCAGGTAGCCCAGGACCACCCCGGCCAGGAACAAGGGGCCGGCGATGGCTGCGAACACCCGGGACCACTTGCGCTCCCGGCTGTGCAGCCCGGGAAGGATGAAGGCCCAGATCTGGTAGAGCCAGAACGGGCTGGTGGCAACCAGTCCCACGAGGCCGCAGAGCTTGAGCTGCAGCATCAGCGGACCGCCGACGCCGGTGACCACCCCCTCGGAGCTGACGTCTGATCCCTTCGTTCCAGGGCGTCCAGAGCCGCGTTGTACGGCGTCAGGACGAGCTGGAAGATCTGGTCGTAGAAGAACAGCGAGACGATCACACCGAGGACGATGACCACCGCGCACTTGAGCAGGCGCGCGCGGAGTTCACGCATGTGGTCGGACAGGGCCATCCGGCCGTCCGCGCCGATGGGGTGGTGGGGCCTCCCCGCGAAGAGCTGGAGGATTCCGGAGACTGACACCGACTGCCGGGTCAGCTGGTGGTGCCGTCGCGCTGCTCGCGCACCACGGGGTCGGACTCCTCGCGACGCGCCTGCAGCTCCTTCTCCTCCGTGGTCTTCTGGCTGTCGGAGACGTCGTCGTCATCATCGTCGACGAGGCCCTTGGTCTCGGCCTTGAAGATGCGCAACGCCCTGCCGCTGCCACGGGCGAGCTCGGGAAGCTTCTTGGCGCCGAAGAGCAGCAAGATCACCAGGACGATCAGAATGAGCTCCTGGGGACCGAGTCCGGCAAAGAGCGGGTAGGTCATGGCTTCCTCACATCAGTTTGGGCGTCGGCATCCATCGTACGCCGGTCAGGTGTACAGGGCGTGCGCTTCCCGTGCAGCCGTCGTGAACGACTCCGCGACCTCCGCCGGGGCCACCACCCGCGCGTGGGGGGCCAGGCGCAGCAGGAGCCGGCGGAGCCAGCGCTCGTCGGCCATCACGAGGTCGACCTCCAGGTCTCCGTCAGGCTGGGGTCGCACCTCTTCGACGGGGTAGTACTCCACCACCCAGCGGGCGGCGGGTGCCAGCCGCAAGGTGGCCAGCGAGGTGTCGGCGGAGTGCTGGAACATCCCCTCGGCCAGGTCCCGGGGCGGTTCGGCAGGGGTCTGGATGGAGGAGTCGAGGACCTCCGCGTCCTGGATCCGGTCCAGCCGGAAGAGCCGCGGGGCCTGGGCGGTGTGGCACCAGGCGTCGAGGTAGGTGAGTCCGTGGGCGGAGACGATGCCGCGCGGGTCGACGACCCGGTCCGACACGTCGTCGCGGGAGGGCACCCAGTAGGTCAGTCGCACCTGGCGGGCCTGCTCGGTGGCCTCCTCCAGGGTGGTCCGGAAGCGGGCCCCGAGGACGTCGACCCCGGTGCCGGTGCCCGGATCGACCAGCGGGTCGGCCGCTCCGTGCACGGCCGTCTCGAGCTTGGCGACGGTGCGGTCCACGATGTCCCGCGTCGCCTCTCCCGCCCCGTCGCGCAGGGCCCGCAGGGCGACGATCACTGCCGTCGCCTCGGTCGGCGAGAGCTGGAGCGGACGGGCCAGGTAGTCGGCGTTGGACACCCGGATCACCCCGTCGGCGTCCTCTCCCTCGAGCGCGTCCAGGTCGACGTCGATCAGGTCGTCGGGATAGCCACCCGGCAGCCCGCACATGAACAGCACCTTGACGTCGGAGACCAGCCGCGCGGGCGTGACCCCGAGGTCGGCGGCCGCCTCGTCCACCCGCACGGTGCCCGCGGGCGTAGAGGTAGGGCACCAGGCGTAGCAGGCGGACCACCTGGTCCTTGGCCGACCCGGGGGGCGTGGTGCTCACGACGCCTTCCCGTCGACGACGGCGGCCAGCCGGCCGACCATTGCCTCACGCAACGCCGCCGGGGACTCGACGTAGACGTCGGCGCCGTAGGACAGGAGCTCGTCGGCGAGCGCCACTCCCCCGCGCCCGAGGGTCAGCCGGTCCCAGGTCGTGACGTCGTCCGGACCCGCGACGTCGGTCTCGACCGCGTCCGCGCTCCGGCGCAGGGCGTGTCCGGCGCCGCCTCTGGCCAGCACGGTGACGGTCTCCGCGACCGGAGCCGGCGCGAGCCGCCGGGTGACGTCGCGGATGTCGACGTCGGCCGGGACGTCGTACGACGCCGCGGGGCCACTCCTGCGGGCCTGGCCCTGCACCCGGGACAGCCGGAAGACCCGCTCCTCGCCCCGGTCGGTGTCGAAGCCGACGGCGTACCAGCGCCCGGAGTAGCGGACCACGCCCCAGGGCTGGAGGTGGCGGGTCGTGGGCTCGGACTGGCCGGAGCGGAGGTACTCGAACTCGACCGGCGTGCGCTCCTGGCTCGCCTCCCAGAACACGTCGAAGGAGGGCTCCTCGGCGACCAGTCGCGGCTCCACGATGTCGAGCGCGGAGACGTCGACAGGGAGCCCGAACGCGGTCAGCTTGCGCACCGCCTCGGTGGTCGCCTCGGCGAGCCGGGCGTGGCCCCACACGCGGGTCGCCAGGCCGATCACTGCGGCCTCGTCGGCGGCGAGCTCGATCCGCGGCAGCTGGAGCTCGTCAGGGCGCACACGGTAGCCCGGCTCGTCGTCGAAGTAGGCGTCCATCTGGCCGACCTCGATGGGCACCCCGATGCTGCGCAGGTCGTCCTTGTCGCGCTCGAACATCTTCTCGAAGGCATCGTCGGAGGAGTCGGGGTACAGGATCGACCGGATCCGGTCCTTCGACACGTAGTGCCTCTGGACGAGCAGCATGATCAACAGGTTCAGCAGCCGCTCGGTCTTCTCCGTCGCCATGTCACTCCCCCTCGAGCGTCCGGTCAGCCCGCAGCAAGGATGTCGACGAGGAAGTACAGCGTGTCGTCGCCCGACACGTTGATCTCCGGGTTGCCCTGCTTGCCGTAGCCCTCCTCCGGGAGGGATCGCCAGCAGGACGCGCGAGCCGACTTTCGCCCCGACAAGGGTCTTGTCCCAGCCCGGGACCACGGCACCCACGCCGATCTGGAAGGTCGTGGGCTCCTCCGCACTGAAGCTGTCGTCGAAGGGCTTCTTCCCCTCGAACTCCTGTCCCAGGTAGTCGACCACGATGGTCTGACCCTTCTCGACCTCCGCGCCGTCCCCACGCACGAGCTCGGCGCTCCGGAGCTGGTCGCTGGGCGCGGAGAGCCCCTTGAAGTCGAAGCCGGTGGGGACGCCGTCCTTCTCGAGGATCCCGGGGGCCCACGAGGGCGCCTTCGCCGACTCACCGCTGGGCTCCTCGAGCACGGAGCTGAGCAGGTCGATGACCACCACCACGGTGTCCTGGTTGCCGATGCCGAGCTGGGGGTTGCCCTGCTCGCCGAATGCCTCGGACGCGGGCGCGGCGACCATGACCCGGGAGCCGACGGTCTGGCCCTCGATCCCCTCGAGGAACACCGGGCTCAGCTGCTCCTCGTCGATCGTGAGCAGCTCGGGCTTCTTGGCGTCGTAGGTCGAGAACGCCTTCTCCTGGGTGAAGCCGTTGCCGAACCACAGGTGGGTGAGCACCTGGTCACCGGCGGCCAGCTCCGGCCCGTCGCCCTCGATGACCACCTCGGTGGTGGTCTCGCTGGCATCGAGCTGCCGGTCGAAGGTGACCTCGGGAGCGGTGCCGAGCTCGCCCTCAACCTGGACAGAGTCGAGGGTCGTGTCAGCGCTGGAGCCACCCTCGTCGTCACCGCAGGACGCGAGGGCCAGGCCGAGCGAGGCGGCGAGCAGGAACGGGAGGACACGACGAGTACGTCGGAACACGGGATTCATCAACACCTTCAGGGCTTCGGGACAGCCCCGACACCCTATCCGGCGCACCCTCACATGCCGTCGATGAGGCGCTGCACCCGCTCGTCATACGCCCGGAAGGGGTCCTTGCACAGGACCGTCCGCTGCGCCTGGTCGTTGAGCTTGAGGTGCACCCAGTCGACGGTGAAGTCGCGTCGGCGCTCCTGGGCCTTGCGGATGAACTCGCCGCGCAGGCGGGCACGGGTGGTCTGGGGCGGGATCGACTTCGCCTGGAAGACCTTCAGGTCGGTGGTGACCCGCGCGACGGCGCCCCGCTTCTCCAGCAGGTAGTAGAGCCCGCGGCTGCGGTGGATGTCGTGGTAGGCGAGGTCGAGCTGGGCGATCCGCGGGTGGCCCAGCGGTAGACCGTGCTTGGCGCGGTAGCGGTCGATCAGCTTCCACTTGATGACCCAGTCGATCTCGCGGTCGACCAGGCCGAGGTCGTCGGACTCGACGGCCTTGAGGCCCCGCTCCCACAGGTCGAGGGTCTGCTCGATCACCGGGGTGGAGATCTGCCGGCGGTCGACGAAGTCGCGGGCCTTGGAGAGGTACTCGTGCTGGATGTCGAGCGCGCTGGCCTCGCGACCGTTGGCCAGGCGGACCTTGCGCCGACCGGTGACGTCGTGGGAGATCTCACGGATCGCCCGGATCGGGTTCTCCATGGTGAGGTCCCGCATGACGACGCCCTCCTCGATCATCCGGAGGACCAGGTCGCAGCTGGCGACCTTGAGCAGGGTCGTCGTCTCGCTCATGTTGGAGTCGCCCACGATCACGTGGAGGCGGCGGTACTTCTCGGCGTCCGCGTGCGGCTCGTCGCGGGTGTTGATGATGGGACGGCTGCGGGTCGTGGCGCTCGAGACGCCCTCCCAGATGTGCTCGGCCCGCTGGGAGACGCTGTAGGTCGCACCGCGCGGGGTCTGGGTGATCTTGCCCGCGCCGACGACGATCTGGCGGGTGACGAGGAACGGGATCAGCACGTCGGCCAGGCGGGTGAACTCGCCGGACCGGCCGACGAGGTAGTTCTCGTGGCAGCCGTAGGAGTTGCCCGCGGAGTCGGTGTTGTTCTTGAACAGGTAGATCTCGCCGGCGATGCCCTCGTCGTGGAGGCGCTGCTCGGCGTCGAGGAGCAGCCCCTCGAGCACCCGCTCCCCCGCCTTGTCGTGGGCGACGAGCTCGGTGACGTCGTCGCACTCGGGGGTGGCGTACTCGGGGTGGCTGCCGACGTCGAGGTAGAGCCGGGCGCCGTTGCGCAGGAAGACGTTGCTGCTGCGCCCCCAGCTGACGACCTTGCGGAAGAGGTAGCGGGCCACCTCGTCCGGGCTCAGGCGGCGCTGTCCGCGGAACGTGCACGTGACGCCGTACTCGTTCTCGATGCCGAAGATCCGCCGGTCCACGAGTGCCAGCCTAGGCGCACCACGGTCATCCCGTGGCGCGCCCGCGCAAGTTGGGTCCTACCAGTTGCTGCGTTCACCGCCGTGACCCGGTCGTCGCCGCGCGTGGCGCCCGGCTCGGCGTACCGAACTGCTGCAGAACGGCCGCCAGCTGGCGCCGGTGAGCGGGGGTCAGCCGACAGGCCGACGCGTTTGCAGCATTCCGGTACGCGGAGCCGAGCGTCGGCCCGTCAGGAGGTGGGGTCGGGGCACGTCCGGCGCGGTGGCGAGCGGCTTGCCGGCGATCGTGAGCATCCGCGCGATGGTGGTGCCGGCGACGTCGCCGGGCACGTACGGTCCGCCCACCACGAGGTGCGTGAGGTCGCCCGCGGCCTGGCCGTTGGCGAGGCGAACGGCGGATCCCGAGTCGCCGGGGCTGGCCGCGCCGACCCAGGCGAAGGCGTCGCCGCCGTCGCCGTTGCCGCGGTAGACCACCACGCCGGCGCGGGGGGTGCCGCCGGTGCCGATCACCAGGCCGTGGCCGGCGTGCTCGACGACGTCGTTGGGCTGCGGGCTGCCGGCGCCGGTCGGGCCTCCGAAGTAGGTCATCGACGGGTTGACGTACTGCTCCATGGAGGGCCGCACGTCGATCAGGGCGAAGTCGTTGCCGATGCCCCTGTTCACGCTCTTCACCGTCGTGCCGATGTTCATCAGGACACCCGGGGCCGCGACCAGGGTGACCTCGTCGCCGACGTTGGCGCAGTGGCCGGCGGTGCCGATGTAGTAGTCGCTGCTGGAGCCGAAGACGAAGTTGGTGGTGCAGCCCGCCGGGGCGATGATCCACGCCCCGGGGCGGATGCCGGTGAACGCCAGGCCGGAGGTGTCGTAGTCGACGCCCTCGGGGATCGGCACGCCCTCGCCCCGCTCGGCCGCGGCCATCACCCGGTCGTGCAGGGCCGGGGTGTACCAGTCGGGCTGTGGTGCCTTGAGCTCGACGAACCTGGCGCCGGTGCGCGTCGAGTCCGTCGGCGCGCCGGCGGCGGGCGCGGCGGCCAGCGGCAGGGCCAGGACGACGGCGGCGACCAGGGCGGACAGCGGGCGTGAGAACAGCATGTGCAACGACTCCTTTGTCAGGTCGTGCCTCCCCTACAGGTCCAACGGGACCGGCCGGGTGCGGTTACGCGACACGCCCGGGCGGTCTCGGGCCCTGGCCCCGGGCTGCTGTCAGGACGGGTCTGAGGGGTCCGCCGGGGGCGGGGCGACCGGCGGCTCGCCGGTGGTCGGGTCCTCCAGCGGAGGTACGCCGCCGCTCACCTGGTCGGTCGGGTCGGCCGGGTCGTCGGTGGCGGAGGGGGCGGGCGCCGCCTCCGGGCGGCGGTCCTCGTCGCTCGGCGCGCCGGGAGTCTCGGGACCGCGGTCCCCGAGCAGCTCGCGGAGCCGCGCCGGCCGGAGCCGGCGGAACTTGCGTGGCTGGGTCCGGGTGCGGTCGAGCACCGCGACCTCGAGGTGGTCCACCGGGACCACCCGGTCGCCCGGGCTGCCCTTCTCGGTCTCGGAGTGGCCCAGGGCGGCCACGGCGACCCGCAGCGCCCCGTCGAGCGAGGCGCCCTCGGCGTAGTTGTCCTTCAGGTGCTCGGCCACGACGTCGGCGGCGCCGCCCATCACGGCGTACCCGTGCTCGTCGGCCACCTGGCCGTCGTAGGTCAGCCGGTAGAGCTGGTCCTCCGCGGCGGTGTCGCCGATCTCGGCGACGAAGATCTCCACCTCGTAGGGCTTCTCGCCCCCGCTGGAGAAGATCGTGCCGAGCGTCTGGGCGTAGGCGTTGGCCAGGCCTCGGCCGGTCACGTCGCGGCGGTCGTAGGCGTAGCCGCGCATGTCGGCGAGGCGGACCCCGGCGATCCGGAGGTTCTCGAACTCGTTGTAGCGGCCGACGGCCGCGAACGCGATCCGGTCGTAGATCTCCGAGACCTTGTGCAGGGCCTGGGAGGGGTTCTCGGACACGAACAGGATCCCGTCGGCGTACTGGACGGCGACCACCGAACGGCCGCGGCCGATGCCCTTGCGGGCGAAGTCGGCACGGTCCTTCATCAGCTGCTCGGGTGAGACGTAGAACGGCATGCTCATTGCTATTGCTCTTTCGGTTGTCGAGCCTGTCGAGACACCTCAGGTCAGGGGCGCGGCCGGGCCGTCGGGCCGGTTCATCCGGCCCGCGATCATCCGGTCGGCGATCTCGGCCACGTCGGCATCGGGCATCCGGCGGCCGCCGTCGGGGGTGATCACCTGGACGACCGGGAAGATCCGCCGGGTCAGGTCTGGTCCACCGGTGGCGGAGTCGTCGTCGGCGGCGTCGTAGAGCGCCTGGACGACGGCCGTCACGCAGCCCTCCTCGTCGAGGTCGTCGCGGTAGAGCTTCTTCAGCGAGCCGCGGGCGAACAGGGACCCGGAGCCAACCGCGTGGAAGGCCGTCTCCTCGTAGCGGCCTCCGGTGACGTCATAGCTGAAGATCCGGCCCTGGCCGGCGCTGAGGTCGTAACCGGCGAAGAGGGGTACGACGGCGAGGCCCTGCATCGCCATCCCGAGGTTGGCGCGGATCAGGGCCGCGAGCCGGTTGGCCTTGCCGTCCGTGGAGAGGGTCGTGCCCTCGATCTTCTCGTAGTGCTCCAGCTCGGTCTGGAACAACCGGACCAGCTCGATCGCCAGGCCGGCCGATCCGGCGATGCCCACCGCCGAGAACTCGTCGGCCGGGAAGACCTTCTCGATGTCGCGCTGGGCGATGATGTTGCCCATCGTCGCCCGGCGGTCACCCGCCATCACGACCCCGCCAGGGAAGGTCGCACTCACGATCGTGGTGCCGTGAGGCGCGAGGTCTCCCGCGTGCCCCTGGGGGATGGCACGGCGCGACGGGAGGAGGTCGGGCGACTGGACGGACAGGAAGTCGCTGAACGACGACGAACCCGGCACGAGGTACGCCGCAGGGAGGCGGGGGTCGGACATCCTTGCCTACTCCCCCGCCCTTCTGGATGAAGGACTTCACGAAGTCCTCGGCGTTGGTCTCGAGCACGTCGTCGATCTCGTCGAGGATCGCGTCGATGTCGTCGTCGAGGGCCTCCTTGCGCTCCGCGACGTCGCTCTCGGGCGCGACCTCGGTGGCTTCCTCGTTCTCAGTCGACTTCCGCGGCTGCTTCCGCTCCTGTGCCATGACCCGACCCTATCCACTCCGTGGTTCCCGCACCGGCGACGCCGCGAGAAATAGTGTCAGCGAGTCAGTGTCAACGAGTCAGGGCGGCGAACAGCGCCTCGGCGGTGTCGCAGCGGTCGAGGAGCTCGCCCACGTGGGCGCGGCTGCCCCGGAGCGGGTCGATGGTCGGCACCCGCTGCAGCGACTCCCGGCCGGGCAGGTCGAAGATCACCGAGTCCCAGGAGGCGGCCGCGACGTGGTCGGCGTACTTCTCGAGGCAGCGTCCGCGGAAGTAGGCGCGGGTGTCCTCGGGCGGGTCGTGCATGGCGACCTCGATCAGCCGGTCGTCGAGCAGCCGCTCGATCCGGCCCATCCCGACGAGGCGGTGGTAGAGCCCCTTCTCGGGACGGATGTCGGAGTACTGGTAGTCGATCAGCTGCAGCTTGGCGTCCTCCCAGCCGAGGCCGTCACGGTGGCGGTACTGGTCCAGCAGCTTCAGCTTGGCCACCCAGTCCAGCTCGGTGGCGCACAGCATGGGGTCGCGCTCGAGCCGGTCCAGCACCGACTCCCACCGCCGCAGCACGTCGACGGTCTGGCTGTCGGCGTCGGAGCCGAACCGGTCCTCGACGTACTTCTTGGCCAGGTCGAGGTACTCCATCTGCAGCTGTACGGCGGTGAGCTTCCGGCCGTCGGTGAGGGTGATGGTCTGCCGCAGCGTCGGGTCGTGGGAGACCGACCGCAGGGCCGAGACCGCACCCTCGACCGTGAACTCCTGGCTGAGGAAGCGGTCCTCGATCATCGAGAGGACGAGCGCGGTGGTGCCGACCTTGAGGTAGGTCGACACCTCCGACAGGTTGGCGTCGCCCAGGATCACGTGGAGCCGTCGGTACTTCTCCGGGTCGGCGTGCGGCTCGTCGCGGGTGTTGATGATGGGCCGCTTGAGCGTGGTCTCGAGGCCCACCTCGACCTCGAAGTAGTCGGCCCGCTGGCTGATCTGGAACCCGTGCTCACGGCCGTCCTGCCCGATCCCGACCCGGCCGGCGCCGCACACCACCTGCCGGCTGACGAAGAACGGCGTCAGGTGCCGGACGATGTCGCCGAACGGCGTCGACCGCCGCATCAGGTAGTTCTCGTGGGCGCCGTACGACGCGCCCTTGTTGTCGGTGTTGTTCTTGTAGAGCACGATCGGCGCCCCGCCGGGCAGCTGGCTGGCCCGGCGCGAGGCGTCCAGCATCACCTGCTCCCCCGCCTTGTCCCACCGGACGATGTCCAGGGGGGTGGTGACCTCGGGGGTGGAGTACTCGGGGTGGGCGTGGTCGACGTAGAGCCGGGCGCCGTTGGTGAGGATGACGTTGGCGAGGCCCATGTCCTCGTCGGTCAGCTGCGACGGATCCGCGACCTGGCGGGACATGTCGAAGCCGCGGGCGTCGCGCAGCGGCGACTCCTCCTCGAAGTCCCACCGTGCGCGGCGGGCCCGGACCGTGGCCGACGCATAGGCGTTGACGACCTGGGACGAGGCGACCATCGGGTTGGCCGTGGGCTGGCCCTGGACCGAGATGCCGTACTCCACCTCGGTGCCCATCACCCTGCGGACGCTCATGAAAATCAGCGTACGCGTTGCGTGGCGACCCAGGGCCGTGCGTCCGACGCGCGTCGCTGCCCCGCGTGCTTGAATGACGCCGACCGCGAGGAGGCTCATCATCGTCGAGGACCGTCAGGCCGCTGGCGTGCGCAGCCGCCTCTCCGGCCTCGTCCCCGGGGCGCGTTCCCGCCGCCAGCTGGTCGAGGCCCGTCGCGAGATCGACCGGCTCCGGCGCCGGGTGCACCAGCTGGAGCTCAGGGACGACCTCGGCTACCTCTTCGTGATGACCTACGGGCGCTCGGGCTCCACGCTGCTGCAGGGAATCCTCAACTCGATCCCCGGCTACCTGATCCGCGGCGAGAACCGGCAGGTGCTGATCCACGTCTACCGGTTCCACCGCACCGCCGTGAAGCAGCGCGCCCTGCATCGCCGCGGCCAACGGCAACGGGACGAACCGGTGGGCGGGCTGACGCCCACCAAGTCCTGGTACGGCATGGACAACTTCGGTGTCCGTGCCTCGTTGCGCGATGCCCGCAGGCTGGCGCTCGACACCCTGCTGCGACCCCAACCGGACACCCGCGTCACCGGCTTCAAGGAGATCCGCTGGACCAGCGACGACGTGGGCGAGTACGTCGCCTGGTTGCGCAAGGTGTTCCCCGGCGCGCGTTTCGTGGTCAACACCCGCGACCTGCACGCCGTCGCCCGGAGCAAGTGGTGGGCCGAGACACCCGATGCCTACGACCACCTCCGGGATCGAGAGGAGCGGCTCCTGCGGCTGGCCGAGGAACTGGGCGACGCCGCGTTCCACGTGCACTACGACGACTACGTCGACAATCCGCGGGCACTCAAGCCGCTGCTGGACTGGCTCGGCGAGGACTTCCACGAGGCCCGCATCCGGGCCGTGATGGACGTGCCACACTCCTACTGATCGTCATTCGAAGGGCTGTGCGATGAGCTGGTGGAGCGACCGGGTGGTCCCGCACATCACCGACGTGGCCCTGCGGAGCCCGGAGATCGGCGAGCTCCGCGACGAGACCTGCCGCGGCCTGCACGGCCGGGTCCTGGAGATCGGCTTCGGCAGCGGTCTCAACATCCGGTACTACCCCGCCGCGGTGACGTCGGTCGCGGCGGTCGAACCGTCCGACGTCGGCTGGAGGCTGTGGTTGGACCGGCGCGCGGACACCGGCGTACCCGTCCACCGGAGCGGGCTGGACGGCCAGCACCTCGCCGAGGAGGACGACTCCTTCGACTCCGCCCTGGTGACGTTCAGCCTGTGCAGCATCCCCGACCCTGCCCTGGCGCTGTCAGAGGTACGACGCGTCCTGAGGCCGGGGGCGTCGCTCCACTTCCTCGAGCACGGGCTCGCTCCCGACGCGGGAGTCGCCCGGTGGCAGCGTCGGCTCGACCCCGTGCAGAAGCGGGTCTTCGCGGGCTGTCACCTCAGCCGCGACATCCCCGGGCTGGTCGAGGCGGCCGGCCTCGAGGTCGCACGAGCTCCGTGCGGAGTATCAACCCGGCCCGCGGGTCATGCGGCCCTGGGTGCACGGCTACCTCGGCCGGGCGGTCAGGTGCGGCGACGCATCACCATGAACAGGACCGCCACGACGGCGATCACGACCAGGACGATGAGCAGGAACTTCATGCGGTCCTCCCTCGAGTTGCGACATGGACGTCACGCCACACGTGTCCAGTACCCCGCCAGCGGTCGCTCCACACAGATCAGCGTGGACGAGCCTGGATGGCATGAGCGAGGTTGACGACGGAGATCCCGCCCCACGCGATCGCGAGACTGACCAGAGACGACAATCCCTCCGGCACCGCCAGGGCGATCGCCGAGATGGGGATCCCTGCGCCGAGCGAGACGATCCCGAGTGCGAGCTGTCGCTTGCCCGCGGCCGCCTCCTGCCGGCGATCCCAGTCGGCTCGGCTCCGCACCTCCGCCGAGCGATGCTGCACGGCTCGCTCGATCCGTTCGGCGAACCCGTCGACCAGCGCAGCGTCGTACGACGACCCGAGCTCGCGGCGCGTCTCCAGGACGGCCTCGACCTCGGAGCGTTCGAGCTCGTCCTCGGCCATGCCTCAGAGGTATTGACCGGTGTTGGAGACCGTGTCGATCGAACGTCCGGGCTCGGTGCCGCCCTTGCCGGTGATGAGCGTCCGGATGAAGACGATCCGCTCGCCCTTCTTGCCGGAGATCCGCGCCCAGTCGTCGGGGTTGGTGGTGTTGGGCAGGTCTTCGTTCTCCTTGAACTCGTCCACGCAGGCCTGGAGCAGGTGGGAGATCCGTAGACCCTTCTGCTGGTGCTCGAGGAGGTCCTTGATCGCCATCTTCTTGGCCCGGTCGACGATGTTCTGGATCATCGCGCCGGAGTTGAAGTCCTTGAAGTAGAGGATCTCCTTGTCGCCGTTGGCGTAGGTGACCTCCAGGAAGCGGTTCTCCTCGGTCTCGGTGTACATCCGCTCCACCGCCGCCTGGATCATCCCGGACACGCAGGCGTCGCGGTCGCCGCCGAACTCCTTGAGGTCGTCGTCATGCAGCGGCAGGGTGGCGAGGAGGTACTTCGAGAAGATGTCGCGCGCGGACTCCGCGTCCGGGCGCTCGATCTTGATCTTCACGTCGAGCCGGCCGGGCCGCAGGATCGCGGGGTCGATCATGTCCTCGCGGTTCGAGGCGCCGATGACCAGGACGTTCTCGAGCAGCTCGACGCCGTCGATCTCGCTCAGCAGCTGCGGGACGATGGTGTTCTCCACGTCGGAGGAGACGCCGGACCCGCGGGTGCGGAACAGCGAGTCCATCTCGTCGAAGAAGACGATGACCGGGGTGCCCTCGCTGGCCTTCTCGCGGGCCCGCTGGAACACCAGCCGGATGTGCCGCTCGGTCTCGCCGACGTACTTGTTGAGCAGCTCGGGACCCTTGATGTTGAGGAAGTAGGACTTTGCGGCGGTGCCGCCGTCCTGGCCGGTCTTGGCCGCGACCTTCTTGGCCAGGGAGTTCGCCACGGCCTTGGCGATCAGGGTCTTGCCACATCCCGGCGGGCCGTAGAGCAGGACGCCCTTCGGCGGCTTGAGCTGGTGCTCCTTGAACAGGTCGGGGTAGAGGTACGGCAGCTCGACGGCGTCCCGGATCTGGTCGATCTGGTTGACCAGGCCACCGATCGAGTCGTACTCGATGTCGGGGACCTCCTCGAGGACCAGCTCCTCGACCTCGGACTTGGGCACCTTCTCGTAGACGTAGCCGGCGCGGGAGTCGAGCAGCAGGGAGTCGCCGGCGCGGAGCGTGAGCGAGCGCAGCGGCTCGGCGAGGCGGACGACGCGCTCCTCGTCGGCGTTGGCGATGACCAGCACCCGCTCGCCGTCCTCGAGCATCTCCTTGAACATCACGACCTCGCCGACCTCCTCGAAGTCGAGGGCGGCGACGACGTTGAGCGCCTCGTTGAGCATGACCTCCTGGCCACGGACCAGGTCGTCGAGGTCGACACTCGGGCTGACGTTGACGCGAAGCTTGCGACCGCCGGTGAAGACGTCGATGGAGTCGTCCTCGTTGCGGGTCAGGAACGTGCCGAAGCCGGCAGGCGGCTGGGCCAGCCGGTCGACCTCCTCCTTGAGCTTCATGATCTGGTCGCGCGCCTCGCGCAGGGTCTCGGCGAGGCGTTCGTTCTGGGAGGTGACGGCCGCGAGCGACCGCTGGGTGTCGGCGAGCCGCAGCTCCAGGCCGCGCGAGTGGCCGGGTGCGTCGCCGAGCCTGCGCCGCAGATCGGTGACTTCGGCCTCGAGGAAGCGGACCTGGCGTCATCAGCTCGTCCTGCGAGCGACCGGCGGAGCCGGAACCTTCGGATGCAGACATCGATGTCACCTCCTGACGTTCGAGACATTACCCGTCCGGCGTGACGAGGGAAGCGGACTTCGGCAGGTGTTGGTCACAATTCAGCCTAGGTCGATCCGGAGTCGAAACTCCTCGCCCAGCACCTGGGGCGGCAGATCGGGCGGCCGCGGACCGGTGTAGTCCGGTCCGTACGCACCGGGCGCCGGCCGGCGCTTCTTCAGCGGCGGCCTCTCCCCGGGTGCCATCCGCCGGGCGGTGACCAGGAAGGCGGTGTGCCCGATCATCTTGTGGCCCGGACGCACCGCAAGACCCTCGACGTGCCAGTCCCGCACCAGCGACTCCCAGACCGCCGGCTCGGTGAAGCCGCCGTGTGCCCGGGTCGTCTCGACGAACCGGGAGAGCTGGGTGGTGGTGGCGACGTAGGCGCAGACGATGCCGCCCGGCCTCAGCGCACCGGCCGTGGCGTCGAGGCAGTCCCAGGGCGCCAGCATGTCGAGGACCACCCGGTCGACCGGACCGGCCTCCCGCGGCAGCTCCTCGGCCAGGTCTCCGAGAGTCAGGCTCCACGCAGGATGACTCCGTCCGTGGGGGCCGCCGAAGAACTGGTTCACGTTCTGCCGGGCGACGTCGGCGAACTCCTCGCGCCGTTCGTACGACGACACCCGGCCGTGCGGTCCCACCGCCCGGAGGAGGGAGCAGGTCAGGGCGCCCGACCCGACGCCGGCCTCGACGACGTGGGCGCCGGGGAAGACATCGGCCATCGCCACGATCTGGGCGGCGTCCTTGGGGTAGACCACGGCTGCACCCCGGGGCATGGAGACGACGAACTCCGAGAGCAGGGGACGGAAGACGAGGTACTCGCCACCCGCCGACGACGAGACGGTGAACCCTTCCTCACGCCCGATCAGCTCGTCGTGGTCGAAGTGGCCCCGGTTGGAGAAGAAGCGCTTGCCGGGCTCGAGGCAGATGTTGTGCCGACGACCCTTGCTGTCGGTCAGCCGCACCCACTCCCCCGCCCGGAGCGGGCCGCGGTGGACACCAGACCATGCCTCGGGTGCGACGTCGTCACCGCCGGTCCTGCCTGTCATGACGGGAACCCTACTGACGGGTCTCCCGGAACGCCCGGTCGACGTCGGCCGTGGTCAGGACGCCGTAGACGGAGCCGTCCTCCTCGACGAGGAGGTACTCGGACGCCGGGTTGCGGCTGATCGCCAGGATCAGCTCCTCGCCGCTGATGCCCACCGGCAGGCTCAGTCCCTCGTCGAGCGTGCGCGCCACGGTGGAGACGGCCACCCACGGGCGCCGGTCCTCCGGCGTGGCCAGGAGGGCGGCCTCGTTGACGACGCCGGTGGGCCGGCCGCCGCTGGTGACGGTGACGATGCTGCCGGCCTCGGCCTCCTGGGCGCGGCGTACCGCCTCTCCGAGGGGGAGGTCGTCCGGGACGGTCAGGGTGCGTCGTGCGAGGTCGCGGGCCACCAGGCCCGGCAGGCGTCGCCGGAGCCGGGCCGAGGCCATGGCGGAGGTCGCGCCCGACCAGAGGAACAGGGCGATGACGAAGGCCAGGACGAAGTCGAGGATGTCCGGCGGCCTCCCCAGGACGCTCTCCTGGATGACCGGCCAGCACATGACGGCCAGGGCGGTGATCCGACCGCCCCAGCCCGCGACGATGGTGCCGCGGTGGACGTTGCCGGTCGCACCCCACACCGCGGACTTGAGGACACGCCCGCCGTCGAGGGGCAGACCGGGGACGAGGTTGAGGACCCCGACGAGCAGGTTGGCGCCGGCCAGCCCCTCCACCGCCATCTTGAGCAGGCCGTCCGGGGTGACGAACCACAGGCCGACCGCGCCCACCCCGACCGCGATCGACGTCAGCGGACCGACGACCGCGATCATGAACTCCTGACGCGGCTTGTTGGCCTCGCCCTCGATGGCGGTCATACCGCCCAGGAAGTGGAGGGTGATCGAGCTGACCGGGAAGCCGTACCTGCGGGCCATCACCGCGTGGGACGCCTCGTGCAGCAGCACCGACAGGTACAGCACGACCGCGAACGCCAGCCCTGCGACGTACTTCCACCCGCCGAGGCCCGGCTGCACCTGGTCGACCCGGGGCGCCACCAGGACCGCGACCAGGCCCGCGACCAGGAACCAGGAGCTGGAGACCAGTACGTCGCTGCCCGCGATCGACCCGATCCGGATCGTGCCGGGAGGTCGGCGCGCAGAATGGTCGGGCACGTTGCGACATTATCCGACGCGACCATGTGTCCCGGCGGCGCTGTCGGCGGGGTCGCCTAGGGTCGGGACATGAGCATCGAGCAGCAGTCCAGCTCCCCTGCCGACCGCGTGTCCACCGCGGTCGACGGCGTGGAGGTGCTGGGTGCCCTCTCCCCGAGCCGGGCCGGCGACTTCATGTCCTGCCCCCTGCTCTACCGGTTCCGCACCATCGACCGGCTGCCCGAGCCGTCCTCGCCCGACGCCGTGCGCGGCAGCCTGATCCACAAGGTGCTGGAGGACCTCTTCGACCTGCCGGCGGCGGGTCGCACACCCGAGCAGGCGCGCGCCATGCTGGTGCCGACGTGGGAGGCGCTGCTCGCCGAGGAGCCGGAGATCGCCGAGATGTTCGCCGGCCGGCCGGCGAGGAGGGCACCGACGTCGACGAGCTGGCTGGTCACCTGCCGCGAGGTCCTCGACCGCTACTTCACCCTGGAGGACCCACGACAGCTCGAGCCCGCCGAGCGCGAGCTCTACGTGGAGACCCTGCTCGACTCACGACTGCTGCTGCGCGGGTTCGTGGACCGGCTCGACATCGCTCCCAACGGCGACATCCGGGTGGTGGACTACAAGACCGGAAGGGCACCCGGGCGAGCGCTTCGAGGCCAAGGCGCTGTTCCAGATGAAGTTCTACGCCCTGGTCATCTGGCGGACCCGCGGGGTGATCCCGGCGATGCTGCAGCTGGTCTACCTCGGCAACAGCGAGATCATGCGCTACGTCCCCGACGAGCAGGACCTCCTCGCCACCGAGCGCAAGGTCGAGGCCATCTGGCACGCGATCCGGAGGGCCGAGGAGACCGGCGACTGGCGACCCAACCCGTCCAGGCTGTGCGACTGGTGCGCCCACCACGCGCTGTGTCCCGCCTTCGGCGGCACGCCCCCGCCGCTTCCCGCGCCGGTGGTCCACACCGACCCCGGCGCCCTCACCGCGGAGGACGTCGACTGACGCGCCTGGCTCAGACCGCCGCGGCGGCCTCCTCCGGGCGTGACCTCGTGCGGGCTGATCTGCCCGGAGGCGATCTCCTCGGCCCAGTGGCAGGCCACGCGGTGCCCGGGCTCCAGCTCGCGCAGCTCCGGGCGCTCGGTGTCGCACCGGGTCTCCTGCCGGAACGGGCACCGGGTGTGGAACCGGCAGCCGGCCGGCGGGTCTGCCGGCGAGGGCAGGTCACCCTGCGAGCAGGATCCGTTCGCGCGTGTCCTCCACCACCGGGTCGGGCACGGGCACGGCCGACATCAGCGCCCGGGTGTAGGGGTGCAGCGGGTTCGGCGTACAGGTCGTCGGACCCGGCCTGCTCGACGATCCCGCCGAGGTACATCACGGCGACCTCGTCGGAGACGTGGCGCACCACCGCGAGGTCGTGGGCGATCACCAGGTAGGTGAGCCCCAGCTTCTCCTGGATCTCCTCGAGCAGGTTCAGCACCTGGGCCTGGATCGAGACGTCCAGCGCCGACACCGGCTCGTCGGCGATCACGAACCGCGGCTCCAGCGCGAGCGCGCGGGCGATCCCGATCCGCTGCCGCTGGCCACCGGAGAACTCGTGCGGGTACTTCTGCGCCGCCGACGCCGGCAGCCCGACCTGGTCGAGCAGGTCGCGGACCCGGGTCGCCTTGTCGTAGGTGATGCCGTGGGCGCGCAGCGGCTCGGTCAGGATCGTCTCGACGCTCTGGCGCGGGTTCAGGCTGGCCAGCGGGTCCTGGAACACCATCTGCATGTCCTGGCGCTCCGGCGCAGCTGCTCCCGCTTGAGGCCGGCGACGTCGGTGCCGTCGAACAGCACGCTGCCCGCGGTGATCGGGCTCAGCCGCAGCAGGGCCCGTCCGAGCGTCGACTTGCCGCAGCCCGACTCGCCCACCAGCCCGAGCGTCTTCCCCTCGGCGATGTCGAGGTCCACCCCGTCGACGGCCTTGACCATGCCGACCTGCCGGTTGAGCAGGAGCCCGTCCCGGATCGGGAAGTGCACCTTCAGCCCGCGGACCTCGACGAGCGCGCTCAGCGGGGTCGCGTCAAGCGAGCGTCGAGCCTGTTCGTGGGGTGCTCATTGCGTCCGCCTCGCGCCTCGGTCGGCGGCAGCGGGTTGAAGCACCGCAGCTGCCGGTCGCCGCAGCTTCTCCAGCGCGGGCTGGCCTCCGTGCATCGGTCGATCTTGTTGCGGCACCGCGGCGCGAAGGCGCAGCCCTCGGTCCACGGGATCGTCTGCGTCGGCGACCCCGGGATCGGCCGCAGCGGCGTCGCCGCGAGGCGAGTCGAGCCGCGGGATGCTCTCGAGGAGGCCGCCGGTGTAGGGGTGGCGCGGTGCGGCGAACAGCCGGCCGCGCGTGGTGGACTCGACGATCCGGCCGGAGTACATGACGTTGACCTCGTCGCACAGACCCGGCGACCACGCCGAGGTCGTGGGTGATCATCAGCAGCGCCGCGTCGGTCTCGGCCACCAGCTCCTTGAGCACCTCCAGGACCTGCGCCTGGATCGTCACGTCGAGCGCGGTGGTGGGCTCGTCGGCGATCAGCAGCTTGGGCCCGCAGGCCAGCGCGATGGCGATCAGCACCCGCTGCCGCATCCCGCCCGAGAGCTGGTGCGGGTACTCCCGCAGGCGGCGGCCGGGGTCGGGGATCCCGACCTCGCCGCAGCAGTGCCTCGGCCCGGTCACGGGCCTCGCGCTTGTCGACCTTCGTCGTGCCGCGGATCACCTCGTCGAGCTGGATGCCGATCGTCACGACCGGGTTCAGCGAGGACATCGGGTCCTGGAAGACCATCGCGATGTCGCGTCCGCGCAGCTCGCGCCATGTCCTGCTGGCGCGTGGCGAGCAGGTTGCGGCCCGCGTAGTCGACCTCGCCGCCGACCTCGACGCCGCGCTTGGGCAGCAGCCCCATGATGGCCAGCGACGTGACCGACTTGCCGCTGCCGGACTCCCCCACCAGCCCGACGTGCTGGCCGGGCCGGATGTCGAAGCGACACCTCGTCGACGGCGGTGACCGACTTCTGGCCGCGCAGTCCGAACGTCACGGCGAGGTCGCGGACGGACAGCAGCACATCGGCCCGTCTGCCCAGGCCGGGCGTCGACGCTGCTTCCACGGTCATCTCCGTCGTCACTTCCGGGTCCGGGGATCGAGTGATTCGCGCAGCGCCTCACCGAACAGGGTGAACCCGAGCGCGGTGACGGCGATGGCCAGCCCGGGCAGCAGGGCGAGCCGCGGTGCGACGTCGAAGCGGTCCTGGGCGGCGACCAGCATCCGCCCCCACTCGGCGACGGCGGGGTCGGCCTCGCCGAGTCCGAGGTAGGAGAGGGCCGCGACCTCGATGATCGCCGTCGCCAGGTTCAACGTGGCCTGCACGATGGTCGGGCCGATGCTGTTGGGCAGGACGTGCCCCATCACGATCCGCGACTTGCGGATGCCGAGAGCGCCGGCCGCCAGCACGTAGTCGGCCTGGCCCTGGCCCAGCATGGACCCGCGCAGGAGCCGGGCGAAGATCGGCACCTGGGCGGCGCCGACGGCGATCATGATGGAGTACTTGTTCTGCCCGAGCACGGCGGCGATGCTCACGGCCAGCAGCAGGCTCGGGATCGACAGCATGATGTCGACCAGCCGCATGATCGCGGTGTCGACCCAGGTGCCGAACCGCCCGCCGATGGCGCCGAAGCCCCCGGCGATGGCCCCGAGGGCCGCGCCGACCGTGAGGCCGATGGCGGTCGACACGACGCCGTACACCAGGGACTGGCGGGCGCCGTAGACCATCTGGGTCCACATGTCGGAGCCGAACCGGTCGAGGCCCAGCCAGTGGTCCTCGGAGGGCCCGGGAACACTGGTCGGCGTCACCTGGCCCGACCACTCCGCGGAGCCCGGCTCGTAGGACGTGAGCAGGGGCGCGAAGATCGCGACCAGCACGAACGCGAGCACGATCAGGGCGCCGGCGATCGCGGTGGGGTTGCGCCGCATCCGGCGGAACGCGCCCTTCCAGAGCCCGACACCGTGGAGCTCCTCGCCGACGAGAGGGTCGGGCATCAAGGTGGCGGGAGGGATCTGCAGGCTCATCCTGCCCTCACCCTCGGGTCGATCACGCCGTAGAGCGACGTCGACGATCAGGTTGATCAGCGAGTAGACGATGGCGATGAAGATGATGAAGCCCTGCAGGACTGGGTAGTCGCGCTGCCCGATCGCCTCGAAGAGGTACTGCCCGATCCCGTTGAAGGCGAACACGGTCTCGGTCAGGACGGCTCCGGAGAAGACCAGTCCGGCATAGATGCCGATCGTGGTGACCACCGGGAGCAGTGCGTTTCGGAGCACGTGTCGTCGCGAGATCGTGCCTCGCGACGAGACCCTTGGCCTCGGCGGTCCGGACGAAGTCCTCGTTCATGACCTCCGCGACCGACGCCCGGGTGATCCGCACGATGATCGCGAGCGGGATCGTCGCCAGCGCGAGGGCCGGCAGCACCAGATGGTTGACCGCGTCCCACGCGGCGTCCCACTCGCGGGTGAGGATGCCGTCCAGGACGTAGAAGTTGGTGATGTGGGTCGCGTCGATCCGGGGGTCCTGGCGCAGCGCCGTCGGCAGCAGGTGCAGCTTGTCGGCGAACACCAGCTTGAGCAGGATCGCGAGGAAGAACACCGGCGTCACCACGCCGAGCAGCGAACCCGACACCACGGCCGTGTCGAGCAGCCGGCCCTGGTTGCGCGCCGCCAGATAGCCGAGCGGTACGCCGACCACCACCGCGATCATCATGGCCAGGAACCCCAGCTCGAGGGTCGCGGGGAACCGTTCGGTGAAGCTCTCCACCACCGGCTGTCCGGTCTGGATGGAGGACCCGAAGTCCCCCTGGAGCAGTGCCTTCACGTACGTGAGGTACTGCTGCAGGAGCGGCTGGTCGAAGCCGTACGCCTCGTTGACCCGCTCAATGCCCTCCGGCGTGGCCCGCTCCCCCAGCAGCGATCGCGCCGGGTCGCCGGGCAGTGCCCGGACCCAGGCGAACAGCAGGATCGAGAGGCCCACGAGCACCGGAACCATGAGGGCCAGTCGGCGCAGCACGAAGCGCAACATCGGCAGGCATGGTCCGTTCGGTCGGGGCGGTCAGGGCGTGGTCCGCCGGGTCACTGCTCCAGCGTGATCACGTTCCAGACCTCGTCCTGCACCGGGCTCTGCTGGTAGCCCTGGACGCTGCTGTCGAAGGCCAGGGAGGGCACCGGGTGGCCGAGCGGGACTCCGGGCAGGTACTCCATCACCTCGCGGTTGATGTCCTCGTAGAGCGGCTCCTGCTCCTCCGGTGTCGGGAGGCCACGCGCCTCGTCGAGCGCGCCGAAGAGCTCCGGGTTGTCGAAGCCCCACTCGCTGGTCTTGGCGCCGAAGAAGACGCCGAGGAAGTTGTCGGTGTCGTTGTAGTCACCGGTCCAGCCGAGCAGGTGGATGCCGTGGTTCTTCGTGCCCTGGATCTTCTCCAGGTAGTCGGGGTCCCACTGGTCGGCCGTCGGCTTGACGTTCAGGCCGACCGCCTCGAGCTGGGTGCGGATCACGTTGAACGTGTCCTCCGGCTGCGGCATGTAGGGGCGGCTCACCCCGGTCGGGTAGTTGAACTCGATGGTGGCCCCGTCGGCCCCGGCCTCGCGCCAGGAGGTCCTTGGCCTTCTCCGGGTCGTAGTCGTAGGTCGGCACGTCCTCGGCGTACCCGTTGACGATCTCGGGGATGAACTCGATCGCCGGCCGCGGTCTCCGGCGCCATCGAGGCGCTGATGATCTCTTCCTTGTTGAGCGCGTGGGCGATCGCCTGGCGCACCTTGATGTCGTCCAGCGGCTTCACCGCCTGGTTCATCCCGAGGTAGAGCACGTTGAAGGCATCGCGGTTCACGATCGTGAAGCCCTCCTCCTCGAGCGGGGCGACGTCGGCCGGACCGACCAGGTCGAAGCCGTCGATCTCGCCGTTGCGCAGCGCGTCCGCGCGGGCCTTCGGGTCCTCGATGGCGACGATCACCGCCTTGTCGATGCTGGCCGGCTCGCCCCAGTAGTCGTCGTACGCGTCGAGGGTGACCTGCTTGCCCCGCTCGAAGGACTCGAACTCGAACGGGCCGGTGCCGGTCGGGTGGGCGGTGGAGTACTCGGTGGTCCGCGGGTTGGTCGCCGCGTCGTCCTGGTACTCCTCGAGCGCCGTCGGGCTCTGCATGGACAGCGCCGGGAGCGACAGCGCCGAGATGAAGCCGGCGAAGGGCTTCTTGAGCTTGATCGTCGCCGTGAACTCGTCGTCGGCCGTGCAGGACTCGTAGATCGCGGCGTCGGCGCGGTCGCCGGTCGCGAAACCGCGGAACAGGGCGGCGTAGTAGTAGGTCAGGTCGTCGGTCTGGGCCGACTCCGGCATGTTGTACCAGCGGTCGAAGTTGAAGCAGACCGCCTCGGCGTTGAACTCCGTGCCGTCGTGGAAGGTGACGCCCTCCTGCGAGGGTGAACGTGTAGGTGAGGCCGTCCTCGCTGACCTCCCACTCCTTGGCGAGCAGTGGTGCGGGGTCGGCCGTGCCCGGCTTGGTGCCCACGAGACCCTCGAAGATCTGACGGGCGGGACGGAAGCTCTCGCCGTCGGAGGCGAAGAACGGGTCGAAGGTGACCGGCTCGGCCGAGCCGGCGAACACGAAGGTGCCTCCGCCGCCCTCGCCTCCGCCCTCGTCGCGCTCGCTCTGCGCGCAGCCGGTCAGCGCCAGAGCACAACCAGCCCGATCATGCCCAGTCCCGTAGAAGTTCTTGTGAAACGCACGTGTCACCTCACGCTGTCGTGCCCGGTGGGTCCCGAGGCGGGTCTTGTTCGACCCTACTGCGGTCTAGACGGATGCGTCACGCGGCCCTGGGAGACCGGTGACGTCCACCCGAGGCCAGGGATTCGACGAACACCCGTCGGTCACCGGGCAGCACCGGCACGTGGTTCGGGACGACCAGCACCGTGCAGCCGGCGGCCTCCGCGGACCGGGCGCCGGTGTTGGAGTCCTCGATGGCCAGGCAGTCGGCCGGGTCCACGCCCAGGGCGCGTGCGGCCTTGAGGTACGGCTCCGGGTGCGGCTTGCCGTGCTGCACGGCGTCGCCGGTGACGACCGCGGCGAAGGTGCCCTCCGGGAGCGCCGCGAGGACCGGTGCCACGAACCGTCGGTAGGACATCGTGACCAGCGCGCACGGGACGCCGTGCTCCTGCAGGGCCGCCAGCAGCTCGACCGCTCCCGGGCGCCAGGGCACCGACCGCTCCACCGAGGCGATGACGTGGTCGAGGAGCTCCTCGACGATCAGCGACGGCTCGAGGTCGATGCCCATGTGCTCGCGGATGTAGCGGCCGGACTCGATCAGGTCGTTGCCGACCAGGTTGAGCGCGTGCTCACGGCTCCACGTGCCGCCGTACCGCTCGGCCAGGGCGTACTCCGCGTCGATCCAGTAGGGCTCGGTGTCCACCAGCGTGCCGTCCATGTCCCACAGGACGGCCGCCGGGCTGCACCGATCCTGCCGGGATCCGGCCACGCTCCGGCGCCTAGTCGTCCGGGTCGTAGCCGAGGTTGGCCGAGAGCCACCGCTCGGCCTCGGTCAGGGTCCAGCCCTTGCGATCGGCGTAGTCCGCGACCTGGTCGCGGGCCAGTCGGCCGACCACGAAGTACTGCGAGTCGGGGTGGCTGTAGTAGACCCCGGACACCGCGGCGCCCGGCCACATCGCCATCGACTCGGTGAGCTTGATGCCGGCACTCTCCTCCACGTCGAGCAGCTCCCAGAGGGTCTGCTTCTCGGTGTGGTCCGGGCAGGCGGGATAGCCCGGAGCGGGACGGATGCCGCGATACCGCTCGGCGATCAGATCCTCGTTGCTGAGGGTCTCGGCTTCCTCGTGGCCCCAGAACTCCTTCCGGACCCGCTCGTGCAGCCGCTCGGCGAACGCCTCGGCCAGCCGGTCGGCCAGTGCCTCGACCATGATCGCGCTGTAGTCGTCGAGGTCGTCCCTGAACTCCCGGACCTTGTCGTCGAGCCCGATGCCGGTCGTGACGGCGAACGCCCCGACGTGGTCGGGCAGCTCGGTGTCCGCGGGTGCGACGAAGTCAGAGAGGCAGCGGTTGGGTACGCCGGCCCGGTGCTCGCCCTGCTGCCGGAGCTGGTGCAGGACGGCCCGCACCTCGTTGCGCGACTCGTCGAGCAGCTCGACGTCGTCACCGACGGCCCGGGCCGGGAAGAACCCGAACACGGCACGCGCGGTCACCCACTTGCCCTCGATGAGCCGGTCGAGCATCGCCTGCGCGTCGTCGTACAGCTTGCGCGCCTCCTCGCCCGTGCTCGGGTTGTTGAGGATGTCGGGGAACTTCCCCTTCATCTCCCAGGCGTTGAAGAAGGGCTGCCAGTCGATGTAGTCGCGCAGCTCGGCGAGGTCGTAGTCGTCGAGCACGTGCACGCCGGGCTGCTTCGGTGCCGGCGGCTGGTAGTCGTCCCAGTCGATGGGTGTGCGGTTGTCGCGCGCGCCCTCGAGCGTCTGCTTCGGGCGCTCCTGCTTGGTCGCGTGTCGGGCGCGGAGGGCGTCGTAGTCGGTGCGCTGGGTCTCGAGCAGGGCCTTGCGCCGCTCGCCGTTGAGCAGCGCGGCCGCCGTGGGCACGGACCGCGAAGCATCCTTGACCCACACCACCGGGCCGTCGTACTTCGGGTCGACCTTGACCGCGGTGTGGGCGCGCGACGTGGTGGCGCCGCCGATCAGCAGCGGCAGGTCGAGCTCGAGACGCTGCATCTCGGTCGCGAAGTTGACCATCTCGTCCAGGGACGGGGTGATCAGGCCCGAGAGGCCGATCAGGTCGGCGCCGACCTCCTTCGCGGTGTCGAGGATCTTCTGGGCCGGCACCATGACCCCGAGGTCGACGACCTCGTAGTTGTTGCACTGCAGGACGACGCCGACGATGTTCTTCCCGATGTCGTGCACGTCGCCCTTGACCGTGGCCATCACGATGGTGCCGTTGGTCTCCTTGGCCGTGGCGAGCTCCGGGTTGTCGAGCTTCTCCTGCTCGATGAACGGGATCAGGTAGGCGACGGACTTCTTCATCACCCGCGCCGACTTCACCACCTGGGGGAGGAACATCTTCCCGGCGCCGAACAGGTCGCCGACCACGTTCATGCCGTCCATCAGCGGACCCTCGATCACCTCGATCGGACGCCCGCCGCGTCCGGCGATCTCGGCGCGGAGCTCCTCGGTGTCGTCCTCGGCGTAGGTGTCGATGCCCTTGACCAGCGCGTGGGTGATCCGCTCGCCCACCGGCAGGGAACGCCACTCTTCCTTCGACTCGGCCTCACCCTCCTCGGCGCGGTTGTACTCCTCGGCGATCTCGAGCAGCCGCTCCGCGGCGTCCGGCCGCCGGTTGAGCACGACGTCCTCGATCCGCTCCCGCAGCTCCGGGTCGACCTCGTCGTAGACGGCCAGGGTGCCGGCGTTGACGATGCCCATGTCGAGCCCGGCCTTGATCGCGTGGAAGAGGAAGACCGCGTGGATCGCCTCGCGGACCGGGTTGTTGCCGCGGAAGGAGAAGCTGACGTTGGAGATGCCCCCGGACACCAGGGCACCCGGGAGGTTCTCCTTGATCCAGCGCGTCGCCTCGATGAAGTCCAGGCCGTAGCTGGCGTGCTCCTCGATGCCGGTCGCGACCGCGAACACGTTGGGGTCGAAGATGATGTCCTCGGCCGGGAAACCGACCTGCTCGGTGAGGATCCGGTAGGCCCGCTCGCAGATCGCCTTGCGCCGCTCGAGGGTGTCGGCCTGGCCGTCCTCGTCGAAGGCCATGACGACCGCAGCGGCGCCGTACTTGCGGCAGAGGGTGGCCTGCTCGACGAACTTCTCCTCGCCCTCCTTCATCGAGATCGAGTTGACGATCGCCTTGCCCTGCACGCACTTGAGCCCGGCCTCGATCACCTCCCACTTGGAGGAGTCGACCATGACCGGGACGCGGCTGATGTCGGGTTCGGTCGCGACCAGCTTCAGGAAGCGGTCCATGGCCGCGACGCCGTCGATCATGCCCTCGTCCATGTTGACGTCGATGACCTGCGCGCCGTTCTCGACCTGCTGCGCCGCGACGGAGAGCGCCGTGTCGTAGTCGCCGTCCTTGATCAGGTTGCGGAACCGGGCGGAGCCGGTGATGTTGGTGCGCTCGCCGACGTTGACGAAGAGGCTGTCCTCGATGATGTTCAGTGGCTCCAGCCCCGACAGCCGCATCGCCGCGGTCGGCTCGGCGAGCGGCCGCGGCGTCGCGTCCGCCACGGCGGCGGCCAGTGCCTCGATGTGGGCGGGGGTGGTGCCGCAGCACCCGCCGACGATGTTGACGATCCCGCCGGTGGCGAACTCCCCGACGACCTTGGCCATCTGGTCGGGCGTCTCGTCGTACTCGCCGAACGCGTTGGGCAGCCCGGCGTTCGGGTGGGTGGAGACGAACGTGTCCGCCAGGCGGCTCAGCTCGGCGACGTAGGGCCGGAGGTCCGCGGCGCCCAGGGCGCAGTTGAGCCCGACGGCGAGCGGGCGGACGTGGCGCACGGAGTTCCAGAACGCCTCGGTCACCTGGCCCGAGAGGGTGCGCCCGGAGGCGTCGGTGATGGTGCCCGAGATGATCACCGGCCACCGCCGGCCGTGCTCCTCGAACAGCGTCTCGAGGGCGAAGATCGCGGCCTTGGCGTTGAGGGTGTCGAAGACGGTCTCGACGAGCAGCAGGTCCACGCCTCCGTCGACGAGGCCCCTCGCCTGGTCGAGGTACGCCGCCACCAGCTCGTCGTAGGAGACGTTGCGGGCGCCGGGGTCGTTGACGTCAGGGCTGATCGAGGCGGTCCGGTTGGTGGGGCCCAGGGACCCGGCCGCGAACCGTGGGCGCTCGGGGGTCGAGAACTCGTCGCACACCTCGCGGGCCAGCCGCGCCGCTGCCTCGTTGATCTCCTTGGCGAGGTCCTGCATGCCGTAGTCGGCCTGCGCGATCGAGGTCGCGGTGAACGTGTTGGTCAGCACGATGTCGGCGCCGGCGTCGAGGTACTGGCGGTGGATCGAGCGGATCATGTCCGGCTGGGTGAGGCTGAGCAGGTCGCTGTTGCCCTTGACGTCGCTCTCCCAGTCGGCGAACCGCTCTCCGCGGAACTCCGCCTCGCCGGGAGCGAACCCCTGGATCAGGGTGCCCATGGCGCCGTCGATGACCAGGATCCGCTCGCGCAGCGCCTGGGTCAGCGCTGTCGGTGGCGTCCGGTCGGGGCGACTCTGGCACGGCACTCCTCTCGCGGGCCGGGGCTGACTTCAGCCTAGGAACAGCGTCCGAAGCGTGGACAGCATTCCCGCATCGTGACACCCCGGGAGCGAAACCGCGGCATCCTCGAGGGCCGGCACGCGGGGCGTCGCGCACCCGTGTCGGGGCCGGCGCGTCACGCCCTCATGACTACTGTTGAGGGGTGATCGAGATCCAGGATGCCCCGGACCTGGTCGACCCCGTGGTGATCGCAGCGTTCGAGGGCTGGAACGACGCCGCCGACGCCGCCTCCTCGGTGGTCGACCACCTGATGACCGTCTGGAACGCCCGGACCGATCGCCGCGATCGATCCCGAGGACTTCTACGACTTCCAGGTGAACCGACCCGTGGTGGGCGCCGACGAGCGCGGGCACCGCAGGCTCACCTGGCCCAGCACCCAGATCGCCGTCGCGTCCCCGTCCGGACCTCGACCGCGACATCATCCTGCTCCGCGGCATCGAGCCGAACATGCGGTGGCGCCAGTTCTGCGCCGAGCTGCTCGCGGCCTGCGACGAGCTCGGGGGCCAGCTGGTGGTGACCCTCGGCGCCCTCCTTGCCGACACGCCCCACACCCGGCCGATCCCGGTGACCGGTACGGCCACCGAGCCCGAGCTGGTGGACCGGCTCAAGCTCGAGCAGTCGACGTACGAAGGCCCCACGGGCATCGTCGGCGTGTTCCAGGACGCCTGCGTGCGGCTGGACATCCCGGCGGTGTCCTACTGGGCGGCGGTCCCCCACTACGTCGCCCAGCCTCCGTGCCCCAAGGCGACCCTGGCCCTGCTCGGGCAGCTCGAGGACCTGCTCGAGGTGAGCATCCCGCTCGGCGAGCTGCCCGAGGACGCCCGCGCCTGGGAGCGGGGCGTCGACGAGCTCGCCGAGGAGGACGAGGACGTCGCCGACTACGTGCGCGCCCTCGAGGAGACCCGGGACACCACCGACCTCCCGGAAGCGACCGGAGACGCGATCGCGCGTGAGTTCGAGCGCTACCTCAAGCGACGGGGCGACGAGCCGGGCGGCTAGATCACGACGGGTGGTCGCGCAGCACGTCCTGGACCTCGTCCGGCGTCATCCTCGGCTCGGTGTGCAGCAGCCACTGCACACCGAACGGGTCCCGCACCCGACCCCACCGGCCGCCGAAGGGCTGGTCCGACATCTCGAAGACGACCGAGCCACCGCCGTCGAGGATGGCCTTGGCCACCCGGTCCGGGTCTTCGATCACGACGTCCAGGATCGGCCCGGCGCCCTCGGGGACGGGGTCGTGCTCATCGGCGTCCTTGAGGGTGATCCGGGTCCCGAATACCTCGATCTCGGCGAAGACGATCGCGCCCTCGACGTCGTACCGCACGATCTCGTTGGCGCCGAGGACCGGCGAGTAGAAGTCCAGCGCCGCGGCTGCGTCTGCCACCACCAGCTTCGGCCGCACCCGATTCGGTCTCATCGGATCCTCCATCGCCTAGATCGCCAGGCCGAGCGCCGCGTCCAGCAGCGTCAGCATCGTCACCGCGGCGTCCGGGTCGCTGGTGTCGGCCAGCCCGTCGGAGCCCAGGGTCGCGGCGACCCACGCGTCGACGGCCGCCGTGGCGCGTGGGGCGTCCAGGTCGTCGGCCAGGGCGGCGAGCACCGTCTCCACCACGGGACCGGCAGGAGCGCCGGCGCCCAGCGAGATCGCCTTGCGCCAGTCGGCGAGCGTGTCCACCGAGTCCCAGAGCAGCTGGTCGGTCCACTCCCAGTCCGAGCGGTAGTGGTGGCGGAGCAGGGTGAGCCGCAGCGCCACCGGGTCGATGTCGCTGTTGCGCAGCTGGGAGACGAAGACCAGGTTGCCCTTCGACTTCGACATCTTCTCGCCGTCGTAGCCGACCATCCCGGCGTGGGCGTAGACCTGGGCGAACCGCTTGCCGGGCGCCACCACCTGGGCCTCGCCCGCGCACATCTCGTGGTGCGGGAACGACCAGGTCGCTGCCCCCGCCCTGGACGTCGAACGCGGTCCCGAGGTACTCCATCGCCATCGCCGTGCACTCCACGTGCCAGCCGGGCCGGCCGCGACCGAACGGGCTGTCCCAGGCGGGCTCGCCGGGTCGCTCGGCCCGCCACAGGATGCAGTCCAGAGGGTCCTTCTTGCCCTCGCGGTCGGGGTCGCCGCCCCGGTCGGCGTAGACACGCAGCATCTCGTCCCGATCGAGCCCGGACACCTGGCCGAACGTCGGGTCGGCCGTCACGGAGAAGTAGAGGTCGTTCTCCACCCGGTAGACGGCGCCCGCAGCCTCCAGCCGACGGATCAGCTCGATGACCAGCGGGATGGACTCGACGGCGCCGATGTAGTGGTCGGGCGGGATCACCCGCAGCGCGGCCATGTCCTGCCGGAACAGCTCGGTCTCGCGCTCGGCCAGCTCCACCCAGTCGACCTTCACCTTGTCGGCGCGCTCGAGCAGCGGGTCGTCCACGTCGGTCACGTTCTGCACGTAGGTGACGTCGTGGCCGGCGTTGCGCCACGCCCGGTTGAGCAGGTCGAAGGCGACGTACGTCGCCGCGTGGCCGATGTGGGTGGCGTCGTACGGCGTGATCCCGCAGACGTAGAGGCGCGCCCGGCCGTCCGGCCGGGTCGGCACCATCGAGCCGGAGACGGTGTCGTGGAGCGACACCGCCGGCCCGCGAACCGGCAGCATGGACATCTCCGGGACCGGCCAGCTGCGCATGTCGGGAAGCCTAGCGGTGGGTCACAGTTGCCTGAATTGTCACTGGGTCTCGACACGCTCCGTCGCGACCTCGCAGGCTCGGTCGCGGTCGCTGCTCGACCACCATCGATCGGGTCGGGTCTCGTGCCTCGACCGTCCCGATCAGAACGGAGGCCACGGGATGGCGGGGCCGGCGCCGGTCGGGGCCGGCATCACCCGTTTGTCGAGCATCCGGGCACACCGCTGCTCCAACGACGTCGCCTCGCGCTCGGTGAGCAGCGCCCGCAGGGTCACCCCGAGCTGCCCTCGGAGGTCGTCCTGCAGCACCTCGACGGCGGCGAGGTCCTCCTCACCCACGGGCTGCCCCAGCCAGCCCCAGAGGATGGTGCGGAGCTTGGGTTCGGCGTGGAAGGTGACGCCGTGGTCGACGCCGTACCGGTGCCCGTCGGCCATCGGCAGCACGTGCCCGCCCTTGCGGTCCGCGTTGTTCACCAGCACGTCGAACACCGCCATCCGGCGCAACGGCGGCGTGTCCTCGTGCACCAGCGACACCGGCTGGTCGAGGCCGTCGACCCCGTCGAAGACGTGGCACCAGCCCTCGGGAACGGCGTCGACCGGCACGATCCGCACCGCCTCGACGCCCTCGTCCGGCTCCTGCCACAGCTGCACCATGCCCTCGCCGTGCGGCCCGTCGCGGAGCCAGGTGCGCGGCACGATGTTCCAGCCCAGCGCCTCGGAGACGGCGTACGCCGCCACCTCGCGCCGGGCGAGGGTGTGGTCGGGGAAGTCCCAGAGCGGCCGCTCCCCCGCGACCGGCTTGTAGACGACCCGGACGCCGTCGATCTCCCCGATGAACGTCGCGTTGGACGCCGGCATGATGCGGCCGTGGACGACCAGGTCGCCGCCGAGGTCCTCCCTCACGGTTCCCGGCGCCGGAAGCCGTTCATCCGCACGCACAGGTGCCCCTCGGGGTCGACGGGGCCGCCGCAGAACGGACAGCTGGGCCGTCCGGCGCTGAGCACCTGGGTGGCGCGCTTGACGAACGCTCGGGCCGCACCGGCCGGGATCCGGACCAGCAGCAGCTCGTCTGGCTCGGGCTCCTCGAAGTCCTCCTCGACCTGGTCGGGCGCCACCACCGCGGCCTCGGTGAACGGGAAGACCTCGATCACGACCCGGGCGTCGTCGGGGTCCCACGACAAGCGTCATGGTCCCGGCCCGGAACTCCTCCTCGATCGGCTGCTCGAGCGGTTCGCCGTCCTCGAGATCCAGCGGAGCCACGGCCGGGATCGTCGCCGCGCCCCCCTGGCTGGCCATCACCTCGTCGAGCAGCTCGTCGATCCGCTCGGCCAGGGCCGCCACCTGCTGCTTCTCCAGCGCCACCGTCACCAGGTGGCTGCCGCTCCTGGCCTGGAGGAAGAAGGTCCGCTGCCCGGGCTCGCCGACCGTGCCGGTGACGAAACGCTCCGGCGGGTCGAATCCGTGCACGAGAGCCATGCGGGCCACCCTATGACCGAGCGGTAGGCGCCTGCGGACCGGCGCCGCCACCGACCGCGGCCTCGCGCGGGGCGCTCCGTCGCCCACGGTGTGGCTTGGGCGCCAGCCAGGAGAGGTCGCCCTCGTGGGAGTTCACGGCCAGGACGTAGGGGTGGGTGTCGGCATAGTGCACGATCGACACCGAGCCCGGGTCGACGTGCAGCCGCTGGAAGAGGTCCAGGTGCATGCCGAGCGCGTCGGCCAGCACGGCCTTGAGCGGGTCGCCGTGCGAGACCGCCACCCACACCGCGTCCGGGCCGTGCTCGGCCTCCAGGTCCGCGTCCCGGCGGCGTACGGCGGCCACCGTCGCGCGCCTGCATCTCCGGCAGCGTCTCGCCGCCGGGGAAGCCGACCCGCGAGGGCTGGCCCTGCACGGACTTCCAGAGCTTCTCCTTCGCCAGCTCCTTGAGCGCCCGGCCCTGCCACTCGCCGTAGTCGCACTCCAGCAGGCCCCGGTCGGTGCGGGCGCGCGGCCTGCGCGGATGCGCCCGGCCGATCGCCTGCGCCGTCTCCCGGCACCGCTCGAGCGGGCTGGTGACCAGACCGGCGAGCGGGACCGCGGCGATCCGGGCGCCGACCCGGTCGGCCTGCTCCGTGCCGACCTCGTCGAGGTGCACGCCGGGCAGCCGGCCGGCCAGCGTCCCGCTCACGTTGGCGGTGGACCGGCCGTGGCGCACGAGGATCACGGTTGCCATGCCGGGGACTCTAGTGGGGATAGCCTGCAGCGGTGATCGTCGACAACGCCTTGTACCGCAAGGGCGTGCGGGTCCCGGTCGACTGCGAGATCTCCGACCTGGCCGCCGTGCGCGAACGATGTGGCCCCGACGACTTCGTCTGGGTCGGCCTGCACGAGCCCGAGCAGGCGGAGCTGGACGCGGTCGCCGAGATCTTCGGCCTGCACCCGCTGGCGGTCGAGGACGCGGTCAAGGCCCACCAGCGCCCCAAGCTCGAGCGCTACGACGACAGCCTGTTCCTGATCCTCAAGACGCTCTGGTACGTCGACGAGGAGGACGCCGTCGAGACCGGCGAGATCAACATGTTCGTCGGGCCCGACTTCGTCGATCACCGTGCGGCACGGCGAGGGCGGCGCGCCTGCACCAGGCCCGGAAGGCGCTCGAGGACCGCGAGCAGGTGCTGGCCCACGGACCCTCCGCGGTCGTCTACGCCGTCTGCGACCAGGTCGTCGACGACTACGAGGAGGTCGCCGGCGGAGCTCGCAGGTGGACGTGGACGAGGTCGAGACGTCGGTGTTCTCCGAGGAGCGCACCAACGACTCGGCCCGGATCTACGTCCTCAAGCGCGAGCTCGCGGAGGTGCGCCGCGCGGTGCTGCCGCTGCGCGAGCCGATGAACCGGTTCGCGACCGGCGGCGTCCGGGGCATCGACCCCGAGGCGGCGCCGTACTTCCGCGACGTCGTCGACCACCTGGCCCGGGTGGCGGAGACCATCGACACCCTCGACTCGCTGCTGTCCACGGCGTTCGACGCCCACATGGCGCAGATCAGCGATCCAGCAGAACGACGACATGCGGCGGATCTCCGCCGACGATCGGCCTGATCGCCGCCCCGGCGCTGATCGGCGGCGATCTACGGCATGAACTTCGTGCACATGCCCGAGCTCGACTGGAAGCTCGGCTATCCGCTGGCGCTGCTGCTGATGGCGCTCGCCTCGCTGACGGTCTGGATCATCAGCAAGCGCTCCGGCTGGCTGTGATCAGGCCCCGCTGATCAGGCGCTGAGCACGCCGGCCGCCAGCAGCGCCAGCGTCAGCGACCCGAGCCCGACCCGGTAGATCACGAACGGCAGGTAGGAGTGCGTGGCGACGTAGCGCAGCAGCCAGGCGATCGCGGCGTACCCGATGAGGAACGAGACCGCCGTCGCCACGATGGTCGGGCCCCAGCCGTAGTCGTTGTCGCCGTGCGGGATCTCCTTGAGCTCGAAGAGCCCGGCCCCGACGACGGCCGGGATCGCCAGCAGGAACGCGTAGCGGGTCGCGGCCTCGCGCTCGTAGCCGAGGAACCGACCCATCGAGATCGTCGCCCCGGACCGGGACACGCCCGGCACCAGCGCACACGCCTGCGCCAGCCCCATGAGTACGGCGTCGCGCAGCCGGATGTCCTTGATCTGGAGCCGGTCGGAGCTCACCCGGTCCGCGATCCCGAGGATCAGCCCGAGCACGATCAGGGTGGTGCCGATGACCCAGAGGTTGCGGAAGTCCTCCTCGATCGTGTCCTTGAGAAGGATCCCGAGGACCACGATCGGCAGCGAGCCGATGATGATGAACCAGCCCATCCGGGCGTCGAGCTGGCCGCGGTACTCCGGCCGGTAGAGCGACCGCACCCAGGTCGAGCCGATCCGCCAGAGGTCGTGCCGGAAGTAGATCAGCACCGCCAGCTCGGTGCCGATCTGGATCACCGCGGTGAACGCGGCGCCGGGGTCACCCCAGCCGAAGAGGTCCGGGAAGATCCGCAGGTGGGCGCTGCTGGAGATCGGGAGGAACTCGGTCAGGCCCTGGAGGATGCCGAGGAAGACGGCTTTGAGGAGGTCCGACACGACGCGCCAGCCTACGGATACGGTTGCCACCATGCAGCAACGCACCCTGGGATCCACCGGACTGAAGGTCTCCCGGCTCGGTCTCGGAACGCTGACCTGGGGTCGCGACACCGACGAGCACGAGGCCCGCGACCAGCTGATCGCCTTCGCCGAGGCCGGCGGCACCCTGGTCGACACCGCGGCGGGCTACGGCGACGGTGCGTCCGAGGAGCTGATCGCCACCCTCATCGGTGACGTGGTCGCCCGCGACGAGATCGTGCTCGCCACCAAGGCCGGCATCTCCCGTCGCCGGGGCACGCGCGAGACCGACGCCTCGCGCGGCAACCTGCTCCGCACGCTGGACGCCTCGCTGAAGCGGCTCGGCGTCGACCACGTCGACCTGTGGCAGGTGCACACCTGGGTCGACGACACCCCGCTCGAGGAGACCCTGTCCGCGCTCGACCACGCCGTCACGTCCGGCCGGGCGTCGTACGTCGGCGTGTCCAACTACTCCGGCTGGCAGACCGCCCAGGCGGCCACCTGGCAGCGAGCGGTCCCCGGCCGGGCGGTGATCGCCTCGACGCAGGTCGAGTACTCCCTCCTCAACCGCAGCGTCGAGCACGAGGTCCTGCCGGCCGCGTCGGCGCTCGGCCTGGGCGTGCTCCCGTGGTCTCCCCTGGGCCGCGGGGTGCTCACCGGCAAGTACCGCACCGGCACGCCGTCGGACTCGCGGGCCGCCTCCCCGCACTTCGCGAACTTCGTCGACACCTATCTCGGTGAGCGGTCGCGGGCCATCGTCGAGGGGGTGGCCCGGGCCGCCGACGGACTGGGCTGGTCGTGCCTCGAGGTCGCCCTCACCTGGGTGCGCGACCGTCCCGGCGTCACCTCGCCCATCGTCGGTGCACGCACCGCCGCCCAGCTCAAGGGCGCCCTGGGGGTCGAGGAGCTGACCCTGCCGGACGAGATCGTCGAGGCGCTCGACGACGTGTCGGGAGAGTGACGTGAGCACCCGCGCGACCCAGAGCCCACTGCGGCCGCAGGGGTGGAGTGGGAGTTCGACAGGCTGCTGATCTCGCGCGAGTTCTCGCGCAACGTGGTCACGAGGTTGCTGGTCGAGCGCGCCGAGCACGGCGGCTGGGAGCTGGACCGCGTCCGGATCGCTCCCGACGGCACCCGGCGGGTGGTCCTCCGGCGGCGGATCATCCGCCAGCGGCTGACCTCACCCGTCTGACAGGTGCCGGAGCAGGTTGGCCGCGAACCGCCGTCCCATCACCGCGATCACTCCACGCATGGCCCGCTCCACGGCGCCGCGTGACACGGCCGGCAAGGGCAGGTCGACGCAGATGTCGATGTCGATGCGTGAGGCGGGTGCCGCCCGTCGACCTCCTCGAGGAGGTAGGTCCCCTCGACGCCGGCCTTCTCCTGGTCCGACTCCGGGTCGTGCGTGAACCCGATCCGTCGTGGCTCCTCGAAGGTCATCCGCTCGGTGAACGACGGGGCCACGCTGATCCCGAGCACCGGGATCCGGGCCATGTTCCACCGCCACCGGTCGCCGTCGGCCTCGATGCTGTGCAGGTACGGCGTGAGCACGGGCAGCAGGTCGGGATCGGTGAGCGCCGCCCACAAGGCGCCCTGGTCGGCCTGGACGACCTCGGTGGAGCGGTTGCGGGCGTTGAACCTCGCCACGGCTCAGGCCTCGTCGAGGAAACGGTCGAACACCCGGGCCCCGAACTCCAGCGCATCCACCGGCACCCGCTCGTCGACGCCGTGGAAGAGCGCGGTGAAGTCCAGGTCGGCCGGCAGCCGCAGCGGCGCGAACCCGTAGGTCCGCATCCCCAGCTTCTTGAAGTGCTTGGCGTCGGTGCCGCCGCTCATCAGGTACGGCGCCACGATCGCGTCGGGGTCCTCCGCCAGGAGGCAGCGGGTCATCGCGTCCACGAGCTCGCCCTCGTAGGGCACCTCCCACGGCTGCTGCTTGGAGACCCACTGGACGTCGATGTTCTCCCCGCACAGCTCGGCGAGGGTGGAGAAGAACTCGTCCTCGAAGCCCGGGCAGGAAGCGCCCGTCCACGTGGGCGGTGGCCTCGGTCGGGATCACGTTCACCTTGTAGCCGGCGCCGAGCATGGTCGGGTTGGTGGTGTTGCGGAGGACCGCGCCGAGCATCCGGGTCGCCGTACCGAACTCGTCGACGAGCGCCTCGGCGTTCTCCGGGGTCGCCTCGGTGCCGGCCAGCTCGGCGACGGAGGCGAGCAGCACCTTCATGGTCGGGGTCAGCCGCACCGGCCACTCGTGGGCGCCGATCCGGGCCACCGCGGCGGCGAGCTCGGTGACGGCGTTCTCGCGGTTCATCATCGAGCCGTGCCCGGCGCGCCCACGGGCGGTGAGCTTCATCCAGGCCATGCCCTTCTCGGCGGCCTCGATCAGGTAGATCCGCCGGCCGCGCACGGTGGCGCTGAACCCTCCGACCTCGCCGACGGCCTCGGTGCAGCCCTCGAACTCCTCGGGGTGCTCGTTGACCAGGACCTCGGCACCCTTGTGCCCGCCGGCCTCCTCGTCCGCGGTGAAGCAGAGCACGACCGGGCGCTCGGGCTCCCGGCCGGCCCGGGCGCGGGCCCGGACGATCGAGAGCAGCATGGCGTCGAAGTCCTTCATGTCGACCGCGCCGCGACCCCAGAGGTAGCCGTCGCGGATCTCGCCTGAGAACGGGTCGACCTGCCAGTCCTCCGCGGCGGCGGGGACGACGTCGAGATGGCCGTGCAGGAGCAACGCGCCCTTGTCGCTGGACTCCGTCGAGCTTCCGCCCCAGCGGGCGACGACCGACGTCCGGCCCGGCTGGGACTCGTGGAGCCGGCACTCGATCCCGACCTCGTCGAGCAGCGTGGCGACGTACTCGGCGGCCTTGCGCTCCCCCGGCCCGGAGTCGTCGCCGTAGTTCGTGGTGTCGATCCGGATCAGGTCGCGGCACAGCTCCACGACCTCGGCCGCGGGGTCGTACTCCCGCCCATTTTCAGCGCCCGACATGCCCCCAGCATGACACCTTCCAGAGGCCGATCCCGATGCGGGGAAAGGGCCCTTGCTTTGCTAGAGTTTCGGCGCACTCGTCCGGGTGGCGGAATTGGCAGACGCGCTAGCTTGAGGTGCTAGTGCCCGTATTAGGGCGTGGGGGTTCAAGTCCCCCCTCGGACACCATCGGCGCCGTCGGATCACCACGCGCGACGCGCGTCTCCCGGCGTGGTGGGGCCAGTTTCGTCGTTCAGTGCGCCGCACACGCTGCAGGTCGAGGCGATGTCGAGTCGGCCGCGGCCCTCACCGATCACTGCCAGCACCCAGACGTGCTGCGCACACGTCCCATCCTCCACCGCCATGCGCGGTCGGTACCCAGCAGCCGGACCGGTATGCATGCGCCCGATCCGACGGGTGATTGACGCGACGCTCAAGAGCCGGGTCGACCCTGCAGCCGCTCTTTGACCAAGGGACGGGGTCCGGGTCTCGCCGACCCGGCTCGGCGCTGAGGTTACCGCTGCCGCCACCCGGTCCCCCGCTCCGGGGGATGCGGCTGCCCTCGCCGGGGTTCGATGATCTGCCCATGCCGAGCAACAACGCCCCCTCACGCAGGCCGAGACTGGCCCTGTTCCCACTCCCACCCGTGTCCCGGCTCGACGTGGGGGTCGCGGCCGTCACCGGTGTCGTCGCCGGAGCCACGTCCGCGGGCCGGCGGCTGGTCGCACTCGGCAAGCCGCTCGCTGAGGCACTGGTCCTGAGTCCACCCCTGGTGCCAGAGCAGTTCCAGCCCCGCCGCGTCGTGGAGCTGCTCGCCCTGCGCGGCTCCCAGCAGCGCCAGGACCTCAGCCGGGAGCTGTCCGCCGTGCTCGACAAGGCTGTCCCGCTCGTGGTCGACGAGCTGCTGCGTCGCGTCGACCTCGATGCGGTCATCGCACGGCTCGACATGGCCAAGCTCGCCGAGGATGTCATCGCCTCCGTGGACCTGCCGGAGATCATCCGCGAGTCCACGAGCGCCGTGCAGTCCGAGACGGTGCGCGAGGTGCGGATGCGCAGCATCTCCGGGGACGAGGCGGTCGGTCGGGCCATGGAGCGCTTGAGGACACGTCGTCGACGGATTCCGACGCATGACGAGCCCTGAGGGGGCTCCCTCGGCGGTCCCGCGCGAGGCCAGGGCGTACCAGGGTCACCGGGCCGGCATGGTGACCCGCACCATCGCCGCGGCCGTCGACGCGGTGGTGGTGCTCCTCGTGCTCACCGTCGGCCTCCTGTCCGTGAACGGATTCTCCTTCGTGCTCGACCCCCGGGGCTTCCAGGTCGTGGGTACGTCGCAGGAGGTCCTGGTCGAGGTCGCCCTCGCCACCGCGATCGTCTACCTGGCCGGCACCTGGGCCTTCATGGGCCGGAGCTACGGCTGCCGGCTGATGGGCCTGCGGATCGTGGACCGGCGCGGACGGTCACCTCGACTGACGAGAGCACTCCTGCGAGCGACGTTCTGCGTGTTCTTCCCGCTGGGCCTGCTGTGGTGCGGCCTGGGCCGGTCGCGGAAGTCCGTGCAGGACCTCGTCCTCGGCACGTCCGTGGTCTACGACTGGATGCCCGAGCACCACCCGCCACGGGCGGTGGCCTGAGTCAGGGCGCCACGCTGGTCGTCCCGGGCTGCCGGGTGGGGATCGAGCGTGCGGCGAAGAGGGCGCCCAGTGACACCAGGGCGAGCACGGCGAGCGCCGCGCGAAGCCCGGCCAGCCGGGCGTCCGCGTTCTCGGCGACGACCGCGTCTGCGGTGTCGCCGGCGACGCCCGCACTGGTGAGGGCGTCCTGGAGCTGGTCGTCGGGGATGAACGGCACCCCGCTGCTCAGCTCCACCTCGGCCTGGGCCGAGAGGTCGTCCGGCACATCTGGATTCCCCTCGATCCCGTCGAAGAAGGACGTGGTGAGCGCGGACATCAAGATGGCCCCCGCCAGCGCGGTCCCGACCGCCGCGCCCATGAAGGTCACGGTGTTCTGCAGCCCACCGACCTCGGCAGTCTCCTCGTCGGGCACTGCGGACACGGTGACGCTGCCGAGCTGGGAGGCGAGGGCACCGATGCCCAGCCCTGCAAACAACATCGGCACCGTGACCACCTCGGGGCCGACCCCGATGCTGAGCCCGGCGGTGAGCAGGGCCGTCCCGATGAACAGCGACGCGAAACCGAACCGGACGACCTTGCGGGGTGACACGTTCGGCAGGAGCTTCGGGATGGCGACGGCCGCTGCCAGCAGCGCCAGGGAGAGCGGGAGCAGCCGCAGCCCGGTCTGGATCGCCGAGAGGCCCAGGGCGATGGACAGGAACAGGGGTACGACGAAGAAGAGCCCGGACTGGAGGAAGTACTGCAGGAAGAAGGACACCAGCCCGCCGCGCAGCCGCTCGTTCCGCAGCATCGCCGGGTTCAGCAGGAAGGATGCGCCCCGGTCCAACCGGCGAGCCTCCCAGGCCACCAGTGCCCGCAGCACCAGCCCGCCGGCCAGGACCAGCCACAGCACGGGCGAGAGCCCGAACCAGTCCGGGGCGCCCGGCTTGGGTGTCACGAATCCCCAGGTCCCACCCTGGAGGATGCCGAAGACGACGAGGCCGAGGCCGACGGCCGAGAGCCCGGTCCCGACCAGGTCCAGCTTCGCGCCCTCGTCGGGCGGGGCGTCGGCCATCCGGCGCATCAGCACGAGGATGGCCAGGACGATGAGGACCTCCCCTGCGAAGACCCAGCGCCACGATGCGTACGTCGTGAACACTCCCCCGATCAGTGGGCCGACGGCGACCGCGATCGCCCCGAAGGCCGCCACCATGCCGTAGGCCCGAGGACGCTCGGACTGCTCGAAGTTGGTGGCGACCAGTGCCACGATCGCCGGCATGATCAGGGCCGCGCCGACGCCCTCGAGGAAGGACCACCCCAGGAGGAGCACAGCGAGGTTCGGCGCCAGCGCCGTGGTGAGTGACCCGCATCCGTAGATCACACAGCCGATGCCGAAGGTGCGCTTCCGGCCCAGGATCTGGCCGAGCTTCCCGCCGGTCATCATCAGTGACGCCATCACCAGCATGTACATCGTGATCGCGACCTGGATCCCCGACACGGTGGTGTCGAGGTCCTCGGCGACGGCGGCGATGGAGACGTTCATGACGGAACTGTCCAGCGCCATCAGGAACTGACCCGAGGCCAGGGTCACCAGGACGAGCCCGGATGCCTGTGCGGCCTTCGTGCCCTGGACGGACACTCAGCTCACCCGCGTGATGATCGTCGCCGCACCGCTGTCGCATGGGTTCCTCCGCGTCCGCCGGGCCCGGCCCCAGCACAACGCAGTGCGCGACCCCGTCGCCTCACCCCATCCGGATGAATCGCCGCGCGACATCCTCGGCCGGTGTGGCCGTAGGTTTGTCGGCATGGCTGACGCGCTCCGGCTCGGGTTCGTGACGGGCGCGACTCCCGACAAGTGGGCTCGCACGTGGCGAGAGCGTCGCCTGGGGCCGCTCGAGCTGGTGCCCCTCGAGCAGGTCGGTCAGACCGACGGGCTTCACGACGGCAGCCTCGACCTGGCGCTGGTGCGGCTGCCGGTCGATCGCGACGGCCTGCACCTGATCCCGTTGTACGACGAGCAGGCCGTCGTCGTGGTCGGGAAGGACCATCTGGTGACTGTCGCCGACGAGGTGACGACCCACGACCTGGCCGACGAGCAGCTGGTCCTTCCGCACGAGTCCGGCTGGATCCCGGAGGCCGAGCAGCTCGACTTCCCGCCGATGTCACTGCGGGAGGCGGTCGAGGTGGTCGCCAGCGGGACCGGGGTCCTGGTCGTGCCCATGTCGGTGGCCCGGCTGCACCACCGTCGAGACGTCACGTTCCGGCCGGTGACCGACCTGCCGACCACGAAGGTCGGACTGGCCTGGCTGGTCGACAACGACGACCCGAGGATCCAGGACTTCATCGGGATCGTCCGCGGCCGCACCGAGCGCAGCTCGCGAGGCTGAGTTCACCCCGCAGGGTCGTACCCGCAGGCGTCGGCGACCTTGACGGCTCTGCCCGGGTCCTTCGGGCCGTCACCGCCCCCGCGCCCTCCGGGGTCGAGGGCCCGGTCCACCACCGACTGCATCCACCCGAAGTCGGGGTCACCGGAGAAGAACCGGTCGGAGGTGACGAACGCGATCGACCGCAGCCTCCGCTCCTTCACCTTCAGGCCGAGGTCGACGAACGCGGGCAGCAGGTGTCGAGGAATGTCGGTCCGGACGATCTCCTGGCCGGCCTGGGCCAGCGCCTGGTAGCGGCGAAGGAGGTTGAAGGGGTCCGCCTCCTCGACCAGGGCGTCGATCATGCACCGCTGCCGCAGCATCCGCTCGTAGTCGTCGGAACCCCAGCGGCCGCGGGTGTACCAGAGCGCCTGGTAGCCGTTCAGGTGCTGGTCCGGCCCCGGCTCGAGGTAGTCGCTGGGCGGAATGCCGCGATCGGTGTCGCCGTCGATCGCGACCGGTTCGTTGATGTTCACGGTCACGCCACCCATCGCGTCCACGATCTGCTGGAAACCGAGCAGGTTGACCAGCACGTAGTAGTCGACCTCGGTGCCGAGGCTCCCGGCGACGGCGTGCTTGAGCGCGTCGGCGCCCTCGTTGTCGGACTCCCCGAAGATGCCGGGATGCAAGGCGGGGACCTGGCCGTAGACCGCATTCAGCATCCAGGCAGCCGGATCGCCCTCGCCGGTGAACCCGTCCGGGAACACCTCGCGCAGGGGGCTGTCCTCGGGGAACTGTGCAGCCATCATGTTCCTCGGCAGGCTGAACATCACCCCTTGGCCGGACCCCGTGTCGATGCTGAGGAGGATGACCGAGTCGGTCCTGATCCCGCTGCGGCTCACCGATCCGTCGCCGCCGAGGAGGAGCACGCTGACCCGCTCGCGGCCGCCCCACGGGTCCTCCCGGGTCGTATCCCGCGGGACCGTTGCGCTGCGGTTGTCCTCGAAGACGTGGGCCACCAGCTCGGCCTGGGTCCGGGCATAGCGGACCCCCTGAGCCACCGGCAGGGCCACCCCCAGGCAGAGCAGGCACGCCACTGCCACACCGAGCCGCGAGTGGAGTCGTCGTACTCCCACCGGCCGGGCCATCAGGTACGTCGTCACCACGGTGAATGCCCAGACGGCGAACGCCGCGGAGGTCAGGACGGCCGCGGTGCGCAGGCGGACCGGGTCGAACGCGAACTCGAGCAACGTCGCCAGATCCTCCTGGGCGAAGGCGATGAGCACCCCGAGCCCCGCCATGCTGGGCAGCAGCACGGCGTACCCCAGCCGCCGCCCGGTCCACGCGTAGCCGCCCCCGGGCAGGACGGCCCCGAGAAGGGTGATCGCGAGGGCGCCCCGGACGCTCGCGGCACGACGGAAGGCGAACCGGTCGCCCCGGTGCCGTTGCGCACCCGGGTGACGCCCGCCCTCCGGCGGCCGTTCCACGTCCAGTACCGAGCGACCCATACCCGCCCTCCCGGCCGGGAGATTAACAGCGGCGGACCGGTCCGGGGCGCCTTTCGCTCGGCGGGGCGCTCACCAGCTGGTGTCGAGCGGGCGCCCCTCGTGGAACCCGGCAGCCGACTGCACACCGACCACCGCACGATCGTGGAACTCTGCCAGGGAGCGCGCCCCTGCGTAGGTGAACGCCGACCGCACGCCCGAGCAGATCTGGTCGATCAGGTCCTCGACGCCGGGACGGGCCGGGTCGAGGTACATCCTCGAGGACGAGATGCCCTCCTCGTAGAGGCCTTTCCGGGCCCGGTCGTACGGAGACTCGCTGTGCGTGCGGTTCGCGACGGCTCTCGCTGAGGCCATACCAAAGCTCACCTTGAAGGGGCGTCCGTCCGCGTCGTGGAGCAGGTCGCCCGGCGACTCGTGGGTGCCGGCGAACCACGACCCGATCATCACCGACGAGGCGCCGGCGGCGAGCGCCAGGGCCACGTCCCGCGGGTGTCGTACGCCGCCGTCGGCCCACACGTGCCTGCCGAGCTCGTGAGCCGCGGTCGCGCACTCGAGGACGGCCGAGAACTGCGGCCGGCCGACCCCGGTCATCATCCGGGTCGTGCACATCGCGCCCGGCCCGACGCCCACCTTGACGATGTCCGCGCCGGCCTCGATCAGCGCCCTCGTGCCCTCGCCGGAGACGACGTTCCCGGCTGCGACAGGCACCGACGGCGACAGGGCACGCACGGCACCGAGCGCTTCGGTCATCCGGTCCTGGTGGCCGTGCGCGGTGTCCACCACCAGGCAGTCGATCCCGGCCTCCAGCAGCTCGGCGGCCCTGGACTTCACGTCGCCGTTGACCCCGATCGCCGCCGCGACCCGCAGGCCACCGGCACCGTCGACGGCGGGCTCGTAGAGCGTGGTGCGCAGCGCCCCGGTCGGTGTCAGCACCCCGACCAGCGACCCCTCCTCGTCGACGGCGACGGCGAGCCGCGTGCGGGCTGAATCGAGGGCGTCGAAGGCGGCCCGCGGGTCGGTGTCCGCGGCGATCTGCACGAACGACGGGTTCATCACCTGGCCGACCTGGGCGAAACGGTCGACGTCGACGCAGTCGGCCTCGGACACCACACCGACCGGCTTCTGCCCGGACACGACCACCGCGGCCCGATGCGCTCGTTTCGGGATCAGCGCGAGGGCCTCGGCCACCGTCTGGTCGGTCCGCAGCTCGATCGGAGTGTCGTAGACGAGGTGCCGCGACTTCACGAACGCCACGACGTCGGCCACCACCGGCAGCGGGATGTCCTGCGGGACCACTGCGATCCCGCCACGGCGGGCCACGGTCTCGGCCATCCGCTTGCCGGCGATCGCGGTCATGTTGGCGACCACGAGCGGCAACGTCGCGCCGGTGCCGTCCGCGGTCGCCAGGTCGACGTCGTACCTGCTGGCCACTCCGGACTGCCGGGGGACCATGAAGACGTCGTCGTAGGTGAGGTCGTGGGGCGGGGCCGCGTCGTCGAGGAAGCGCACGAGTCCAGTATCCACTCCCCCGGGTTCCTAGGCTGTGCTCGTGAACTTCCACCCTGAAGCAGTCGGCCGGGCGCCCGGACGGGTCAATCTGATCGGTGAGCACACCGACTACAACGCCGGGCTGTGCCTGCCGTTGGCGCTGCCCCAGGCGGCGTCAGCGGCGCTGGCGCCGCTTCCGGACGGCTCGCTCCGGGTGCGCAGCAGCTCGTTCCCGGATCCCTGGGAGGGGAACATCGAAGGGCTCGCACCGCGAGCGGCGCCCGGATGGGTCGGCTACGTCACCGGCGTGCTGTGGGCGCTGCGCCAGGGTGGGCTCGACGTGCCCGGGCTCGACATTCGCGTCGACAGCGAGGTCCCGATCGGCGCCGGGCTGTCGAGCTCAGCCGCCCTGGAGTGCGCCGTGGCAGTCGCGGTCGCGGGCCTGCTCGACCTGCCGCTCTCCCCACGGGTGCGCACCCGGCTGGCCCACGCCTGCGTGCGGGCCGAGACGGAGTACGTCGGAGCGCCGACCGGGGGCATGGACCAGACCGTCGCGATGCTGGCCACGGCGGGCTCGGCCCTGCTCATCGACTTCGACGACGACACCACCAGCGACGTACCCCTCCCCCTGGACCAAGACGGCCTCACCCTGGTGGTGACGGACACCGGGGTCTCGCACGCCCACGCCACCGGCGGGTACGCCGAGCGCCGCGACGACTGCGAGGCAGCGGCCGGCGCCCTCGGCCTCGACTCGCTCCGGCAGGCCGCGGAGGCCGACCTGGACCGCCTGACCGACGAGCGCCTGCGGCGCCGGGCCAGGCACGTGGTCACCGAGAACGCGCGGGTCACGGAGGCCGTCGACGCGATCGGACGCCGGCGACTGGCCGGCTCTGGGCGTGCTGCTCGACGCGTCCCACCACTCGCTGCGCGACGACTTCGAGGTGTCCTGCCCGGAGCTGGACCTGGCCGTGACGACGGCCCGCGAGGCCGGCGCCCTGGGCTCGCGGCTGACCGGCGGCGGGTTCGGCGGCTCGATCGTCTCGCTGGTTCCCGAGGAGCGGGCAGCTGCGGTCACCACTGCACTGGACGTCGCGTTCGCCGCCGCCGGGCTGGGAGCGCCCACGCACCTGCCGGCCACGGCCTCCGATGGTGCCTCCGTGGACTGAGGGCGAGCCTGCCTACGTCGCGGAGACCCCGATCCGGCCCTCGCGGAAGGCCTCGACGAAGAGGGTGTGGTCGTTGCGCACCTGCACGGCGTACTCCATCCCGAAGTCGGTCACCCACGCCGTGAACTCCCGCCGGCGCCCCTCCACGCTGTCGGCGATGGCCTCCTCCACCTGGAAGTCGACGAGGTCCTGCTCGCTGTCCTCGTCGGAGGCACAGTGGATCTTCGCGGTCGCCCGGCCGAGCAGGTCGACCACTGCGCCGATGTCGTCGGGCTCGGTGATGCCCGACCAGTCCAGGTCGACCTCGTAGGGCGACACCTCCGAGACGACGAACCCGACGCCGTCGAGCGAGGTGTAGCCCAAGCAGAGGGTCGGTGTGCACCTGCAGGGCGCGCTGGCTCACGGCCGTGCGGTGGCCCTCGTTCTCGAAGTAGTCGTCGACCTCGCTGGTGTCCACGAACCGGCTCACGGCCGGGATGTTGGCCTGCTTCATCGACAGCACCACGTCGTTGTCGAGCGCCTGGCTGAAGCCCTCCACCAGCAGGTTGTACGCCGGCAGCCCGGCACTGCCGATGCCGAAGCCGGTCTTGCCCACGACGTCGCGCAGCTCGTAGAAGAGCTCCGCGGTCGAACCGCTTGTCCTCCGGGATCGTCTCGAGGTAGCGGTCGAAGGCCCGGACCACCTTCGTCCGCTCGGTCTTCGACAGCTCACGGACCGACGAGTCGTGCCGGAACATGCGGGTTCCGTCCTCGAGCACCGTGGTCCCGTCGAGCAGGTCCGCCCGGCGGCGGCACCGGGCGCTGACCAGCGCCTCGAGGATCGGCCCGCTGGTGTTCTCGAGGTGCAGCGCGAAGTCGTCGTCGTCCTCGCTGTGGCGGTAGTCGTCCACCTGCGCGAGGTAGGACCGCACGTACTTCCCGATCAGCCGGCGCACGTCCTCCTCGGGCAGCGCCTTCTGCCAGCCCGTCAGCGCCAGCGAGGCCGCGAAGCGCTGCAGGTCCCACGTGTACCTGCCCAGGTAGGCCTCGTCGAAGTCGTTGACGTCGAAGACCATCCGGCCGTTGGAGTTCAGGTAGGTGCCGAAGTTCTCGACGTGCAGGTCGCCGTGCACCCAGATCCGGCCGCTGTGGTCGTCGACGTACGGGTCGTCGGCGTCGGCCAGGTCGGCGTAGAAGAGACAGGCACTGCCCCGGTAGAACGCGTGCGGGTCCGAGGCCATCTTGCGGTACTTGGCCCGGAACGCCACCGGGTCCGCCTTCATCAGCGGCGCGAAGGCGTCGTCGAGGACGGAGACGATCAGCTCGCTGCGCTTCTTGTCCGACATGCGGTGCAGTCTGCCAACCCGGCCCCGATCAGGCACTCCGCACGCGGGGCGGTCTCAGCCCCACCGACCGCATCTCGAGCCTCGCGAGGGCGTGGACGACGTCCCGGTCACCCCGCTGCCAGGCCCCGACGGGGTCGTCGGAGATCCTGGCCAGCTGGTGCATCGGCTGGTTGGACATGGCCCGGAGCGCGAACAGCTGCAGGTCGGCCTCCGAGTCCATGAACTTCTGGCCGGCGGTGGCCTCGCGGACGAATCGCCACCGCACAGGAAGGAAGAACGCTGCCACGACCAGGATCGGGATCAGGGTCACCGCCAGCCTCAGCCAGAACGCCAGCCCCTCGACGGCCTCCACCTCGGCTCGACCCGCGTCGGCGAGCGCGCCGGACGCCTCGGCGGCCTGGTCGAACGGCGCGCGGGCGCTGTCGCCCACGATCGGTACGTCGTCGAGCGCGTCGCCGGCGTCCTGCATGGACTCGGCCAGGCTCGTGGCCGACTCCTCGGTCTGGCGGCCGGGGCCGGCCAGCTCGAGCGTGGCGTCGTGGACGGCGTTGCCGGCCATCACCCACATGACGAGCCAGAGCAGGAACAGGACGTCGGCGAGGACCTGACGTGTGGCGCGGGCCGGAGTGTCGGCGTACAGCTTCATGGGCTGAGGTTACGTACTCACCCGCGGTCGGGTACGACGACCGGTGGCAGGCGCGGGCAGCCGGAAGGCTGGCGCCATGAGCACACCGACCCAGTCCAAGAACACCAACGCCTTCTTCATGCAGGCCGGCATCTCCTTCGGCATCGCCCTGCTGACCATGATCTTCGCGGTGATCTACCTGCCCGTCGATCCCTGGATCCGGGCCTTCCTCGGCCTCGGGGTCATGTACCTGACCACCTCGTCATTCACCCTCGCCAAGTGCGTCCGGGACGCCCAGGAGAACCAGGCCGTCCACGCCCGGCTCGACCAGGCGCGGGTCGAGCGGATCCTCTCCGAGCACGACCCGTTCCGCGAGATTGCCTGACCCACCGCGAACCGGGCCCCTCTTGGCCACGTGCTTGACTGCGCAGACAGGCTTGACTGAATGGCCGACCGACCCCAGGAGGACGCCCCGTGAGCAAGCCGCACCCGAGGATCACGAGCACGTTGAAGGTCGGCAGGTCCGTCGCCGGGCAGGTCCTGCGCGGCGCCGCGGCCGCGTCGCCGGCCGGACCGCCGGAGCGGTGGTCGCCCGCATCCCCCGCCGTACGACGGCCGACCGCGCCCGCCCCGGCCCCGGCTCCCGCACCGCCCGCCCCGCCCGCACCGCGCGGCTGAGCCGACCGTTCGCCGAGCCGAGCCGACGCCCGCACCGCTCCAGCCCGAGGCACCCGTCACTCCCGCCGACGTCGCGAAGAACGTCGCCCCGAAGCCGCAGGCGCGGAAGAAGCCGGCGAAGAAGTCCTCGCCCAGCGCGAAGCTCCCGCCGAGGAAGCCCAGCCAGGACGCACCGGTGAAGAAGGCCGCTGCGAAGCAGGCACCCGCGAAGAAGGCCGGGACCCCGAGCGGCGGGTAGCTACTTCAGCTCGGCGCTGGAGAGCCCCAGGATCCGGCGGGCCACGATCAGCTGCTGGATCTGCTGGGTGCCCTCGAAGATGTCGAGGATCTTGGAGTCCCGGGCCCACTTCTCGAGCAGCTCGGTCTCGCCGTAGCCGACGGAGCCGGCGAGCTCCACGCAGCTGAGGGTGATGTCGGAGCCGACCCGGCCGGCCTTCGCCTTGGCCATCGACGCCTCCAGCGAGTTCGGCTTGCGGTTGTCGGCCATCCAGGCGGCCTGCAGCATCAGCAGGTGGGCGGCCTCCCAGTCGGCCTCCATCTGGAGGAACTTGGCGGCGGCCGCGGACTGGACGACGGCCGGCCGGTCGTAGTCGATCTCGACGCCGGCCTCCTCCAGCAGCTCACGGGTCAGGTCGAGGGACGCCCGGGCACAGCCCACCGCCATCGCGGCGACCAAGCGGGCGGGTGTTGTCGAAGGTCGCCATCGCGCCGGCGAACCCCTGCTTGACGTCGACCTCCGGTGACCCGAGCAGGTTCTCCGCCGGCACCCGGCAGTCCTCGAACCGGATCGTCGCGGTGTCGGAGGAGCGGATCCCGAGCTTGTGGTCGAGTCGTTCCACCGTCATCCCCGGGGTGCCCTTGGGTACCACGAACGACTTGATCGCGGCGCGGCCGAGCTCCTTGTCGAGGGTTGCCCAGACGACGACCGCGTCGGAGCGGTCGCCGGCGGTGACGAAGATCTTCTCGCCGTTGAGCACGTAGTGATCGCCGTCGAGCCGGGCGGTGGTGGAGATGCTGGCGGAGTCCGACCCGGTGCTGGGCTCGGTGATCGCCATCGACGCCCACAGCCCGTCGAAGCGCTCGTGCTGCTCCTCGTCGGCGACCGAGGCGATGGCCGAGTTGCCGAGGCCCTGGCGAGGCATGGAGAGCAGGAGGCCGACGTCGCCCCAGCACATCTCGGCGATGGACATCACCGAGGCGAGGTTGGTGCCGTTCTTCACGGCCCCGTCGTCCTCGCCCTCGGACCGTCCGTACGCCGGAGGCGCCGGCGCCCTCGCTGGCGCCGGACTCGGAGAGCCCGTCGATCATCGCGGCGAGCATGTCGAGCTCCTTGGGGTACTCGTGCTCGGCGCGGTCGTACTTGCGGGAGATCGGCCGCAGCATGTTCATCGCGACCTGGTGGGCCTGTCCGGTGAGGGTCCGGAACTTCTTCGGATCGTCGAGATTGATCATCAGACGAGCACGCTTCCTTCCATGACGCCGACGGCACGCAGGTCGCGGTACCACCGCTCGACCGGGTGCTCCTTGACGAAGCCGTGGCCACCGAGCAGCTGGACGCCGTCGAGGCCGATCTGCATGCCCTTGTCGGCGCACAGCTTGCGGGCCAGCGCGACCTCGCGGGAGAAGTCCTTGCCGGCGGCGGCGCGGCCGGCCGCCTTGTAGGTGAGCAGCCGCATCGACTGCAGCTCGATGGCGATGTTGGCGACCATGAACGCCACCGACTGGCGGTGGGCGACCGGCTCGCCGAACGCTTCCCGCTCCTTGACGTACGGCGTGACGTAGTCGAGCACGGCCTGGCCGGTGCCGACCGCGAGCGCGCACCAGGCGAGGCGGGAGAGCCGCACGCACTCGGCGTACGTCGTGCCGTCCGTGGCGCCGAGGACGGCGCCCGCGTCGACGGTGACGTCGGTGAGGGTCAGCCTGGTGAGGGACGCCGCGCGGACGCCCATGGCCGGGTCGCCCTCGACGGCGAGGCCGTCGGTGCCGGACTCGACGAGGAAGAGCACCGGCTGGCCGTCGAGCTCGGCGCCGACCACGAACAGCTCGGCGTCGGCGCCGCGCGGGACGAGGTTCTTGACGCCGTTCAGGACGTAGGAGTCGCCCTCCCGGACCGCGGTCGTCGAGGGCTGGAGCGCGTCGAAGAGGACGGTGGGCTCGTTGAGGGCCAGCGGCCGCGGCCGGGACGTCGTCACCGGCGAAGGCGGGCAGGTAGGTGCTCTGCTGCTCGTCGGTGCCCCACAGGCCGATCGCGGTGGCGACCGAGCCGGGCGCGAGCGTGGCCACGGCCAGGCCCATGTCGCCCTTCGCGAGCGCCTCGGCGACCAGCGTGCCGGCCATCGCGGAGCGCTCCTCCGCGATGCCGCCGAGCGACTCGGGCACGCCGAGGATGGGCAGCCCGATCTCGAGGGTCGCCTTGAGGAGGTCGTCGGGGGCGGCGCAGGCCGTCGTCGGCGGCGGCGGCCGCGGGCCGGACCACCTCCTCGGCGAACTCGCTCACCACGTCGACCAGCATCTGCTCGTCCTCGGTGGGCGTGAGGTCGAAGACGCCACGTGACCGCGTGGGCGCGACCCGGACGCCCGGCCTTGCCGCGCTTGCCCCGACGGGCGAAGGTGCGGCTGGCGCTGGTGATGGTCGCGAAGCCGCTCCGGGTCACGGTGAAGACGGTCTGCTCGGCCTGCTTGCGCAGTCCGATCCGGTCGAGCACGTCGCTCGAGGCGAGCTTGTTCAGCGCGGCGACGGCGAGCCCGATCGGGTCGCGGCTCTCCTTCGAGGAGATGCCGTGCCGGCCGCCGGGCCGGAGGGTCTTGGTCAGGGACATGCCGATAATGTAACTCTGAGTTACAGGCAAAGGCCACAGCGGGGGCGGTGTCCCCGCTCACATGAGGTCGCCGGGTCTCGACCCGCCCGTCGCGCCCTCCTTCGTCGGTCGCGGGGCTTGCTCGACCTTCGCTCGAGCAGCTGTGACCTCGTTCCTCGGTCACAGCTGCTCGCTCGCTAGGCTCCCCTCCATGCCCCGGCCGTCCGACCCACCTGCCCACGCGCCGTACGGCCTGCTCCCGGAGGGCGGGACGGTCCGCCCGATGACGCGGTGGGGCACCCCGGTCATGCACCGCCCCCAGCAGCCGGTGACGTCGTACGACGACGAGCTGCGCGCCCTGGTGGCGGACATGGTCGCGACGATGTACGCCGCCGACGGCGTCGGCCTCGCCGCGTGCCAGATCGGTGTCGACCTGGCGGTCTTCGTGTTCGACTGCCCCGACGCCGAGCACGAGCGCACCGTCGGCGTCGTCTGCAACCCGGCGCTCACCCTGCCCGAGGGCCGTGACCGGAAGCTGGACGTGGCCGACGAGGGCTGCCTGTCGTTCCCGGGCGCGTTCGTGGAGTGCCCGCGACCCGACTTCGCCTCGGTCTCCGGCACCGGGGTCACCGGCGAGCCGGTCACCTTCTCCGGCGACGGCCTGCTCGCCCGCTGTCTCCAGCACGAGACCGACCACACCCTGGGCACGGTCTTCGGGGACCGGCTCTCGACCAAGCTCCGCAAGAAGCTCCAGAAGCAGCACGACCAGGCGGTCGAGGACTACCCCGCGGACTGGCCGCTCGAGGACGCCCGCGCCGACGCCTGAGGGGCCGGTCTCGGTCCGCCCGTACCGGAATGCTGCAAACCGGACTGACGGTGCGCAACCGCAGACTCACCAGCGGTTGCCTTCTGGCGAGTTTGCAGCAAATCGGTACGTCGATGGTAGGCGGCCCGTCACCGCTGCGGGAAGGGCGTCCCTCCCCCGGCGGCCAGGGATTCGGCCACGATCCGCAGGTGCTCGGCCTTCATCTCCTCTGACAACGACGGCAGCACGGCGTCCCAGAAGGCCAGGATCGCCCCGCGGCCCTGCATCATCCCGGCCGGTCGGGCCAGCGCCCACATGTGGAAGTGCTCGGAGCCGTCGCCCCAGCGGGCGAAGTGGCAGCGGGCCACGCCCGGGATCGCCTTGACCGCGGCACTCACGCGCTGGAGCAGCGGCCCGAGCGTGGTCAGCAGCTCGATCGGCGCGTCCTCGAGGCGGTGGTGCTCGCGCGGGCGCGATGCCGCCGACGTAGGGGATGCCCATGCGGTCCCAGCCGGCCCGGACCTGCCACAGCTCGTCGGACCAGATCGTGTGCTCAGACGGGCGGCAGTGGCCGCACTCGGCACGGTCCAGCTCACCGACCCGGGGCTTCTCCGGCACCAGCATCGGCGCCAGCACCGACAGGGTGACGTCGTCGAAGCACGACAGGTCGTCGTCGACCAGCGGACGGGTGGACAGCCGCTCCCCGATCGGCAGCGTGCGGTGGTACGCCGAGTCGGCGGGCGCGGTCTCGTAGTCGCTCATGGCCAAAACGTAGCGAACGGGCAACCTAGCGCCGCGCGGTCACGTAGCAGGCCACGGCCGTCGCGGCCGCGACGTTGAGGGAGTCGATGCCCTCGCGCATCGGGATCACCGCCCGCCGGTCGGCCGAGGTCTCCCAGCGCTGGGACAGCCCGTGTCCCTCGGAGCCGAGGACCAGCGCCACCCGGTCCAGGCCGGCGACCGCCTGCTCGATCGGTGCCGCATCGTCGGCGAGGGTCAAGGCAATCGTGGTGAAGCCGGCCGCGGAGAGGGTCGGCAGGGCGTCGTACCAGTCGGGGAGGCGGGTCCACGGCAGCGTGAAGACGGCGCCCATGGCGACCTTGATCGCCCGGCGGTAGAGCGGGTCCGCGCACCGGGGCGCCAGCAGCACGGCGTCGAAGCCCAGCGCGGCGCCGGAGCGGAAGATCGCGCCGACGTTGGTGTGGTCGACGATGTCCTCGAGGACGAGTACCGACCTCGCCCCGGCCAGCACCGACTCGACGGACGGGAGCGGACGTCGTTCGAGTGACGCCAAGGCTCCCCTGTGCACGTGGAAGCCCGTGACCTCCTCGGCGAGCGCCTCGGAGACGACGAAGCACGGCGCATCGCAGCGTCCGAGCACGTCCGCGAGGCCCTCCAGCCAGCGCGGCGCCATCAGGAACGACCTCGGAGCGAAACCGGCCTCGACCGCCCGCCGGACGACCTTCTCGCCCTCGGCGAGGAAGAGTCCGTGCTCGCTCTCGAGGTGCTTGCGCAGCTCGACGTCGCGCAGGTCGCGGTAGTCGGCGAGACGGGCGTCGGTGGGATCGGTGATCTCGTGCAGGTCGGCCATCACGCGTAATGGTCGGGATGCGCGACGGCGACCACCTCGCCCACGACGATGATCGCGGGCGGCCGGACCTGCGCGGCCGACAGGTCGTGGCCGAGGTCGCCGAGCGTCGACAGCACGGTCCGCTCCCCCGGCATCGTCCCGTCACAGACCACCGCGACCGGGGTCGACGGTGCACGGCCGCCGGCGACGAGGGCGTCGGCGATGAGCGCGGCGTTCTCGACCGCCATCATCAACAGGATGGTGCCGTCGAGGCCGGCAACCGCCTTCCAGTTGACCAGCGAGTCGGGGTGGTCCGGCGGCAGGTGGCCGGAGAGGACCGTGAACGCGTGCGCCACCCCGCGGTGGGTGACCGGGATGCCGGCGACGGCCGGGACCGCGATCGGACTGGTCAGGCCGGGGACCACCGTGACCGGTACGCCGGCCTCGCGGCAGGCGAGCACCTCCTCGAACCCCCGGCCGAACACGAAGTTGTCGCCGCCCTTGAACCGCACCACCCGCTGCCCGGCCCGGGCGCGCTCGACGATGATCCGGTTGATCTCCTCCTGCTGCGCCGACCGACCGCGCGGCAGCTTCGCGACGTCGATCAGCTCCACGTCCGCCGGCAGCTCGCCCAGCAGCTCGCGCGGCGCCAGCCGGTCGGCCACGACGACGTCGGCCTCCATCAGTGCCTTCCGTCCCGCCACCGACATCAGCTCCGGGTCACCCGGCCCGCCGCCCACCAGGACGACACCCGGCGAGCGGTCGCGGTGGTGTCGCGCCGTGATCGTGCCCTCGCGCAGGCCCTCGAGGATCTCGTCGCGGACGCCGGCCGAGCGGCGCGGGTCACGGTTGCCCAGCACCGCCACGGTCACCCCCGCGTGCCGGCCCACGGCCGGGGTCCAGGCGGTCGCGGCGGTGGCGTCGTCGCTCCGCACGCAGAAGATCCGGCGGGCCTCGGCGCCGGCGCTGACGGACTGGTTGACCGCCGGGTCGTCGGTGGCGGCGATGACGTACCACGCGCCGTCGAGGTCGTCGTCGCGGAAGCCCCGGTCGGCCCACTCGACCTCGCCGGCCCCGACGAGACCCTCGATCGCCGGTGTCACCTCCGGCGAGACGACGTACACCTCGGCGCCGGCCGCGATCAGGCCGGGAATCCGGCGCTGCGCGACCTGCCCCGCACCGACCACCACGACCCGTCGGCCGGCCAGGCGCAGCCCGGAGGGGTACGTCGCGAAGTCCACGCTGCTCATTGTCCCGGCCCGGGTGCCGGGGACCGTTCCGCTCGCTCACCCATCGGACTAGGTTGACTGGCGAGTGGGATCAACCCGCGCCGCGAGTCGAGTTGTGAGGAGAGCACATGAGCCTGGACCGCCCGGTACACCCGAACCCCTACGACCTGCTCCCCGAGGTTCCGTCGTTCACGGTGACCAGCGAGGACGTCTCCGACGGCAAGCCGCTCAAGGACGACCAGGTGGCCGCGGAGGGCAACACCTCTCCCCAGCTGTCGTGGGAGGGAGCGCCGGAGGGCACCAAGAGCTTCACGATCACCTGCTTCGACCCCGACGCCCCCACGCCGAGCGGCTTCTGGCACTGGGTGCTGGTCGACGTCCCGGCCGACGTCACCTCACTGGACGCCGGCGCGGCCTCGGGCGACCTCCCCGGATCGGCGTTCCACTGCCGCAACGACGGCGGCGAGAAGGGGTTCATGGGTGCCGCTCCGCCGGAGGGCGACCAGGTCCACCGCTACTTCTTCGTGGTCCACGCGGTGAAGGAGGAGAGCCTCGGGGTCGACTCCGACGCCTCCCCCGCCGTGGTGTCGTTCAACCTGGCCTTCAAGACCGCCGGCCGCGCGATCGTCCACGGCACCTACCAGCACTGAGGCGGCTCCGCCGCGGCCAACACTGAGGTCAGGCGCCTCCGGCGCGGCGCAGGAGCTCGTCGAACGGCGTCGGGTCCTCGAACTGCTCCTCGATGGACCGCCGCTCCTCCGTGGACGGCGCGGGCTGCGGGTCGTCCCCCATGAGGGCGGCGAGCTCGCCCGCGGCGCGTCGGACCCGCTTGTCGAGGTGACCCTCGTCGGTGCGGCCGAAGTCCTCGCTGGCCGCGAAGACCCCGGTGGGGACCACGACGGCACGCAGGTAGGAGAACAGGGGCCGCAGCGCGTGGTCGAGCACCATCGAGTGCCGGGCGGTGCCGCCGGTGGCGGCGACCAGTACCGGCTTGCCGTCCAGCGTCCCGGGCTCGAGGACGTCCACGAACGTCTTGAAGAGTCCGGAGTACGACGCCGAGAACACCGGCGTGACGACCACCAGCCCGTCGGCGCGGCGCACCTTCGCGATGGCGTCGGCCAGGTCACCCGAAGCGAATCCGGTGAGCAGGTGGTCGGCCAGCGGGTGGGCCAGCGGGCGCAGCTCCACGTGCTCGACCTCGACCGTCGACCCCCGGGCCTCCGTCGCCGACACCACGGCGTCGGCCAGCCGGTCGGCGAGCAGGCGGGTGGACGACGGGACCGAGAGTCCGGCCGAGACGACGACGAGGCGCCTCATCACGCGGTCACCTCCTGCGGCGCGGCGCCGGCAGTGGCGACCCGTCCGGCGTGGGTGGGCGGGTCCGGGACGTGGTCGGGCTTGAGCGCCGCGAACTCCCGGCGCAGCACCGGCACGACCTCCTCGCCGAGCAGGTCGAGCTGCTCGAGCACCGTCTTCAGCGGCAGCCCGGCGTGGTCCATCAGGAAGAGCTGGCGCTGGTAGTCGCCGACGTACTCACGGAAGCCGAGGGTCCGCTCGATCACCTGCTGCGGCGAGCCGACCGTCAGCGGCGTCTGGGCCATGAAGTCCTCGAGCGACGGGCCGTGGCCGTAGACCGGGGCGTTGTCGAAGTAGGGGCGGAACTCGTTCACCGCGTCCTGGCTGTTGCGGCGCATGAAGACCTGCCCGCCGAGCCCGACGATCGCCTGGTCCGCGCTGCCGTGCCCGTAGTGCTCGAAGCGACGCCGGTAGAGGCTCACCATCTGCGCGGTGTGGGAGGCGGGCCAGAAGATGTGGTTGGAGAAGAAGCCGTCGCCGTAGTACGCCGCCTGCTCGGCGATCTCCGGGCTGCGGATCGAGCCGTGCCAGACGAAGGGAGGTACGCCGTCCAGGGGTCGCGGCGTGGACGTGAACCCCTGGAGCGGGGTGCGGAAGCGCCCTTCCCAGTCCACGACGTCCTCGCGCCACAGCCGGTGCAGCAGCGCGTAGTTCTCGATGGCGAGGTTGATGCCCTCGCGGATGTCCTTGCCGAACCACGGGTAGACCGGGCCGGTGTTGCCCCGGCCGAGCATCAGGTCCATCCGCCCGTCGGTGAGGTGCTGGAGGGTGGCGTAGTCCTCGGCGATCCGGACCGGGTCGGTGGTCGTGATCAGGGTGGTGGACGTGGAGAGGATGATTCGCCGGGTCTGGGCGGCGATGAAGGCCATGGTGGTCGTCGGTGAGGACGCCACGAACGGCGGGTTGTGATGCTGGCCGACCGCCACCACGTCGAGGCCGACCTCCTCGGCCTTCTGCGCGATGGCGACGGTGTTCTTGATCCGTTCGTGCTCGGTCGGGGTCCGGCCGGTCGTCGGGTCCGTCGTGACGTCGCCGACGGTGAAGATGCCGAACTGCATCGCCACTCCTCCTGTAGTTGAAACTGCAACTAATGATCCAACCGGAGAAGGGTTGCGCCTATTCCACCCGGCCGGTCGCCTCGGGAACGGCCGAACGCGGCCACTCCCAGCAGGGAGCGGCCGCGTTCAAATCGATCAGTCGCGTGTCACCACCTAGGCACGCGTCCGGCGACGGACCAGCGCCGCGAACGTCATCGCGAGGCCGACCAGGATCGCCAGGACCGCGAGCGCGGAGGGTGACTCCTCGCCGCTGGTCAGGCCGGCGTTGACGGCGGTCGGAACCGCGGCGCCTGCCTGGGTCGGCGCGGTCGAGGCCTGTGCCCCGAGCACCACGGTGTTGGAACCGGCAGACTGCCCGCCGCCGCCGCTGCTGCTGCGGGCCGTTGCCCGGGTCGGTGCTGTCGCCACCGTCGTCCGGCGCGTCCACTGGACAGTCGTCTTCGGCATTGCCGGGCCCGCTATTGGCGCTGGGCCCGCTGTTGGACCCGCTGTTGGACCCGCTGTTGGACCCGCTGTCGGAGCTGCCGCTGGAGCCACTGGTGGTGGAGCCGGGCCCGCTGTTGTCGTGGCAAGCGTTGCCGGGCCCGCTGTTGTCGGGGCCGGTCGAGCCGGGCCCGCTGTTGTCCTCCTGGCAGCCGCAGTCGTGGGCGCCCGCGGACACGGTGACTCCTCCGATGCCGACGAACACAAGTGCCGTGAGCAGAGCGATGAGGAGCTTGATCATGCTGGTGAATACGGAATGGCGAACCATATGGAATCCCCCCGTGTGGGTCTCCCCGAGAACTTGTCGGTTACGGGAGACCGCCCCCGAGCCCCCCGCTCTGGAAGTTGACCAATCTACTAAAGGGTGGCAGGGGTCCATCTCAAGAAAAGCCTTAAGGATTGCGTTGAGAGACGGTCTTAGGAACGCCTTAAGGGTTGCTCAGCCAGTCGGCTGGGCGGTGACCACGACGTTGCTCCGGTGTCTCGTGCCGTCCCAGTCTCCGCAGGTGACGAGCACGAGCCGTCCTGGCACTTCCTGGCTGAACAGCCGCTCCGCCCGCTGGGCCACCAGACCCTTCTCGATGATTGCCACCCGACGTACGGCGTACTCCAGGACGTCCCGGCGGGTCCGCACGGTGACGGCGTCACCGGGTCGGAGGGCCTCCAGCCGGTCGAGGGCTGCGCCACCGGTGCTCACGGTGTGGCCGGTCACGAGAACGCTTCCCCTCACGTCGCCAGGGCGCGCGCCGTCGGCCCACCATCCGAGGACGGCCGGGTCGCTCGGGGGTGTCAGGGCGCTGCCGGCGACGTGGATCGGCTGGACCGGTGACCTGACGCCCAGCCGGCCGATGTGGATGCTGCGCGGGGCCCCGGGCCGCCAGGGAGCGATCTTCGCCGCCGGCGAGGAGGCGGCCAGCTCTGAGCCGGTGACCACCGCCGCGCCGCCCTGGGGCACGACTTCCGTCAGCTGCGCCCCCTGACGGAACCAGAACGCCGCTCCGACGAGCGCGATGACCATGCCGAACGCGGCCACCCCCAGCAAGGAGCGGCCGCGTCCGGTTCGGTCAGTCGCGCGTGACGGCCTGGACACGCGTCCGGCGGCGAACCAGCGCCACGAACGTCGTACCGAAACCGAACAGCACGGCCAGCAGCGGAAGCACGGACCGGGACCATTCGTCACCGGCCAGGCCGGCCTCGACCGCGGTCGGGACCTCGGCGTTGCGCGGCTGCTGGGCAGCCTGGGCGCCCTGGCTGTTCTGGACCGAGGCCTGCGCGCCGAAGACCACGGTGCTGGTGTTCCCACCGTTCTCGTCGACCGTGTCCTGAACGCCGCCGTTGTCGTCGGGGGTCTCCTCGTCGGGGGTCTCCTCGTCGGGGGTCTCCTCGTCGGGGGTCTCCTCGTCGGGGGTCTCCTCGTCGGGGGTCTCCTCGTCCGGGGTCTCCTCGTCCGGGGTCTCCTCGTCCGGGGTCTCCTCGTCCGGGGTCTCCTCGTCCGGGGTCTCCTCTCCGGGAGGGGTCTCCTCCTCGCAGGGCTCGACCCAGAAGACCTTGTGCTTGCGGTCACTGCCCTGCGAGTACGGCGTCTCGGTGGTCAGCTTGACGTGGTAGCCGTGGGCGGGTGCGGGTCGCCCTCGAAGTCGAGGTTGTAGGTCTCGACGCCGTCGTAGCCGGCCGTGCTGCCCCCACCGCTGTGGGAGTCATTGTCGAGCGGGACCGAGTCGTGGTGCGCGCTCCCACCCCGGGTGGGGGCGTGCTGCTCGAACGTCACCTCCGAGGTGACGCCGCTGTCGAAGCCGAACCACTCCACGGAGAACGTGCAGGGCAGGTGCGGGTCGTTGCTGGGGTGCTTCGGCTCCGAGCCGTCGCCACTGGAGTGGCCGGGGCCGTTGGGAGCGTCAAAGCCGGCGAGCTTCACGGTGCCGTTGTTGCCGGTCGGGTCGCCCTTGTCGCCACCTGGCGCCCGTACTGGCGGGCTGTGCCGGACTGGCTGGCCGGCGCGCTCTTACTGGCCTTGCTCTCGTGGGCCTGCGCGGACTGGCCGCGGGTTTGCTGGCTCTTCTGGGCCTTGGCGGGCTTCTGGGCCTTGGCGGAGCTGCCGCCCTGCTGGGTCTTCCCACCGCTCTGGCCTTGCCGGCCGCGGGTGCCTTGCTCTGCTGGTGGGCCTTGCCGTGCTGTGTGGGCCTTGCCGGGCTTCTCGGCACGGTCTGCCTGGTGGCCCTTGGCCTGGCCGTTGTTGCCGGCGAGGGCCGCGGCGGGCAGTGCGGTGGCTCCCACGACCACAACCAGCAGTGCGGTGAGCAGGGCGATGACGGATCTGAAAGTGCTGGTGAGAGCACGGGGGCGAGTCATTGGATTCCCTCGTCAAGTGGTCAGTCCCGAGCCTGACGGTGTGTTCGGACTGCGGGGCCCGAGCACCCACAACCGGACAACGACGAGCGCGTCGACTGGTTACGACTTCCCGGGTTAAGCCCGGTTCGCCTCAGGCGCGCGCAGGCTTGGCCACGACGACGACGTTGCTCAGGTAGCGGGTGCCGTCCCAGTCCTCACACGTGACCAGCACGAGGCGACCGCGCACCTCCTGGCTGAACAGCCGCTTCGCGTGCCGGGCGACCGATCCCTTGCCGAAGACCTCGACCGACCGGACGTCGTACGGGATGATCCCGCGCCCGGTGTAGACGGTGACCCGATCCCCGGCGCGCATGCCGCTCGAGGTTGTCCAGCGCACCTCCGCCGGTGTGGACCGTGTGGCCGGTCACGAGGGCGCTGCCCCGGCGGGCGCCGGTCGGCGCTCCGGCCGACCACCACCCGAGCTGCTGGGGGTCAGACGGAGGGGTCAGCGCGTTCCCGCTCGTGCTGATCGGCACGACGGGCGCATCCATCCTGAGCCGCTGGATGACCACGCGGCGGGGCACGCCGGGCTTCCACGCCGGACGGCCGTGGCGGTGGAACGTCGTGCCCACCACCGCGTTGGGCCTGGTGAGGACCGTGGCTGACGGCCCGGACGCAACGGGAGTGGGCTGGTCCTCGGACAGGTCCCCCCACGCGACAGCCGAGCCGAGGGCGACAAGTGTCACCCCCAGCCCGGCTACCACAACTCGTCCGAGGCTCATCCAGTCAGGTTACGTCCTCGCACGGAGGGCCGCACCGACCCGCCGCTTCGGGCGAACGGTCAGGCCGACCAGGGCCGCGCCGAGCAGAGCCGCCGCGATCCCGAGGAGACCCAGGGCCCCGCCGTTATCGGCCAGCTGCTCCGGTGCCAGTCCGGCGTTGACCGCAGTGGGCACCCGCGCTGCCGGCGTCCCGGCAACGGCACCGGCAACGGTGGTCGGGGCCGTGGCCTGCGCACCCTTGACCGTGGGGCCGCTGCTCAGGCGTGGTCCCGTCATCGGGAACGACCACCGGAGGCTTGTCCTCGTCGCACTTCTCCTGGGAGGGGTCCTCCTCGCAGTTCGGGCCCGGGTCGTCGTCGTCGCAGAACTCCTGCTTCGACTCGCCCCCTGGCACCTCTTCACCAGCGTGGTCGGTGCCCTCCGGGCAGACCTCCTCTTCGTCGTCCTCGTCGCAGAACTCCTCCTCGGACTCGCCCTCGGGGATCTCCTCGCCCGCCTTGTCGGTGCCCTCCGGGCAGACGGCCGGCTGCTCGTCCTCGTCGCAGAACTCCTCCTCGGTCTGACCCTCGGGGATCTCCTCGCCCGCCTTGTCCGTGCCCTGCGGGCAGGTGTCCGGGCCCGGGTCTTCGTCAGGCACGTCGCAGAAGGACTCCTCGGTCTGACCCTCGGGGATCTCCTGGCCCGCCTTGTCGGTGCCCTCTGGGCAGACCTCCGGCTCCTCCTCGACGGGGCAGTTGACGAGCTCTTCGTCGCCGGGCTGCTCGTTGCCGACCGCGAACCGGATGGCGATGGAGTCCTGCGCGTCCCCGAACGTCAACGGGAACACGGGGTTCTCCGGTCGAAGTTGTCGAGCGAGTTCACCGACACCACGATGATGTGGTCCGGCGTGCCTGGCGGCGTCCCGACGTACTTGCAGACGACGACCTTCTTGCCGTCCTCCACCACTGGGTCACTGCAGAACTCCTCCGCGGTCTCACCGTCGGGGATCTCCTGGCCAGCGTTGTCGGTGCCCTCCGGGCAGACCGCCGGCGGCTCCTCGTCGTTGCAGAAGGACTCCTCGGTCTCACCCTCCGGCACCTCTTCGCCGGCGTGGTCGGTGCCCTCCGGGCAGACCTCGGGCTCCTGGAACGTCGGGCAGTTGACGAGCTCCTCGTCACCGGGCTGCTCGTTGCCCACCGCGAACCGGATGGCAATGGAGTCCTGCGCGTCCCCGAACGTCAACGGGAACACGGGGTTCTCCGGGAAGTTGTCGAGCGAGTTCACCGACACCACGATGATGTGGTCCGGCGTGCCTGGCGGCGTCCCGACGTACTTGCAGACGACGACCTTCTTGCCGTCCTCCACCACTGGGTCACTGCAGAACTCCTCCGCGGTCTGACCCTGGGGGATCTCCTGGCCCACGTTGTCGGTGCCCTCCGGGCAGGTCTCCGGGCCGGGCTCGGGGCAGGTGACCGCGTCGATGTGGAGCGTGTAGGTGTGCTCGATCACGGCGGGGATGCCCGGGGTCGTCACTGTCTTCCACAGGAACCAGGGGCTGTTGCCACCGCCGACCTGGTAGGGCACGCCGTCTGGCTGGTCGTGTGGAGCACCGTTGTGCTCGCCCTGGTTCGGCTGCCAGAAGATCGAGTCCACCGGGTGGGTGGCAGACGGCCCGCCGGTCCACGCGTGGTTGATGCGTTCGGACGTGGCGGAAGTCCCGGTGCCCGGCTTGGTCCGCGTCTCGGCGATCTGCCAGGCCCGGCCGTCGGGCGGCGCAGTCAGGAAACCGGTCGGGCCCTCGTTGACTTCAGGGCTCGGCTGGCATGTCTGGGTGTCATCGGCTCGCGCTGGGCTGGCCGTGGAGACGGCCGCCACGAGCCCGAGTGACACCAGGGCGAGTGCGGCGACGATGAAGAGTAGTTGCTTGAGGCGCATGGTGGCCGACATTGGGAGGTCCCGTCCTTCTGGTACGGCGACCCGCCATCGTCTTGACGAGTCGCGATCCACCCCGAGTGCTCAAACTGAGCACTCCACTGGACCACGCGTGCGCGTGCGCCCGCCGAGGACTTAACAACCCTTGCGTGAGGCTCGACCAAACCCTTGGCCTTCGTTGCATCCTCCTTGAGGTTGAAGCGCATAGTCAGGGCGGGCCATGGGTCGCTGACCGATCGAATGATTGCTGATTGGCCGAACTTGAAGGATCCTTGAACCGAACGGTTGAAGGATCCTTAACGGCCGCACAACAGGTGCGGCCGCATGTGTCTCGGGAGGACCCATGCAGCTGCTCGTCCGCCTCGCCTCCACTCTCACCGCCTCGGCCATGGTCGTCGCGGCCACGGTGGCACCCGCCCAGGCCTCGACCAGGCCGGTCCCGGAGCCCGACTACTCGGTCAACCCTGCGACTCACCCCAACGAGTACGAGAACCGGATCGTCGCCAGGATCAACGATGCGCGTGCGCGCGCCGGCCTCAAGCGGCTCCGGGTCTTCCAGAGCTGCCTGGACGGACAGGCCGAGCGCTGGGCGAAGTATCTCGCCGAGAGCGGCCGGCTCGAGCACCGCAACCAGCAGCGGGTCCTCGCCGCCTGCAACCTGCACTGGACCGGCGAGACCCTGGCCCGTGGTGCCGGAGGCCTGAACCCCCGCGAGATGGTCCGGGCGTGGATGAACTCGCCCGGCCACCGCGCCGTGCTGATGAAGCCACGCGCCAACCTCGCCGGCGTCGCGATCCGACGTGACGCCCAGGGCCGGGTGGTGGGGGTCGTGAACCTCGGCGACCCCACCTGACCTCCGTCCCCGCCCCGGCTGGGGTGAGATGATGCCCGCTCCCCCAGCCGAGCCCGGAGGTCGTCCATGCTCCACGTCGCGGTCGCGACGCGAGCGTTCCGGCGTTACTCGACCTACACCGCCGCCACCCTGGCCGGGATCTTCACGAACTCGGTCTTCGGGGTCATCTACTCCTTCGCCTACCTCGCACTCTGGGACGAGAACCCGACCGCCGGCGGGTACGACGCGACCGACGCGGTCACCTACGTCTGGCTCGGCCAGGCGCTGCTGATGACGGTCGCCCTCTGGGGCGGCGGCACCACCGACGACCTGGCCGAGCGGATCCGGACCGGAGACGTCGCCGTCGACCTGTACCGCCCGGTCGGGCTGCTCGGGTGGTACCTCGCCGGCGACCTGGGCCGGGCGACGTACCACCTGCTCACTCGCGGGGTGGCGCCCACGTTCATCGGTGTCCTGCTCTTCGACATCCGGATGCCGGCCGGGCCGGTGGCCGCCCTCGCCTTCCTGGTCAGCCTGCCGCTGGCCGTGACGGTCAGCTTCGCGCTGCGGTTCCTGGTCGCCTCGACGGCCTTCTGGCTGCTGGACGCGTCCGGACCCCGGGTGCTCAGCGGCGCGTTGGCGATCTTCTTCAGCGGGATGGCGCTGCCACTCGTCCTCTTCCCCGGCTGGCTCGGGACCCTCGCGATGGCACTCCCCTGGTCGGCGATCATCCAGGTGCCCAACGACATCTGGCTGGGCAAGCACCCGGGCGTCGAGGTGCTCCAGGCGATCGGGTTCCAGGCGGCCTGGGCGCTCGTCCTCATCGGCTGCTGCGCGCTCGTGCTCCGGGCGGCGACCCGGAAGGTGGTGCTCCAGGGTGGCTGAGGCGGCCACAGGTGTCTCCAGGACGATCGTCGCGCCGGCCAGGAGCTACGTCGACATCGCCACCCTCTGGGTGCGCGCCGCGTGGGCCTACCCGACGTCGTTCCTGATGATGATCCTCGGCAGCCTCCTCATCACGGCGCTCGACTTCGTCGGGATCTGGGTGATGTTCGCCAGCATCGACACCCTCGGCGGGTTCGGACTGCGCGAGATCGCACTGCTCTACGGCGCCACCGGTGTGGGCATCGGCCTCGCCGACACCCTGATCGGGAGCGTGGAGCGGATCGGGGTCTACGTCCGGACCGGCCGCCTCGACCAGATGCTCACCAAGCCGGTGCCGCTGCTGGTCCAGGTCTGTGCCGACCAGTTCACCCTGCGACGGCTCGGCCGGATCAGCCAGGCCGGGATCATCTTCGGCTGGGCGGCGACGTACGTCGACTGGACGCCGTCGCGCATCGTGGTGGCCGTGGTGATGGTGGCCAGCTCGACGGTGATCTTCTTCGCGCTGTTCACGGGGTTCTCGTGCATCCAGTTCTGGACGACCGACGCCAGCGAGTTCGCCAACGCCTTCACCTATGGCGGCAACACCCTCACGCAGTACCCCCTCAGCATCTTCCCGCGCGAGGTGATGATCGCCCTGACCTTCGTGCTGCCGATCGCCTTCGTGAACTGGTACCCCTGCCTCTACCTGCTCGGCCGCGAGGATCCCTTCGGGCTGCCCACGTGGTTGCAGTTCTGCTCGCCGATCGCCGCCGTCGTCACGCTTGCGGGCGCCCTGCTGATCTGGCGATCCGGTGTCCGCCACTACACCTCCACGGGGAGCTGAGTTGAGCCTGATCGAGGTCCACGACCTGGAGCGCACGTTCGTCGTCCGGCGGCGGAGCGGGGGGTGGCGTCGCACGCCGTCGGTGGTGCCGGCCGTGCACGACCTGTCGTTCGCGATCGAGGCGGGCGAGATGGTGGGCTACATCGGGCCGAACGGTGCCGGGAAGTCCACGACGATCAAGATGCTCACCGGCATCCTCGTGCCGACGTCGGGGCAGATCCGCGTCGCCGGGCTCGAGCCGAGTGTCCGGCGTACCGACCTGGCGCGCCGGATCGGTGTGGTCTTCGGGCAGCGCACCACGCTGTGGTGGGACCTCCCGCTGCGGGACTCCTTCGAGCTGCTCCAGAAGATCTACCGCATCCCGGCCGACCGCTACCGACGCAACCTCGACGAGTTCCTCGAGCTGCTCGACCTCGGTCGCCTGCTCGACACCCCGGTCCGCCAGCTGAGCCTCGGCCAGCGGATGCGCGGCGACATCACCGCCGCGCTCCTCCACGACCCCGAGATCCTCTACCTGGACGAGCCGACGATCGGGCTGGACGTGATCAGCAAGGGGCGGCTGCGGGAGTTCCTGCGCAGGCTCAACGCCGAACGCGGCACCACGCTCCTGCTCACCACCCACGACCTGCAGGACATCGAGGCGCTCTGCCGCCGGGTGATCGTGATCGACCACGGGACCGCGATCTTCGACGGGCCCCTGGGCGACCTGCACCGCCAGGGCGGGTCCACCCGCACCCTCGTCGTGGACCTGGTCGACACCGCACCGGCCATCGAGGTGTCCGGCGCCGTTGCCCGCAAGGTCGAGGGGCCCCGGCAGTGGCTGTCCTTCCCGGCCGATGCCAGCGCCGCCCCGATCGTGGCCGCTGTCGCGGCGGCGTACGACGTCGCTGACCTCTCGATCCAGGAGCCTGCGATCGAGGACGTCATCCGCGACCTCTACTCCGCAACCGAGCCGCATCCCTGACGCCCTCGAATTTTCACGCGCCGTTGACGGCCTGGGGCGACGTTGTCCGCGGGCGTCCGGCCGCTCGGGAGTTGTTCTCTGGCACCAGCGACGCCCCGGGGTGATTGGAGCAAGGCAGATGGAACTCAGGACGCACTGGCGCGCCGAGCCGACCCAGTCGGGCAGGGTGCACAGACGAAGCAACGGTGGGCGCCGGCTGCGTGCAGCCGTGGCCACGGGGGCCATGGTGGCGGTGGCGATGCCCGTCCTCTCCTCGGACGCTGCCGTCGGCCGCCCGCGGAGCATCGAGGTCACCACGACATCCGACATGGTCATCCTCGAGGGCTTCCCGGAGAATCGCCGGGTCAAGATCGAGGCGATCCGGGCCGGGAAGGTGATCGCCTTCGCGACGAAGCGGACCCAGCCAGGCGGCTGCATCGAGCTCAACCACGGCGGCGGGTCTGACTGCTGGGAGTCGCGCAGGACGCCCAACCTCGGCCCCCGTGACAAGATCCGCACCACGATCCTCGCCAGCGGGGTCCGAGACACCATGCTACGTGCGGGGCGTGTGGCTCGACACCGTCGACCCCGGCGTGGACAGCCTCGTGGCCACCGGCCGCCTCCGCCTCGGCGACGGACCGACGGCGGTCAACCCGGCCAGGGACATCCTGGAGCTGCGGGTCAGAACGGCCGGCGGCGACTTCCGCGAGGACATCGCCCCTGCCGATGTGGATGCGGAGGGCAACTGGAGCCACGAGATCAGTGCCCCGGGCGCGGCAGACGGCGACGAGGTCGTCCTCGAATGGGCGAACGCGGCCGGCCGCGAGCTGACGGTCGCGGAGCCGGCCGGCCCCGCACTGCGGCTCCCGGGCTGCCCGCCGGTCGGGTAGGCACCAGCACGTCGACCCGGAGACGGTGGTGGGACCGTCTCCGGGTCTGTGCTTGCGTCTCGGGCTGCATCCGCAAACCCTCTGCTCGGCGACCAAGCCACTTCCAGCTTTATCGTGGAGTTGACGCCCGGGCGCGACCTTGTCGGCGGGCGTCCGGCCGCTCGGGAGACTTTCTCAGCACCAGCGACGCCCAGGGTGATGGGAGCAAGGCTGATGGAATCCAGGAAGCACTGGCGCGTCGCGCCGACCCGCTCGGGAAGGGTGCACAGACGAAGCAACCGCAGGCCTAGCCTGCGGGCGGCCGTGGCCGCGGGGGCCGTGGTGGCGGTGGCGCTGCCGGTCCTGTCCGCCGACGCTGCCGTCGGCGGCCGGCGCAGCATCGAGGTCCACCACGGATCTGGCCTGGTGCTGCTGCAGGGGTACCCCGCCCGGACCCGGGTCAAGATCCAGGTGCTCCGGAATGGGACGGTGATCGGATTCGCGACGAAGCGGACCGACGGCACTGGCGCGATCGAGATGAACCACGACGGGCGTGCGGGCGGTGACTGCTTCGAGTCGCCCAACACGCCCGACTTCCAGCCACGGGACCTGATCCGCACCACGATCCTCTCCAACGGAGTCCGTGACACCAGTTACGTGCGGGGCGTGTGGATCGACACCGAACCCGGCACGGCGACCACCACGATCACCGGCCGCGTGCGCCTGGGCACCGGTGCGACGGCGGTCAGGCCGGGCACGGACGTGTTGGAGCTGCGGGTCAGGACCGACGGCGGCGACGTCCGCGAGGATATCCTCCCCGGTGAGGTGGATGGGGACGGCAACTGGTCCCACGAGATGGGTGGCGTCACGGCGGCCGAAGTGGCCAACGGCGAGGTCGTCCTCGAGTGGTCGGGGCCGGCCGACGTCCCCGACGAGATCACCGTCGCCGAGCAGCCCGCGCCCGCGGTGCCGGCAGACGGCTGCCCGCCGATCGGGCCCTAGACACCAAGCACGAAGACCCGGAGACGGTGGTGGGACCGTCTCCGGGTCTGTGCCTGCGCTCGGGCTGCATCCGCGACCTCTACGCGGCGACGAAGCGGATTGCCCTGTTTTTAACGTGCCGTTGACGTCCCGGGGCGACCGTGTCGACGGGCGTCCGGCCGCTCGGGAGTCTTCTCAGGCACCAGCGACGCCCAGGGGTGACGGGAGCACGACCGATGGAACTCACACAGCACTGGCGCGCCGCGCATACGCGCGGGAACAGCGTGCACAGACGAAACACCGGCGGGCGACGGCTCCGCGCGGCCGCGGCCACCGGGGCCGTGGTGGTGGCGGCGATGCCCGTCCTCTCGGCGGACGCCGTGCCCGGCGGTGGTCGGAGCCACGAGGTCTTCACGCAATCGAACCTGATCGGCCTTACGGGATATCCGGCCGACACCGAGGTGAGGGTCGAGGTGATCCGACGGGGGTCCGTGATCGGGTTCGCGACCAAGTCGTCCGACGTTAGCGGCACGATCGAGATGAACCACGACGGCGCCGAGGGCGACGACTGTTTCGAGTCACCCACCTCCCCCGACGTGAGGGCAGGGGACAGGATCCGCACCACGATCCTGCCCGACGGTGTGAGAGAAACCAGCGTGGTCCGGGGAATCCGGATCAACCGCGTCCGGTTCGGCGTCCCCAACGCCCGGAGCATCACCGTGACCGGCCGGGTGACCCGCGGCACCGGACCGGCCGCCGTCAAGCCTGCCACGGAGATTCTCGAGCTCCGGATCAACAAGGAGACGGCCTGGGACGGGACCGGCAGGGTCGACAACCGCGAGGACATCAACGGGAGCGTCAACCGGGACGGCACCTGGCGCCACGTGATGAATGGAAGTCGCGCCGACGTCAGGGAGGCGCGGGCTTCCAGCGAGATCTTCCTGGAGTGGTCGACCAACACGGAGGAGTTCCCTCCCGAGCTGACCGTCTTCGACTTCGGAGCCCCCGAGCCGCTCGTGGGTTGCCCGCGGCTGCAGCGGGACCCGACGGCACCGCGGCTGAACGCGGCGGACGACACCGGCAGGAACGGTGACCACGTCACCACCAGGGCCAGGAACCTCACCTTCAGCGGGAACGCGGGAACCGGTGTGAGCGGAGGCGCAGCCAACAACCTGGTCACCCTCCTGGTCGACGGCAGTGAACGCGGCACCGACACCGCGAACGCTCAGGGCATCTACAGGTTCGACGGCGTGAACCTGCCGGCCCGGGCGAGGGCGTACACGCTGCGCGTGGAGTCCGACGGCCTGAGCTCCCTGAACAGGAACGTCCGGGTGGTGCGGTAGGCGCACGATGACCCGGAGACGGTGGCGGGCCGTCTCCGGGTCAGTGCCCGCGCTCAGGGCCTCCGGCTGGGAGACTTCCGGCATGCAGCTCGACACCGACGTCCTCGGGGCGCCGTACACGGCGGAGACGATCGGCTTCCCGCCCGACGACGAAGGCCCGGTGGTGGCGACCCTCGTCCGGCGGCCCGCGGACCCCGGGGGCCCGGCGGGCCGGAAGGCCGTTCTTCACGTGCACGGCTTCGCGGACTACTTCTTCCAGACCGAGTACGCCGAGTGGTGGACGTCCCGCGGCTACGACTTCTACGCCCTGGACCTGAGGAAGTACGGCCGCTCGCTCCGCCCCCACCAGACCCCGAACTACATCGCCGACCTGCGGGAGTACTTCCCCGAGCTGGACTCCGCGTGGTACCGCATCACCGAGCGCGACGGCCACGACCACGTCGTCCTCAGCGCCCACTCCACCGGCGGCCTGACGGTGCCGCTCTGGATCAATCACCGGCGGCGACCCCTGGCGGGCATGGTGCTGAACTCGCCGTGGTTCGACATGCACGGCTCGTCGCTGCGTGAGATCTTCGGCAGGCGGGCGTTCATCCAGCTCGGAGCCCACCAGCCGAGGCGGCTGGTGCCTCGTACCGTCACCGGCTTCTACACCCGCAGCCTGCACCTCGACCACGAGGGAGAGTGGGCGTTCGACCTCGCCTGGAAGCCGATCATGTCCTTCCCGGTGTACGCCGGGTGGTTGCGCGCGATCCGGCTCGGGCACGCGGAGCTCCACGCCGGTCTCGACGTCGGTTGCCCCGCGCTCGTGCTCACCTCCGGCGGCAGCGCCCTGCCCCTGGAGATGGGCGAGGACGTGCACGGCCACGACATCGTCCTCGACGTGGCTCAGATCCGGCGGTGGGCCCCCGCCGTCGGCCGGCACGTCACTTACGTCGGTGTCGAGGGCGCCCGGCACGACGTGGTCCTGTCCCGCCCCGACGTCCGCAAGCGCGTCTACGACGAGCTGGAGCGCTGGGTCACGGCGTACGTCGACTGAGCGGCTGGCAGGTCCTCGCTAGGCTGCGCCGCATGAACCCCGCACTCGGCCTCGCCGCCGCCCGCGTCGTCATCGGAGCGTGTGCCCTCGCCACTCCCGATCTCGGCACCAAGCTCTTCCGGCTCGACGCCACCGGCAACCCACAGCTGCCCTACATGACCCGGCTCTTCGGCTCCCGCGAGATCGCACTCGGCTTGGCGACCCTGCTCGCGTCGGGAGCGACCCGTCGCAACCTCGTGCTGGCCGGGATCGGCGTCGACGCGGCCGACGCTGCTGCGGCATGGCTCGCCGGTGAGGCGCGCGCCGTCGACCGGACCACCGCCGCGCTGCTCACCGCCCCTGCCGTGGCCGCGGTCGTGGCCGGTGTCGCCGGGATCGCCGCAGGGACCTGCAGCGCTGCGCGGGTGTGATCTCTGCCGGTTCGGGTACGCGCACGCGGTACGCCAACCCGTGGGAGCAACCAATGACACAAGCGGCTGAGCAGTACGACGCACGCCGGGAGCTGCTGGACATCCTGCTGACCAGGGTGCAGGGAGACCGGCACCCATCGGTGACCATGATGGACCTCATCGAGCAGCTGATGGGCCCCGAGGAGCGTTCCATCTATGCCCAGGTGCTCATCGACAAGATCCGTCACGACCGGCATCCCAGCCTGCCCATGATGCGGCGGGTCCTGGCACTGAGCTGAGTCGGCGTCATCCACGCAGGAAGACCGCGAGGGCGACGACGCCCACCACGACGATCACGGCGCGCAGCAGAGCGGCCGGCAGCCGGCGACCGACCCCGGCACCGATCTGGCCCCCGATGACCGAGCCCGACGGCGATCAGGCCGGCGACCGGCCAGTCCACGTCGGCGACGGCGATGAACACGACGGCGGCGACGCCGTTGACGAGCAACGCCAGGACGTTCTTGGTGGCGTTGTGGCGCTGGAGGTCGTCGTCGACGCCGATGCCCAGGATCGCCATCAGCAGCACGCCCTGGGCGGCGCCGAAGTAGCCGCCGTACACGCCGGCGCCGGCCACGGCCGGCCACACCCAGGGGGCGCCGTGGTCGGGCAGGCCACCGCGGGCGGCGTGCCGGGCGGCGACCCTGCGCTGGATCGCCGGGCCGAGGACCACGAGGAGCACGCCGATGCCGATCAGTACGGGCACGATCGCGTCGAAGGCGGAGGAGGGCAGGACGAGCAGGAGTACGGCGCCCACGATCCCACCCAGCACCGAGGCCGAGGCCAGGCGCAGCAGGCGGTCGCGCTGGCCGGCCAGCTCGCGGCGGTAGCCGACCGCACCGGACAGCGACCCGGGCACCAGGCCGACGGTGTTGGACACGTTGGCCGTCACCGGCGGCACGCCGAGGGCCAGCAGAGTCGGGAACGTGATCAGCGTCCCCGACCCCACCACGGTGTTGATGGTGCCGGCGGCGACGCCGGCGAGCAGGACAGCGGCGATCTCCAGGCCGGTCACGGGGCGGGCGGCGCCCCCGGGGTCAGCCGGCGTCTCGGCGCGGCCGGCGTGCCGTGGGTTGGCCGCGCCTCGGCCGCCGCGATTGCCTCCTCGACGCTGGCGGTGGTGCTCGCCAGCTCGGAGTCGACGCCCGCCGCGACCTCGGGCTCGCTCGGGCCCATGTCGACGCGGGTCCGGGGCCCTTCGACCTCCTGCGGGATGCCCTTCAGGTCGTTCATCGTGGAGCCCAGCCCCTCGAGCGCCCGGCCGATCTCGCTGGGCACGATCCACACCTTGTTGGCGTCGCCCTCGGCGATCTTGGGCATCATCTGGAGGTACTGGTAGGCGAGCAGGGACTGGTCGGGGCGGCCGTCGTGGATCGCCTGGAAGACGGTCTGGATCGCCTGTCCCTCACCCTGGGCCCGCAGGATCTGGGACTCCCGGTCGGCCTGGGCGCGCAGGATCAGCGACTCCCGGTCACCCTGCGCGTTGAGGATCGAGGACTGCTTCGACCCCTCGGCGGTGAGGATGGCGGCCTGCCGCTGACCCTCGGCGGTGAGGATGACGGCCCGCTTCTCGCGGTCGGCGCGCATCTGCTTCTCCATCGAGTCCTTGATCGACGGCGGCGGGTCGATGCCCTTCAGCTCGACGCGGTTGACCCGGATGCCCCACTTGCCGGTGGCCTCGTCGAGCACGCCGCGCAGGCCGGAGTTGATCTGGTCGCGGCTGGTCAGCGTCTCCTCGAGGTCCATGCCGCCGACGATGTTGCGCAGCGTGGTCATGGTCAGCTGCTCGATCGGCCTGGATGTAGTTGGCGATCTCGTACGTCGCCGCGACCGGGTCGGTGACCTGGAAGTAGATGACGGTGTCGATGGAGACGACGAGGTTGTCCTCGGTGATCACCGGCTGGGGCGGGAAGCTGACCACCTGCTCGCGCAGGTCGATCAGGTAGCGCACCCGGTCGACGAACGGGACGACCACGTTGAGCCCGGCGGGCAGGGTCCCCTTGTACTTGCCGAAGCGCTCGACGATGCCGGCCCGCGCCTGCGGGACGATCCGCACGGTCTTGGCGAGCAGCACCGCCACGAACAGGAAAGCCAGCACGATCAAGACCAGTGCGATCATGACGGGGCTCCTCTCAGATTGCAGGAATCGGACGGACGGTCAGGACTCGAGGCCCGGCACCGGGTGGACGAAGGCGGTGGCGCCCCGGATCTCGAAGACCTCGACGGTCTCCCCCGCCGCGATGGTGAGAGTCTCGTCGTAGGGCTCAGCGGACCAGATCTCCCCGGCCAGGCGGATTCGACCAGGGGCCTGGGCCGTGATCGGCTCGGTCACGAGGCCCTGCCTGCCCACCAGCTTGCCGTGGCCGAGCTGCAGCTCGGGACCACCGTGGAACCTCTTCGCGAGACTCGGGCGGACCACGGCGAGCATCGCGATGGACGTTCCGGCCGCGGCCAGCAGCTGCACCGCCACGGGTAGGTCGAACGCCGCCATCACGAAGCCGGCGAGCGCGCCCACGGCGAGCATGATCAGGATCAGGTCGAGACTGAACATCTCGGCGACCCCGAGCAGGATGGCGGCACCGAGCCACGTCTCCCACCGGAACCATTCCATGATCGAGACTTTAGCCTGCGGTGCCCGCCGAACCGCCCCTGTGCCGGGTGCGACGGCGCGCCGCGTAGCGCCCGTCGTGGTGACTCAGCAGCAGCGGCATCCCGAACGTCCGGGAGAGGTTCTCCTCGGTGATCACCTGCGGCAGCGGCCCGGACGCCACCGCCCTGCCCGCGCGCAGCAGCAGCGCGTGGGTGAAGCCGGGCGGGATCTCCTCGACGTGGTGGGAGACCAGCACCGTGGCCGGCGAGTCCTCGTCCATCGCCAGCACGCTGAGCGTGGACACCAGGTCCTCCCGGCCGCCGAGGTCGAGCCCGGCCGCCGGCTCGTCGAGCAGGAGCAGCTCCGGGTCGGTCATCAGCGCCCGGGCGATCTGGACCCGCTTGCGCTCCCCCTCGCTGAGGGTGCCGAACGTCCGTGTCCCAAGGTGCCTGACGCCGACCTCCTCCATCAGGTCGGCGGCCCGGTCGTGGTCGAGGTCGTCGTACTCCTCCCGCCAGCGGCCGAGCACGCCGTACGACGCCGACACGACCACGTCGTGCACCACCTCCTGGCGCGGGATCCGCTCCGCCAGTGCCGCGCTGGTGAGCCCGATCCGGGGGCGGAGGTCGAAGACGTCGACGGTGCCGAGGACCTCGTCGAGGATCCCGGCGACCCCGGAGGTCGGGTGGATCTGGGCGGACGCGACCTGCAACAAGGTGGTCTTCCCGGCGCCGTTGGGCCCCAGGATCACCCAGCGCTCGTCGTCCTCCACGCTCCAGGAGATGGAGTCGATGAGGGTGGCCTGGCCGCGCCGCACGGTGACTTCGGCGAACTCGAGCACGGCGGCCATGGCCGCAACCCTAGCCACCGGCGGCCGCGGCGTATCCTCACCCGCCGTGACCTCTGCGCTCCTTCCTTCCGTCCGCCTCTCCTGGTGGGGCACGGCCTGGCTCCGCGGCCACGTCGTCAGCGACCAGATGGTCGACGGCGTGGTAGCCGACGACGCGGTGCACCTGGTCGGCGGCGCGGACGGCGCCGAGCCACTGGTGCTCGGGCTCGGCCGGCTCAGGAGCGCCGGCGCGACCGGCTTCGGGCTGGCGCTGCCCGTGGCCGGTGACCCACTGGGGCTGGGCGGCCCGAGCGGGTTCAACACCGCCGCGCTCGCGGCCGGGGAGGCCGTGGTGACGACCGGCGCGGACGTCGGGCTCGTGCCGCAGCGAGTCGGCGCCTCGGTGACCTGGGCGGAGCATGACGCCCAGCGGCGCCAGGTGCCGGACGTGGGCGAAGCAGACCGGGCGCTGCGCTCGGCTCTGCTCGAGACCGCCGACGAGCTGGCCAGGCTCGACGTCGCCAGGTGGCGGCCCGAGGTGGCCGACGAGCTGACCGACCTGCGCCACGCGCACCCGGTGAAAGCGCCGCCGGGGGTGCCGTCCCGCTGCCTGGCGCTGGCCGGCCGGGGGCTCCAGGCGATGACGATCGTGGAGCTCGCCCTGGTCGACGACGGCGGCGCGATCTCGGCCGCCGAGACCGCGGAGCGTCGGTCCGCGCTGGTCTCCCTGGAGCGAGCGTCACGGCGGGCGCTCGTCGCGGCGTGCTCGCCGGACGTGTGGCCGGGCTGACCGCCCGGCGCTGACCGTCCAGCGCTGGCCGCACAGGAGTGGGGATAGCCTCGATCCCGACATGGACGATGACGCACCGAAGACCCTGCTGATCACGCTCACCGGCAAGGACCGGCCGGGTGTGACGTCCGCGGTCTTCGGGACGCTGGCCCACGCCGGCGTCGAAGTCCTCGACATCGAGCAGATCGTGCTGCGCCGCCGGCTGGTGCTCGGCGTGCTGGTGTCCGCGCCGCGCGACTGGAAGAAGCTCCGCGACGCCGTCGAGGCGACCGCCTCGGCCATGGACATGCACGTCGAGGTCGACCGCGGGGTCGGCGACAACCGGGCCCGACGCGACGGCCGGTCCCACGTCACCGTGATCGGCACGCCGCTGAAGGCCTCCGCCATGGCGGCCGTCGCCGGGAGGATCGCCGACAGCGGGGCCAACATCGACCGGATCGAACGGATGGCGCGCTACCCCGTCACCGCCATCGACCTGCACGTCTCGGGCGCAGACCCCGAGATGCTGCGGGCGCTGCTGGCCGTGGAGGCGGCCCGCCAGTCCATCGACGTGGCCGTCCAGCCGGCCAACCTGCTCCGACGCGGCATGCGGCTGATCGTGATGGACGTCGACTCGACGCTGGTCCAGGGCGAGGTCATCGAGATGCTCGCGGCGCACGCGGGTTGCGGGCCCGAGGTCGCGCGGATCACCGAGGCGGCGATGCGCGGCGAGCTGGATTTCGAGGAGTCGTTGCGCTCGCGGGTGGCGCTCCTCGAGGGCCTCGACGCCCAGTGCCTGGACGCGGTGTACGACGCCCTCGAGCTCGCCCCCGGCGCCCGCACCCTGGTCCGGACCTTGCGTCGCCTGGGCTACCGGTTCGCGATCGTCTCCGGTGGATTCAGCCAGATCACCGATCGGCTCTCGGAGGACCTCGGCATCCACTTCTCCCGCGCCAACGAGCTCGAGGTCGTCGACGGCCGGCTCACCGGGCGGATCGTCGGCGACGTCGTTGACCGGGCCGGGAAGGCCGACGCGCTGCGCCAGTTCGCCGCCGAGGCGGGCGTGCCCCAGCAGGCGGTGATCGCGATCGGGGACGGGGCCAACGACCTCGACATGCTCAACGCCGCCGGCCTCGGCATCGCCTACAACGCCAAGCCCGTCCTCCGCGACGCGGCGGACACCTCGGTCAACGTGCCGTACCTCGACGCGATCATGTACCTCCTCGGCATCTCCCGCGAGGAGATCGAGGCCGCGGACGCGGAGGCGGGGATCGTCACGCCGTCGCCGCCCATCCCGTAGGACCAGTCCCTAGGACACAGTCCCTAGCCGCGGCCCACGTGGAAGGCCATCAGCCGTGCGCTGGTGAGGTCGAGATCGGCCCACTCGCCGTCGTACTCGAACACGGCGACCGCACTGGTCGGGAAGCCGGACACCATCGCGTTCGAGGCCTCCGGGTCACCCTCGCCGTCGTCCAGCAGCTGCGCGAGATGCGCCATCGTCGGGTTGTGCCCCACCACCACGAGCACGCGTGCGTCGGCCGGTGTCTGGCGGAGCAGGTCGAGGGCGGTGTCGGGACCGGCGGTGTAGAGCCCCTCGTCGACGCTGGGCTGGAGTTCCCAGCCCGCACCTGACGCCAGCGCCGTCCAGGTCTCCATCGCGCGGGTCGCGGCCGAGACCAGCGCATGGTCGGGGACGACACCCTGACCGGCCAGCCACTGCCCGGCCGCCTCGGCGTCCGCCCGCCCGCGATCGAGGAGCCCCCGCACATGGTCGGTGTCTGCAGACTGCTCGGCCTTCGCGTGCCGGACCACGACGAGACGGCGGGAATCCTGCTGCACGCGCTCACAGTGACATGCCCTAGCCTCGCTGTCATGCCCAGCGGACCCCTCATGATCATCGGAGGAGCCGAGGACAAGCTGCGCCGACGGGCCATCCTGACCGAGTTCGTGGGCGCCGCCGGGGGCGAGGAGGCGCGGATCGCGGTCATTGCCACCGCCTCGTCGCTGGGGCCCGAGGTCGTCGAGGTGTACGACGCCCTGTTCCGCAGGCTGGGCGTCGCCGAGGTCGTCTCCGTGCGGCCGGAGAGCCGCGAGCAGGCACACGATCCCGACATGGTGGCCGAGCTGGACAAGGCGACCGGGGTGTTCATGACCGGTGGCAACCAGCTGAAGCTGTCCGCCGTGATCTGCGGGACGCCGTTCGGCGACGCGCTGGTCGACGCACACCAGCGGGGCATCGTCGTGGCCGGCACCTCCGCCGGCGCCAGCATCCAGTCCTCCCACATGGTGGCCTTCGGCGGCCCGGGCTCGACCCCGAAGCAGCGGATGACCCAGGTGGCGGCCGGCCTCGGCCTCCTCGAGTCCTGCGTGATCGACCAGCACTTCGACCAGCGCAACCGCTACGGCCGCCTGCTCATGATCGTCAGCGAGTCCCCCTCGCTGCTCGGGATCGGCGTCGACGAGGACACCGCGGCCGTCGTGGAGGAGATCGAGGAGCACGAGGTCCTCCGGGTGGTGGGCAAGGGCGCGGTGACGATCTTCGACCCGGCCCGGATCGTCAGCAACGCCTACGAGGCCAAGCGATCGTCGCCGCTGCTCGCGAGCGGCGTGGTGTTGCACGTCCTCCCGCACGGCTCCCGATTCGACCTCACCACCCGCACCCTGATCCCGCCGCCCAGGTTCGCCGATCCGGCCGAGGCCGCCGAGATGGTCGAGGCCGGGAAGGACCTCCGCCAGCTGGCGCGCGACATCGCCGCCGACGACGTGTCGCCCAGTGCGCTCCGCCGGCGCCGGGCACGGACCCGCAGGAAGACCAGAGCCCCCACACCAGGACGGAGCCTCGTCATGACCGAACGCCCCACTCCCGATCTCCAGCTCCTCGAGACCCGGGTCTATCGGGGCGCGAACATCTGGTCCTACGACCAGGCGATCCACCTGGTCGTCGACCTCGGCTCCCTGGAGAACTATCCGACCAACACACTCCCCGGCTTCACCGACAACCTCCTGCAGATGCTGCCCGGGCTGCGCGAGCACTCCTGCTCGCGCGGACGCCGCGGTGGCTTCGTCGAGCGGCTCAACGAAGGCACGTGGCTCGGCCACGTCGCCGAGCACTGCGCGCTGGCCCTCCAGCAGGTCGTCGGCCACGACATCCGCCGCGGCAAGACCCGCCAGGTGAAGGGACGACCCGGCGTCTACAACGTGATCTACGGGTACGCCGACGAGCAGGTCGGCCTCGCCGCCGGGCAGCTCGCCGTACGCCTGGTCAACCACCTCGTCGAGGCCGACCGGGACTTCGACTGGGAGAGCGAGCTCGAGGCCTTCATCAAGCGGGCCCAGCGCACGGCGTTCGGCCCGTCGACCCAGGCCATCATCGACGAGGCGGTGTCGCGGGACATCCCCTGGATCCGGCTCAACCAGTACTCCCTCGTCCAGCTCGGCCAGGGCGTCCACGCGAAGCGGATCCGGGCGACGATGACGTCGGCGACCAGCTCGATCGCGGTCGACATCGCCTCCGACAAGGACCTCACCACCAAGCTCCTCGGAGCGGCCGGGCTCCCCGTGCCCCGGCAGGACTCCGTCCGGAGCGCGGACCAGGCGGTCAAGGTCGCCAACCGCATCGGATACCCGGTCGTCGTGAAGCCGCTCGACGGCAACCACGGCCGGGGGGTCTGCCTGGACCTGCGCGACGAGGCCGACGTGCGCGAGGCGTTCCCCGTCGCGCGGGAGCAGTCGCGGCGCGGCTGGGTCATCGTCGAGTCCTTCATCACCGGCAAGGACTACCGCTGCCTGATCATCGACGGCCGGGTGGCCGCCATCGCCGAGCGGGTGCCGGCGCACGTCGTCGGGGACGGCCACTCGACCGTCCAGGAGCTGGTCGACCTGACCAACGCCGACCCGCGCCGCGGCGTCGGCCACGAGAAGGTCCTCACCCGGATCAAGGTGGACGCCGCCGCCGAGGAGCTCCTCGCGAGCCAGGGCCACAAGCTCGACTCGGTGCCGGAGCAGGGCGAGACCGTCAAGCTGACCCTCACCGGCAACATGTCCACCGGCGGCATCTCCATCGACCGGACCTTCGAGGCGCACCCGGAGAACGTCGAGATCGCCGAGGAGGCGGCCCGGATGATCGGGCTGGACATCGCCGGCATCGACTTCATCTGTCCCGACATCACCGAGCCGGTCCGCGAGACCGGCGGCGCGATCTGCGAGGTCAACGCGGCGCCGGGGTTCCGGATGCACACGCACCCGACCATCGGGGAGCCGCAGTTCATCTCCAAGCCGGTCGTGGACATGCTCTTCCCGCCCGGAGCACCGTCGCGGATCCCGATCGTCGCCGTGACCGGCACCAACGGCAAGACCACGACCTCACGGATGATCTCCCACATCTTCAAGGGCATGGGCCGCAAGGTCGGCATGACCTCGACCGACGGCATCGTGATCGACGAACGGCTGCTGATCCGCTCCGACGCCTCCGGCCCCCGCTCGGCCCGGATGGTGCTGCAGAACCCGCGGGTCGACTTCGCGGTCTTCGAGGTGGCCCGCGGCGGGATCCTGCGCGAGGGCCTCGGCTACGAGCGCAACGACGTCGCCGTCGTCCTCAACGTGCAGCCCGACCACCTCGGCCTGCGCGGCATCGACACCGTCGAGCAGCTCGCCGACGTCAAGGCGGTGCTGGTGGAGGCCGTGCCCCGCGACGGCCACGCCGTACTCAACGCCGACGACCCGCTGGTCCGCGCGATGCGGCGACGCTGCTCGGGGCAGGTCGTGTGGATCTCCATGGAGGAGCCCGGCTCCGAGGTGCGCGACATGATCGACGCCCACTGCCGTCGGGGCGGCAAGGCGCTGGTGCTCAACCCGTCCGATCGCGGCGAGATGATCGTGGTCAAGCACGGCCGGCGTGAGATGCAGCTCGCGTGGACGCACCTGCTGCCGGCGACGTTCGGCGGCCGGGCCCGGATGAACGTGCAGAACGCGCTCGCCGCGGCGGCCGCAGCCTTCGCCGCCGGGGCCCCGCTGCACGACATCCGCCAGGGGCTGCGGACCTTCTCGACGAACTACTACCTCTCCCCCGGCCGCCTCAACGAGGTCGAGGTCAACGGCATCAACGTCATCGTCGACTACTGCCACAACGCGCCGGGCATGAAGGCGCTCGGCGACTTCGTGGACCGCGTCGGCGACTCGATGGAGGAGAGCCACGACATGGCCCGGCCGTCCCGGATCGGGATCATCGCCACGGCCGGCGACCGCCGCGACGAGGACATGCGCGAGCTCGGCCAGATCGCCGCCCAGCACTTCGACGTGCTGATCGTCGGGAGGACGTCTCGTTGCGGGGGCGCAAGCGCGGCGACACCGCGGCCCTGGTGCTCGAAGGGGTTCGCGACGCGATGGCCGCGGGATCCCGGTGCCGGCAGGTCGAGGAGGTCCTCGACGAGATCGACGCCGTGCGGCACGCCCTGAGCCGGGCCAACAAGGGCGACCTGGTGGTGGTGTGCGTCGACAAGCACGGCGAGGTGATGTCCGAGCTCGAGAACTGGTCGAGCCAGGCGCAGGCCGGCTCCGGCGCCAGCGCCGAGGCCCCGGCGGCCGACCCCGACTACACCCCGGCGCCGGTCGAGGGCTGACCACGTGCCGACCGCTGGGCTGCCAGGGCTGACATTGGGGCTCGGTCACCCATGGGGCGCATGTGACACCCGGCCGAGAGTTTTTACCCGCCCGGTGCCATCCCGGCTGGACCTCTCACCCACGCCCAAGGCATGGTGGGCCGATGGCTGAGGTGAACTGGGAAAACCAGGGTGCCGGAGCCGACGGGCGACTCGGGCACTCGCCGATTCCGACCGACGAAGACGGGCACGGCCCCGTGCCGGAGCAGGAGGCCTTGGGCTACGCCTGTTCGTGCGGGTCCCGGGCGTGCGAGATGGACAAGGCGTTGAAGGATGCGTGGCGCTCAGGCCTGCGCCTCGCTGCGCTCGCGTGGGCAGTACCGCCGCCGCCAACTGCCAGTGCCCTTGAGCCGGAGCAGGTGTATCGCCTGCTCTCGGCTACGGGTGCCAGCGGCACGAGATAGGTCCGGTCGGGTACTCAGCGGCCCTGAGCCACCCGCACCTTCTCGCGCAGCGCCTCTGGGGTGTCGGCCACGCCCGCCGTGGTCGGCGATCCAGCCGTAGACCACCTCCCGCTCGGCGTGGCACATCAGGCCCACGGCGTCGCCAGGCTCGGCCTGCTTGACCAGGGCGGCGAGCCCCTCGACCTCGGTCGGGTAGGACTCGATGTCGGTGACCCCGACCCGCTCCGCGCCAGCCCTCAGGAGGGCGTCGAGGGCGTCGAGGTCCCGGCCGCGCAGGTAACGCTGCTTGTGGGCGATCGCGAGCACGTCGCTGTCCCGGGCCGCGATCTCACCGAGCTTCTCGATCAGGTCGTCCGTGCGGTCGCCGACCGCGCCCAGGCCGAGCAGCAGCCGCGAGCCGGGCCGTCGTACGCCGTTCAGGACCTCGATCAGCGCCTCGAGCCCGGCCTCGTTGTGCGCCAGGTCGACCACGACCGAGACTTCACCCACCGTGAACATGTTCATCCGGCCCGGGTTGTGCTCGGCGTCGTTGCGGAAGCTCCGCAGGCCGTCGACGACGACGTCCCGCGGAAGACCGACGGCCAGGGCGGCGGAGGTGGCGGCGAGCGCGTTCTCGACGTTGAACCTCGAGAGCCCGGACAGGGTCATCGGGACGTCGACCAGCTCCACCAGGGGGTCGGGGTCGGCGTTGGGCGCGAGGACGGCCACCCAGCCGTCGATCACGGTCGTGGCCCGGCCCCCGGTGCTGAGCACCTCGCGGATGGCCGGCGAGTCGGGGTCGCGCGAGAACACCCAGCTGCCGGCCTTGATCACGCCGCGCATGGCGAAGACCCGCGGGTCGTCGGCGTTCAGCACCGCCCAGCCGTCCTTGCGGGTGATCCTGGGGACGACCGCCTTCACCTCGGCCAGCTGGTCGAGGGTGTCGATGCCGTGCAGCCCGAGGTGGTCGGCGCTCACGTTGGTGACCACCGAGACGTCGTTGCGGGTCAGCCCGATGCCCTTGAGCAGGATCCCGCCGCGGGCGGTCTCGGTGACCGCGAACTCGACGTTCTCGTGGGCGAGGACGCGTCCCGCTCCGCTCGGGCCGGAGTAGTCGCCGGCCTCCACGAGCTCGCCGTCGACGTAGATCCCGTCGGTGTTGGACCAACCCACCAGCAGGCCCTGCGTGCGGGCAAGGTGGGCGATCAGCCGGGAGGTGGTGGTCTTGCCGTTGGTGCCGGTGACCGCGACCACGGGAACCTTCGGCGTGATCGTGCGGGGAGCCTCGCCCAGCTCGGCCGCGCTGACCCGCTCGGCCGCCTCGCTCACAGTCGCCTCGACGTCACCTTGCGGAAGCGCGTCGAGCACGTCGGCCACGGCGCGGCCCATCACCTGGGCCCGTTCGCGGTGCCCCCACGGGAAGGCCACGACGATGCGCTGGGGGTCGCTGGTCGGGCGGACACGCACGGCGAGCCGCGACGTCCCGGACTCGGCGGCCACGGCCCGCACCAGTCGGGCGACCGCCCGCGCCGCGAACCGCTGACGGAATCCGGTCTCCGGCTGGCCCGGCCGGGCGTTGCGCAGACCGATCCGGCCGGCGAACCGCTCGGCGGTCGATGTGGAGGCCGAGGCCAGCGACCCGAGATCCAGGGTCAGCTTGATCGCGGCCCGCGGGAAGTAGAGGTTCGGGCCCTCGAGCACCCTGAGCTCCACGAGAGAAGTCACATTCCGCACGGTATCGAGGTGGCGCGGACCCTGTCCCCCTGCCCCCGGGCCGCCCAGCGGTGAGGTGTGACTGATTCAGCCGATCCGATCCAGTCCTGGCTCACCGCTCACGCGGCGATCCGACCCAGCGGTGAGCTGTGACTGATTCAGCCGGTCCGTTCAAGTCCTGGCTCACCGCTCGGGTGGCGCGCGGGCCCTCGGCACTCCTCCAGATCGCGGAGCCGGCTGAACAACCGCTCCCACCCGCTCCCGAAGTCGGGTGGCGGTCCGTCGTAGCCGTTGTCCACGAGAAGTCGGTGAACCATGCGGACCAGGGTCCTGGGCGTGGCGAGCGCCTCCTTCGTCACCTGCCGATAGTCGATCTGCGCGCGGCGCATGAGGGTGTAGCGATCGATGTCGGCGACGTACTGGGCCCGATCGGCCTGGTGGTGGCTCCCTTCGTACTCCAGTGCGCAGCGCCACTGCTCGAACCACAGGTCGACGAGGATCGTCAGCGTTTCGGTGAGGACGACCGGCATGTTGCACCTCGGTGTCGGCAGGCCGGCGAACGTGATCAGCGCGCGGGTCTCGGACTCCTTCAGCGAGCGAGACTCGCCGTCGAGACGGTCCATGACCCATCCAGCCTCGCTGGCCCCGCGCCGCCACGGCTGCGCGACGATGAGGTCTGTGAGTGACTGCATTGTCATGTGGCCGCGGTGCAGCAGCCAGTCCCCGACCTGGATGGCGTCGATCACGCGCATGGTGGCGCAGCACGCGACGAACGCCGCGTCGGTGTCACGCCCACCTCGTCCGTCGGCGGCATCAGCTTCGTCCGGTGCAGGAAGACCCCGTTGAGCGCAAGGTGATGATCTCCCTGAATGACATAACGAACCGGTAGTCGCGGGCGGAAGTCGAGACCCAGCTGGTGCAGTCGAGTAAGGCCGGTGGTGCGGGCTCTGGCTGGGAGCGCAAGCCGGGCCGCCTCGATCCAGTCCCCATGTGACATCTCGTGGTCGACGTGACGCCAGACGCCGGGATGGACCCGGACGAACCGCTTCCCCTGCAGCATGCTCTTGCTGACTCCGCGTGCACACGCTTGGGCCCGGGTGAATGGCCCTGTTGTCAGCTCAGGCGGAATCATCTTCATGCTGCCCGAGTGAAGCCGCCAGGTACGGGGTCCGAGCGGGCGGCGGCGGGACGCCTGTGGACAAGGGCTCCGGCACGTAGCATCGGGACAATTCGTGGGCCCGAGCGGGGCGAACCGGAAAGTCAGGCTCCCATGGCGTGGAAGCCGCCGTCGACGTGGACGATCTCGCCGGTGGTGGCCGGGAAGAAGTCGGACAGCAGGGCGCACACCGCCCGGGCGGTCGGGGTCTGGTCCTTCTCGTCCCAGCCGAGGGGCGCGCGGGTCGCTCCACATCGACTCGAGCTCCTCGAAACCGGGGATCGCCTTGGCCGCGAGGGTCTTCAGCGGGCCGGCGGAGACCAGGTTCACCCGGATCCCCTCCGGGCCCAGGTCGCGGGCCAGGTAGCGCGAGCACGACTCCAGGCCGGCCTTGGCCACGCCCATCCAGTCGTACGCCGGCCAGGCGACGGTGGCGTCGAAGGTCATCCCGACGATCGAGCCGCCCTTGCCCATCAGCGGCCGACAGGCGTTCGAGAGGGACATCAGGGAGTAGGCCGAGACCTGGACCGCCTGCGCGACGTCCGGCCACGGCCCGCCCATGAACTTCCCGCCCAGCAGGGTCTCCGGGTTGCCGAACGCGATCGAGTGGACCACCCCGTCCAGGCCGTCCACGTGCTCGCGGACAGCGGCCTCGAGGCCCTCCAGGTGGGACTCGTCGGTCACGTCGAGCTCGAGCACCGGGGGCTCGGTGGGCAGCCGCTTGGCGATCCGGCGGGTGATCCCCAGGGCGCGCCCGAAGTTGGAGATCAGGACGGTGGCGCCCTGCTCCTGGGCGGTCTTCGCCACGGCGAACCCGATGGAGTTGTCCATCGTGACGCCGGCCACGAGGATCCGCTTGCCGGCGAGGATGCCCGAGTTCGAGTCCGTCATCAGTGCCCCATTCCGAGTCCACCGTCGACCGGGATGACCGCCCCGGTGACGTAGCTTGCGCCCTGGCCGGTCAGCCACAGCACGGTGTCCGCGACCTCGTCCACCGAGCCGTACCGCCCGAGGGGGACCTGGGTCTTGATCGCGGACTTCTGGTCGTCGGTGAGCACCGCGGTCATGTCGGTCTCGATGAAGCCCGGCGCGACGACGTTGGCGGTGATCGAGCGGGAGCCGAGCTCCCGGGCCAGCGACCGGGCCATCCCGACCAGGCCGGCCTTGGAGGCGGCGTAGTTGACCTGTCCGGCCGATCCGAGCAGCCCGACCACCGAGGAGATGAAGATGATCCGGCCACGGCGCAGGCGCAGCATGCCCTTGGCCGCGCGCTTGGCCAGCCGGAACGAGCCGGTGAGGTTGGTGTCGATCACCGACGACCAGTCGTCGTCCGACATCCGCAGCACCAGCGTGTCGGCGGTGATACCGGCGTTGGCGACCAGCACCTCCACCGGGCCGTGCTCGTCCTCGATCTGGGCGAAGGCGGCGTCCACGGCCTCCTGGTCGGTGATGTCGCACCGGACGTCGAGCGCCCCCTCGGGGGCGCCCCCACTGCGGGTGGTCACCGCCACGCGGTCGCCGTTGGCGAGGAACGCCTCCGCGATGGCCCGGCCGATCCCGCGGTTGCCGCCGGTCACCAGGACGGACCTGGCCTCGTGCTCGCTGGTGTTGCTCACGTCATGCGACGCTAGCGACTACCCGGCGGTAGCCCCAAAGCGGGCCGGGGATTTCGAGACGTCAGTCGTCCTCGAGGCGGAAGCCGACCTTCAACCCCACCTGGAAGTGCTCCACGGTGCCGTCCTTGACCTGGCCGCGCACCTGGGTCACCTCGAACCAGTCGAGGTGGCGCAGGGTCCTGGAGGCGCGCTCGACGCCGTTGCGGACGGCCTGGTCGATGCCGTCGGGCGACGTGCCGACGATCTCGGTGACGCGGTACGTGCGGTTGGACATGGGTGCCTCCCGGTGACGACGTGGTGACGGGCGCAGTGGCCTCAGGGCTCCTGATCGTAGCGACGTACGATGAGGGACATGGCCCGGGACCAGCACGGTGACCGGGACGCGGTCAGGATCACGACCGCCTCGGCGAGCCGCAACGAGGAGATCGCCGGACGCCAGCGCCGCTACGTCATCTCGATGACCATCCGCACGATCTGCTTCGTCGCAGCCATCCTGGTCGGCCCGGGCTGGGTGCGCTGGGTGCTGGTCGCGGCTGCACTGCTGCTGCCCTACGTCGCGGTCGTGATGGCCAATGCCACCCACAGCAAGGGCGACGACTTCGCGCTGCGACCGGGCGCCGCGACCACCGGGAGCTCGCCCAGCGCCCCGAGTGAGCCTGGCCCCGGACCGGATGACGCGCCGAGGGGGCGCCGACGGTTGACAACGTAGTTGACCGTGCAACAATCGGCCGGGCGAATTGAGCCTCCCCCGTCTCAGTTCGCCCCGGTGCCGGACGGCTTCCCCCGTGGTCGTCCGGCACCATTTTTTGTCCCCGTCGCCGTCCCCGTGGCCCGGTTTGGCACGATGCATGCGTGGAGGATCCGCTGATCTGCTCGGCCAAGGGCTGTACGGCGCCCGCGGTCTGGGCCGTGCTGTGGAACAACCCCAAGCTGCACACGCCCGAGCGCCGCAAGACCTGGCTGGCCTGTGACGAGCACCGAGAGTCGTTGAGCGACTTCCTGGCGGCGCGGAACTTCCTCAAAGAGGTCGTTCCTGTGGCTGAACGCGACCGAAGTAGAGGACTCCTGCCCGCTCGGGGGCCGTCGTCGGTCTCTCGCGGTCCGCTAGCCCCCGATGGCCGACATCGGCCGGTCGGGCTGGAGGAAGGCCGGGTCGTCGATCCCGTGGCCGGCGCGCTTGCCGCGCATCGCCACCACCCAGCGGTCGGCGAGCTCCTCGTCGGACGCACCGGACCGCAGGGCGGTCCGCAGGTCTGACTCCTCCCGGGCGAAGAGGCAGTTGCGCACCTGGCCGTCGGCGGTCAGCCGGACACGGTCGCAGTCGCCGCAGAACGGTCGGGTGACCGAGGCGATCACGCCCACCGTGGCCGGCCCGCCGTCCACGTGGAACAGCTCGGCCGGCGCACTGCCCCTCGGCTCGTCCACCGGAGTCAGCAGGAACTCTCGCTCGAGGTGGGCGAAGATCTCGTCTGCGGTCACCATCTCCGCCCGGCTCCAGCCGTGCTGGGCGTCCAGCGGCATCTGCTCGATGAACCTCAGGTCGTAGCCGTGCTCGATGGTCCAGCGCAGCAGCTCCGGCGCCTGGTCGTCGTTGACCCCCCGCAGCAGCACCGCGTTGATCTTGACCGGCACCAGGCCAGCGTCACGGGCCGCCACCAGGCCATCGACGACATCGTGGAACCGGTCGCGCCGGGTGATCGTGTGGAAAGTTTCCGGCCGGACCGTGTCGAGGCTGACGTTGACCCGGTCCAGGCCGGCCGCCTTCAGGGTGGCCGCGGTCCGCGCCAGCCCCAGCGCGTTGGTCGTGAGGGACAGGTCGACCGTGGGGTCGATCGCCTTGGTGCGGCGCACGATGTCGACCAGGCCGCGCCGGACCAGCGGCTCGCCGCCGGTGAACCGGACCTCGCGGACCCCGAGCCGGCGTACGCCGACCTCGATCAGCCGGACCACCTCGTCGTCGGTCAGGATGTCGTCGCCCGGCAGCCAGTCGAGGCCCTCGGCGGGCATGCAGTAGGAGCAGCGCAGGTTGCACCGGTCGGTCAGGGAGACCCGCAGGTCGGTGGCCACCCGGCCGTACCGGTCCTCGAGGGGTCGTGTCTCACAGTTGCCGTCACCCTCGGGAGTCTACGGGCCGGGCCGCACCAACTCGAATGGGCCGAACCTGAACCGATGCCGGTGCCCGGCTAACCTCGCGGGCGTGCGGTCGCTGCGGTTCCTGGTCAGCCGACGCTGGATGCTGTTCGCGATCACGGTGGCCGTGCTGGCGTGGGCCGCCTGGCTGCTCGGCGAGTGGCAGTTCCATCGGCTGGAGGACCGCAAGGAGCTCAACGCGATCGTCGCCAGGAACACCTCGGCGCCCGCAGCCCCCGTCTCGGAGGTGCTCGAGCCGGACCGCCCGGTCTCCGCATCCGAGGAGTGGCGGGTGGTCACGGCGACGGGGAGCTATGCCACCGACGACACGGTGATCGTCCGCTACCGCACCCGCGAGGGTGCCTCGGGGAGCGACGTGGTCGTCCCGCTGGTCACCCCGCAGGGACCTGCCCTGCTCGTTGACCGCGGCTGGCTCGCCACCGACAACAGCGGCGCCGGGCCGGTCGACGTCCCCGCCCCACCGTCCGGCGAGGTCACGGTCACCGGATGGGTCCGCGTGGACGCGACCGGCGACAGCACGGTGGTCTCGGAAGGATCGACCGGAGACACCCTGTCCACGCGCGCGATCTCGAGCGACCGGATCGGTGAGGCCCTCGACCGGGAGGTGTACGGCGGGTTCGTCGAGCTGAAGTCCGAGGAGCCGGCGCCCGGGACGCCGCTCGAGCCGGCCGAGCTGCCCGAGCTGGACAACGGGCCGCACTTCTTCTACGGGCTGCAGTGGTGGTTCTTCGGCGTACTGGCGATCTCCGGCTTCGGCTACCTCGCGTACGACGAGTGGCGCCGGGGGCCTGCCGGAAGCCGCCAGCGCGAGCCGGTCGATGCCTAGAGCGCGCGCAGCATCCCGCCGTCGACGGGGACCATGGCGCCGTTGATGAACGACGCGGCCGGCGAGAGCAGGAAGGCCGCCGTCCGCCCGAACTCCTCGGGCTCCCCGTAGCGACGCAGCGGGATGGTCTTGATCGCGGCCTCACGGGCGGCCTCGGGATCGCCGCCCGCGGCGTCGAGCTCGGCGACCCGCTCGGTGCCGATCCGGCCCGGCAGCAGGCCGTTGACCCGGACCCCGTGGGGGCCGAGCTCGTCGGCGAGGGTCTTGGCGACCATGGCCAGCCCGGGGCGCAGACCGTTGGAGATCGCCATGTCGGCCAGCGGCGCCCGGACGCTCGAGGAGAGGACGAGGGCCAGCGACCCGCCGGAGGGCAGCGCCTGGCCGATCTCCCGGCAGAGCCGGACCGCGCCGAGGAAGACCGACTCCGAAGGCGGCCGTCCACTGGTCGTCGTCGATCCCGGTGACCGGACCCTTGGGCGGCCCGCCGACGCTGATCAGCGCGCCGTCGAGGCGACCCCAGGTGTCCCGGGCGGCAGCGATCAGGCGGCCGGGGGTGCCTGGGTCGGCGTTGTCAGCGACGAGGGACACGGCGTTCTCGCCGAGCTCCTCCTCGGCGGCGGTCAACGATTCGTCGCTGCGCCCCGAGAGGACGACACGGGCACCCTCGGCGACGAGGCAGTCCGCCGTGGCCCGGCCGAGGCCGCGCGCTCCGCCGGTGATGATGAACACCCGGTCCTGGAGTTCGAGATCCATGTGTCGACCCTAGCCGGGGACGACGCAGGAGTGCCCGGCGTGGGGAGACAGGTTGAGCAAGCCCGCGACCGAGCCCGCGAGGTCGCGACGGCGGGTCGAAACCAAGACCCTAGCGAGGCGTCTCCGCCAGGCTCACGCGACCGGGGCGTCCTCGATGAACTGGGTGCGGTAGAGGTCGGCGTAGAGGCCGCCCTGGGCGAGCAGCTCGGCGTGGGTGCCGGCCTGGACGATCCGGCCGTCATCGAGGACCAGGATCCGGTCGGCGTTGCGCACGGTGGAGAGGCGGTGCGCGATCACCAGAGACGTGCGGCCCTCGAGGGCCGCGTCGAGGGCGCGCTGGACGGCCAGCTCGGACTCGCTGTCGAGGTGGGCCGTGGCCTCGTCGAGGACGACGACCGAGGGCGCCTTGAGCAGGAGCCGGGCGATGGCGAGGCGTTGCCGCTCGCCCCCGGACAGCCGGTAGCCGCGGTCTCCCACCACGGTGTCGAGCCCGTCGGGCAGCGACTGCACCAGCCGCGCGATCTGGGCCGACTCCAGGGCGTGCCAGACCTGTGTGTCGGTGGCGTCGGGCCGGGCGTACATCAGGTTGGCCCGGATCGTGTCGTGGAACATGTGGGCGTCCTGGGTGACGTAGCCGACCACGTCCTCGAGGGACTGGAGGGTCACGTCGCGGACGTCCTGGCCGCCGACCCGGACGACCCCGCTGTCGGCGTCGTAGAGCCGCGCGACCAGGTGGGTGGCGGTGGTCTTGCCGGCACCGGAGGGTCCGACGAGCGCAACCATCTGTCCGGGCTCGGCGGTGAAGGAGATGCCGTTGAGCACCTGGCCGGTGTCGCGGGACTCGGTGCGGGCCACCGACTCCAGCGAGGCCAGCGAGATCTCGTCGGCCCGCGGGTAGGTGAACGTGACGTCTTCGAACTCCAGGCGGGAGGCCTGCGGCGGCAGCGCCACCGCATCCGGCTTCTCCGTGATCAGGGACGGCAGGTCGAGCACCTCGAAGACCCGCTCGAAGCTCACCAGCGCGGTCATCACGTCGATCCGGACGTTGGAGAGGCTCTGCAGCGGCCCGAGCAGCCGGAGCAGCAGCGTGGCCAGCGCGATCATGGTGCCGACGGTCAGGGCCCCGGAGATGGCGAGGCGGCCCCCGACGCCGTAGACGACGGCGGTGGCCAGCGCCGGCACCAGCAGCATGGCGGCGACGAAGATCCGGGTGATCAGCGTGATCCGGATGCCGAGGTCGCGCACGTGGGCGGCCTTGCCCGCGAACAGGTCGTCCTCGGTCTGGCGGTGGCCGAACAGCTTGAGCAGCATCGCGCCGCCGACGTTGAACCGCTCGGTCATCGCGTTGCCCATGTCGGCGTTGCCGTCCATCTGCTCGCGGGTCAGCTTCGCCAGCCGGGCACTGACGAAACGGGAGGAGAGCAGCAGGATCGGGAAGAGCGCCAGGCACAGCAGGGTGACCTGCCAGCTGAGCGCGAACATCGCCGCGCCCACCACGACCACGGAGATGCTGCTGGAGACGGTGTTGGACAGGGTCGAGGTGAAGGCCCGCTGGGCGCCGATCACGTCGTTGTTGAGGCGGGACACCAGGGCCCCGGTCTGGGTCCTGGTGAAGAAGGCCAGCGACTGCCGCTGGACGTGGCCGAACACGCGGTTGCGCAGGTCGAAGATCAGGCCCTCGCCGATGCGCGAGGAGAAGTAGCCACCGGCGACCGACAGCAGCGCACCCAGCAGGGCGACCCCGACCATGATCAGGGCCAGCACCGTCACCAGCCCGGAGTTGCCCTTGGCGATCCCGTCGTCGATGAGCCGCTGCACCAGCAGCGGGTTGACCACGACCAGCCCCGCGTCGATGACCGTGACCAGCAGGAAGGCGGCGATCGTCGCGCGGTGCGGCCCTGCGAAGCCCAGCACCCGGCGGACGGTTCCGGGGTCGACTCGGGACTTGACCGCGTCGCGGTCCGTGCGCATGTGGCGCCACGCGGGGCCCATGCCCATGCCGAGCGACACTGCTGCCTCCCTACGTCCTGGCCAACTATTCGGGGCCGGCCACCAGGCCGGCCAGCTCTCGGAACCGGCGTATCTGCGCCTCACGCTCGAACCGGCGCTGGTCCGAAAGGCTCCGGCCGGACGCCGCCTGGAGCAGCGCCTTGGTCTCGCGGACCGCACCGGGCATCGGTGCGGTGAGGGCGCTGACGAGGTCGGCGACCGTGGCGTCGAGGTCGGTGGTGGGTACGGCGACCGTCACCAGCCCGATCTCGAGTGCCTCGGCTGCGCCGATCGTCCGCGCGGTCGCACAGATCTCCAGCGCTCTCGCGTAGCCAACGCTCTCGACCAGCGGCTTTGTTCCCGTCAGGTCCGGCACCAGACCCAGGGTGGACTCCTTCATGGAGAACTGCGACGTCCTCGGCGACCACGCGGAGATCGCACGAGAGGGCGAGCTGGAAGCCGGCACCAATGGCGTGGCCCTGGACCACGGCGATCGAGATGAACCTCGGGTCGCGCAGGAACGTGAAGCCCTGCTGGTAGTCGTCGATCGTCGCGGAGACCTCGTCGTCGGACTTCGCGAGCAGCCCGGCCACCGTCTCCTGGCCGTCACCGCCGCCGGGCGCGAGCATCGCGCGGTCCAGCCCCGCGGAGAAGCTGCTGCCCTCTCCACGCACCACCACGACCCGGACGTCGTCGGGGATCTCCCGCCCGATCGCCGCGAGCGTGCGCCACATGGTGGGGGTCTGGGCATTGCGGACCTCGGGCCGGTCGAGGGTGATCGTGGCGACCGGCCCCTCGACGTGAAGCGCAGCCCGGCTGCGGCGATGTCGTCAGGCGTCATGGCGGGAGTGTAGGAGCCGTCGCCGACAGGTCACGCCAGCGCCACGAGGTCGGCGTACTCCTCGTTCCAGAGATCCTCGACACCGTCGGGCAGGATCAGCACCCGGTCGGGCTCGAGGGCGGTCACGGCGCCCTCGTCGTGGGTGACCAGGATGATCGCGCCCTGGTAGGTGCGGATCGCCGCCAGTACCTCCTCACGGGAGGCCGGGTCGAGGTTGTTGGTGGGCTCGTCGAGCAGCAGCACGTTGGCGCTGGAGACGACGAGGATGGCCAGTGCAAGGCGGGTCTTCTCGCCTCCGGACAGGACGCTGGCCGGCTTGTTGGCGTCGTCGCCCGAGAAGAGGAATGACCCGAGCACCGACCGCGCCTCGGTGTCGGTGAGCTGGGGGGCCACGGAGTGGAGGTTCTCCAGCACGGTCCGGCCGATGTCGAGGGTCTCGTGCTCCTGGGCGTAGTAGCCGAGCTTGAGGCCGTGACCCGGCGTGACCTCTCCGGTGTCGGGGAGGTCGACGCCGGCGAGGATCCGCAGCAGAGTGGTCTTGCCGGCGCCGTTCAGCCCGAGGATCACCACCCGGGACCCCTTGTCGACCGCGAGGTCGACGTCGGTGAAGACCTCCAGCGAGCCGTAGGACTTCGAGAGCTCCTCCGCGGTGAGCGGCGTCTTGCCGCACGGGGCGGGCGCCGGGAACTTGATCCGGGCGACCTTGTCGGCGCGGCGTTCGCCCTCGATGCCGGCCTTCAGCTTCTCGGCCCGCTTCAGCATCGACTGGGCGGCCTGGGCCTTGGTCGCCTTCGCCCGCATCCGGTTGGCCTGGTCGGTCAGCGTCTTCGCCTTGTTCTCGGCGTTGACCCGCTCGCGCTTGCGTCGCTTCTCGTCGGTCTCGCGCTGCTGGAGGTAGGCCTTCCAGCCCATGTTGTAGAGGTCGATCTCCGCCCGGTTGGCGTCGAGGTGCAGGACCCGGTTGACGGTGGCCTCGAGCAGGGAGTTGTCGTGGCTGATCACCACGAGCCCGCCCTTGTGGCCCTTCAGGAACTCCCGCAGCCAGACGATGGAGTCCGCGTCGAGGTGGTTGGTCGGCTCGTCGAGGAGGAGCGTGTCGGCGCCCGAGAAGAGGATCCGGGCCAGCTCGACCCGCCGCCGCTGACCTCCCGACAGGGTGCCGCAGCGGCTGGGTCAGGACCCGGTCCTCGATGCCGAGGCTGTGGGCGATCTGGGCGGCCTCCGACTCCGCGGCGTAGCCGCCGCCGGCGTGCAGCTCCGCGTCCGCCCGCGTGTAGCGACGCATCGCCCGCTCCTGGACCGCCACGTCGGTGCTGCCCATCTCGCCCTCGGACGCCCGCAGGCGGCGTACGACGTCGTCGAGGCCGCGGGCGGACAGGATCCGCTCCCGGGCCGGGATGTCGGGGTTGCCGATGCGGGGGTCCTGCGGGAGGTAGCCGACCTCTCCGGTGGTCAGGACGGTGCCGGACGCGGGCAGCCCTTCTCCGGCGAGGATCCTCGTCAGGGTGGTCTTGCCGGCGCCGTTACGCCCGACCAGCCCGACCTTGTCGCCGGCAGCGACCCGGAAGCTGACGTTGTCCATGAGGAGACGAGCCCCCGCGCGGACCTCGAGGCGCTGCGCGGTGATCATCAGGCTGGCTAGTGTAGTTCGATGCGCTTCAACCCCAAGGCCCGGCTCGACCGTGGCCGTGTCTCGGACTCGGGCGGTCGTGGCGGTCGCGGCGGCGGCATGGGTGGCGGCGGCATGCGCATCCCGATCCCCGGCGGGACCAAGGCCGGCGGCGGCATCGGCGGGCTGGTGATCGTCATCCTCATCATCGTGCTCAGCCAGTGCCTGGGTGGCCCCGGCGGCACCGGCGGTTCGCCGCTCCCCGACGACAGCCTCGACACCAGCCGGGTCGACGGCGGGGACAGCGGCCGGTACGCCAACTGCGAGACGGGTGCGGACGCCAACGAGGACGCGGACTGCGCCCGGGTGGCCGTCGAGAACTCCCTCTACGACTTCTGGTCCGACACCCTCGAGCCCCAGTCCGGCGTCTCCTTCACCCCGCGAGGACGAGCTGACCACGTTCAGCGGCGCGGTCGACACGGGCTGCGGCCAGGCGACCTCTCAGGTCGGACCGTTCTACTGCCCGGCCGACCAGGGCATCTATCTCGACACGACGTTCTTCGAGGACGTGCTGCAGAACCAGCTCGGAGGGCCGGCGGGTGAGTTCGTGGAGCCCTACGTCCTCGCCCACGAGTACGGCCACCACATCCAGAACCTCACCGGCGCCATGGGCCAGGTGCGCACCCAGCAGGGCCCGCTGAGCGACGCCGTACGCCTCGAGCTGCAGGCCGACTGCTACGCCGGCATGTGGGCGCGCGCGGCCACCATCGACCGAGGACGCCTCGGGGGTGCCGCTCATCGAGGACATCAGCGACCAGGACATGGCCGAGGCGGTGGCGGCCGCCAAGTCGGTGGGCGACGACCGGATCCAGCAACAGACGACCGGACGGGTCAACCCCGAGGGCTGGACGCACGGGTCGGCCGAGCAGCGCCAGCGCTGGTTCCTGATCGGGTACGAGCAGGGCTCCATGGAGGCCTGCGACACGTTCTCGGCCTCGCAGCTCTGAGCCCGGGTCAGTCGAGCCCGTCAATCCAGCAGGGCCTCGATCAGCGGGAACTGCCGCTGCAGCGCCCGGAGGTACGGCGCCACGCTGGGGTGGCGGTACTTCGCGGCGAGCGCTCCCTCTCCCCCGGCCACTCTCGCCAGCGCCCAGTCGGCCCGGGTCAGGACGGTGTAGACGGCGGTGACCCGGGCCCCGAGCTCCACCTCGTCCCGGCCCGCGAGCCCCGCCGGCAGCCCCATGAGGTAGCTGTCGACCAGCGGCTCGAACTCCTCCCGCGCGGACAGGAGGTAGTAGCCCAGGTCGGCGCCGACCGGACCGTGGCCGAGCATCCCCCAGTCGATGGCGATCACCTCGTCGCCCTCACGTCCGGGCAGGTTGGCCGGCACCGGGTCGCCGTGCTGGGGCACCTGGGTCAGCTCGTCGAGGGCGTCGAGGAAGGCGTGTCGCCGGCGCCACAGGTGGTCGGCGACGTCGGCGACGGTCGTCCGGTCGAGGGTCTTCCAGCCGCCGCGGCGCTCGACCCGGGCCAGCCGGTCGCGCAGCTGGTCACGGGCCAGCCAGGTGACCGGGCCGAGGTCGGCGCCGGTGAACCGGCCCATCGCGTTCGCCGCGAACAGGCCGCTGTTGGCGGCGTCCTCGACCCAGTCCTGGACCAGCGTGATCCCGTCGACGTCCTCCTCGACCACGGCGTCGAGCGGGCCGCGGAGGCCGGGCGTCGCGGTGACCAGGCCGGAGCTGGCGACGTCCGCGGCTCGGCGCCAGTAGGCGAAGTGACGGCGGTCGCCGAGCTCGGCGGGATCGTGCTCGGAGGGCGCGGCGAAGCGCTTGATGACCACGGGCCTGTCGTCCTGGACCGTCCGCCAGACGCCGACCGTCGACATGCCGGTGCCTCCGGGCAACGCATGCCAGTCCGGCTGGGGCTGCCACATGACGGAATCCTGACACCGGACCTGTCGCCCCGGGCGGAGGTGCAGCGTGTCGTCGGGGCCGGTCAGGCGTTGACGACGTCGATCGCGGATGGCCTGCGCGTCGGCGACGGCCTGGTCCAGGACGGCGCGCTTCGGGTCGGGTACGGCGAGCCAGGGAGCCACCACCCGGAGCCGGCCGAGCCGGGGGTCGGCGAGCACCTCGTCGACCGCTGCGTGGTCCCCGCCCGTCACCAGCACCGTCTCCCCCGCCGGCCCGAGGATCCGGGCCGCGTGGTCGGCGGCCGCCTCGAACGCCTGGCGAGCCTGGTTGTCCCGGCGGCGGGCGAACCGCTGCTGGCTCTGCCCTCCGGCCTTGGTCCGTCCCTGCACGTGACGCTGGCCGATCTTGTGCTCGACGAGCTCGGTGCCCTTGAGCCGAGCCACCGCGAAGCCGCCCTTGCGGACCAGCAGGACACCCCATTCGTCGGGCGGGAGCGCGGCCAGCCGGAAGGCGTCGGCGTCCGGCAGACCGTCGTACTCACCGGCGAACGGCAGCCGGGCGGTGAACGTCGACCCGTCGCTCGCGGCGCCCGTCAGGGACCCCTCGGCGACGCCCAGGGCCGTCGTCCCGTGCCGGCCGTTGAAGTTGAGCACCCATCGCTCGATGCGCGCAGTCGGGACCAGGACGGTGGGCACGGGTCCACGGTACGGCGCTCTTCGGGCCGCCTGGCCTACCCTCGGAATCGATGTCCCACGACCCGACCCGACTTCCCGACGACCTGCCCGCGCCGGCCGACGACGGCGCCGCCGACCACCTCCCGGGATCGCAGGTGCCTCAGCTGGCACTGCCGTCGACCCAGGGCGACCAGATCCGGATTGACCTCGTGCCCGAGCCGTTCGAGTGCCTGGTGGTCTACGCCTACCCCCGGACCGGACGACCGGACGCTGCGCTGCCGCCAGGATGGGACGAGATCCCCGGCGCGCGTGGCTGCACGCCCGAGACCTGCGGCTTCCGCGACCATGCCGACGACCTCGCCGACGCCGGGGCGGGCGTGGTCGGCCTCTCAACCCAGTCGACGGCGTACCAGCAGGAAGCCGCCGAGCGCCTGGGCCTCCCGTTCCCGCTGCTCAGCGACTCGGACCTGAGGCTGACCCGCGCCCTGAACCTCCCGACGTTCACGGCTGAGCTCGAGGACGAGTCCCGCGCCACGCTGCTCAAGCGGCTGACCCTCGTGATCAGTGAAGGGCGGATCGTCCACACGTTCTACCCGGTGTTCCCGCCCGACGGACATGCCGAGCGGGTGCTCGAGTGGTTGCGTCGCGCGGGCTCCGGCCGCTGATCCGGGTCCGGAGCCGATCCTGCGGCCGTCCCGCCACGTCCGAAACCCGCCAGCCCTGGGAGCCGCACAGCGACCACGATGGCCGCATGGACATCATCTACCGCCCGATCGACCCAGACCGCCTGCGCGGCATGCGCGACGCCGGGGAGGACGAGTTCGGCAACCCGTGGCGCACTCGCACCGCGCAGGGCTGGGAACCGTTGCGCTGCTGCCTTCGTACGGCGGAGCAGGGTGCCGACATCGCACTGATCAGCTACAGCCCGTGGCCGCTCCCCTGGTCCACGCCCTGGGCCGAGGCCGGCCCGGTCTTCGTGTGTGACTCCGGCTGCGCGGGGTACTCCCAGGCCGATCGCTACCCGGACGGACTCCGTGGCCAGCGCCTCCAGCTCAACCCGTTCGACCACACCGGCGCGCGTGCCTATCGACACATCAGGTTCGTCACGCCCGAGGAGGACCCGGAAGCGGCGGTCAGGGAGGTCCTCGCGCAGCCCGACGTGGCGCACCTCCACGTGCGCAGCGCGATCGCCCAGTGCTTCACCTTCGAGGCGCGTCCGGCCTGACCGCCTACTCGGCCTGGTAGATGACGGCGAACCTCTCCAGCACCACCGGCATGTCCGGCTCGAACGCCCGGCTGGAGACCTCGCCGAAGAACCGCTCATGCGCGGCACGCCAGTGGTCAAGCGAGCGGTCACCCTCCCCCTCGAGACGGGCGTGCTCCTCGCCGACCTCGTCGAAGGGGACCACCTCGACCTCCGTGGTGTTGATCAGCGCACGCGGGTGGCCCCGGCCGTCGAGGAGGATGCTCAGGCTGCCGACCTCGGGCAGTGCCTCGCCCTCCGCCTCGTAGTCCCAGAGCGCGCTCGCCGTTGCGGTCTTGGTGCCCTCGAGGACCAGCTGGAGCAGCTCGTCGGCCTCCTCGGCCGAGCCGCCGAACGCCCAGGCCGGGGGCGGCACGACCTCGAGCGTGGTCGGGCCGAAGTAGGTCGGCGCGCTGTTCAGGTTGGCGTGGAAGCGCGCCAGCTGCCAGAAGGCCTCGACGTCAGTCTGCCGATTCGACGGCGGTTCACTGGGCATGCAGCAAACACTACGTGGCCACGCGCCACCGGTTTCGACGTGCGGTCGACGGCAGTGAACCGCGCCGTTGCAGCCCTACCTGGGAATGTACCTGGGATCGTTGGTGCGCTTGGCGATGGTGAGGTCTAGGGCAGGTCGTGAGCGCATCCTGGACTCCTGTCGATAGCCACGAGACGTGCACCTCGTGGGAGCGTGCTCTCGGCACGCTCGCCAGCTCAACGAGCGCTGGAAGACAAAGGTGACGCGCGTCACCGCATCTGGACCAGACCGGTGGTGCTCGCAGTCCGCGAGGCCCAGGTCTCGACCCGCCGTCGCGGGTCAGACGTTGAAGCCCAGGGCGCGCAGCTGCTCCCGACCGTCGGGGGTGATCTTGTCGGGACCCCACGGCGGCATCCAGACCCAGTTGATGGCGACGTCGTTGACCAGGCCCTCCAGGGCGGAGTTCGTCTGGTCCATGATCACGTCGGTCAGCGGGCACGCGGCCGAGGTCAGCGTCATGTCGATGACGGCGTTGGAGCCTTCGTCGACGTGCACGCCGTAGACGAGGCCGAGGTCGACGACGTTGATGCCGAGCTCGGGGTCGACCACGTCCTTCATCGCCTCGGTGACGTCGTCCTCGGTCACCGTGGCGGTCCCGCCGCCGACGGGTGCCGCCTCGGGCACGTCGGGCAGGTCCCCATGGTTGACAGGGTGGTCGGTGGTCATGACGTCTCCTCCAGTGTCTGCACGGTCGCGTCCTTCCATGCCATCCATGACAGTAACGCGCACTTCACGCGAGCCGGGAACTTCGCGACCCCGGCAAAGGCGATCGCGTCCTCCAGCACGTCCTCGTCCGGCTCGACGGCGCCCCGGCCCTGCATCAGGGTCAGGAAGTCCTGGTGGATGGCCATGGCGTCGTCGATCTTCTTCCCGATCACCAGCTCGGTGAGCACCGAGGCCGAGGCCTGCGAGATGGAGCAGCCGACGGCGTCGTACGACACGTCCTCCACCATCCCGTCGGTGAGGTGGACGCGCAGGGTCACCTCGTCACCGCAGGTCGGGTTGACGTGGTGCACCTCGGCCTCGAACGGGTCCCGCAGGCCGCCGTGGCGCGGGTTCTTGTAGTGGTCGAGGATGATCTCCTGGTACAGCGAATCCAGTTCTGCGCTCATCTCACTCCCTTCCTCAACCCAACTTGAAGTAGGAGCGGGTGTATTCCAGGCCGTCCACGAGGGCGTCGATCTCGGCGGGTGTCGTGTAGAGGTACGACGACATCCGGGTCGAGCTCTGCACCCCGAAGCGCGCGTGGGCGGGCTTGGCGCAGTGGTGACCGGCGCGCACGGCGATCCCCCGGGAGTCCAGCACCTGCGCGACGTCGTGGGGGTGCACGCCGTCGATCTCGAAGCTGATCGCTCCCCCGCGCTCGGTGGCGTCGAGGGGGCCGAGCACGGTCAGGCCGGGCACCGTGGCCAGGCCCTCCAGGGCGTACGCCGTCACGGCCTGCTCGTGGGCGTGGACGTTCTCCATCCCGACGTGGGAGAGGTAGTCGACCGCAGCGCCCAGGCCCACCGCCTCGACGATGGGCGGCGTCCCGGCCTCGAACTTGTGCGGGATGCCGGCGTAGGTCGAGCGCTCCATCGCGACGGTCTCGATCATCTCGCCGCCGCCGAGGAACGGGGGCAGCTGGTCGAGGATCTCGCGCTTGCCCCAGAGCACGCCGATGCCGGTCGGTCCGACCACCTTGTGGCCGGTGAAGCCCACGATGTCAGCGCCGGAGGCCACCACGTCGACGGGGATCTGGGGTGCGGCCTGCGCGGCGTCCACGACGACGATCGCGCCGACCTCGTGCGCACGCCGGGCGATCTCGGCCACCGGGTTGACGGTGCCGAGCATGTTGGAGATCCACGTCAGCGAGACCACCTTGGTGCGCTCGGTGATCAGCTGGTCGATGTTCGACAGGTCGAGCCGCCCGTCGTCGGTCAGGCCGAACCAGCGCAGGGTCGCGCCGGTGCGCTCGGTGAGCAGCTGCCACGGCACGATGTTGGAGTGGTGCTCCATCTCGGTGATGACCACCTCGTCGCCCTCGCCCACCGCGAGCGGCCCGCGGGCCCAGGCGAGCGTGTTGGCGACCAGGTTGAGGCCCTCGGAGATGTTCTTGGTGAAGATCACCTCGTCGCGGCTCGGCGCGCTGATGAACGCCGCGACCTTGTCGCGGGCGGCCTCGAACGCTTCCGTCGACTCGGCCCCCAGCTGGTGCATGGCCCGGGCGATGTTGGCGTTGTGCCGCTCGAGGTGGTCGACCATGGTGTCGATCACGACCTGCGGCTTCTGCGAGGTGTTGGCGCTGTCGAGGTAGACCAGCGGCTGCCCACCGGAGAGCGTGCGGGAGAGGATCGGGAAGTCCTTGCGGATGACTTCCAGATCGGGGAGCAGACCCTTGATCATTTTCTCAATCCTCTCTCGGCGTTGCGAGAAGTGGTGCTGGGCAAGGCGGAGGAGCGAAGGCGGCCTTTGAGCGGAGCGGGCCGTCGAGCGACGACAACGCAGCCCAGCGCCGCTTATCGCAGCGCCCGTGTGTACTTGTCGTAGCCCTCGGCCTCTAGCTGGTCGGCCAGCTCGGGGCCACCCTCCTCGGCGATCCGTCCGTCGACGAACACGTGGACGAAGTCGGGCTGGATGTAGCGCAGGATCCGGGTGTAGTGCGTGATCAGCAGGACGCCCTTGCCCTCCTGCTCGCGGAACCGGTTGACGCCCTCGGCGACGATCTTGAGCGCGTCGATGTCCAGGCCGGAGTCGGTCTCGTCGAGGACCGCCACCTTGGGGTTCAGCAGCTCGAGCTGCGCGATCTCGTGCCGCTTCTTCTCACCGCCGGAGAAGCCCTCGTTGACCGAGCGCTGGGAGAACGACGCGTCGAGGTTGAGCCGCTCCATGACGCTGTTGACGTCCTTGACCCAGGTGCGCAGCTTCGGCGCCTCGCCGTCGATCGCGGTCTTGGCGGTGCGCAGGAAGTTGGAGACCGAGACCCCCGGCACCTCGACGGGGTACTGCATCGCGAGGAACAGCCCGGCGCGAGCCCGCTCGTCGACCGTCATGGCGAGCACGTCGGCGCCGTCGAGGGTGACCGTCGCCGCCGGTGATCTGGTACTTGGGGTGGCCCGCGATCGAGTAGGCCAGCGTCGACTTGCCCGATCCGTTGGGTCCCATGATCGCGTGGGTCTCGCCGTCCTTGATGGTCAGCGTGACGCCCGTGAGGATCTCCTTGGGGCCGTCCTCGGTGTCGACCGAGACGTGCAGGTCCTTGATGTCCAGCGTGGTCATATCTCTCCTTGGGTAAGTCAGCTCGGCCTGACGCCGTTGAGGGTCTCGGTCGCGTCGACGTACACGTCGCCGGCGCGGACCTCGACCGCGAAGGTGGCCACCGGCTCGGTGGCCGGCAGGTGGGTGGGCTTGCCGGTGCGCAGGTCGAAGCAGGAGCCGTGCAGCCAGCACTCGACGGTCCCGTCGGCGACCTCGCCCTCGCTCAGGGCGACCTCCGCGTGGGAGCAGACGTCCTGGAGCGGCGAAGATCTCCTCGCCATCCCGGGCGATCGCCAGGTCCAGGTCGCCGATGGTCACGGCCAGGGCCTCGTCGCCGGGCACCTCGTCGACCGCGCAGACCCTCTCGAACCCCATCAGAGGTCCTTGAGGACGTTCTTGGCGAGCTCGTCCTCGACGGTCGCCAGCAGGCGCTCCTGGAGGGCGGGTACGCCGACCTTGCGGATCAGGTCGTTGAAGAACCCGTGCACGACCAGCCGGCGGGCCTCCGGCTCGCTGACGCCGCGCGAGCGCAGGTAGAACAGCTGCTCGTCGTCGAACCGGCCGGTCGCCGATGCGTGACCGGCGCCCGCGATCTCCCCGGTCTCGATCTCCAGGTTCGGGACCGAGTCGGCGTGGCAGCCGTCGGTGAGGACCAGGTTGCGGTTCTCCTCGTAGGTCTCGATGCCCTCGGCGACCTTGCGGATCAGCACGTTCCCGATCCACACCGTCCGGGCACCCTCACCCTGGAGCGCACCCTTGTAGACGGCGTGGCTCTTGGTCCGCGGAGCGGTGTGGTCGACGAACAGCCGGTGCTCGATGTGCTGTCCCTCGTCGGCGAAGTAGAGGCCGAGCATCTCGGCGTCGCCGCCGGGGCCGGCGTACCGGACGTTGGCGTCCATCCGCACCGTCTTGCCGCCGAAGGAGATCGCGACGTGCTTGTAGGTCGCGTCGCGTCCCACGGTGGCCTCGTGGTGGGTCAGGTGGACGGTGTCGTCGGCCCAGTCCTGCAGGGAGATGACCGACACCTGGGCGCCGTCGCCCACCGACACCTCCACGACCTGGGCCAGCGAGGCATGTCCGGTGTGGTTGAGCACCACCACGGCGCGGGCGTGGTTGCCGAAGCGCAGGGCAATGTGCCCGGCCTCGGTCTGCTCCGCGCTGCGGCCGTCGAGCTCCACCACGATCGGGTCGGCGACCTCGGCCTCGGCCGGCACGTCGACGAGCAGGGTGGTCGGCACCTCGGCCAGGACCCGGGCGCCGAACAGCGTGTTCGGCACCAGGCCGCTGATGCCGCGCAGGCCCTTGGCCTCCTCGCCCTCGACCTGCTCGACCCGCACGCCGTCGGGGGCGTTCCAGGTGCAGGAGATGGTGGGTACGCCGAACTCGGCGTCGGCGTGCAGCTTGCGCAGCCGCTTGAGCGGGGTGAAGCGCCAGATCTCCTCGCGGCCGGTCGGCACGATGTGGTCGGCGACCTCGAACGACCCCTCAGGGTGCAGGTGGCTCGACACCTTCTCGGGGGCGGACTCGACTGCCCCGGCGACTGCCGGGGTATCCGTGACCGTCATCAGCCGACTGCCCCTTCCATTTGCAGCTCGATGAGCCGGTTCAGCTCGAGGGCGTACTCCATCGGCAGCTCCTTGGCGATCGGCTCGATGAAGCCGCGGACGATCATCGCCATCGCCTCGTCCTGCTCCATCCCGCGGGACATGAGGTAGAAGAGCTGGTCGTCGGAGACCTTCGAGACGCTCGCCTCGTGACCCATGGAGACGTCGTCCTCACGGATGTCGACGTACGGGTAGGTGTCGGAGCGGCTGATCTGGTCGACGAGCAGCGCGTCGCACAGCACGTTGGACTTCGAGCCGTGGGCGCCCTCGTTGATCTGGACCAGGCCGCGGTACGACGTCCGGCCGCCGCCGCGGGCCACGGACTTGCTCAGGATGGAGCTCGACGTGTGCGGGGCCGCGTGGACCATCTTCGCGCCGGCGTCCTGATGCTGGCCCTCGCCGGCGAACGCGATCGAGAGCGTCTCGCCCTTGGCGTGCTCGCCCATGAGGTAGATGGCGGGGTACTTCATCGTGACCTTGGACCCGATGTTGCCGTCGACCCACTCCATGGTGGCGCCCGCCTCGCAGGTCGCGCGCTTGGTCACCAGGTTGTAGACGTTGTTCGACCAGTTCTGGATCGTGGTGTAGCGGCAGCGGCCACCCTTCTTCACGATGATCTCCACGACCGCGGAGTGCAGTGAGTCGGAGGAGTAGATGGGCGCCGTGCAGCCCTCGACGTAGTGAACGTAGGCGTCCTCGTCGACGATGATCAGTGTCCGCTCGAACTGGCCCATGTTCTCGGTGTTGATCCGGAAGTAGGCCTGCAGCGGGATGTCCACGTGGACCCCGGGCGGGACGTAGATGAACGAGCCGCCTGACCACACCGAGGTGTTGAGCGAGGCGAACTTGTTGTCGCCGACCGGGATCACCGTGCCGAAGTACTCCTGGAACAGCTCGGGCTGCTCGCGCAGCGCGGTGTCGGTGTCGAGGAACAGGACGCCCTGCTCCTCGAGGTCCTCGCGGATCGAGTGGTAGACGACCTCGGACTCGTACTGGGCCGCGACACCCGAGACCAGGCGCTGCTTCTCCGCCTCGGGGATGCCGAGCTTGTCGTAGGTGTTCTTGATGTCGTCGGGCAGGTCCTCCCAGGAGGTGGCCTGCTTCTCGCTGGACCGGACGAAGTACTTGATGTTCTCGAAGTCGATCGTCGACAGGTCCGAGCCCCAGGTGGGCATGGGCTTGCGGTGGAAGAGCTTGAGGCCCTTCAGGCGCAGGTCGAGCATCCACTGCGGCTCGCTCTTCTTGGCGGAGATGTCGCGCACGACCTCCTCGCTCAGGCCGCGCTTCGCGGCGGCGCCGGCGACGTCGGAGTCGCTCCAGCCGAACTCGTAGCGGTCCTTAAGACCCTTTAGTTCCGGGTTGAGCTCTTCGATGCTCGTCATGCTGACGCTCCGTCCTTCTTCTTCTGGATGTCCGGGATGCAGGTGGTACACACGCCGTCGCCGTGGGCGATGGTGGCGAGCCGCTGGACGTGGCGGCCGAGGACCCGGCCGATGGCCTCGGTCTCGGCCTCGCACAGCTGGGGGAACTCGTGGGCGACGTGGGAGACCGGGCAGTGCTGCTGGCACAGCTGGGCGCCCACGGGCAGGTCACGCACCGAGGCGGCGTACCCCTCGTCGGTGAAGATCTGGGCCAGCGCCTCGGTCGGGCTCAGGTGCGGGTTGTCGGCCAGGGTGGCGTCGAAGCGTTCCTCGATGAACGCGACCCTCCGGTTGGCGAACTCGCGAACGGCGTCGTCGCCGCCGGTCTCGGCCAGGAACCGGAGCGCCTGCACCGCGAGGTCGTCGTACTGCTGGTCGAAGTGGTCGCGTCCGGCCTCGGTGAGCGCGAAGACCTTGGCCGGTCGGCCGCGGCCCCGGGTCGCGCCGCTGCGCGGCTCGCGGGCGGCGATCATGCCCTCCTCGAGCAGCGCGTCGAGGTGGCGGCGGACGGCCGCCGGGGTGAGGTCGAGCCGCTCGGCGAGGGCCACGGCGGTCGAGGCGCCGTCGACGAGGATCGACCGCACGACGCGCTCGCGCGTCGGCTGGTCGTGGGTCTCGCGACCCACCTCGTGAACCCTGCCTCCATTTCCACAACAACAGTGTGACGTTAATGCATGAGGCACTTCAAGTAAGGGTGGCCTAACCATCCGACCGCGCCGACCCGCGCGCCGGATCCGCCTAGAGTGCCCGCATGGCTGGATCGATCCTCGGCAACGCAGTCCGGCGGGTGGAGGACCCCGAGCTCCTGGTCGGTCGCGGGACGTTCGTCGACAACCTCCGTCCCGCCGGGATCACCCACGCGGTGTTCGTCCGCAGCCCGTTCGCCCATGCCCGGATCACCTCGGTCGACACCTCCGAGGCCGAGCGATCCCCCGGCGTGGTCGCGGTGCTCACCGGCCAGGACGTGGCCGATCGTCCGGTGCCGATGTTCGGGAGCGCCAACGACGACCTGGTCCGCACCGCGCTGGCCACCGACAAGGTGCGCTTCGTCGGCGAACCGGTCGCGCTGGTCGTGGCCGAGACCCGGGCCCAGGCCGTGGACGCGGCCGAGCTGGTCGACGTGGAGTACGACGAGCTGGCCGCGGTCGCGGACATGGAGGCCGCGCTGGCCGAGGACGCTCCGCTGCAGTTCGAGGAGCTGGGCAGCAACCTCGCGAAGTCCCGGATCGACCGCAACCGGGAGGATCCGCTCGCCGGCGCCGACCACGTGGTCCGGCTCCGGTTGGAGAACCACCGCGTCGCCGTGGCCCCGATCGAGGGCCACGCCATCCTGGTCGAGCCCACCGGAGTCCGGCGCTCACCTGCTGGGTCGCCACCCAGCACCCGCACATGGCCCGGGAGCTCATCTGCAAGTACACCGGGCTGCCGGCGGAGTCGGTGCGCGTCATCGCGCCGCACGTCGGCGGGGCGTTCGGCGGCAAGGCCGGCATCGTAGCCGAGCACGCGGCCGTCATCGCCGCCGCCCGTCGGGTGGGCCGCCCGGTCACCTGGGCGGAGACCCGGAGCGAGGCGATGCTCTCGATGCACGGGCGCGGGCAGGTGCAGTACGCCGAGCTCGGGCTCTCCGCCGAGGGCCGGTTCGTCGGGCTGCGGCTCCGGATGGTCGGCGACTGCGGCGCCTACGCCGGCTTCGGCGGGGGCTTCACGGTCGGGCCGACCCGCCTGATGGCGCAGGGGACCTACGTCGTCCCCCGCCTCCAGTACGACGCCGTCTCCGTCCTGACCAACACCTCCCCCGTCGGCGCGTTCCGGGGCGCCGGGCGGCCCGAGGCGGCGGCGATGATCGAGCGCCTCGTCGACGCCGCCGCCGCCGAGCTGGGGCTGCCGCCCGAGGAGCTGCGGCGCCGCAACTTCATCCAGCCCGCCGACTTCCCGTTCACGACGCACTCGAAGATGACCTACGACAACGGCGACTACGACCTGCCGTTGCGCGAGGCGCTCCGGATCGCCGACGTCGACGCGGCCCGGGCCGAGCAGCAGCGGCGACGCGAGTCCGGCGACCGGCGCCAGCTGGGCATCGGCATCTCCACCTACGTCGAGATCACCGGTTTCGGTGGGTCGGAGTTCGGGTCGGTCCAGATCCAGCCGGACGGGTCCGCGGTCGTCATGTCCGGCACCTCCGCGCACGGCCAGGGCCACGCGACGTCGTTCTCGATGATCGTCGCCGACCGGCTCGGGATCCCGCTGTCGGAGATCAGCTACACGCAGTCGGACACCCGCCTGGTCCGCTCCGGCGGCGGGACCGGCGGATCCCGGTCGCTCCAGCTCGGCGGCAACGCCGTCGCGGCCGCCTCCGACGAGGTCCGCGAACGCGCACTCGCCGTGGCCGCCCGGATGCTGGAGGCGGCGCCCGCCGACGTCACGCTCGAGGACGGCGCCTTCTCGGTCCAGGGCGTGCCCGGCTCCCGGGTCGACTGGGCCGAGGTCGCGGCGTACGCCCACGAGCACGACGGCGGCCTCGGCTCCGACACCGACTTCACCCACGACGGGGCGACGTTCCCCTTCGGCGCGCACGTCTCGATCGTCGAGGTCGACACCGAGACCGGGCTGGTCCATCCGCTCCGGCACGTCGCGGTCGACGACTGCGGCCGGGTGCTCAACCCGATGATCGTGGCCGGGCAGCAGCACGGCGGGGCGGTGCAGGGCATGTCGCAGGCGCTGTGGGAGGAGTTCGTGTACGACGCCGACGGGACGCCGCTGACCAGCACGTTCGTCGACTACGCCATCCCCACGGCGGCCGACACGCCCTCCCTCGAGGTGTCCAGCACCGAGACCCCCACCCCGCTGAACCCGCTCGGCGCGAAGGGGATCGGCGAGTCCGCCACGATCGGTTCGACGCCCGCCGTGCAGAACGCGGTCATCGATGCGGTGCGCCACCTGGGCGTGCGGCACATCGACCTGCCCTGCACACCGCACCGGGTCTGGACGGCAATCCAGCAGGCCGCTGCCGGCACGCTCCCCGACCCCTGGCGGGACCCGCCGGCGGTGTTCGACGAGCTCGCCGCCGGGTCCTGACGCCTGCTACTGCGGCCCTTCCTACTGGCCGCGAGCCGGGCTACTGGGCGAGCAGCGGAAGGAACGACCCGCTCATCCAGCCCGCCGGCGGAGCCGGCCGGGGAGGGCGGGAGGTTCGCGCCGCCGTACACGTGGTCGGTGGCCGTGCCGTACTGCAGCCAGGTCTCGGCCGGGCCCTGGCCGCGGCCCGGGACGCTCCAGTCGCAGACACCGTCGGCGAAGATCGCCTCGAGCTGCGCCCACTGCTCGGCGGTGAACGCCGCCCCGAGCACGCCGTAGTCGGCCCGGTCCAGCGGCTTCAGCTGGCAGGCCACGTTGTCGTTGGCGACCGGCCCGCCGGCCTCCTGCCGCGGGGTCGAGAGGCGGGTCTGCAGGACCTGCAGCTCCTCGACCGAGCACGCCGGCGCGGCCTCGGCGGTGACGCAGCGGTCGGTGACGTCCGCGGGACTGGTCGTCGACGATCTTCTGCGGCGAGCGGACGCCTCGCGCGTGTCCGCCTCGACGGCGGTGAGCCAGCGGTCCATCGTCGAGCAGCGCCTCGTTGGCCCACTGCGGGTCGCCGATCAGCGGTGCCGGGCCGAACCACATCACCCGGTTGTCGGTGTGGCCCTGGTCGGCCAGCAGCCGCTCCTCGGTCCAGAACGCGTGGCTGTAGTCGTGGGCGAGGCCCGGGTCGGGTCCGCCGTGGTTGATCATCGCGACCTCGTCGAGGTTGTTGGTCTCGTTGATCAGGCCGGTGCGGTAGGCGCGCTCGATCGCGGCCTGGTCGCCGGCGATCCGCTCCGGCGACGAGGTCGGAGTTGACGTCGAGCCCGCCGATCTTGGCGTTGAGGTCGACGAACTGGGCGGGCGTGATCTGGCCCTGCTGCAGCGCCTCGAGCCCGAACTGGACGCCGGTGTTGGCGAACGGGATGCCGGCGAACCCGTGGCCGGCCGCCTGCTCCTCCTCGCTCCACACGCTCTCGGGACGCGGCCCGAGCAGGTTGATCATGATGTCGAGCACCGAGCAGCGCACCCCGCCCGGGTTGGTCTCGGAGTCGTAGCGCGTGCTCTCGTCGCCCGGCACCGGTGTCCTTGGTGCCCGAGCAGTCGTTCTCGGGGTTGAGGGCCGACTTGAAGAGGCCCTCGTCGGCCACCACCGCGTTGACGTGGGAGGCGTGGCCCTCGACCTGCGCCATCTGGGTCGGCGTCCAGGCGACGCCGGCGCCCCAGCGCGACGGGTCCTCGAAGTAGAGCCGCATCAGGTGGTAGTCGGCGAACTGGGCCCCGGCGGTCAGGGTGTCGGGGTAGGAGCAGGTGGTGACCAGGCCCTGGTAGATGCCGGGGTAGGCGTTGGCGATGGTGTGCTGGGCGATCGAGCCGCCGGAGCAGCCGGTGCCGATCGTGTAGCGGATCTCGCCGTACTGCTCGACGAGCCGCTCCTTGGCCATCATCAGCGACTCGGCCTCGATCGGCGACGTTGCAGTTGTGGCCGGTGTTGGCGAGGGCGGTGGAGACGACGGCGAAGCCCTTGCCCAGCGCGGTCACGTAGCTCGGCGTCACGCCCGGCACGGACTCGAGGGTGCCGGAGTAGTCCTGCGAGCGGCGGCGACGCCGGGGGCGTACGACGCCCCGCAGTTGCCGCCGTGGGTGATCAGCACCTTGTGGTTCCACTGCTCCTGGGGCGCCCACGGCTGCCAGTCCTGCCCCTGCTGCCAGAGGGTGAGGATCGTGTAGCGGTCGCGGTCCTGGAAGCCGTCCTCGCGGCGCACGATGAACGGCACCGTCTTGCCCTCGTCGGTGGTCGTCGTGGCCACGTCGTCCGGCGGGTTCTCCGGGTCGTAGGGCTGCAGGTCGGGCTGCGTCGGGTCGGTGGACTTGTAGAGCAGCGTGTACGACGCCGGCTGGTTGCACTGCGCGTCGACCGCGCCGCGCCTGGCACTGGTAGGGCTCGTGGTGCGGCCCGGAGAAGATCGGGCCCGCCGTTCGGGTGGTTGGTGACCGTGGCGGTGCCGGCGCTGCGCACCGGCCTCGCGCCTGGAGCTCGTTGGCGCCGAGGGCCAGCCCCTCGACCAGGCCCTCGAACTTGCCGTTCGGTCGCACGGCGAAAGCGCTGGTGACGTCGCGCTCCCCCACCGTCACCTGCACCTCGCGGGGCCTTGACGCCCGTCCGGGAGCCCGACCGCGACCAGCGCGTCCCCGCCCGAGACCAGGTCGGCCCGGTTGGACAGCACCTGGATCGTCAGCGGGCCGGCGGTGCGGCCCGCGGACTCCGCGGGCAAGCGCGCCGACCACCAGCGGAAGTGCGGTGAGCAGGGCCAGGAGCAGGAGTCGGGCGCGCATGGACCCTCAACGATCCGGCCAACGCACGCGTTACGCACGGGTAGGGCCAGCTGAAGGACTGCACCTGGACAGGTCAGGCGGAGCAGGTGAAGGGACCCTGTGGTTGCGGTCGTCCGTGAGGCCCTGACATCACCGCGCGGATCGTCGCCACGACGTACTCGGCGTCGTGCATGACCTGCTCATAGGTGAAACGCAGCACCGTCCACCCGGCCACGACCAGGGCGTTGTACCGGGCGCAGTCCCGGTCGTGGTCAACACGGTTGGCGTGGTGGGTCCACGAGTCCGCCTCGACGACCAGGCTGGTGATGGACGAGACCAGGTCCGGGTGGAGTGTCCCGAGCGTGGTGTCGATCGGCGCCTGGGGAACGACGTCGAGGCCTGCCTGGATGGCGAGCGCGCGCAGAACGGACTCGAAGGGATTCTCCGCCCGACCATCAGCCGCCGCCACAACCGCCCTGGCCCGGGATGAGCCGGGCCCGCGCAACTCGGCTGCACCCTGCTCCAGATCGGCTCGCACCAGGCCCGCCCGAAGGGCAGAGTCCGCGACCGTGAGCGCTTCGTCGAACGGGAGGCTCCGCGCGCAGTCGAGGACGGTCCGGACGCGGGAGGTGAACCAGCCGTCTACGTCCGACGGGCCGAGCAGGGCCCAGTGCACGTCGTACTCGGCCTGCGCCTCCCGGGAGATGTTGCGACCTCTGGGCACCGTGACGTGCGGACGCTCGGGGTGCAGTTTGAGCGCCCAGCCCCAGTGCGCCGCGGCGCTGAGATGGGACGCGACGCCGTTGAGGATCGCTGCGGCGAGACGAGCTTTCCGGGCTGTCGGCAGCGCGTATCCGTTGCGGGACACGCGAAGCACCGTGCCCTTCTTCAGCGCCGTACGGAGCTGGCGCCTGCTCGTCCGACGAAGCAGATCGGAGCCGGAGGCCACGCCACCGAGACGTTCGAGGGCGCCCACCGCATCCACGTCGCTCAGTCTGGGCTGACCGTGACCTGGAGCGCACCTCGTTCTCCACAGGCCCCCAGGACGACCACAAGTAGCGCCGTCACGCGTGCGAGCGGTCAGGTCCGGTGCTTGCGGTCGTCCGTGTGGCCGTGCGAATCCCTCCGCCAGCAGGGTGAGAGAATGCCGCCGTGCCAGCCGCCGATCCCGCCGTCGCCGTGGACGGACTGGTGATGCGGTACGGCGACAAGGTCGCCGTCGACGGCCTCTCGCTGACGGTCGAGCGGCAGACCATCACCGCCGTCCTGGGGCCGAACGGCGCCGGGAAGACGACCACCCTCGAGACCTGCGAGGGCTACCGCAAGCCCCAGCAGGGCACGGTCCGGGTGC
>CAWKEX010000017.1:0-169735 GCA_963848795.1 uncultured Actinomycetota bacterium
GCGTGGCCACCGCGGTGGCGTTTGCCGCCATCGTGCTCGTCGCGAACCTTCCCGGTGCGGCCGTCCTGGTGGTGGCCTCGGTTCGTCGCCGAGGTCGCCCGGTCGGGGCGCCCCCGGAGACACCGCGCCTCGCAGAAGGAGGGCGTGGCCCATGGGTGAGCGCCCGTACACGATCCTGAGCTGCGGCATGTCGCTCGACGGATACCTCGATGCCGCCGACAACGAGCGACTGGTCCTGTCGAACGAGGCAGACCTGGAGCGCGTGGACGCGGTGCGAGCGGAGTGCGACGCGATCCTGGTCGGCGCCGCAACCGTGCGCAACGACAACCCGCGACTGCTCGTCCGCAGCCGGGCGCTGCGTCAGCAGCGGAGGGCACGCGGGCTCGGCGGAGACGCCGATGAAGGTCACCATCACCGAGCAGGCGGACCTGGACGCGTGCAGCAGCTTCTTCGCGACCGGCGACAGCGACAAGCTGGTCTACTGCGCCAGCCGTGCCGTCCCGGCCGCGCACCGGCGGCTCGGCGCGCGTGGCGACGGTGATCGACGGTGGCCAGCCGGTCGACCTCTCGCTGATGGTGCAGGACCTGTTCGACCGCGGCGTCCGACGGCTGATGGTCGAGGGCGGCGGACGGGTCCACACCCAGTTCCTGACCGCGGACCTCGCCGACGAGCTGCACCTGGTGATCGCGCCGTTCTTCGTCGGGAACTCACGCGCCCACCGATTCGTCGGTGACGGCGCCTTCCCCTGGAATCCCGAGTCGCCGCGCCAACCTCGCGGAGACCCGACAGATCGGCGACGTGGTGCTGCTGCGCTACGCCTTGTCCTCGCGGTTCGCCGCGACATCCTGAGAGGGACGACCACACATGCTGTCACCAATCACACCCGCCACCGTCCGAGGTCAGGTCCCGCTCCCGCTGCGCCGCGAGGACGGGACCCTCACCGAGGCCCGCGTGCTCAGCTTCGACGGGCCTCTGCGACGGGCGGGAGCACGTGGCGATCGCGCTCGGGGACCGCGCGGTGGACGGGTTCTCCGAAGCGGGCGACGTCCCGCTGGTGCGGGTGCACAGCGAGTGCCTCACCGGCGACGTCCTCGGCAGCCAGCGCTGCGACTGCGGGCCCGCAGCTGCGCGAGGCGGTCGAGCGCATCTCCGACGCCGGCGGCTACCTGCTGTACCTCCGGCAGGAGGGGAGGGGCATCGGCCTCTACAACAAGCTCGACGCCTACGCCCTGCAGGACGCGGGGCTGGACACCTACGAGGCGAACCTCGCGCTCGGCTTCGCGAAGGACGAGCGTGACTACACCGTCGCCGCCCAGATGCTGCTGGCGCTGGGGATCAACCGACATCGACCTGCTCACCAACAACCCCGACAAGGCGACCCAGCTGCAGTCCGCGGGGATCCGGGTCAACAGTCAGGTGCCCACCCGGCTGCATCTCTCGTCCGGCAACGGGCGGTACCTGGCGGCGAAGGCCTGGCGCGGGCACACCTTCCGGACGTCGTACGGCGACGCGGGCGGGCCGACTGAGTGCCCGTGGCCGATAGTCCTGCCGGCATCGTCGGGTCGTCCGGCCAACGGCCCGGAAGCGAGCGCGAGCGTCGCCCGGGAGCCGGGTCGGCGTCTCGCTCCCCATGGCGAGGGGCTCAGGCGACGCCTGGTCGACCCGGTCCTTAGGGGCCGAGTGGGGCGGCAGCGCCGTGGTGGGGGCCGAGACGCTGCCGCGCCGCGGCTCTTCGGAGCGCGCGTGGTCCGGATCGAGCGAGAAGGAAGGGCGAGATGCGTCGAACCCTGGCAAGCCTGGCCGTCGTGCTGTTCGCACTCACCGTGGGCACTGCTTGTGGTGGTGACGAGGGCGGAACGGGTGGTGGCGGACCTGCGTCGGCGAGCCCACCGCCGAACAAGCGCGGGGAGGCGAAGGTCACACGGTCACCATCGAGGGCGACAAGGTGACGCCGAACGGTGACCGCATCGACGTCGACGCCGGCCAGGACGTCGAGCTCGACGTCACCGCCGACGCGGCGCCGGCGAGAGCCGACGTCCACTCGACCCCCGAGCAGGAGCTGGAGTACGACGAGGGCGAAGTCCGACCCTGACCATCACCGGCCTCGAGCAGCCGGGACACGGTGGACGTCGAGGTGCACGAGCTGGAGAAGGTCATCGTCCAGCTCGAGGTCCGCTCGAGCGCCGCCTCTCGCCCGGAACGGGTGAAGGAATGGTGAACCAGCCGGACCTACGGTCTGCCCGTGAGTGACGTCGCCGTCCAGCGGTCCCACCGGACCGGAGGGGTGCTGGCAGCGACCTGCATCTCGACCCTGGTCGTCAACGCCAACACGTCGGCGGTGAGCATCCTGCTCCCGGCGATCAGCGAGGACACCGGGATGTCCCTGGACACCCTCCAGTGGGCGGTGACCGGCTACTCACTCGTGGGCGCGGCGGTGATCATCACCTCGGGCTCGTTGGGCGACGTCTTCGGCCGCAAGCGCATCTTCCAGCTCGGGCTGCTGCTGTTCGTGGCGTCGTGCGTGATGATTGCGCTCGCCGGATTCTGGCGAGATGGTCATCGCCGGGCGGCTCATCCAGGGCGCCTCCGGGGCGACGATCCTGGCCTGCGGGCTGAGCCTGCTGTCGGTGGCGACGACGGGGGACGCGAACCTGCGTGCGGTCTCGCTCTGGGGCGCCGCGGCCGCCGTGGGGGCGGCTGCCGGACCGCTGCTCGGGGGCGTGCTGGTCGGTGCGACCGGCTGGCAGGGCCTGTTCTGGATCGACGCCGGCGTCGCCGTGCTGTGCATGGTGCTGACCTTCGCGACCGTCTCGGAGTCCCGCGATCCCGATGCGCCGCGCTCGATCGACTACGCCGGCACCGTCCTGATCGCGATGACGCTGATGCCACTCATCCTGGGCGTCAGCAAGAGCGGCGACTGGGGCTGGTTCTCCATGGAGACCATCGTGTGCTTCGGCATCGCGATCGTGGCCGGGTTCGGGTTCGTGACTGTCGAGCGCCGGGTCCAGGCACCCCTGCTCGACCTGGGCCTGCTCCGCAACCGGATCCTGGTGGGGGCCACGATCGCAATCCTGATCGGCGCCGGCACCATCAATGCCTCGATGTACCTGCTCAGCCTGTACTTCCAGGACCCGGCCAGCCTGGGGTTCTCCCCGCTCGAGGCCGGGTCTGGCGACGCTGCCGGCCACCGCAGGTCTGGTGCTGGTCGCGCCGATGGTGCCCAAGCTGGCGAAGAAGTTCGGTGGCCGGCAGGTCATCGGCGTTGGCTTCGTGATGACGACCGCCGGCTTTGCCGCGATCGGCTTGGCCGACGCGTCGTGGGTGTACGCCACGTTCCTGCTCCCGCTGGTCGCGATCGCGATGGGCATGGGCCTGTCCAACGGCCCGTCGTCCTCCGCCGCGACCGCCGCGGTCCCGGCCGAGCAGGTCGGCGAGGCGTCAGGCGTCTCCAACATGGCGAGGTACGTCGGAGCCGCGGTCGCCACCGCCCTCGCGGCGACCATCTACGGCAGCGGTGAACGCCAACCAGCAGGGGGACGGTGCGTCCGCCGGGGACGCCCTGGCCTCCGGGCTGGCCGCCGCCTCCTGGGTGATGGCGGTGTTCAGCGCGCTCGGCATCCTGCTTGCCCTCGTCGCCATCCGACGGGTGCGTGCCCAGCAGGGCACCGTGCAGGACGCGGCGGCATCGGCCGCAGCCCACCTCCACACGTTGCCGACGACGGCCGCCAGCGCGCCCTCACCTCCCTCGGACGGGTCGGAGGTGCCTCGGCGCGTCCGATGACCGAAATATGACGCAACGGTCATCTTGGCCCGCCGGGCGCCTCGCTCGCTTGGCGTTCTTGGAGCAGGGTCGACGCACCTCCCACCCCGCCCGACCCAGTGCTCCAGCGGACGGAGCAGCACGGCAGCGGCCTCGAGTCCACTCGGGGCCGCTGCCGCGTCCTGCTCGCTGGGCGGCGGATGGGCTGGCCTGTAGGCCGGGTTCTGTACGACGCCCGGGGACGTCGCGGCGACCATCCATCTACGACGACCGTTGCCGGCCGCCTCCAGCGGTCTACCCGCGCACTCGGGCGGGCCGCCCTCGAACGTGCGCGCGCCTGGCGCCCGAAGGCACCAGACTTCTTGACCTTGCTCCAGGTGGGGTTTACCTAGCTACGCCGGTCGCCCGGCGTACTGGTGGTCTCTTGCACCACCGTTTCACCCTTACCCCGCAAGCGGGGCGGTCTGTTTTCTGTGGCACTGTCCCGCGGGTTTCCCCGGGTGGCTGTTGGCCACCACCTTGCCCTCTGGAGCCCGGACCTTCCTCGGCGCACCCCGTGAGGAGTACGACGCGGTCGCCCGGCCAGCCCATCCGCACCCCAAGGATAGGGCACCGAAGGGTCAGTCGCGGTCGAGGAGCACCCGCGCGACCGGGTCGCCGGCGAGCGCGGGGGCATTGTCGGCGTTCGACCAGACGTTCTCGCGCAGGAAGGCGAGGAAGGCGTGGGCCTGCTGGGGCTCCTCGAACTCGAGGTCCACGACGATGAACCGGTCGTCGTTCTCCGGTTGCCGGATGCGGTGAGACGTGACGCCGGCCCGTCCGCGAGCCTCGGCGAACCGGTCGAATGCGCCCTTCCACGTGTCGAAGTCGGTGATCGGGTGCTCGATGTGCAGCGTCGCCATGACGCCAGCCTAGGGGAGCGTGAGCACCTCGGCGCCGGTCGGCGTGACCAGGAGCGTGTGCTCGAACTGGGCGCTGCGCTGGCCGTCCTTCGTGACGACGGTCCAGTTGTCGTCCCACATCTCCCACTCGTGGGTGCCGAGGTTGAGCATCGGCTCGATGGTGAAGGTCATGCCGACCTCGATCACGTCGTCGTACATCGCATCGTCGTAGTGGGGGACGATCAGCCCGCTGTGGAACGCGCTCCCGATCCCGTGACCGGTGAACTCGCGCACCACGCCATAGCCGAACCGCTTGGCGTAGGACTCGATCACCCGGCCGACCACGTTGATCCGCCGCCCGGGCTTGACCGCCTTGATGCCGCGCTCGAGCGCCTCTCGGGTGCGCTCGACCAGCAGCCGCGTCTCCTCGTCGACGTCGCCGGCCAGGAAGGTGGCGTTGGTGTCGCCGTGGACCCCGTCGAGGAAGGCGGTGATGTCGATGTTGACGATGTCGCCGTCCTCGACGCGGCGGCTGTCAGGGATGCCATGGCAGATGACCTCGTTGACGCTGGAGCACAGCGACTTGGGGAAGCCGCGGTAGCCCAGGGTCGACGGGTAGGCCCCGTGGTCGCAGAGGAACTCGTGGCCGATCCGGTCCAGCTCGTCGGTGGTCACGCCGGGCTCCACGTGGGAGCCGACCAGGTCACGGGCCTGCGCCGCCAGGCGGCCGGCGACCCGCATCCTGGCGATGGTGTCGTCGTCCTTGACCTCGCTGCCGGTGAAGCGCGCAGGCGCCGGCTTGTCGACGTACTCCGGACGCGGAATGTGGGCGGGCACCTCGCGGCGCGCGGAGACGGTGGCGGCGGCAACAGGAGTCACGTGAACGAGTGTAGTTTCCGGGTTATGAGCGGCTACTGGTACTGCATCAAGCACAAGACCGTCGAGTCCGGCGTGAACATCTGCCCGCCCATTGACCGATTGGGCCCGTTCGACACCCAGGAGGATGCCGAGCACGCGCTGGAGAAGGCGCAGGAGCGCAACGAGAAGTGGGACAACGATCCCAACTGGAACGACGAGCAGCACGAGGACTGACGCGTGGCCCGTCGCCGACCGGGGACCAACGCGACCTCCCCGTGGCCGTTCGTCGGCATGGCCGGGATGGCCTGCGTCTTCTTCCTGTACGCCGCCAGCGGCTTGCTGGCCCCGTGGTGGGCCGTGGTCGTGCTGCTGGTCATCTGGGCGCTCGCGCTGTTCGTCGGCACCGCCTGGTGGTCCCTGCACCCGACCTGGGTGCCGTGGATCCCGGTCGCGCTCGCGGTGTTCTGGTTCGCGGCGCTGAACGCCGGCGGCGCGTGGCTCGGGTGGACGGCCTAGCCAGCCACGCAGGGTAACCCCGACCCGGCCGAGTCGTTGGGCACCAAGGACGGAAACTCTTCTCTCGGTGGAGGCAACTCGATGGTGTTCAGGAACCTGATGCGCACGATGGCCGGATCGGCGGTGCTGGCGCTGTCGCTGGCGGGCGTCTCACCGGCCACCGCCCACGAGGGCAAGGGTGACACCCCCACGAACGAGCGCGGGGTGCGCGTGGAGACCTCCGGTGACGGCAAGCGGATGAGCTTCGTCGCCAACCTGCAGTACAACCAGTCAGGCGAGGCCCAGAACGGCTCCGACATCGAGTTCGTCCGGCTCGGCGGACGCGACTACGCGCTCGCGGGGACCCTGCGCGGCGGCATGCAGATCATCGACATCACCCGCCCGCGGTCTCCGCGCCGGGTCGCGGTCTACGACTGCGATGTCACCCAGGGCGACATCCAGGTCTGGCGCAACAACGGCCGGGTGCTGGCGAGCTACACCGCCGACAGCACCTTCGGGCGAGGCCGGCGCGGCGTCGCGGTGCGCCGCGCGACCTCGACCTCGATGCCGTCGGACTCCGGCACCGTCATCGTCGACATCACCACGCCCGCGCAGCCCGCAGTCGGTGAGCTTCCTCCCGGTGCCGCGGGGCTCGCACAACATGACGATCCACCCCAGTGGCGACTACCTCTACAACTCCAACTCCGACCTCATCTCGAGCACGTCGCCCACGATCACGATCTACGACATCTCGCGGCCCGCCGGCCCCGAAGAAGGTGCAGGACTACCCGATCCCGTTCGTGCCCGCCTCGCTGGGCTCGGAGTCGCACGACATCACCTTCAACGAGTCGGGCTCGCGCGCCTACGTCGCAGCGCTCTCGCAGACCCTGATCCTCGAACACCACGAACCCCGCAGCCCCGCGGCAGATCAGCCAGATCGTCGACCCGACGATCAACGTGGTGCACCAGTCCGACCCCTTGACGCTGACGCGGCCCAACGGCACGAAGCGGAAGGTCCTGATCATCACCGACGAGCGGGCCGGCGCGGCCGGGAGCGCCGAGTGCCCCGGCGGTGGTCTGCACGTCTACGACATCACCCGCGAGCGGTGACGCCCGAGAAGATCGGGACCTGGTTCATCCCCGCCACCACCGTCCAGGACGGCGCGACCTGCACCTCGCACGTACTGCGGATCTACCCGCGCCAGAAGATGATGACGATCGCCTGGTACGCCCAGGGCGTCCGGGTCCTCGACCTCAAGGGGCTGGCGACCGCGGAGCCCTCGCCCGTCCCGGCCATCGGCGAGGGCATCGGGATGAGGGAGGTCGGCCACTACGTGCTCCCCGACTCCGACACGTGGTCGTTCAAGACCAACCGGATCAAGCGGGACGGCTCGTTCTTCGGCTACGGCAACGACCTCGTGCGGGGCTTCGACGTCTACCACTTCAAGGGCCTGAAGCGCGACGTCCCTCCGATGACGCCGAAGGACCTCACGCCCCGCGCGGAGTCGACCAGCTCGCGGATGCTGCTGCCGGCCGCGGTGCTGCTCCCGGCGGTGCTGCTGGCCGCGTTCCTGCGCCGTCGTACCGCCGCACCTGACGGTCAGAAGGTGTGCTCCGGGCCGGGGAAGGTCCCGGACCGAACGTCGTCGGCATAGGCGCGCGCCGCGTCGAGCAGTACGCCGTGCACGTCGGCGTACTGCTTGACGAACTTCGCCATCCGGCCGGTCCGCAACCCGAAGGCGTCCTGCCAGACCAGCACCTGGCCGTCGCAGTCGGGGCCGGCGCCGATGCCGATGGTGGGGATCGAGAGCTCGCGGGTCACCTTGCCGGCCACGTCGCCGGGGACCATCTCCATCACGACCGCGAACGCACCGGCGGCCTCGACGGCCTTCGCGTCGTCCAGGATCCGCTGGGCGGTCTCGCCGCGTCCCTGGACCCGGTAGCCGCCGAGGGCGTGCTCGGACTGGGGCGTGAAGCCGATGTGGGCCATGACCGGGACTCCGCCGCGGGTGAGGAGCTCGATCTGCGGGACCATCTCCCGGCCGCCCTCGAGCTTCACGCAGTGGGCGCCGCCCTCCTTCATGAACCGGACGGCGGTGGCGTAGGCCTGCTGGGGCGAGCCCTGGTAGGAGCCGAACGGGAGGTCGCCGACCACGAGGGCGCGGTGGACCGAGCGGGAGACGGCGCGGGTGAGGGGGAGCAGCTCGTCGACCGTGACCGGCAGCGAGGTCTCGTTGCCGTAGACGTTGTTGGAGGCGCTGTCGCCGACGAGAAGTACGTCGATGCCGGCCTCGTCGAAGGTCTGCGCGGCGTACTGCTCGTAGGCGGTGAGCATCGTGAACTTCTCGCCGCGCTCCTTCATCTCCCGAAGGTGCTGGGTGCGGACCCGCTTGATCGGCTTCGCGGTTGCGGCCTGCGACGGCCCGGTGCCGTACGGCGCGGTCTCCTCGCTCATGGTGAGCTCCTTCGTGCGTGTTCTCGAGGCTCCCCAATGGAGTCCCCGGATCGCTCCTCAGGCTAGCCCCGGAGCCGCGGGCCGGCGGTGTGGTGCCGCTCACCCCTGCCAGAGGGTTCGAGAGAGACGTGCCCGATAGTCCCCGGCGGTGCGGGTCGAGGTGAAGATCACGCGGTGTACGGCGGCTCCGGGGTGTCGACGATCGGGCATGCCCCGGGTCTATCACGCCGAAACGGCGTGGGTCCCTAAGGCCGAATACCAATCGGGCCGGGGGTGCTTGCACCCCCGGCCCGACCCCCCTTACCCCGCCTCAACAGAGGCAGGTCCTGGAGCAGAGACAGGTCCTGGAGCAGCCCCCCGCCCTGCTCCGGGTAGATCGGGCCCCTTACCCAGCGGGTCCCGTCCTCCAGACATGTCAATGCGGCTCCGGGGATCCCGGAGCCGGCGGTAGAGTACGAAAAAGTTCAGGATGAGGGTCGGCGTCCTTGCAGGTTGGTGCAGCGCGGACCGCCATGGGGGTGTGATGACCGGGTCTCGGGACCTTCTCGGTCCGGATCGGAACCGGACGCTCGACGCGTCGTTGCCGTTGATGCTCGAGCGTCGGCGGGCGGTCGGCATGGTCGATCGTCGAGGCCGAAGCCTGAGCCCGGAGGTCCGGCTCCTCGCGATCGGCGAGGAGCGCTTCGGCGCCGCTATCGAGGCGCTCCTGACCAGGAGCCGCGACGTCGTCTCCGTGTGCAAAGGCGCGTCGCGCGACGTCTTGGTCGAGACGAGGGACCGCAACCGGAGAATCGTCGAGGGCGGAACCCGCATGCGCAGTTGGTACGACATCGAGCGCAGCGACCCGGAGACGGCCGGCCTGCTGCTGTCGCAGCCATGGCTAACCGGCCACTGGACCGTCGCTCCGGTCGAGACCAAGATTCTGGACAACCGCGCGGTGCTGCTCGAGGGGCCGCGCATCGAGGGGCGGCGGTCGGTGCTGATCACCACCCATCACCGCGCGGTGGCGGCGGCCTTGGCGTACTGGCAGGCGGTCAGGACGCAGTCGGTGCCGCTGGAGCTGGCGGAGTCAGACAACCCGCTGGGACGGCTGTCAGACCGCCAGCGTGAGACGGCCACGATGCTCGCCGACGGCCTGACCGACGAGCAGATCGCTCGACGGCTCGAAGTGTCGGTCCGCACCGTGCGGTACGACGTGGCCAGGCTGATGGGGTTGCTCCAGGCGAGCAACCGGTTCGGGATCGGGCTCGCGCTGGGGCGGCTCGGGTTCGACGACCACGCCCACGGACGTGACCTCCGTCCTCGCGACCGGGTCGGCGGCTAGACGGAAGCGGACGCTCGGTCTGCGGCGGCCTCCAGGTCGGCGATCACGATCTTCCGCATCCCGAGCATGGCCTCGGTGGCCGCCTTGGCCCGCGCGGGGTCGGGGTCGGACGCCAGCTCGTAGAGGCGGTCGGGGACGATCTGCCAGGACAGGCCGAACCGGTCCTTGAGCCAGCCGCACATCGACTCCTCGCCCCCGTCGGCGGTCAGGGCGTCCCAGTAGTGGTCGACCTCGGCCTGGTCGCGGCAGTCGACCGAGAAGGAGATCGACTCGGTGAACCCGGCGTGGGCCGGCCCGCCGTTGATGCCGCGGAACTTCAAGCCGTCCAGGTCGAAGTCGTCCAGCCATCGCGGTGCCGGGCTCGCCGGGGCCGGCCTCGGTGTAGCGGGCGATGTGTCCGACCGAGGAGTTCGGGAAGATCTTGGTGTAGAACTCGGCGGCTTCCTCCAGGTTGTCGTCGAACCACAGGCACGGGCTGATCGAGGTCATGCGTTCCTCCTCGGGTAGCGACGGTCTTGATGGGTCAGACCGGCGTCGGGACGTGAACTCATCGCTGAGCGCGTGCGAGACTCGGAGCGTGGAGTTCTACTCGGCGTACGCCCAAGGGTTCGCCAGGATCGCCGCCTGCACAATCCCGGTGGCGATCGCGGATCCGATGGCCAACGCCCGGACCGTCCTCGCGCAGGTCCGCGAGTGCCACGACGAGGGTGTCGCGGTCGCGATCTTCCCGGAGCTCGCGCTCTCGGGCTACGCCGTCGACGACCTGTTCTTGCAGGACACCCTCCTGGCGGGCGTGCAGGAGGCCCTGGCCGAGCTCGTGGAGGGCTCCACCGACCTGCTCCCCGTCCTGGTCGTCGGCGCGCCGCTCGTGCACGGCACCCGTGTGCTCAACTGCGCGGTCGTCATCCATCGCGGCCGGGTGCTGGGGGTCGCGCCCAAGTCCTACCTCCCGACCTACCGGGAGTTCTACGAGCGCCGCTGGTTCGCGCCCGGCGACGACCGCAGGGGTACGACGATCCGGGTGGCCGGCGCCGACGTACCCCTCGGGCCGGACCTGATCTTCGACGCGACCGACGTGCCGGGACTGCGGTTGCACGTGGAGATCTGCGAGGACATGTGGGTCCCGATCCCGCCCAGCGCCGAGGCCGCACTGGCCGGGGCGACGGTGCTGGCGAACCTCTCGGGCAGCCCGATCACGGTGGCCCGCGCCGAGGACCGGCGCCTGCTGGTCCGCAGCGCGAGCGCGCGCTGCTCGGCGGCGTACGCCTTCGCCGCCGCCGGCCAGGGCGAGTCGACGACCGACCTGTCCTGGGACGGCCAGACGATGCTCTACGAGTGCGGCGAGCTGCTCGCCGAGACCGAGCGGTTCCCCGAGGGCCCGCGGCGCAGCGTCGCCGACGTCGACCTGGAGAGGATCCGGCAGGAGCGGCTGCGGCAGGGCACCTTCGACGACAACCGGAGGACGCACGGGCATCGGTACCGACAGGACGACGAGTTCCGGACCGTCGCCTTCGAGCTCCTGCCGCCCACCGGCGACATCGGGCTGCGACGCAAGGTGGACCGGTTCCCGTTCGTCCCCGACGACCCGGAGCGGCTGGCCCTCGACTGCTACGAGGCCTTCAACATCCAGGTCTCCGGGCTGGAGCAGCGGTTGCACGCCATCGGACAGCCCAAGGTCGTCATCGGGGTCAGCGGCGGGCTCGACTCCACCCACGCCCTGATCGTGGCGGCCAAGGCGATGGACCGTCTCGGTCGGCCCCGCAGCGACATCCACGCCTTCACCATGCCCGGGTTCGCCACCGGTGAGTCCACGAAGTCCTATGCCACCCGGCTGTCGAAGAGCCTCGGGGTCACCTTCGAGGAGCTCGACATCACCGCCGCGGCCCGGCAGATGCTGGCCGACATCGACCACCCGTTCGCCGAGGGCGAGGAGGTCTACGACGTCACGTTCGAGAACGTCCAGGCCGGGCTGCGCACCGACTACCTCTTCCGGATCGCCAACCACCGCGGCGGCATCGTCCTCGGCACCGGCGACCTCAGCGAGCTGGCCCTCGGCTGGTGCACCTACGGCGTCGGGGACCAGATGTCCCACTACGCCGTCAACACCGGGGTGCCCAAGACGCTCATCCAGCACCTGATCCGGTGGGTGATCGACAGCGGCGAGCTCGACCCGGACACCAGCGAGGTCCTGCAGGAGGTCCTCGACCAGAAGATCACTCCCGAGCTGATCCCTGACCAGGAGGGCCGGGAGCCCCAGGCCACCGAGGACTCCGTGGGTCCCTACGCGCTGCAGGACTTCACGCTCTTCCACGTGATCCGGCGCGGCCACCGACCCGGCCGGATCGCCTTCCTGGCCTGGCACGCCTGGCGCGACGCGAACACGGGGGAGTGGCCCCCGGGGTTCCCCGACGAGCGCCGGGCGGCCTACGACCTGCCGGAGATCCGGCACTGGCTCGAGGTGTTCGTGAAGCGGTTCTTCGCCAGCCAGTTCAAGCGCTCGGCGCTTCCGAACGGACCGAAGGTGAGCGCGGGCGGCACCATGTCGCCGCGCGGGGACTGGCGGATGCCGTCCGACGCCAGCGCGGCGGCATGGTTGGCCGACCTGGAGGCCACGGTGCCGCGCACCGGGCCCACCGATTGACTAGAGCTTCCTCCCGGCTCCGATCTCCTTGCCGTGGTAGGTCATGGCGAGGCGGGCCAGGGCGAGGGCACCGATCAGCAGACCGACGTCACGCAACGCGATGTCGGCGTAGCCGCCCACGCTGATCAGGTTGACGATGATGCCGCCCAGCCACGCGGCGATGACGTAACCGCCGATCCGCGGCGCGACCGCGACGAGCACGGCCGCCGCGAGCTCGACGATGCCGACCATCATCATCGCGTCGGCCGCGGAGCCGGGCACGATGTTGTTGACCCAGGTGGCGAGGTAGCCCTCCCAGTTGACGTTCATGAATCCGATCAGCTTGTCGAGGCCGACCACCAGGGGCAGGAACATGTAGGCGACCCAGAGGGCGAGGTAGGCCTGGTGGGCCGGTTCGGCCCGGGTGATCGCCGCGACGTCGTGCATGTCATGGGTCATCCCGTCCCAGGCGTGGGTAGTGGCCATTGCGAACTCCTTCACTGTAAGAGATAACAACATCGACGATAGACCTGTGAAAGGGTTTTCGGCAAGCAATCCATCTGATAGAAAGTTCCACATGGCAGGGAGCGCGGAGGAGGGCTTCGCCCGTCGGGTGACGACGCTGGGATCTCTCGCCGACCCCGTACGCCGGGCGCTCTACCGCTTCGTCTCCGACCAGGAGGGGGCGGTGAGCCGAGAGCAGGCGGCCGAGGGTGTCGAGGTCCCCAAGCACACCGCGAAGTTCCACCTCGACCGGCTCGTCGACGAGGGACTGCTGGTCACCGAGTTCCGCCGGCTCACCGGACGCACCGGTCCGGGCGCCGGGCGTCCCGCCAAGCTCTACCGGCGCTCGGCCCGCGAGGTGTCGGTCAGCCTCCCGAACCGCCGCTACGACCTGGCCGCAGAGGTGCTGGCCGACGCCATCGAGCGCTCGCTGGACGGCACTCCCATGGACGAGGCGATCGCTGCGGCAGCCGACGCAGCCGCCCAGCTGGCCGTCGACACCGCCCCCGACCGGGCGCGCAGCCGTCGCGCCGGTGAGCTCGACCGGGTCGCCGGCGCCCTCGCTCCGTTCGGGTACGAACCCAAGGTCGACGACCACCTGGTCCTCGCCAACTGCCCCTTCGACCGACTCGCGGCCGATCACCGCGACCTCGTCTGCGGCATGAACCTCGCCTTCGTCGGCTCGGTCGCACACCGGCTCGGCTGCCCAGGCGTCCGCGCCGAGCAGGTCCCCGGGGAGGACGGCTGCTGCGTGCGCGTCGTACCAGCCGACTGAGCGCCGCAAGCACGAGCCGGTGCGCTCCCGCGTGTTGGGGGGCGCGGGACATCCGGCCGTAACACCTGTGCGACATAGTGGGCACATGGGCAAGCAGGAAGACTTCGTGCTCCGGGCTCTCGAGGAACGAGACGTGCGGTTCGTCCGGCTCTGGTTCACCGACGTGCTGGGCTTCTTGAAGTCCGTGGCGGTCGCCCCGGCCGAGCTCGACAACGCCTTCGAAGAGGGGATCGGTTTCGACGGGTCCGCCATCGAGGGGTTCGCCCGGGTCTACGAGGCCGACATGCTGGCCAAGCCGGACGCGTCGACGTTCCAGATCCTGCCGTGGCGGGGAGAAGGGCCCTCCACCGCCCGGATGTTCTGCGACATCGTCATGCCCGACGGATCCGCGTCCTACGCCGACCCGCGCTACGTCCTCAAGCGCACGCTGAGCGTCGCCGCCGACAAGGGCTTCACCTTCTACACCCACCCCGAGATCGAGTTCTACCTGTTCAAGAACGCACCCGTGCCCGGCGTGGAGCCGGAGCCGGTGGACCGCAGCGGGTTCTTCGACCACACCGCGCAGTCGATGGGCGCCGACTTCCGCCGCGAGGCGATCACGATGCTGGAGTCGATGGGCATCTCGGTCGAGTTCAGCCACCACGAGGGCGGCCCCGGCCAGCAGGAGATCGACCTCCGGTACGCCGACGCGCTGTCCACGGCCGACAACATCATGACCTTCCGCACGGTGATCCGTGAGGTGGCGCTCAGCCAGGGGATCTGGGCCACCTTCATGCCCAAGCCGTTCACCACCCATCCCGGGCTCCGGCATGCACACCCACGTCTCCCTCTTCGAGGGCGACCGCAACGCCTTCTTCGAGGCCGGCGCCGAGTACCAGCTGTCGAAGGTCGGCCGGCAGTTCATCGCCGGGGTGCTCCACCACGCCAGCGAGATCAGCGTGGTGACCAACCAGTGGGTCAACAGCTACAAGCGGCTGCTCGGCGGTGGCGAGGCGCCGCCGTACATCTGCTGGGGCCACAACAACCGCTCCGCCCTGATCCGGGTGCCGATGTACAAGCCCAACAAGGGCCAGTCGACCCGGATCGAGCTCCGCACGATCGACGCCGCCTGCAACCCCTACCTGGCCTTCGCCGTCGTGCTCGCGGCCGGGATGAAGGGCATCGAGGAGGACTACGAGCTGCCGCGCGAGGCCGAGGACGACATGTGGTCGCTCACCGAGCGCGAACGCAAGAGCCTCGGCATCGAGCCCCTGCCCAAGACGCTCTACGAGGCGATCGGCATCGCCGAACGTTCCGAGCTGCTCGCCGAGACCCTCGGCGAGCACGTCTTCGACTTCTTCCTCCGCAACAAGCACGCGGAGTGGGAGGACTACCGCGGGCAGGTGTCCGCGTTCGAGCGCGACCGGATGCTGCCGGTCGTCTGACGGAGGCGACATGAGCGACCTGTCCTACTACAGCCCGGGCCGCGCCAAGCAGCTCGGCGATCCTGCTGTGGGCGGCCATCGTGCTGGCCGGGCTGGGTGCCGGGCTGGCCGGATTCCTCGTCGGCACCGGCTACGGCGCGCTACGCGATCGTCGTGGCCGTGCCCGCCGTCCTGACGCTGGGGACGTCCGCGATGGCGCATGCGCGGCGCTGCGGGAGGGCACGTTCGCCGCCAAGCCCTGGTCGGCGGCTGCCGGGGCGGTGCTGATCCTCACCGGCCTGTTCTTCGCCGCAGACGCCGGTCAGCATCCTGCCCTCGCTCGTGGGGATCCTGCTCGTTCTCCTGGCCCTGCTCGCCGACCACGGCGAGCGCTGAGGTCCGGCCGTGTCCACGCGCATCCTCGTCGTCGAGCACGAGCCGGCCTGCCCGCCCGCGCACCTCGGCACCTGGCTCGTCGACGCCGGCGCCGACCTCGAGGTGTGCCGGCCCTGGGCGGGCGACGAGCTCCCCGATCTCGACGGGGTACGACGCCTTCGTGATCCTGGGCGGCTCGATGGGCGCCAACGACGACGCCACCCACCCCTGGCTGACGACCGTCAAGGAACGGGTCCGGGAGGCAGCCGACGCCGAGCGTGCCCACGCTCGGCGTCTGCCTCGGCCACCAGCTGATCGCGGTCGCCCTCGGCGGCACGGTCGAGGCCAACCCGCGTGGTCAGCAGGTCGGGTTGTACGACGTGGGGTGGCGGCCCGAGGCGAAGGACGACGACCTGGTGTCGGGCCTCCCGCCGACCATGCGCGGGATCCAGTGGAACAGCGACCTCGTCACCGCCCTGCCCGACGGGGCCGTCGTGCTCGCCGCCACCGCCGAGGGCGAGCTGCAGGTCGCGCGGTTCGCGCCGACGGTGTGGGGAGTCCAGCTGCACCCGGAGGCGGACGAGCCGATGGTGCGGTCCTGGGCCGCCGGCGACCGCGACGACCACCTCGAGCGCGGGATCGACCAGGACGCCGTACTGGCCGGGATCGACGCGGCCCGCACCGAGCTCGACGAGGCCTGGCGCCCGCTGGCCACCGGTCTCGTCGCCCTGGTCGGGGCGCAGCGGTGATCAGGAGGACCACCAGCAAGGGCAGCCTGGTCCGGATGGGCTTCGTGGACGCCGAGCGTTCGCTGGCCAACCTCGAGCGGCTCGGCGAGGCGGCCGACCCACTGCTGGCGGTCCTCGCCCGCACCGGCGACCCCGACCTGGCCCTGCACGGTCTGGTGCGGCTGGCGGAGGCGGCCGACGACGGGGACGAGCTGCTCTCCGCGGTCGCCGACGACGAGGGCACCGCGATGCGGCTGCTGTCGGTGCTCGGCGCCAGCACCGCCCTGGCCGACCACCTGGTCCGCCACCCCGAGCAGTGGAAGGAGCTCGCCGACCCCACCCTCGGCTCCACCCGGGCGGCGGCCTTCGCGGTCCGCGCCGAGCTGCTCCGGGCGGTCGGCGCCGACCCGGGCGACGCCGCACCGGTCGCGACGCTCGCGGACAGCGAGGCGGTCGATGCGCTGCGCGTGGAGTACCGCCGCGTCCTGCTGCGCCTCGCGGCCCGCGACCTCGCCCACGACGAGGGCGTCGACGACGTCGCGGCGGAGCTCTCCGACCTCGCGGCCGGGACCCTCGAGGCGGCCCTCGCCGTGGCCCGGGCCCGCGTGGGCGAGCCGGCCGCGAGCACCCGCCTCGCCGTGATCGCGATGGGCAAGTGCGGGGGCCACGAGCTCAACTACGTCTCCGACGTGGACGTCGTCTACGTCTTCGAGCCCGCCGACGGCGCCGACGAGGCGCGCGGCCGCCCGGGTGGCCGCCCAGCTGGCCGGGCACCTGATGCAGGTGTGCTCCGAGCACACGCGGGAGGGCACGATCTGGCCGGTCGACGCCGCACTCCGGCCCGAGGGGAAGGCCGGGCCGCTGGTCCGCACGCTGGCCAGCCACCAGGGCTACTACGAGCGGTGGGCCAAGACCTGGGAGTTCCAGGCCCTGCTCAAGGCACGTCCGGTGGCCGGCGACCTGGCGCTCGGGCAGCGAGTACGTCGACATGATCGGCCCGATGGTGTGGCGGGCCGCCGAGCGCGACGGGCTTCGTCGAGGACGTCCAGGCCATGCGCCGCAGGGTCGTCGAGCACATGCCCGGCCCGGGAGGCCGAGCGACAGCTCAAGCTGGGGCCGGGCGGCCTGCGCGACGTCGAGTTCGCCGTCCAGCTGCTGCAGCTCGTGCACGGCCGGGCCGACGAGCGGATCCGGGCGCCCGCCACGCTCAGCGCGCTGGCCGAGCTGACCGAGGGCGGCTACGTCGGGCGCGAGGACGGGGAGGCCCTGCACGACGCCTACTCGTTCCTGCGCCAGCTCGAGCACCGCATCCAGCTGCACCAGCTGCGACGTACCCATGTCGTTCCCGAGGACGAGGCCGCGCTGCGCCGGCTCGGCCGCTCGATGGGGTTCATCCGCGACCCGGTCGAGGCGCTGGACAAGGCCTGGCAGCACCACCGGCGCGAGGTTCGCCGGCTGCACGAGAAGCTCTTCTACCGACCGCTGCTCGGCGCCGGTCGCCCGGATCGCCGGCACCGAGGCCCGGCTCACGCCCGAGGCCGCCGGCGACCGCCTCGCCGCGCTCGGGTTCGCCGACCCGAAGGGCGCGCTGCGCCACCTCGAGGCGCTCGACCAGCGGGGTCACCCGTTCCAGCAACATCCAGCGCACCCTGCTGCCGGTGATGCTCGAGTGGTTCGCCGACGCCCCCGACCCGGACGCCGGCCTGTTCGGCTTCCGCCGGATCAGCGAGTCCCTGGGCGGCACGCCGTGGTACCTCAAGACGCTGCGCGACGAGGGGCAGGTGGCCGAGCGGCTGGCCCGCCTGCTCGCGACCTCCCGCTACGCCACCGACCTGCTGGAGCGCGAGCCGCAGGGGGTGCGGATGCTGGGGGAGGACCTGACCCCGCTCGACGCCGAGGCGCTCGCCACCGAGATGGTGGCCACGGCCGGCCGCCAGGACGATCCGGGCGACGCGGTGCGCGCCATCCGCGCCATCCGGCGCCGCGAGCTGTTCCGGATCGCGGTCGGCGACCTGTTCGGGGAGACCGAGGTCGCCGACGTGGGCGCCGGGCTGTCGCGGCTCACCGACGCCACGCTGGAGGCGACCCTCGACGTCGCCGGCCGGGCGGTCCGGCGAGCAGCGCGAGCTGGACGAGGCGCCGACCCGGATGGCGATCGTCGCGATGGGCAGGTACGGCGGCTTCGAGCTGTCCTACGGCAGCGATGCCGACGTGCTGTTCGTCCACGACCCGCAGCCGGACGCCGACCCGCACGAGGCGTCGACGTACGCCCACGCCGTCGCCAACGAGCTGCGCCGCCTGCTGCTGCTGCCGGGCGACGACCCGGCGCTCGAGGTGGACGCCGACCTGCGTCCCGAGGGCAAGCAGGGTCCGCTGGTCCGCACCCTCGACTCCTACGCCTCCTACTACGCGAAGTGGTCGAAGGTCTGGGAGGCGCAGGCGCTGCTGCGGGCCGACGCCGTGGTCGGGCGACGAGGAGCTGCGCCGGCGGTTCACCGAGCTGATCGACCCGCTGCGCTACCCGCGCCGACGGGCTCAGCCGGGACGACGTGCGTCGAGATCCGCCGGATCAAGGCCCGGGTCGACGAGGAGCGGCTGCCGCGCGGCGCCGACCCGCAACACGCCACCTCAAGCTGGGTCGCGGCGGCCTCGCCGACATCGAGTGGACGGTGCAGCTGCTGCAGCTGCAGCACGCCGGCGAGGTGGCCGGGCTGCGGACGCCGCGCACCCTCGACGCGCTGGCCGCCGCCGCCGAGGCCGGGCTGCTCGAGCGGAGGACGCCGAGTGGCTCGCCCACGGCTGGCGCACCGTCAGCCGCGTCCGCAACGCGGTGACCCTGGTGCGCGGCAAGCCCGGCGACCACCTGCCCGCGACACCCGCGAGAAGGCGGCCGTCGCCAGCGTCATGGGCTACCCGCCCGGCGCCTCCGGCCGAGCTGGTCAACGACTACCTGCGCCACACCCGGCGGACGCGTGCGGTCGTGGACCGCGTCTTCTGGGAGTGATGGCCCGGGAGAGTGGATAGTCCAGTGAGAAGTGGTCGTTTCGGGCGGCATTTGGCAGCCATTTCCCACGGGACTACCCAACCCGCCCCATCGACTTGCGAAGGCGCAACCGCCCGGTGAGGCTTTGCCGGTGTCCGACTTCATGAGCCGATTCCGCGACCTGGCCGCCGCTCTCGACGACACCGTCTTCTGACACCTGATCCAGACTCCCGTCGATACGCTGCGCCAGCTCGCCATGATCTCGCCGACGAGCTCGAAGTGCGGCTGCACCGCGTCGGCGCACGAGGTCCGGTGGCGGTGCTGGAGGACCAGCTCGCCGATCTCTTCGGGCGACCAGCGGCGTTCTTCCCCAGCGGCGCGATGGCCCAGCAGTCGGCTCTGCGCGTCTGGTGCGACCGGACCGGCACCCGCCGGGTCGCGATGCCCGACATGTCCCATCTCCTTGTGCACGAGATGGACGGACCTCGACGGCTGCACGGCTTCGAAGATCGAAACACCTGACCAGCGGGCCGGAGGTGGCCACGGCGGAGTCGCTGCGTGGCGTCGTCGGCAGCCTGGGCGCGGTGCTGATCGAGGTTCCGCTGCGCGACGCCGGTTGTCGCCTGCCGACCTGGGAGCAGCTGGTGGAGCTGTCCGAGGCCGCCCGGGGCCGGGGAGTGCCGCTGCACGTCGACGGTGCCCGGATCTGGGAGCCGCAACCCCGCTGGGACAAGCCGTTCCCCCAGATCGCGGCCCTGACGGACAGCATGTACGTGTCCTTCTACAAGGGCCTGCGCGGACTCGCGGGAGCGGCACTGGTGGGTCCCGAGGACTTCCTGGCAGAGGCCCGGGTCTGGCGGACACGGATGGGCGGCACGCTCTACCGGTCGACGCCCGAGGCGCTGGCGGCACTCGCGGGGCTGCGTGACCTGCTGCCACGGATGGCGGAGTGCCATGCCTGGGCCAAGGCGCTCGCGAAGGAGCTCCCGGCTCGGGGGATCACCCCCAATCCGAACGAGCCGCACACGCCGACGTTCCTGCTGCACGCGGCGGGTGACGAGGACGAGGTCAACGAGCGCCTGCTCGCGGTCATGGAGCGCGAGCGGCTGCAGGTCTGCGGGCCCTGGTGGGCCGCCCGCGAGCCGGGCCGGGTGAGCACCGAGGTGGCGGCGTCGACGCCGGCTCTCGCCAGGGAACCGCGGCATGTGGCCGAGCTGTTGGCGGAGATCGTCTTCGGGTGATGGGCGAGCATCGCATACCGGTGAATCAACACATGGCCTTAATTACTTCCAGAATAAAGGTATAGTCTTCCTGATCGCCGTTGTCGGCTGGAATGAAGGTCTGGGGGCTTCACTATGGCTGAGATGAAGGAATCTGCTTCAGCAACGCTGATCGGGGACCTGATCGGCTCCCGCGTCGCCGAGGACCGCAGCGCGCTCCATGCCCGGCTCGCCGAGGCCCTGGCCGAGATCAACGAGACCTTCGCGCCGACCACGCCGCTCCGGATCACCGTCGGTGACGAGTTCCAGGGAGCCTTCGCCACCGTGGGCGCCGCCCTGTGCGCCTCGCTCCGGCTCCGGCTGGCCCTGCTCCCCGACCACGACCTGCGACAGGGGCTGGGGTGGGGTCCGGTGCGGGTCCTCGAGCCGGAGCCCCGGGTCGAGGACGGCCCGGGCTGGTGGGCCGCTCGCGACGGGGTCTCCGCGGTCGAGGCCGCCGAGGGCCGACCCAGCAGCCGGGACCGGCGTACCGCCTACGTGCGCGCCGACGGCGCCGGCGGGCCGGATCCCGCCGCGATCGAGGCGCTGCTGGTGCTGCGCGACAGCGCCGTCGCCCGACTGTCCGGGCGCTCGCTGTCGGTGCTGCGTGATCTGATGGCCGGGACCAGCCAGCGGGACATCGCCGAGCGGCTCGGCATCAGTCCTTCGGCGGTCTCCCAGCGGGTCCGGAGCGACGGGCTGGCCGCGCTGGTGTCCGCCGACGAGACGATGGGAGCAATCAGTGACTCACCCCACGAAACCGCTCGCTCCTCGCGCTGGACTCGCGGCGTGCTGCTCATCGGCGTGGGCATCGCCGACCTGGTGCAGTCGGTCCGACCGGTCCGGACCCTGCCGGAGTGCATCGGCGCGGTGGCCGCGGTGCTCGGTCGGGCTGTGGGCCGGGCTCGACGGATCGGCAGACGTGGTGGCCCTGATCGTGATCGCTGGTGTGGTGGTGCTGTGGGGCCAGACCGTGACCCGCGGGTTCGCGGGCCGTCGGCCGGCGCTGCCCCTCGTCGTGCTGGGGGTGGCGCTGGCGGCGGCCGTGGTGGTCTCCGGGCTGGCGGGACCGGTGGGCGGATTCTTCGCGGCCTGGGTCGAGGGCCTCCCACTGGCCGTTCCTGGCCGACCTGGGTCCGGAGCGGGCCCTGCTGCTGCTCGGCGTCATGCTGGTGCAGCTCAGCACCGGCAACGTCGTCGTACGCCTCGTGCTGACGGTGACCAAGACGGTCAACCCCGCCGGCACGGCGGAGCGGGCGACCCCGAGATGGAGCTCAAGGGCGGCCGGCTGCTCGGTCCGATGGAGCGGGTGGTCATCGTCGGGCTCGGTGTGGCCGGGCAGCTCACCGCCGCGAGCATCGTGATCGCTGCCAAGGGGCTGCTCCGATTCCCCGAGCTCTCGTCGGACCGGGAGCAGCAGCGGATCCACCAGCTCACCGAGTACTTCCTCGTCGGCAGCTTCGTCAGCTGGCTCCTCGCTCTTTCCTCACTGGTGCTGCTGTCGCCCTGACCGTGGTCGAATGAGGCCATGACCCAGGCTCCCGACAAGTCCGACACCGCCGACCGCGCCGCCGAGCTGCTGCGGCTGCACCGGGACCCCGAGCTGCTGACCGTCGTCAACGTCTGGGACGTCGTCAGCGCCCGGGTCGTCGCCGCCACGCCCGGCACCACGGCGCTGGCCACGGCCAGCCACTCGATCGCCGCGACGTTCGGCTACGACGACGGCGAGCAGATCCCGGTCGACCTGATGCTGGAGATGGTCGGGCGGATCGTCGACGCGACAGCGACCTGCCGGTCACCGCCGACCTCGAGGGCGGGTACGGCGACGCCGCCGAGACCGTCCGCCGGGCCATCGGCGTCGGCGTGGTCGGCGCCAACATCGAGGACCAGATGAAGCCGCTCGCCGAGGCGGCCGGCCAGGTCGAGGCGATCATGACGCGTCGCCGACCGAGGAGGGCGTCGACTTCGTGCTCAACGCCCGCACCGACGCGTTCGTCGCTCGGCCGCGACCGCGACCCGGCCGACGTGCTGGCCGACGCGGTCGAGCGCGGCCGGGCCTTCCTCGACGCCGGCGCGCCGGTCGTGTTCGTGCCCGGCGATGCTCGACGAGGAGCAGGTCGCGACGCTCGTCGACGCCTTCGGGCCGCAGCGCCTGACCTGCATCGGCATCCCCGGCATGCCGCTCGCTGGCCCGGCTGGAGGAGCTCGGCGTGGCTCGGGTGTCCTACGGCCCGATGCCGCAGCGGGTCGCCCTCACCGCCCTGCAGGAGCTGGTCGAGGAGATCCATCGCGGCGGCGGGAGTGCCGTCGACGATGCGCCCCCTGAACTGATGCGGCCCGTACTGATCCGGCCGCGCAACGTAAGCTACCCGGGCGGCATCAGTACATCACTCCTGAGATGTTGGACCCGCGGACGCGGTGCTCGGCACGGTGCGGTTCCGGGGTCAGGTACACCGGGCAGTCGCCGTGCGCCAGGATCGCGCGGGCGACCGGACCGAGGTGGCTCCCCAGCGGGAGCAGGTGGTGACGCCGGCCGAGGATCAGCAGCTCCGACTCCCGCGCCGCGTCCATCAGCGCGTCGGCGGGCGGGGCGTTCCAGACCTCGAGGCTCGCCTTCACCCCGGGGAAATGGATCTGGATGGCGTCGAGGATCGGTCCGAACTCACGGCGGGTCGAGGAGTCCCGGTCGGCCCGGTACTCCTGGTCGAGGGCCGACGGCTCCCAGTCGGTGTCCAGCCACCAGGTGTGGATCGCGGCCAGCCGCGCGTGGCGCATCCTCGCCTCCTCGAAGCCGGCTCGCAGCAGGCCGGGGGCCTCCTGTCCGTCCTGGATGCCCACCGTGACAACCGGCTCCCGGTCGGTGCGGGTCCAGCCTTCGGGTACCGAGACGACAGGGACGGTCGTCTTGGCGGCCACGGCGTTCACCGTCGAACCGGTGACCATCCGCCGGGCTCGGCTGAGGCGGCGGTGCTGGAGGACCACGAGGCGCCCGTGGTTCGCGCGGTGCACGAGGTGGCTGATCAGCGCGCCGTCGTCCACCCGCTCGGCCGTGATCCGGACCCGGTCATCGGTGAGGGTGCGGGCGCGCTCGACGGCTTCGGTGATGGTGGTGTCGGCTTCCTCGAGCACGCCGCCATACACGCCGGCGTAGGCGTCGACGGCGGGCATCCTGAGGACGTGGATGATGTGGAGGGGGGCGTCTGCGAGGAGAGCCTCACGGGCGGCGTACTCGACGGCCGACGGTGCGCCGTCGATGCTGACGCATGCGATAACTGCAGGGGTTTGGTCGTACATGGTGGTCACCTCTCTCGCCCCCTGCCACCAGTATCCGCCGCTTCGACAAGCGGTATGGACTGCTTGATGCGATCATGGGGGCGTGGGATGGGGAGGGAGGGGGTGAGTGGTCGACGGTGATGCGCGCCTGGCGGACCGACGGCGACGGACACGGTGCGCTGCGCCTCGACGTGGTTCCGGTTCCCGTGCCGGGTCCGGGCGAGGTGCTGGTGCGGGTCCGGGCCTGCGGGGTCTGCCGCACCGACCTGCACGTCGCCGACGGCGACCTGCCCCGCACCGGAGCCCGGTCGTCCCGGGCCACGAGGTCGTGGGCGACGTGGTCGGTCTGGGCCCGACGGTGCGCGGCCTCGCGATCGGGACCGGGTCGGGATCGCCTGGCTGAGGCACGACCTGCGGATCCTGCCGCTGGTGCCGCCGCGGGCGCGGAGAACCTCTGCCGCGGCGTCGCGGTACACCGGCTGGGACGAGGACGGGGGATACGCCGAGTACGCCGTCGTCCCCGCCGCGTTCGCCTACGCGCTGCCCGCGGGTCCCCGACGACCAGCTGGCGCCGCTGCTGTGCGCCGGCATCATCGGGTACCGCGCCCTGCGCCGGGCCAAGGTCCCGCCGGGCGGCCGGCTGGGCATCTACGGGTTCGGGGCCAGCGCCCACCTGACGGCCCAGGTCGCGCTGGCCAGGGCGCCGAGGTCCACGTGCTCACCCGGGACCCGGCCGCGCGCCGGCTCGCCCTCGAACTGGGCGCGGCCTCGGCCGGAGCGGCAGACGACGCGCCGCCGGAGCCGCTGGACTCCGCGATCGTGTTCGCCCCCGCCGGCGAGCTGGTCCCGGTGGCGCTGGCCGCGCTCGACCAGGGAGGCACCCTGGCGGTGGCCGGCATCCACCTGACCGACATCCCCGGGCTCGACTACCAGCGCCACCTCTTCCGGGAGCGGACGCTCACGAGCGTCACGTCGAACACCCGCGCCGACGGCGAGGAGCTGCTGGCGCTGGCCGGCCGCATCGGCCTGCGCGCGACGGTCACGCCGTACCCGTTCGAGCGCGCGGCCCAGGCCCTCAACGACCTGTCGGAGGACCGGGTCTCCGGCGCCGCCGTACTGACCTTGGACGGTCGGTCGCATGGCTCGGTGGACTCGGGGTAACCGAGGTGGTCTACGACCACTGACCGCGAGAGGACCCATACGCGTCGGCATTTTCCTCTCCTGTGAGGAGCAGGCCACGTGAATCGGGTCTGACCGCCACCGAATCCCGGACGGGGTATGGGGTACCGCTTGAGGACGAAGGGGGCATGCCGCGGTCTGCGTCCTTCCAGGTCCCCGTCGTCAAGCCAGTGGCGCCGGGGACTGCCCATGCACGGGGCCACTTCCGTCTGGCCCGATGCGGTCCGGGCTACCCTCGTGAGGTGAGCGTCTCGCCAGAGGCTCCCGGGTCGACGGGGTCGTTGCTGCGGTTCGACGCGGCCGGACTGCTGTACGGCGCGGTGGTCTCGGCGGCGACCATGGGGGTCCTGGCCGGTTCCGACGAGTCGACGCGCGTGGCCGTCGCCACCTTGGGCGTCCTTCTCGTCTACTGGTCGGCGCACGTCTACATCCACTCGTTCTCGAAGCAGCTCAAGGGGGTGCACCCCGGGCTGTTCGTCAAGCGCACGAAGGACTCGGCACGCGAGGAGGTGGGCGTGCTCGTCGGGGGACTGCCAGCCCTCGCGGTCTACGTGATCCTCGTGGCGGCCGGGGTCGAACCTCCGACGGCCGGCTACATCTCGCTCTTCTTCGTGGTCGTGCTGCTCGTCACGGTGGCGTACCTGGGCGCACTGCGCGTCGGCCTCACCCACCGGATCGCCCTGGTCGAGGCAGCCGGCGCCGGCAGCTTCGGGGTGGCCATCGTCCTGATGAAGGCGCTGCTCCACTAGGCCTCCGGCGCAGGGGCGGGCCGGCCCGTGTGGGCCATGTGGATCAGTGATGCTCGGTAATAGCGTCGAATGATCCCCTCGGGCCCTGCTTCAGGCCGCCCGCGCTCGCGGCCGCACAGTTGAGAAAGGTCGAGACGATGACATCAGGTTTCGTTCCCTACACGCCGGACATCGAGGCATCTGAGCCGCAGTTCGACGAGCACCTGAAGCTGGTCATCGACAAGGCGGAGGACTACATCGCCAGGTCGGTCACCACCGAAGGCGCCGGCGGTGCCGTCCGCGACGCACACGCCAAGGGGTACGGCGTCGTCCGGGGCGAGGTCGAGATCCTGGACGGGCTCCCGGGCGAGTACGCGCAGGGCATCTACGCCACACCCGGCAGCCATGGCGCACTGATCCGTTTCTCCGACGGTTCGCCCCACGCCGGAGCCGACGTACGGCTCGGCACGTCGGTCGGAATGGCGCTCAAGATGTTCGACATCCAGGGACCCACCCTGCTGGAGGACGAGCCCGACACCCACACCTTCGACTACACCAACATCAACGGGCCGATCTTCTTCTGCAACACCCTGGAGCACTACCTGTTCTTCCAGGACCTGTTCCTCCAGGCGTCCACCTACTTCGCCCAGGGCCGACCAGGCACGCACCGCTTCCTCACCGACTTCGTGACCGGGAAGGGAACGTTCGAGCAGGAGGACTGGGCGTGGGACGAGCTCCTGGCCATGCTCAGGCTGCAGCGGACTCCGTCGATCAACGCGCTGCTGTCGAGCTACTGGACGATGGGCGCGGTACGACACGGCGACTGCATCGCCAAGGTGCGGATCGCCCCCGACCCGCACTGTGCCGAGGCCGTGGTCCGGCGCGACATCGAGCCCGGTCTGGCGTCGGAGATGACCCGGCCGGCACTCGTGGCCGAGCTGAAGGAGCGTCCCTTTGCGTTCGACATCCAGGTCCAGCTCTGCACGGATCTGCAGCGGATGCCGGTCGACGACCTGACCGTGGAGTGGCCCGAGGCGCTCTCGCCGTACGTCACCGTGGCCAGGCTCCGGATCCCGCAGCAGGACATCTCGGGCCCGGACAACCTGGAGAAGATGGATGCGCTCTCGTTCACACCGTGGCGGGTCACGGCTGAGCACGCCCCGCTCGGCAGCATCATGCGGGCCCGCAAGGAGATCTACCGCCACTCGTCGCTGCTGCGGCACGCGCTCCACCACCAGAAGCGGGCAGAGCCTCGCAGCGCGGACGCGGTGCTGCCCCTGACCCACCACCACGACTGGTAGGCCAGGAGCTACGGCCGGAACTCGGTGTCGATCACATCGGTCCGGCCGGCCAGGTCGATCAGGTCCGCGATCGAGCCGACCGTCCAGGTGGGCCGGTAGGGGTACTCCCTGACCTGGTCGGGCCGGGTTGACCCGGTGCCGACGTGGATGGTCCGCATGCCCGCCTCGAGCCCGCTGATGATGTCGGTGTCCATGCGGTCGCCGATCATCACGGCTGTCTCCGAGTGGGCGCCGAGCCGGTTGAGGGCACTGCGCATCATCAGCGGATTCGGCTTGCCGATGTAGTAGGGCTGCCGGCCGGTGGCCGTGCTGATCAGCGCCGCCACCGAGCCCGTGGCGGGCAGCTTGCCCTGCTGGCTCGGTCCGCTGGTGTCCGGGTTGGTGGCCAGGAACCGGGCTCCGCCGTCGATCAGCCGGATGGCCCGGGTGATCGCCTCGAACGAGTAGGTGCGGGTCTCGCCGAGCACCACGTAGTCGGGGTCGCGGTCGGTCATCACGTACCCGATGTCGTGCAGGGCCGTGGTGAGTCCGGCCTCGCCGACGACGTACGCCGTACCGTCCGGCCGCTGGTCGGCCAGGAACTGAGCCGTGGCCAGGGCAGACGTCCAGATCGACTCCTCGGGCACGTCGATCCCGCTGCCGAGAAGGCGCGACCGCAGGTCACGCGGTGTGTAGATGGAGTTGTTGGTCAGGACCAGGAAGGGCCGGCCGGAGCCCTTGAGGGCGTCGACGAAGTCCTGGGCGCCGTTGATCGGCACGTCCTCGTGCACGAGGACGCCGTCCATGTCCGTGAGCCAGTAGTCGAAGGGCTTTCCTGAGGTCACCGCACCTCCCTGTCGTCGGAGGACCCCCACGCTACGGCCGGCTCAGGCGGAGTACGTCACGGTGCGCGACATGACTGCGCTGAGCAAGGACACACGCAGACGCCCCGGTGGCGACACCCCCACCCCACAGCTTCGCTGCATCGACCGAGACCTGGGTCCTCCGCGGGTACTGCGAGATGTTCGGCTCGGCCACGAAGTCCTCCTCCGACACGCGTCTGCGGGATGACTGAGGCAACGATCTTCTGGCCGGCGGGCGGTAGGTAACCTCACCCTTTCCCGGTGAACACCACCCGTCCACCACCTGCCTGTGACACGTCACGCATCGCCCTCCGAGAGCGCGGCGCGTAGAGTGGGGGAGCCGAGGAACCCGCAGACGTCGAGTCCACGTCGTCATTTCCCGGCGAACCACACTCACGTCCGGCCGTACGACGGCCGGCAGGACCGGCCCTTCTTGGCTTCCACCCCCACCCAGTCCATCGCCATCCCCCGACACCCGAGGCACCGCACCGCCCCAGCCTGATGACCGTGATCCAGCGCGTCTCGCTGAGCCTGCTGATCGCGGTGGTGATCCCCGCGGTGGTCTTCTACGGCGTCTTCGTGCTCGCCGGCGTGTGGATCGCGATCGTCGCCGCCCTCGCGTGGGCCTACGGCGCCATCGCCTGGCGCGCGGTGACCGGGCGGCGTACGTCGGGTCTGCTGATCCTCGCCGCGATCCTGTTGACCGGCCGGACCGCGCTCTCGGTCGTGGCGGACAGCGCCTGGCTGTACTTCCTCCAGCCGGTCATCAGCGACGGCTTCGTCGCCGTGCTGTTCCTGCTCTCGCTCGCCAGCGCCCGGCCGATGGTGGCGCGGCTTGCCGGTGACTTCTACCCGATGGACCACGAGCTGGCGATGCGCCCGCGGATCCGGCGGCTCTTCCGGCACCTGACGGCCCTGTGGGCGGTGCTCGGGGCCGCGAAGGCGACGATGACGCTGTGGCTGCTGCAGTCGCAGTCGCTCGAGACGTTCGTGCTGGTGAAGAGCATCTCGATGCTGGCGATCAACGTGTTGGCCGGGTTCGCGACGGTCGGGCTGGCGGCTCTCGTGGCCCGCCAGGAGGGGCTGATGGGTTCGACCCGACTGGTCCCCGTCGAAGTGCGCGCCTGACCGCGTCCGCTCAGGACTGCTCGCGCAGCTGACGGGGGATACCGGCGTTCACCGGGCTGGCCTCCGCCAGCCGGACCTTGACGTCGACCAGGACGACGTCGGTGGGCGTGCACATCACGGGGTTGAGGTCGAGCTCCGCGACTTCGGGCACGTCGACCGAGAGCTCGCCCAGCGTCACCAGGAGGTGCTCGAGGCGGTCGGTGTCGGCGCGGGGCGCCCCGCGGTAGCCGTCGAGCATCGGCCAGGTCCGCAGCGACCGGATCGCGCGCGCGGCGTCCAGCGGTGTGAACGGCGGCAGCAGGAAGGCGCGGTCATCCAGGATGCCGGTGGCGATGCCTCCGGCCGCCACCATGACGAGCGGTCCGAACCCGGGGTCGCGGACCACGCCCAGCGCGATCTCGACACCGCTGACGACCGGCTGGACGAGCACGGGCACCTCGTCCTGACCGAGCTCTCGTCCGAAGGCACGGGTGGCCGCGATGACCTCGGCGGCGGACTCGAGCCCGACCCGGACCAATCCACGGTCGGTCTTGTGCACGACGTCCCGGTCCGCGACCTTGACCGCCACCGGGAACCCGAGCTGTCGGCCAGCTCGGAGGCTTCGAGAGGGTTCCGGGCGAGCCCGCCCACCGGCATCAGGCCGTAGGGTCCCAGCAACCTCGTGACGTCGTCGGGCGCCGCCCATCCGGCTTGGCCCCAGGTGCCGACCAGGTCACGTGCGACCGCGCGCGCAGCGGACGCGCGGTCCGGGTCGTGTGCGGGGGCTTCGGCGCGCGGCGTCCGCCTCCACTCGGCGTAGTCGGCTGCCTGACCGATGGCCTCGATCGCATGGTCGACCGCGTGGTAGACGGTGACGCCGGGAACGTCGACGCCGAGGCCGCCCAGGCCGACCAGGACGACGGGCTTGTCGGGATGGGCCGCCCCGGCCCGGGCGGTCGCCTCGACCAGGGGCTCCGCCGGCGCGACGCTGGTCGGCACCAGGACCACGAGCAGGATGTCGACCTCGGGGCTGCCCAGGAGTGGTTCGACAACGCCGGACAGGTTCTCGGCCGTGGCTCCGGCACCGAGGTCGATCGGATTGCTGGTGCCGGTCGTGCCGGACACGAGTCCGTCGAGTCGGGCGCGGAGCCGGTCCGGCAGCTCCGGGACGACGAGCCCCTGGGCGTCCGCAGCGTCGGCGGCAAGCACACCGAGGCCACCGGCGTTGCTGACGATGGCGATGTTCCGTCCGGATCGGGAGCGGCTGCTCGGACAGGAGCAGCGCGGTCCTGCCCATCGCCTCGGCGCTGCGGCAGGCGATGACGCCGGCCTGGGCGAAGAGGGCGTCGACGCCGACCGCGGGTGAGGCGGCCGCGGCGGTGTGCGAGGCCCCGGCCCGTTGACCGCCGGCGGATCGGCCGCCGACCACGGCCAGGAGCGGCTTGCGCTCGGCGAAGCGACGGGCCAGCCTCGCGAACTTGGTCGCGTTGCCGAAGGACTCCAGGTAGAGAGCCGCGGCCGTGACCTGCGGATCGTCGATCCACGCGGCCAGCAGGTCATTGCCCGAGACGTCGGCCTTGTTGCCCAGGGAGATGAAGCTGTGGACGCCGAGCCCGAGCTCCCTCGCCACGTCGAGGAGCGCGATGCCCACCCCGCCCGACTGGGAGGCGACGGCCAGGCCTCCGGGCGGAGGGTCGCTGAGCGAGAAGGTCGCGTTCAGGCTGATGCCAGGGTCGTTGGACATCACACCCAGGCAGTTCGGGCCGACAAGCCTGATGTTGTTCCTGCGGGCCACCCGGACCATCTGGCGCTGGATCTCGGCCCCCTCCGGGCCGAGCTCTCCGAGCCCGGAGGAGATGACGACAACCGAGGAAGCCCCGGCGTCGGCAGCGTCCTCGACCGCCGCGAGCACGCGAATCGCAGGGACGGCGATGATCGCCACATCGATGTGCCCGGGAACGTCGGCCAGTCGGGGAAAGGCGGTCACGCCGTCGATGGAGGGGACTTCGGGATGAACGACGAACACACGTCCCCGAAAGCCACCCTTCAAGATGGACGCGAGTACGGCGTGGCCCAGGCCAGCCCCCTCGCGACGGACCCCGACCACGGCAACGGTCTTGGGGTACAACAGCGGAGCCAGCGAGTGGGCCTCCGACACCGACTCGCGCAGGTCTGCAGCCGCGATCGCGTTCGACGAGGCCTCCGTGCTCATCTCCACCGAGACGACCCCGGAATGGCTCCTGCGAGAAACGTCGAACCCCACGTCGCGAAAGACGCGGATCATCGCGGCATTCTCGGGGAGGACCTCGGCCACGAAGAGGCGAACACCGTTGTCACGGCAGGCGGCCGCGAGGTGCTCCAGCAGCAGGCTTCCGAGCCCGTGGCCGTGTTCCTCATCCGCGACGAGGAAGGCCACCTCCGCCGAATCAGGACCGGCTCGCTCGGCAGTGGCAACGGCGACGATGCGGTTGCGGACCGTCGCGACGAGCGTCGCCACGGTGTTGCCGGTTTGCTGGACCAGATGCTCGACGTACCGGTGAGCCGACTCACGATTCAGCGAGAAGAACCTCAACCGGAGGTTGTCGTCGTCTACCTCGTCATGCAGGGCGATCAGCTCCGCCTCGTCCTCGCCGACCATGGGCCGGATCGACGCGATCCTCCCGTCGGCCAACAGCACATCAGCTGCCCGCGCGACGCTCCCATGGGTCATGGCGTACCTCCAACGCCCATCATGCGTCAGCCCACGTCGACTAGCCTCCCTTGCACCGAGGCAACTTGCCCGAAACGGGGGACCCGGCGGAGGGTTTCTGGGAGCACGGGTACGCCATTTTCCAGGGCCTCTTCTGACCGGCGTACATGGTCTACGAGGCGTTCTCGAAGCTTGCCGCCTGAGGACGCGACGAGGGCGGCACATGTTCGTCCGGAACGGGTGATGAGAAGCCCCGATCCTGTTGCCATGGTGGTCGGGTGGACGGCGATCGCAAGCTTGGTGGCGGGGCCATCGCGTCGCTCACCGGCCTCGGCGTTCTCCTGATCTTCGTCTTCCAGAACACGGACGACGTCCGGTTCCACTTCCTCTTCCTGGACTTCACCTGGCCCCTCTGGCTGTACACGATCGTGGTGGCCCTCTTTGGAGCGTTGGTGTGGTTCGGTCTGGGCGTGATGCGTCGTCACCGCCGCCGCAAGGAACGGCGGGCGGAGCGACGCGGATGAGCTGGGCCCGGTAACTGGCCGCTGGCCCGCGTAACCAAACCCGCCAGGCGCAGTTTGACCCTTCGCAGTACTGGGAAAGCGCAAACTCCAGCCAAGCCGCGTCGCCGCGATCCGGCGTACCGGCTTCTCCTCGAAGGAAAACACCGTGCACCTTCGCCTGGCCGCCTTGGTCGCCACCTTGCTCGTCACCGCCGCAGGCTGGGTCAACATCGCATCTGCCAGCCCCGGCGACGACTACGTCGGCCCCTACTTCGGCGACAAGAACCTTCCGCCGGGCTGCATCAAGGACATGAGCCGGGACAACCCGGACAACGACTGCTTCCACGCGAAGGTCGGGCTCAACGCGCTCGACTCGCCCCAGATCGACGTCGCCGTGCTCGTGCCCGCGTCGCCGACGGCCGAGCGCGACATCCGCATCATGCGGCAGGCCGCCGAGGCGTGGGAGGGCGGCATCGACTACCTCGCCGACGAGATGGGACTCGACTGGCTCCGTGACGGAGTGGACTTCCACATCTCGCCCGACGTCGTCGGTCTGACCGAGGGCGACGAGGTCAGCACCTATCCGCTCTACGACCCCGAGATCGTGATCATCGCGACCAACCCGGTCGGCGGCGCGGGCATCGGGGTCGACCCGGTGTACCTGACGGACGCACTGGGTCTCTTCGACGAGAACGGCGTGCCCTGCCACAACATCGAGAACCCGTTCTCCATGGACACCTGGGAGGGCATGCCCGGGTACGACGGGCACCACGGCGACGGCGGCGGCATCTACGTCGAGGACTGCGGCGGCGCCGGCGGCAACGTGTGCTTCTCGGTCAACGGCGCCATCGACCCGGTGCCAGGCGTCACCGACACGTTCTCGATGTTCGACCTCGTCCTCCACGAGACTGGTCACTGCCTGACCCTCGGTCACGTGGGTGACGGCGCCGAGACGCCGGCGTGGGGACCGGTCCCGACCACGGACATCATGGCCTACAGCTATGACCCGCCCGGCCAGAACAAGTGCGTCTCCACGCTCAACGTCGAGGCCTTCGCAACCCGGATGAGCAACTACCTCGACGTCGACGGCGACGGTGCGGTCACCGATGCCGACAGTCTCCAGCCCAACGACGTGGCCGGCGACGGCTCCAACTCCTTCCAGGTGCAGCATCCCGACGACCACCTGTTCGCCTCGTCGACCGGCTCGGTGTGGGACTGCCCGCAGCCCGACCTCGGGACCGTGCCGGGTACGCCGACCGACTGGACGCCGACGCCGACCGAGACCAGCGATCCGATGCTGACGGTCAGCTCGCCGGCCCATGGCGCCGAGACCAGCGATGGCCATGTGCACGTGGCCGGCACGGTCCAGCGTCGGCCGCACGGCACCCCGCCGACCTCGCCGACGGCCTCGGCCGACGACCCCGACGGCGACTCGCTCACTCCCGTGACCGACATCCAGAACCTCCAGGTCGAGACGACCGCCCTCGACGTCGTCGCCACGGTCAAGGTCAACCAGCTGTGGCCGAAGGAGCTCGTCAGCCTGCCGAAGTACGGCGTCAGCATCGGTGGCCGGGAGATCGAGTCCTTTGTTCCCGAGCCGGGCAGCTCGTCCGAGGTCGTCACCTATGACCACTCCATGGAGCGCGCCCTGCCCAGCGAGTGGTCGGAGTGGGACGCCACGGCCAACACGGTGACCTTCCGGATCCCCCGCAGCTATCTCGCGGACGCGAGGGTGACTGCGCCGTACGACGTCTTCGCACTCACCAGCTACCGCGCTCCCACCAAGCTGTGGACCGTCGTGGCCGACGACCGCGCGCCCGACGCCGGCGCCATCGGCGTCGCGGCGCCGGCCGGTGACCAGTCGGCCGCCGCGTCCGGCGGCGCATCCCCGTCGGGCAGCGGCTCGGCCGCGGCCGGCGTCCTCGACCCGATCGTCCTCGAGCGACCCGGTGGGAACACGTTCACCGCCGCGGACAGCACGCTCGGGGTGACGGGCGGGCGGCACGAGTTCAGCCTGTCGGTGCCCGAGAAGAGCACGGTCGAGCTCACTCTCGGCTGGCAGGACGCCAGCGACCTCGACATGTTCGTCACCGGTGCCGCCCAGGGCTCGGCCGCTTCGGCGGGCCAGCCCGAACGCCTCGTCCTCGAGGACGTCCAGGGCACGCTGGACATCGCGGTCGACCCGTACCTCGTCCTGGGAGTGCCGTCGACGAACTACACGCTCGAGGCAGTCGTCGTGCCGACAGGCTCCGGCGGGGGCGGGGGCACGACCTCCGACATCGACGGGGACGGCGTCACCGACGACGCCGACGCGTGCGCGGCGGTTCCCGGTGCCGGCCCCTCCGGTTGTCCGGTGCCGTCGAACGAGGAAGTGACGGTCTACGTGGACGGCTCGGCCGTGGCCAGCCAGGCCGTAGAGTCCAGCCACGGGCCGGACGACTTCGCGCTCGACGTGACGGTGCCTTCGGGCAGCCACGAGGTCATGACGGTGTGGACGCAGGACGGCGAGACCCTCGCATCCGACCGCCGCACCGTCGTACACACCGCGCCTGGTGTCGACCGTGACTCCGACGGGGTTGCGGACGGCTCGGACAACTGCCTGCGCCAGCCCAACGCGGACCAGGCTGACCTCGACAACGACGGCGCCGGTGACGCGTGCGACTCCGACATCGATGGTGACGGGCACTCCAACGCCAAGGAGCGCGCGCGGGGCACCGACCCCTACGACGCGACGTCGTACCCCGGTCGCAAGAAGGGCGGCGGCACGCTGCCCTAGCTGTGACCGTCAAACGTCGCGGGCGAAGTGGTGCGAGCTGATGTGGTAGCCGGCGCTGAAGTAGAGGCGGTGCGCAGCCGTCCGGTCGGTGCCGACGCCAGAGTCAAGGTGCACCTCAGAGCACCCCAAGCGCTCAGCCTCGCTGTGCAGCCAATTCGAGCAGATCACGTGCGTGCCCTTGGTGCCGTGCGGCAGGCACAGTCGAGAGGTCGTCGATGTAGAGATGACGCCCCCAGGCCAGGTTGTCCCCCAGCCGGAACCCGGCAACGGCAACGGCCGGGGCAGCCTCGTCAGGGACGGAGGCAACCAGTCGATAGCCGGCGGGGCGCTGACGCTGGTCCACCCGCTGCACGAAGTCCTCGCGAGAGAGCAGGCCAAGGCGCAGCTCGCGCATCGCTTCGAATGCCTGATCAGTGTTCGGTGGAACCAGCTCGACGATCACAACCGTGATTCTTTCAGGCTCTCGCCCACGCACTGACCTACCGAGATCCGGGCATACCCGAGGACGTCATACGGACGGTGCAACCGCTTGCTCTGCCCGTATGACGTCTTGTGATCGATGCCGTCTGAGGCGCCAGGTTCGACCGGGGGCTGCTGGAACGGCCACCCGAGCCGGGGGACTCGTGTCGGCCTGGGTGAAGCAGGATTTTACTTTAGGTCCGCGTCGCCCGGAAGGGCGATTGACGAAAACCCGGTCTTGCGACGGGTGTGCGGGATCAGATGTCGAAGTACAGCTCGAACTCGTGCGGGTGCGGCCGCAGCGCGACGGGCGCGATCTCCTCGGTGCGCTTGTAGTCGATCCAGGTCTCGATCAGGTCGGGGGTGAACACGCCGCCCTCGAGCAGGAAGTCGTGGTCGGCCTCGAGCGAGTCGAGGACCCCGTCCAGCGAGGAGGGCACGGTCGGGATGTCGGCGTGCTCGTCGGGCGGGAGCTCGTAGAGGTCCTTGTCGACGGGCTCGTGCGGCTCGATCTTGTTCTTGATGCCGTCGATGCCGGCCAGCAGCATCGCGGAGAACGCGAGGTAGGGGTTGGCCGACGGGTCGGGGCAGCGGAACTCGATCCGCTTGGCCTTCGGGTTGGAGCCGGTGATCGGGATCCGGATGCAGGCGGACCGGTTGCGCTGGCTGTAGACCAGGTTGACCGGGGCCTCGAAGCCGGGCACCAGGCGGTGGTAGGAGTTCACGGTCGGGTTGGTGAACGCCAGCAGCGACGGGGCGTGCTTGAGCAGTGCCGCCGATGTAGTAGCGCGCCATGTCGGAGAGGCCGGCGTACCCGGTCTCGTCGTAGAACAGCGGCTCGCCGCCGTCCCAGATCGACTGGTGGCAGTGCATGCCCGAGCCGTTGTCGCCGAAGATCGGCTTCGGCATGAACGTCGCGGTCTTGCCGTTGCGCCAGGCGACGTTCTTGACGAGGTACTTGAACTTCATGACGTTGTCGGCGGTCACGAGCAGCTCGTCGAACCGGAAGTTGATCTCCGCCTGCCCGGCGGTGCCGACCTCGTGGTGGGCACGCTCGACCACCAGGCCGGTCTTCTCGATCTCGGTGACGATCTCGTCGCGGAGGTCGCCGAAGTGGTCGTACGGCGCGACGGGGAAGTAGCCGCCCTTGTACTTCACCTTGTAGCCCCGGTTGTTGTCCTCGGAGCCGGTGTTCCAGGCGCCGGCCTCGGAGTCGATGTGGTAGAAGCCGGCGTTCTGCTTGGTCTCGAAGCGGACCGAGTCGAAGACGTAGAACTCCGCCTCGGGCGCGAAGTAGGCGGTGTCACCGATGCCGGTGCTGGCGAGGTAGGCCTGCGCCTTGCGCGCGATGTTGCGCGGGTCGCGGGAGTAGGCCTCGCCGGTGAGCGGGTCGTGGATGAAGAAGTTCACGACCAGGGTCTTCGCGTCGCGGAACGGGTCGAGGTACGCCGTCGTCGGGTCCGGGAACAGCGACATGTCGGACTCGTGGATGGCCTGGAAGCCGCGCACCGAGGAGCCGTCGAAGTTCAGCCCGTCGTCGAAGACGGCCTGGTCGAACGACGAGACCGGCACCGTGAAGTGCTGCATCACCCCGGGCAGGTCACAGAACCGGACGTCGACCATCTCGACACCCTCGTCCTTGATGTACTTCAGCAGCTCGTCGCTGTTTGCGAACATTCGTCCTCCTCGGCCGCATCCGGGCGACCAGCAAAGTCGTGCGTGCGAAATTGTCGGTGCGACGCTGCACCGACCCTGCCCGCAACCTAGGCAGGGGCAGTTTCTTGACCGTATCCGGTTTGTTTCGCCGATGTAACAGGGTCCGGCGACCGGGAGGCGCGGGTGCCGTCGGTAGCCTGTCGCGGTGCCCACGCCGCCGATCGAGACCGCGTCCTGGGGCCGTCGCATCGCTCGCCCTGTTCGTCGACTGGTTCGCCTCCATCCTGGTCGTGGTGGTCGTGCTCGGGCCCGCCGGCTGGAGCGACAGCCGCTTCTCCGGCGCCTACACGCTGATGGTCTTCGCGCTCGAGTCGAGCGTGCTGACCGCGGTGGCCGGCGGGTCGTTCGGCAAGCTCGCCACCCGGCTGCGCGTCGTACGCAACGACGGCAGCGGCCGCCCGGTCGATCTCCTGCGCTCGCTGCTGCGTCAGGTGATGGTCTGCCTGGTGATCCCGCCGCTGGTGTTCCGCCCGGACGGGCGAGGCCTGCACGACCTGGCGGCTGGATCGGTGACGGTCACGATCCGGCCGTCAACCTGACGAAAGCGGCTTCGGCGGTTTCGGCCCGCGGTTATCGTGGTCAGCACCCATCGCGACTCGATTTTCGGAGACCTCATGCGCCGTTCCCTGACCCTGCGCCGGAGCCTGGCGGCCCTGGCACTCCCGCTGCTGCTCGGCGGGCTGGCCGCCTGCGGCTCCGACGACGAGGGAGCCGATCCCGCGGCCTCGTCGAGCTCCGTCGACCGAGTCCGAGGAGTCCTCGGAGACCGAGGCGGGCGATGAGGTCGACAAGGCCGCGTTCGTCGACGACATGAAGGCGGGCATCGAGGCCTCCACGACGGCGCACGATGACGATGCACATGGACATGGGTGGCCAGGTCATCCACGCCGACGGCGCGGTGGACTACACCACGACCCCGCCCCAGATGGCCATGTCCATGGAGACACCGGCCGCGGCTGGGCAGTCCATCGAGATGCGTCTCGTCGACGGGGTCATGTACATGAACATGGGACAGATGACGAACGACAAGTTCGTCTCCTTCGACCTCTCCGACGCGGCGAACCTGCCGCCGGGCATGGAGCAGCTCACGAGCACGATGGATCCGCTCGCGGCGTTCGAGTCGCTTCGAGGAGGGTGTGCAGTCGGTCGTCTTCGTGGGCGATGAGGACGTCGACGGCGAGCAGCTCGGACACTACGAGGTCGAGCTCGACACCTCGAAGGTCGAGCAGTTCAAGGAGCTCCCGACCCAGGCCCAGCTGCCCAAGACCGTCACCTACGACTTGTGGCTCGACGACGAGAACCGCATGCGGAAGATGTCCATGAACATGGACATGGGTGGCTCGCCGACGGAGACGGAGGTCGAGTTCTCCAACTGGGACGAGCCGGTCGACATCGCCGCGCCTCCGGCCAGCGAGATCGTCGAGCAGCCGCAGGGCTGACCCCGTCCCGGGGCAGCGCGCCCCGGGTTCAGATCAGCGCCGGCCGCGCATCTGGCCGCGCAGGCCCTTCATGCTGGTCGGGACCGGCCCCTTCGGCAACGGGATGTTGGACCGGCTGGCGTCGAGCGCCTTGAGCCGGTTCAGCACGTCGGTGAGGTCGGCGGGCTTGACGTTCTTGCCGAGCTTGGTGACGTGCTTGACCAGCCGGGGCAGGGGCACCTCGCCCTCGCCGTTGCCGCAGACCACCTCGTGGATGGGGATCTCGGCCGCGACCCGCTCGTGCTTGCGACGCTCGTTGGTCAGGAGCCCGCGGAGCCGGTTGGGGTTGCCCTCGCCGACCAGGACGATCCCGGGCGGGCCGACGACGCGGTGGACGACGTCCTGCTGCTTGTTGAAGGCGATCATGGGGTCGGTCTTCCAGCCGCGGCGCAGCATGCCCAGCGCCTGGCCGGCCGCGCCCGGCCGGCCCTCCATCTGCCGGTACGCCGACTTCTGGGCCCGGCGCCCGAACACCACCACGGCGGCCAGCAGACCCATCAGCAGGCCGCCGGCCACGGCGATGGCCATCCCGATGGGCCCGCCTCCGGGGGCAGATCCAGAACAGGCCGAAGCCGATCGCCGCGCCGACCACGAACGCGCCGAGCACCCACAGGCCCAGCCAGCGGTCGCTCTGCTTGGCCATCTTGTAGGTGGCGACGAACTGCTGGCGCCGGCTCATCTTGTCCGGGTCTACGTCCTTGGGCATGGCGGTGCGGCCTGGCTTTCTCGAGTGGTGGATCAGGCGGGGGAGGCGGTCCGGGCCTCCATGGCCTGACGGTACAGGCGCCCGGCGCGGTACGACGAGCGCACGAGCGGGCCGGACATCACGCCCGAGAAGCCGATCTGGTCGGCCTCGTCCTTGAGCTCGACGAACTCCTCGGGCTTGACCCACCGCTCGACGGGGTGGTGCCGCACGGACGGGCGGAGGTACTGGGTGATCGTGACCAGCTCGCAGCCGGCGTCGTGCAGGTCCTGCAGCGCCTGGCTGACCTCCTGCCGGGTCTCGCCCATGCCGAGGATCAGGTTCGACTTGGTGACCAGGCCGAAGTCACGCGCCGGCGGTGAGGACGCCGAGCGAACGGTCGTAGCGGAAGGCCGGCCGGATCCGCTTGAAGATCCGCGGCACGGTCTCGACGTTGTGGGCGAGCACCTCGGGCCGGGACTCGAAGACCTCGCGGAGCAGGTCGGGCTTGGCGTTGAAGTCGGGGATGAGGTTCTCGACGCCGGTGTCGGGGTTGAGCTCGTGGATGGCGCGGACGGTCTCGGCGTACAGCCAGGCGCCACCGTCGGGCAGGTCGTCGCGGGCGACGCCGGTGATCGTGGCGTACCGCAGGCCCATGGTCCGCACCGACTCCGCGACCCGGCGGGGCTCGTCGCGGTCCAGCGGCTCGGGCTTCCCGGTGTCGATCTGGCAGAAGTCGCAGCGTCGGGTGCACTGGTCGCCGCCGATGAGGAAGGTGGCCTCGCGGTCCTCCCAGCACTCGAAGATGTTGGGGCACCCGGCCTCCTGGCACACCGTGTGCAGGCCCTCCGCCTTCACCAGCGCCTGGAGCTGCTTGTACTCCGGCCCCATCTTCGCCCGGGTCTTGATCCACTCCGGCTTGCGCTCGATCGGGGTCTCGGCGTTGCGGACCTCGAGGCGCAGCAACTTGCGGCCTTCGGCGTTCGGGGCGGGTGCTGGAGCGTGCGTCACGTCGGCCAACTCTACGCTGGGAGGCCAACGCGTCCGGCATCGGCGGACTCGCGTACGGTCTGGCCCCATGACCGCCTCGCTCCTCCGCCGGACCACGCCCGGACGGGCCCTGGCCGGTCTGCTCCTCGCCCTCACCTGGACGCCGTTGGCGGCCTGCGGGTCGCCCACCGGGGAGCCGTCGGCACCCGAGACCAGCGAGGTGCCCGCCACGTCGCCGTACGCAGTGAAGCTCGACGGCCCGGACACCGCGGGGGTCGGCAACGAGGTCACGGTGACGCTCACCAACGTCGGCCGGCTCCCGGACGCCTACCAGCTCACGCCCGAGCCCCTGGGCGCGGCGAAGCTCGACCAGCCGAACGTCCACGCGTCGCCGGGGGAGTCGGTCGAGGTGAAGGTCACGATCAAGGAGACGCCGGTGTCGATCGTGGTGGAGAGCGTCGGTGGCGGGGCCGGCAGGCCGATCGGCCAGCTGACCATCAACTGACCGCCGCTAGGGGGTCACCAGCTCGATCCGCGCGCGCCCGGGCTCGGGCCGAGGCTCGTAGTCGGGCGTGGGTGTGTACGGCGCCCACGCGAGGTACGTCGACAGGTGTCTGCTCCACGCTCGGCAGCACGTCGGCGACGGTGACCGGGCGACCGAGCTCGTTGCTGAGCGAGGTGACGCCCGCATCGGCGATCCCGCAGGGGACGAACCGGTCGTACCACCCGAGGTCGACGTCGCAGTTGAGGGCGAAGCCGTGCATCGTCACTCCGCGGCTGACCCGGATGCCGATCGCGGCGACCTTGCGCTCAGGCCCGCGGTCGTCAGCGCGGAGCCAGACCCCGCTGCGGCCCGGGATCCGGGCCGTGGTCACGCCGAAGTCGCGGCAGACAGCGATCAGCGCCTCCTCGACCCGGCGCACGTAGTCGACGACCTTGACGTGGTCGGGCAGGGTCACGATCGGGTAGCCGACGAGCTGCCCCGGTCCGTGGAAGGTGATCTTGCCGCCGCGGTCCACGTCGATCACGGGGGCGCCGCCGGAGTCGGCGGGACGCTCGTGCGGGTCGGTCCGCTTGCCGGCGGTGAAGACCGGCGGGTGCTCGAGCAGCAGCACCGTGTCGGGGGACTCTCCGTGCGACCACCGCGGCGTGGACCTCGCGCTGGAGGTCCCAGGCAGCGACGTACTCGACGGCGTCGGCCCCGAGGCCGGCGATGCGGAAGTCGGGAGACACGCCCGCAGCCTACCCCTGTGGAGAACGTCTGCCCCACGGCTGGGAAGTGGGTAGGAAGGAGGGGTGAGACTGCTCTGGGCCGTGCTGTTCCTGGTGGCGACGACCTCGTGCGCGCCCGCCGATGCCGACCACCCGCCCGACCGGGTCTCGGGCCACAGCGCTGCCTCGTCGGTCGGTCTCGTCGAGACCCGACGCACCGCGGACGCCCTCTCGCTGCTCCGCGCGTGGGACCGGCGCCGGTCGCAGGCCTGGGCGGACGGCGACGCCGCGGCTCTGACCGACCTCTACACCCGCGCCTCGCGCACCGGCCGCCACGACCGCGCCATGCTCGCGGCCTACGCCGCCCGGGGGCTGCGGGTGACCGGCCTGCGCACGCAGGTGCTCGACGCCTCGCTGCGGTCCTGGGCGCCGGGCCGGGTCACGCTCGAGGTCACCGACCGGGTGGTGGGCGCCCACGCCGTGGGCCGCGGTGTCCGGATCTCACTGCCACAGGACCGGCCGTCGACGCGGGTGATCTCGTTGCGCCGGGTGTCCGGGGCGTGGCGGGTCGAGGAGGTCACCGACGCCGGTCATCGACGCGGGTCACCGTCGTAGGGCGGCGGCGACCACCCCGTCCACGGTCCGGTCCCGGAACCGGTAGCCCGCCGCTTCCAGCGCCGCCGGGCGCAGGTTGATGGAGTTGAGCATCTCCGGCGCCATCGGTCCCGCCGCCACCTTGAGCAGCCCCTTCGGTGCGGCCAGGACAGCTGGGCGGGAGACGGCCCGGGCGAACGCCCGGGTGTACTCCGCGTTGGTCGGCGTCTCCGGAGCGCACATGTTGAACACGCCCGAAGCAGAGGGGTGCTCGAGCAGGTGGACGGCCGCCCCGGTCCAGTCGTGCAGCGAGATCACGGGGAAGTACTGCCGGCCGTCGCCGAGACGGGCGCCCAGGAAGGCCTTGAACACCGGGAGCTGGAGCTTCAGCAGCGGGTTGGCGCGATCGGTGACCGGCGCCGTCCGCATCACGCACACGCGGGCACCTGCGTCCAGCGCGGGGTCCGCGGCAGCCTGCCAGTCCCGCGTCAGGACGGTGAGGAACGCGTCGCCCCGGCTGTCGGACTCCTCGGTGACCACCTCGTCGCCGTGGTCGCCGTAGAACGAGCTGCCGTTCTGGGCCAGGAAAGCGGGCGGCCGCTCGGCTCGCGCGATCGCCTCGGCGAGCACCCGCGTGCTGCTGATCCGGCTCTCCCGCATCCCGCCCTGCCAGCGGGGGGAGTGGGGGATGCCGGCCATCCGGGCGCCGGCGAGGTTGACGACGACGTCCGCGGCCGCGATCACCGCGTCGTCGACCTCACCTGCCTGTGGGTCCCACGACGACTCGTCCGGCGCCGACGTCGGCCGGCGGACCAGCGTGACCACCGCGTGCCCCCGGTGCACCAGCTCGTCAGTCAGGTGACGACCCAGCAGACCGGAGGCTCCGGCGATGACGACGCGCATGGGCCCATCCTGCCCCGCGGTCGGGTCAGACCGCGAGGTCAGCCTGGGCCGGGAGGGCCCGCGCCTCACGCGAGGACTCCCACACGAGCCGGGCCAGGGTCCCGAAGCCGATCAGCAGGCACAGCACGGCGGCGTACGACGCGTACTCGGTGAGGTTGGACCCGAAGAACTCCAGGACCAGGTACAGCCAGACCAGGACCGGCACCCAGCGCGGGACGATCCGGCTGCGGAACAGGCCGATCGACAGCAGGACCAGGGTCAGGACGGTGCCGCCGAAGCCGAACATCGCGAACAGCATCACCGGCGAGGACTCCATCTGTTCCCACACGCCGGCGAAGAGCTCGCGGTTCTCCGCGTCGCCGGCCATGGTCAGGTAGACGAGGCCGGTGCCGCCCATCACGGCCTCGCCGAAGGTGGCGAGCACGCCCAGCACCGCGGTGACGCCGGCCAGGCGCGGTGAGTGCCCGCGGAGGAGGTGGGCGATCCCGAGGAACGCCACCAGCATCGGGACCTGGGTGAGGATGAACAGGACGTTCGACACCCACGCGGCAGCGCCGCTCTGATCGATGTCGGCCAGCCGGTCGACGTACGACGCGACGAACGGTGGCTGCAGCGCCGACGAGACGAGCATGAGGCACGGCGCCAGCACGAGGCAGATGACGACGGCGTTTCGGTAGAAGGCATTGGTGTTCTTCACGAGAGCTCCTGGGTCCGTGGTGGATGACCTCTCAAGAGAAGGCCGTCTCGTGGTCGTTCGTCATCGGCGCCACGGGGCGAGAGCGGTCGCCCGAGGTTGACCGGGTCGTCAACCTCGGTATGACGCCGGGGAGCGCCGCCACGGCCTACGCTGACGGGATGCCTGCTCCGCTGACGAGGTTGTTCGACATCGGGCTCGCGGTCGCGGTCGTCGTGGCCGGCGTGGCCGAGGCCTGGGTGCCGTTCTCGTCGCGCCAGGGGGACGGCTCGTTGACCGTGACCACCGTCGGCGTCGTCGCTGGCGGGCTGGCACTGACCCAGCGTCGCGTGCGGCCGCTCGCCGCCGGGCTGGCCTTGTTCGGCACCTGGTTGCTGATTCTCGTGGCGGCGCCCGTCTACGTGCTGTTCTTCGGCCAGTTCGTTGCCATGGCCATCGCGACCTTCTCGATGGCGCGACACGGCCGGGGCCGGGTCCCGTACTACGGTGCCGCGGCAACTGCGGCCATGTTGCTCACCCTTGACCTGCTCGTTCCGGAGCTGCAGTCGCCGGGCGAGATCGTCTTCCACTGGGGCGTCTTCGCGTTGGTCTGGGGGGCCGGGTTCGGCCTGCAGACGATGGAGCGCCGGGCACGGGAGTCGCACCAGCGAGCGGTTGCGGCGGAGGTGACGGCTGCGGAGCAGGCGATGGCGGCCGTCGTCGAGGAGCGGACCCGCATCGCCCGCGAGCTGCACGACATCGTGGCGCACGCGGTCAGCATGATGGTGGTGCAGGCCGGCGCCGCCGAGCAGGTCGTCGACGACGACCCCGAGTTCGCGCGTCGCGCGCTCGAGACCATCAGGTCCACCGGCACCGATGCCCTGTCGGAGATGCGCAGGGTGGTGGCCATGCTCCGCGAGGTCGACGAACCCGGTGCGCTGGAGCCGCAGCCGGGGCTGGACTCCGTGGCGGCTCTCGTCGCGGATGCCAGGTCAGCCGGCCTCGTGGCGGAGCTCGACGTCGTCGGCGATCCTCGACCGCTGCCCGCCGGCGTCGACCTCGCGGCGTACCGGATCGTCCAGGAGGCCCTCACCAACGTGCGTCGCCATGCGGCGGCGTCGCTGGTCCGGGTCGAGCTCGCCTACGGCGAGGAGGACGTGCGGATCGAGGTGAGCGACGACGGTGTCGGTGCTGCCGATCCCGTCGGCGGGCAACGGCCTGGTCGGGATGCGCGAACGCGCCTCGTTGTACGGCGGCTCGGTCGAGGCCGGGACGCTGAACGGCGCCGGGTTCGTGGTGCGCGCCGTGCTTCCCGCGGGATCGGCGTCGTGACGCTCCGCGTGGTCGTCGTGGACGACCAGGAGCTGGTGCGGACCGGCTTCACCCTCATCCTCGAGCGCGCGGGCATGTCGGTCGTGGGCCAGGCCGGGGATGGCATCGAGGCCCTCGAGGTCGTCCGGCATCACACGCCGGACGTGGTGCTCATGGACGTGCGGATGCCGAGGATGGACGGGATCGAGGCGACCAGGCTGCTGGTGGCCGAGCTGCCCGGCACCAAGGTGCTCGCGTTGACGACGTTCGACCTGGACGAGTACATCTACGCGGCCGTTCGGGCCGGGGCGAGTGGCTTTCTGCTCAAGGACGTCTCGCCGGACAACCTCGTGAACGCCGTCCGGTGCGTCGCGGCCGGAGAGGCAATGTTGGCGCCGGCGCTGACTCGTCGTCTGCTCGAGCGGTTCGCGTCCGGCCCGGCCCCGGGTTCCCGGCCGGCGGTGTTCGAGGAGCTGACCGAGCGCGAGGTCGACGTACTCCGGCTGGTCGCTCGGGGCCTCTCCAACGGCGCCATCGGCAGCGACCTGTTTCTCAGCGAGGCCACCGTGAAGACCTATGTCTCCCGGCTGCTGGCCAAGCTGAGCCTGCGGGACCGGGTGCAGCTCGCCGTCCTTGCCTACGAGTCCGGTCTGGTGACAGCGGGAGAGGCCGGACGGGATCCTCAGACCTCGAACTGACCTGCCTCGAGCCGCTGCTTGACCTCGGAGAGGTAGCGGGCGGCATCGGCGCCGTCCACCAGCCGGTGGTCGTAGGTCAGCGCGAGGAAGACCATCGAGCGCACCGCGATCGTCTCGCCCAGGTTCGGGTCGTCGATCACGACCGGCCGCTTCACGATCGAGCCGGTGCCGAGGATCGCGACCTGAGGCTGGTTGATGATCGGGGTGTCGAACAGCGCGCCGCGGCTGCCGGTGTTGGTGAGCGTGAACGTGCCGCCGGACAGCTCGTCGGGGGTGATCTTGTTGGTCCGGGTGCGGTCGGCGACGTCGGCGATCTTGCGCGCCAGGCCGGCGATCGACAGGTCACCCGCCTCCTTGATCACCGGGGTCAGCAGCCCCTTCTCGGTGTCGACCGCGATCGCGAGGTTCTCCTTGTCGAAGTAGGTCACCTCGCCCTTCTCGGTGTCGATCGCGGCGTTGAGCGACGGGTGCTGCTTGAGCGCGTCGATGGCGGCCTTGGCGAAGAAGGGCATGAAGGAGAGCTTCACGCCCTCGCGAGCAGCGAAGTCGGCCTTCACCGAGTCGCGGAGTCGCGCGATCGGGGTGACGTCGACCTCGACCACCGTGGTCAGCTGCGCGCTGACCTGGAGCGACTCGACCATCCGCTTGGCGATCACCTTGCGCAGGCGCGAGAGCGGCTCGGTCTTGCCGCGGAGCGGCGAGGGCTCGGCGGCAGCGGGCGCAGACGCGGCGGCCGGCTTCTCCTCCGGCGGCTGCTCCTTGCCCTTGGCGGCGTCGAGGACGTCCTGCTTGCGGATCCGTCCGCCGACACCGGTGCCGGTGACGGACGACAGGTCCACGTCGTGCTGCGCGGCCATCTTGCGCACCAGCGGGGTGACGTACGTCGACGGCTCGCTGCGGTCGGCCTTCTCCGCGGCGGGGGCGGGCTCCTCCTTCTGCTCCGGCTCGGGCTCGGAGGGCTCCTCGGCCTGGGCCGGCTCCTCCTCCTGCTCCGGCTCCGGCTCGGGCTCTTCCTGCTCGGCCTCGGGCTCCTCCTTGGCCTCCGGCTCCTCCTCCGACTCCGGCTCCTCCGCCTGGTCCTCCGACGTGTCCTCGCCGGAGTCGGACTTCGCGGCTTCGCCGGAGCCGACGATCGCCAGCTCGGCGCCCACCTCGACCGTCTCGTCCTCCTCGACCTTGATCTCGAGCAGGGTGCCGGCGACGGGGGAGGGGATCTCGGTGTCGACCTTGTCGGTGGAGACCTCGAGGAGCGGTTCGTCGACGGCCACCTCGTCGCCGACCTGCTTGAGCCAGCGGGTGACGGTGCCTTCGGTGACGGACTCGCCGAGCGCGGGCAGCGTGACCGGGGTGCCGGAGCCGCCACCGTCGGACTTGCCTTCGGACGGCTTGCTCTCCGCGGCCGGCTCCTCCTGCTGCTCGGGCTCGGACTCCTCGCTCTCGTCGCTCGCCTCGGCTGCAGGCTCCTGCTCCGAGGGCGCTTCGCCGCCGGAGTCGCGCTCCGCGGAGTCCTTCTCGGCCTGCTCCTGCTCGACGTCCTCACCGCCACCCGCGCTGTCGTCGGAGTCGGAGTCGGAGCCGGAGTCCTCGGACTCGCCCGAGTCGTCCGAACCGCCGCCCTCACCCTCGTCGCCGATCATCGCCAGCACCGCACCGACCTCGACGGTGTCGTCCTCCTCCGCCTTGATCTCGAGCAGGGTGCCGGCGACGGGGGAGGGGATCTCGGTGTCGACCTTGTCGGTGGAGACCTCGAGCAGCGGTTCGTCGACGGCCACCTCGTCGCCGACCTGCTTGAGCCAGCGGGTGACGGTGCCTTCGGTGACGGACTCGCCGAGGGCGGGGAGGTTGACTTCGGTCGCCATGTGAAACTCTGTGTTCCTTCGCTAGCGCTGGTTGGAATTCTGGGGACGGGTTCAGTTGTGGGCGTGCAGGGGCTTGCCGGCGAGCGCCAGGTGGGCCTCACCGAGGGCTTCGTTCTGGGTGGGGTGCGCGTGGACCAGGGGAGCGACGTCCTCGGCGTGCGCCTCCCAGTTGTAGATGAGCTGGGCCTCGCCGATCAGCTCGCCCACCCGGTCGCCGACCAGGTGGACGCCGACGACGGGGCCGTCCTTGCGCCGGACCAGCTTGACGAAGCCCTGGGTCCGCAGGATCTGGCTCTTGCCGTTGCCGCCGAGGTCGTAGGTGAGCGTCTCGATCGCGTCGGCGCCGTACTGCTCGGTCGCTGCCTTCTCGTCGAGTCCCACCGAGGCGACCTCCGGGTGGGAGTAGGTGACCCGCGGGATGCCGGCCTCGTCGATCGGCCGGGGGTCGAGGCCGGCGATCTCCTCGGCCACGAAGATGCCCTGCTGGAAGCCGCGGTGCGCCAGCTGCAGGCCGGGGACGATGTCGCCGACCGCGTAGACGCCGTCGAGGTTGGTGCGGCACCGCTCGTCGGTGAGCACGAAGCCGCGCTCCATCTCGACGCCCTGCGTGTCGTAGCCGAGCCCGTCGGTGGCCGGGCCGCGGCCCACGGCCACCAGCAGCAGCTCGGCCTCGATCACGTCGCCGCCCTCGACGGTCACGGCCACGCCGGTCTCGGTCGTCTTGACGCTCTGGAAGGGGGTGCCGGTGCGGAAGTCGATCTTGCGCTTGCGGAAGGCCCGCTCCAGCGCCTTCGAGGAGGCTTCGTCCTCGGCCGGGACCAGCCGGGGGAGTGCCTCGACGATGGTCACGTCGGCGCCGAAGCTTCGCCAGACGCTGGCGAACTCACAGCCGATGACGCCGCCGCCGAGGACGATCACCGAGGCCGGCACGCGGTCCAGCCGGATGGCGTGGTCGGAGCTGATCACCCGCTCGCCGTCGATCTCGAGTCCGGGCAGGGACTTGGGGTAGGAGCCGGACGCGAGGACGACGTGCTTGCCGGTCCAGGCCTTCTCGCCGACGGTCACCTCGCGCGGACCGGTCAGCCGGCCCTCGCCCTCGATGACGGTGATCCCGCGGCCCTTGATCAGCCCGGCGAGGCCCTTGAACAGCCGGGAGACCACGCCGTCCTTGTAGGTGTTGACCCCGTCCATGTCGATGCCCTCGAGCGTGGCCTGCACGCCGAACTGGGCCGAGTCGCGGGCCTGGTCGGCGATCTCCGCCGCGTGCAGGAGCGCCTTCGTGGGGATGCAGCCGACGTGGAGGCAGGTGCCGCCGAGGTTGCCCTTCTCGACCAGTCCGACCGTCAACCCGAGCTGCGCGGCGCGCAGGGCACAGGCGTAGCCGCCGGACCCTGCCCCGAGCACGAGTACGTCGAAGTCGGCTTCGGCCACGCCCGTTCCTTCCCCTCCGGCGAATGTCTGGCCCATCCTTGCACTCTTTGCGCACCTGTCCACACGTGGACCGGGCACACTATGGCCATGGGTTTGTTCGACCGTTTCCGCGGCCAGGGGCGCATGCGCCGCCCGGCCCGCGACGCCGCACGCACCGGCTCGACCAGCGTGCGGGCCTCCGACCGCACCGACGAGAAGCACCTGCACGACTTCGTGCAGACCCGACGCGGTGTCGAGGGGTTCGTCGAGCCCCGGACCGCCGTCAGTGACGTGACCCTGCTGCTGGTCGCCCACGACGGCGAGTGGACCCGACGCCGGGTGCCGTCGGTCGAGTGGGCGCACTCGTTCTCCAACAAGCACCAGGTGCCGTCGTACGACGCCGCGGTGGTCGGCATCCCGCAGCGGATGCGGGACTACAACCGGCGCAAGAAGCTGGAAGGCGGCTAGGGGTGCCGGACGAACCTCGCCTGACCGTGGCCGTCACCGGCCCCACCGGGACCTTCGGGCTCGCCCTGATGCCCCTGCTCCAGGCCGACGACCGGGTCGAGCGCGTGATCGGCATCGCCCGGCGTCCCTTCGACCCGGCTGAGCGCGGCTGGACGAAGATGGAGTACCGCCGCGGTGACGTGCGCGACGTCGACGCGCTGCGGACGGCGTTCCAGGACGCGGACGTGGTCGTGCATCTCGCATTCCTGATCCTGAGCGGCGGCAAGCAGAAGACCCACGCGATCAACGTCGAGGGCACGGTGAACGCGTTCCGGGCGGCCGCCGAGGCGGGTGCCCAGCGGTTCGTCTACGCCTCGTCGATCGCGGCCTACGGCTTCCACTCCGACAACCCGATCGGCATCACCGAGGACTGGGCGACACGTCCGGCCAGCCGGCTCTTCTACGCACAGGAGAAGGCGGAGCTGGAGCACCTGCTGGAGGAGGAGGCCGTCTCCCACCCGCAGACCGCGCTCTACCTGCTGCGACCTCCGGTCGTCCTCGGACCGGATGCGGTCGGTGCCAAGGTGAGCATCCCGACGGTGCTCGAGCCCCTGGTGCGGGGCCTCGGTGCCGGGCTGCGCCGCCTGCCCGGCCTGCCTGCCCTGGTCCCGGACCTGCCGCTGCAGCTCATCCACCAGGACGACGTCGCCGAGGCGCTGCGCCTGTGCGTCGTGGGTGCCGGCCCGCCCGGGGCCTACAACATCGCGGCGGACGATGTGGTCACCGGCGTCGATGTTGCCCGTGAGCTCGGGCTGCGGGCATTCCGGGTCCCCGGCCGGCCGGTCGCCGCGGCGGCGCGAGTCGTGTCGAACCTTCCCTTCCTGCCCTCGGCCGCCCAGTGGGTCGAGGCCATCAGCCACCCGGCGATCATGGACACGACCAAGGCGAAGACCCGGCTCGGATGGGCTCCGCGGCACTCCGCGATCGAGTCCCTGAGGGCAACCGTCCGTTAGCCCAGTCAGGCCAGGCTGCGGGCGTAGTCGACGAGCGTCGCCACGGCGAAGCCGGTCCCGCCGGTGGTGACGTGGCCATAGGCCGAGCCGGAGTTGAACCCGGGTCCGGCGATGTCGAGGTGGGCCCACGGCTTCCCGGCCGTGAACTCCCGCAGGAACGCCGCGGCGAAGAGCCCGCCACCCCAGCGGATCCAGTCGTGCTGCGCGAGGTCGGCGACCTTGCTGCTGTGGATGCGCTCCTCCATCGCCTCGGGGATCGGCATCGGCCACTGGGACTCGCCTGCAGTCTCTCCCGCCGCCAGGACGGACTCGACGACGTCCTCGGAGCCCATGACCCCGCCGACCCGCTCGCCGAGGGCGAGCACCATGTGGCCGGTCAGGGTGGCCACGTCGATGAGCACGTCGGGCTTCCGCTCCGTCGCCATCACGAGGGCGTCGGCCAGGATCAACCGGCCCTCGGCGTCGGTGTTGAGGACCTCGACGGTGGTGCCGCCGTACATCGTGAGCACGTCGCCGGGCCGGACCGAGGCGCCGGACACCATGTTCTCGGCCATCGGCACGAAGGTCGTCACCTTGACCGGCAGCTTGAGCGCGGCGATGGCCAGGGTGGCCTGCACGACGGCGGCGGCCCCGGCCATGTCGCTCTTCATCTCCTGCATGCCCTGGGCCGGCTTGATGCTCAGGCCGCCCGAGTCGAAGGTGATGCCCTTGCCGACCAGGGCGAGGTGCGTCTTGGCGCCTCGCGGGGAGTAGGTGATCTCGACCAGCCTCGGCCTGGCCGCGGATCCCGCGCCGACCCCCAGGATGCCGCCGCAGCCGAGCTCGGCGAGCCGCTTGTCGTCGAGGACCTTCACCCCCACCTTGGGCGCGCCCCGGCCCTTGGTCGCCTGCTCCACCGCGTCACTGACGGCCTCGGCGAAGGCCGGGGGCGTCAGGTCGGCCGGCGGCACGTTCACCCAGTCGCGGGTGGCCGTCACGGCTCGCGCCAGCAGCTGCGCCTCCTCGAAGGCGGTGACCATGTCCTTCTTGCGGGCGGCCGGGCTCAGGACGGTGACCGTCCCGGGGGCCTTGTCGGCCTTCGGGTCCTTCTTGTACGCCGTGAAGGTGTAGCCGCCCAGGGCGTAGCCCTCGGTCACCGCGCGCACCAGCTCGGGGGTGTCGGCCGGCAGCGCGACGGCCACCGAGGCGACGTTCGTGGCCGCCCGGGCCGCGACCCCGGCCGCCCGGCGGCAGGCATTGGCGTCCGGTTCGGGCCCGAGGCCGGTGAGGATCAGCAGCGGTGACGAGATGGCCCCGGCGGTCGGGACCTTCGTGACCTCGCCGGCCTTGCCGGTGACGTCGAGGCTGGCCAGCAGCGGCCGGAGCTTGCGGCCGTAGGCCTTGGCGACGTCCTCCGCCCCCGGCGCCAGCTCGACGCCCTTCTCGGCTTTGCAGGACACCGACGACCACGGCGTCGGCATGGGTCTTGGCGGGGCTGGCGCTGCGCAGGTTGTAGGTCGTCACCGAGGCAGGATAGCCACCGGATCGAATGGAGGCCCTGCGGTAGGTTCCGTGGCATGAGCGACGAAGGCAACGACTCGGCCTCGCTTCTCCAGTCGCCCCTGCACGATCGGCACGCCGACCTGGGTGCGAAGTTCGCGGAGTTCGGCGGCTGGTCGATGCCGCTGGAGTACCCCTCCGGCGTCGTCAAGGAGCACACCGCGGTCCGGGAGGCGGTCGGGATCTTCGACGTCAGCCACCTCGGCAAGGCACTGGTCAGCGGCCCCGGCGCCGCGGCGTACGTCAACTCGACCCTGAGCAACGACCTGCGCAAGATCCGCCCGGGCAAGGCGCAGTACACGCTCTGCTGCGACGACGCGACCGGCGGCATCGTCGACGACCTGATCGTCTACTACCACGACGACGAGCACGTGCTGCTGGTCCCCAACGCAGCCAACACCGCCGAGGTCGTACGACGCCTCGCCGCGACCGCGCCCGAGGGAGTCGAGGTCGTCGACCACCATCGCGACTACGCCGTGCTGGCCGTCCAGGGCACGCAGGTCCGACGAGGTGCTCGACGCGGTCGGGCTGCCCACCGGGCACGAGTACATGTCCTTCGTCGAAGCCACCCTGTCCGACTCGGCGAGCGGCGCCGGCGTGGTGGTGTGCCGCACCGGCTACACCGGCGAGCGCGGCTACGAGCTGATCGCCCGCAACGACGTCGCGGGGCAGCTGTGGGACGCGCTGCTGGACGCGCGGGCGAGGAGCACGGCATGCTCGCCGTGCGGGCTCGGCTCGCGCGACACCCTGCGCACCGAGATGGGCTACCCGCTGCACGGCCAGGACATCACCCTCGACGTCACGCCCAACCAGGCCCGGCTCGGCTGGGCGGTCGGCTGGAAGAAGGACGCCTTCTGGGGCCGCGACGCCCTCGCTCGCCGAGAAGGAGGCCGGCCCCGCGCGGCGGCTGCGCGGCCTGGTCGCCGTCGACCGCGGCATCCCGCGACCCGGGCATGAGCGTCACCCTCACCCAGGACGTGCCGCTCTGCGACATCACCTCGGGCACGTTCTCACCCACGCTCAAGAAGGGCATCGGTCTGGCGCTGGTGCCGACGATGGTCGCCCCCGACGCGCAGGTCGGGCGTGGACATCCGGGGCCGACGCGAGATCTTCCAGCTCGTGGATCCGCCGTTCGTGGACCCGTCCGTGCGAGAGTCCTGACCTGTGGTGAACCTTCCCGACCAGCCGCCGTCCTTCCGCCCGCCGAGCCCGGCCGAGCGGCCGTGGTGGTGGCGCCTGGAGGACGCCGCCGGCGAGGAGGTCGAGGTCGACGACGAGCACGCCGACCAGCGGTTCGCCAGCCAGGCCGACGCCGAGTCGTGGGTGGGGGAGATCTGGTCCGACCTGGCCGCGGCCGGGGTCGACGCGGTGACCCTCTTCGAGCACGACCGCCAGGTCTACGGCCCCATGTCCCTGCACGCGTGAGCCGCCTCCCTGCGTAGGCCGTTGGACGAGCGGGGGAGGCTGGAGGCGTGAGCGACGGTTCCGACTTCGCGTCCTTCGTGGTCGCGCGGTGGCCAGCCCTCGTCCGCTCGCTGGTGCTCCTCGGCCACGACCCCGAGTCGGCCGAGGAGGCAGCCGTGGCCGGGCTGGCCCGCTGCCATCCCTCGTGGGACCGGGTCCGGGACGACGGCGACGTGGACGCCTACGTCTACCGCGTGGTGCTCGACCAGGTCGACCGCAGCGTCCCGGGGCACGGCCGCGACCACGATGCGGACCCGACGCCGTTGCTCGACCCGGTCCTGTCCGACCGGGCCGAGCGGGTGGAGCTGCTCGCGGGCGCTGGAGGAGGCACTCGCGCGGCTCCCGGAGGAGGCGCGCACGGTGCTCGTGCTGCGGTTCGCCGCCGACCTCGACCCCGACCAGGTCGCCGCCGTGCTCGCCCAGCCGATCGTGGTGGTGCAGGAGCAGGAGCGCCAGGGCATTTCGCAGCTCGGGGCCGGCGCGGACTGGGCACGGCTGCGTCCCGAGGGCTTCGACCCGACCGGGGTCTTCCTCGACGCCGGTGAGGTGATCCCGGTCCGGAACCCGCCCGTCGACGACGTGGTCGCACGCGCCGAGGCCACCCGGCAGCGACGACAGCGGTGGGCGGCGGGAGTCGCCGTCGCCGCGGTCGTGGTTCTCGCGGGCTCGACCTGGCTCAGCACCCGACCGTCCGGGCCGCAGCTCCCCGACTCTGTGGTCACGGAGGCGCAGAACCCGGCGAACATCGAGTGGTACGCCAACAGTGCGCTGCACCTCGCCGACGTGACCGTCGAGCTGCCGCAGGTCAGCGACATGGTGCAGGTGGCCGACGGCGTCGTGTACGGCGACGAGGAGGGACTGGTCGTCCAGGTGCGCGGCGACGGGTCGCTGGCGACGCTCGGCGAGACGGTTCCCGACAAACCGGTCGTCGGCTCGGCGGAGCGCGGCTGGGTCGCGTGGGTCCAGCCGGGCGAGACCGTGGACCGGCTCGTCGTCCACGACGTCGTCCGGGGCGAAGCTGGTGGCGAGCCGGTCGGTGGCCAAGGGCGCGACCCCGGTCGCCCTCGACCGGGACACGGTCCTCTACACGACGCCCGGCTGGGACTGGACCTGGCAGCCGCTCGAGGGCGAGCCGACCCGGACCCGTGGCGGCGACCTCCTCGACGTCGCCTCCGGGGTGCGCGTCAGCCAGCTCGAGGAGGGTCGTCTGCGGATCACCCAGCCGCTGTTCGACGTCGAGGTGACCGTCCCGGGGGACGGCGCGATCCTGTCCGACTCCGGTGACTATCTGCTGACCCGGGTCGACGAGCCCGACCCGCAGACGGTCGTGCTGTACGACGCAGCCTCCGGTGATGCCATCGACGTCGGTCTCTCGCGCGAGGAGGTCGCCATCCAGTCGACCTTCGACGCCGACGATGACGCCATCTTCCTCGTCGAGCACCGCGCCAACGAACCCCAGCCCGGCCAGGACCTCCGCCTCTCCACCACCGGGCCCACGATCATGAGGAGCTGCGAGTTCAGGTTCTTCGAGCCCGAGTGCCGGACGGTGACCCAGTTCGCCAGCAACGCCGGGGAACCCCTGCTGCCACACTGACCCGCATGCACGCCTTCAGCCAGGTCGACGTGTTCTCGTCGGCTCCCTTCCTCGGAAATCCGGTCGCCGTCGTCCACGACGCGGAGGACGTGACCGACGACGAGATGGCCCGGTTCGCCCACTGGACGAACCTCTCGGAGACGACGTACCTCCTGCCGCCGACGGATCCGTCCGCCGACTACCGGCTCCGGATCTGGACGCCTGACCGCGAGCTCCCCTTCGCCGGCCACCCCACCCTCGGCTCCGCACATGCCTGGCTGGAGGCCGGGGGCGTGCCGCACAACGACGGGGAGCTGGTCCAGGAGTGCGGAGCCGGGCTGGTCCGGATCCGGCGCGACCAGCGGCTGGCCTTCGAGGCCCCTCCGCTGCTGCGTTCCGGCCCAGTCGACACCGCCGACCGCGCCCGGATCGCCACCGCGCTGCGCCTCGGCGACAACGACCTCGTCGACCTGGCGTGGGTCGACAACGGCCCCGGATGGGTCGCGTGCCTCCTCGAGTCGGCGGAGGCGGTGCTGGCCTGCCGCCCCGACCTGGGCGCCTTCGACGACCTCGAGGTCGGCATCGTCGGGCCGTACGCCGACCCCGCGCAGACGGGAGCCGACGTCGAGGTGCGGGCGTTCGTGCCGTCGATGGGCATCGGCGAGGACCCGGTGACCGGCAGCCTCAACGCCGGCATCGCGCAGTGGCTGGCCGGCGACCGCCTCCCGACGTCGTACGTCGCCTCGCAGGGGACCGTCCTCGGACGCCGGGGCAGGGTCCACATCGAGCGGTCGGGGGACACGGTCTGGGTCGGTGGCGACGCGCTCACCACCATCACGGGCCACGTCCGGCTCTGAGCCGGCGGGCGAGCGTAGGATCCCGACCGTGCGGCAGTACCTCGACCTCCTCCAGCGGATCCTCGACACCGGCGTGGAGAAGGGTGACCGCACCGGCACCGGCACCCGCAGCGTCTTCGGGCACCAGATGCGGTTCGACCTCGCCGACGGTTTCCCGCTGGTCACGACCAAGAAGGTCCACACCAGGTCGGTGTTCGCCGAGCTGCTGTGGTTCCTCCGCGGCGACACCAACGTGAAGTGGCTGCAGGACCGGGGCGTCTCGATCTGGGACGAGTGGGCCGACGACAACGGCGACCTCGGGCCGGTCTACGGCTACCAGTGGCGGTCCTGGCCGGCGCCGGACGGGCGCCACGTCGACCAGGTCCAGCTGGTGCTCGACCAGATCCGGCGCGACCCCGACAGCCGGCGCCACATCGTGAGCGCCTGGAACGTCGCGGACATCCCGGACATGGCGCTGGCGCCGTGCCACACGATGTTCCAGTTCTACGTCGCCGACGGCCGGCTGAGCTGCCAGCTCTACCAGCGCAGCGCCGACGTGTTCCTCGGCGTCCCGTTCAACATCGCCTCGTACGCCCTGCTCACCCACATGGTCGCCCAGGTGACCGGGCTCGGGGTCGGCGACTTCGTGCACACGCTCGGCGACGCCCACCTCTACACCAACCACCTCGAGCAGGCCCGGCTGCAGCTGACCCGGGAGCCCCGGCCGCTGCCGACGCTGCGGCTGGACGAGTCGGTCACCGAGATCGACGGCTTCGACCTCGAGCACATCTCGGTCGAGGGCTACGACCCGCACCCGGGGATCAAGGCACCCATTGCGGTCTGACCAGCGCCTGGTGCTGATCGCGGCGGTGGCGCGCAACGGCGTCATCGGTCACCGCGGCGGCATCCCGTGGCACCTCCCCGAGGACTTCGCCCACTTCAAGGCCACCACCCTCGGCCACACGCTCGTCATGGGGCGGGCGACGTACGACTCGATCGGCCGCCCGCTGCCCGGCCGCACGGACGATCGTGCTGACCCGCGACCCGGACTGGCACGCCGACGGGGTGATCGTCGCCCACGACCTCGACTCCGCCCTGGCCCTCGCCGCAGACCTGCCGGGCGACGTCTACGTCGCCGGCGGCGCGCACGTGTACGCCGCGGCGATGCAGCACGCCGACGAGCAGATCCTCACCGAGGTCCACCAGGCGCCCGAGGGCGACACGTTCTACCCGGCCTTCGACCCGGAGCTGTGGGTCGAGAAGCGGCGCGAGACCCGCGACGGGTTCGACCACGTCTGGCTCGCCCGCACCTGACCCGAGCCGGAGGCCGTGGGTCAGAACGGGTCCGGAGATGGTCAGGCGGGCGGGTCCGGAGACCCGGTCGCGGCGCCAGACCCGCGGACGTGGCGTCGAACGCGCGTGCAGGCCAGCCGACCGGCCCTGGCCGGGGGAGTGAGGCTGCGGCAGTAGGACAGGCTTGCCCTCGCCCGAAGTGACGAACGTGCCGAGGTCGCCCCACGACGCGTCCCGCCGACGGAACCTTCCAGCCGAGCCGGGTCAGCACCGAGCACGACAGGCGCTGGTGCGCCTGGGTCGCCGGTGCGGCCGCACAGCGCGGGACCCGAGGCGGTCTCGTGCCAGGTGCGGCTGTCGTCGAGGGTGCGCTCGACGGCCCCGGCGACCCGGTTGGCGCCCCAGGTGTTGCTGGCGGCGTCGAAGCGGGTGCAGGCGGCCCGGTCGCCGGCCGGTCCGGCGACGGTCCGGCAGTAGGAGACGCCGTTGTCGCCGGAGCGGACGAAGGCACGACTGGCCGGGTCGCCCCAGGCGAGGCGGCGGCCCAGGCCCTTGAACGTCCAGCCCGCGTCGGTCAGCACGCTGCAGCCCAGGCGCTGGTCACGCTCGGTGCCCGTGCGCCCGCACAGGGCCGGGCCGGCAGCGGTGGTGACCCAGGTGCGGTTGGCGTCCGCGGTCGGCTCGGGCGTCTGCGAGATCCGGTCGTAGCCCCAGCTGAGGGTGGCCGGGTCGAACGGCGTGCAGGAGGGCCGGCAGGCGGTTGCCGGCGCCGGCGACCGGCGGCAGTAGGACACGGTGCCGTCGTCGCCGCTCAGGAACACGCGCGACCCGGCGCGACCCCAGGCGGTGTCGCGTCCGAGACCGACGAACGTCCAGCCGGCGTCGGTCAGGACGGTGCAGCCGACGCGCTGGTGGGCCGGGGACCCGGTGCGTCCGCACAACGCCGGGCCCTCACCGGTGGACACCCAGGTGCGGTCCTCCTCGAGAGTGCGGTCCGTGGGGCCGGCGATCCGGTCGTAGCCCCAGGTCAGGGAGTCGGGGTCCAGGGTCGTGCAGGCGACGCCGCGGCGTGCCGTGCCCGGCCCGACGTTGCGGCAGTAGGAGACGCCGCCGTCGTCGGAGGCGACGAAGGAGCGGGTTCCGGGGCGACCCCAGTTGGTGTCGCGGCCCAGCCCTGCGAAACGCCAGCCCTTCCTGGTCAGCACGGTGCAGCCCAGCCGCCGGTCGCGGAGGTCGCCGGTGCGGCCGCACAGCGCCGGTCCGGCGTCGGTGGTCACCCACGCACGGTCGGCCGCCTCCGCGGGCTGCCCGAGGCGACGGTTGCCGGAGCCGAGACGTTGCCCGCGTCGTCGTACGCCACCACGGAGTAGGAGTAGGCCTGGCCCGGGGAGACCTGGTGGTCCCAGTACGTCGTCGAGTCGGCCGGGACGGTCGCCAGCGGGGCGCCGGATCGCGAGATGCGGTAGCCGGCCACGCCCCACTCGTCGGAGGACGGCTGCCAGTCGACCCCGACCCGTCCGCGGTGGCTGACCACCTGGAGCCCGGTGGGCGCGGTCGGCGCCGTGGTGTCGACGGGTACGACGGTGGACGCGCCGGGCACCATGTCGGCGACGTGGATGAACTTGTCCGGCCAGCTCGGCGCCGGGGTAGAGGGTGATCATCCGGAAGCCGTTGTGGCCGTCGAAGTTCATCTCCGAGATCATGATGCTGCCGTCCGGATTGACGACTCGACGTACGCGACGTGCCCGCGGGCGAACCAGGCGACGTCGCCGGGCCGCGGCTTCTCGTCGGGCTTGATCTTGAGGCCCTTCGCGACCGCGGCCCACTGGTCCGCGTCGCCCCAGTGCCGGCCCCGGTACCAGTTGGTGAAGCTGATGCCGTTCGAGCTGGCTCAGCCGGTGGGCCACCCAGGACGTGCACTGGCCCTGGAAGAAGCCACGGCCGTCGTTCACGCAGCCGCCGTTGGTGGCCGGCGACTCGTCACAGTCCGGGGCCGAGCGGCCAGGCGTAGCCGTAGCTCGCGTTCGCCTCGATGGTCCCCGGCGAGCCGAACGGCTCCTCGGGCTCCTCGGCCTCGTCCGCGGGCTCGCCCTGCGCGCCCGCGTCGCCGGGCTTGGCGCCCGGCTGCCCGTTCCGGCAGCTCCTGGCTTGCCCTTGCCGTGGCCGGGCACCGCATCAGCGGAGGTCAGACCCAGTGCCAGGGCCACGACAAGGGTCAGGACGAGCACGACGCCGCGTCGCGCGGCGCGCGGCCGCGTCGGCGCCCGGTGCTTGCCGTGCTGCATCCCTACCTCCCGAGAACGAAACTAGCCCGTTCGGCACGGGCGGAGATGAGTTTCCACGGAAGTCAAGGAGGCTCGCTGGGGAACAAAGAAAATGGCGCAGGTGGTCTATCCCGCATTGGCCGGTCGACCTGACCCGGCATTCGACGGGCGAGCCGATAGCCTGACCCCATGACCAGTGCACCAGCGGATCGGGCGCCCGCGCCGTTCGGTCGCGTGCTCACCGCGATGGCGACCGCGTTCCACGACGACGGGTCGGTCGACCTCGAGGGGACCGCCAGGATCGCCACCCACCTGGTCGACCACGGCCACGACGGCGTCGTGGTGTCCGGCACGACGGGCGAGTCGCCGACGACCAGGTCGCCGAGGACGGCGAGATCCTGGCCGCGGTCAAGGACGCGGTGGGCGGGCGGGCCACGGTGGTCGCGGGGGTCGGCACCAACGCGACCGCGCACTCGGTCGCGCTGGCCCAGCAGGCGGAGAAGATCGGCGCCGACGGCCTGCTGCTGGTGGCGCCCTACTACAACAAGCCCGGGCAGGCCGGCTGCCTCCACCACTTCCGGACCGTCGCCGACGCGACGAGCGTCCCGGTCATGCTCTACGACGTCCCGGCCCGCACCGGCACCACCATCTCGCTGGAGACCTACGAGGCCGTGATCGGCTGCGAGACGGTCGTCGCGGTCAAGGACGCGGTCGGCGACTTCGCCCGCGGCGTCCGGCTGACGGAGATGGGCTACGCCGTCTACTCCGGCGACGACGTCGCCAACCTCGGCTGGCTGGCCCACGGAGGCTGCGGGTTCGTCTCGGTCATCGGCCACGCCGCCGGCGACCAGCTCAAGGCGATGGCCGACGCGTTCTTCGCCGGAGACCCGACCCGCGCCCTCGAGGTCTACCGCAGCCTGCTGCCCGCGATCGATGCCATGATGGGCGTCGCCAACTACGGCGCCACCACCGCCAAGGCCGCGCTCCAGCTGCTCGGCGTCCTCGACAACCGCAACGTCCGTGGGCCGCTGGTCCCCCTCGACGACGAAGAAGTGGCAGCCCTGCGCGCGGGACTCTCCGCGGCCGGCCTGCTCTAGGAGTCTGATGTCCCACCCCCACCCCGAACTCTCGACGCCGCAGCAGCTGCCGGAGGGGGGTTTGCGGATCACCCCGCTCGGCGGGCTCGGCGAGATCGGTCGCAACATGACCGTCTTCGAGTACGACGGGCGACTGCTCATCGTCGACTGCGGGGTGCTGTTCCCCGAGGACCACCACCCCGGCGTCGACCTGATCCTCCCGGACTTCGATCCCATCCGGGACCGGCTCGACGAGGTGGAGGCGGTGGTGCTCACCCACGGCCACGAGGACCACATCGGGGCCGTGCCCTTCCTCCTGCGCGAGCGTGGGGACATCCCGCTGGTCGGCTCCGAGCTGACCCTGGCCCTCCTCGGCAGCAAGCTGCGCGAGCACCGGCTCAAGGAGACCGTGCACCACAAGGTCAGCGAGGGCGACCGGATCAGCTTCGGCCCGTTCGACCTCGAGTTCATCGCGGTCAACCACTCGATCCCCGACGCGCTCGCGGTCGCGATCCGCACCGGCGCCGGGCTGGTCCTGCACACCGGCGACTTCAAGATGGACCAGCTGCCGCTGGACTCCCGGATCACCGACCTGCGCGCGTTCGCACGGCTCGGCGAGGAGGGCGTGGACCTGTTCATGACCGACTCGACCAACGCCGAGATGCCCGGCTTCACCACGGGCGAGAAGAACATCGGCCCGGTCCTCGACAGCGTCTTCTACCAGAGCAAGCAGCGGATCATCGTGGCCTGCTTCGCCTCCCACGTGCACCGGGTCCAGCAGGTGCTCGACGCCGCGGTCACCCACGGACGCAAGGTGCGCCTACGTCGGCCGCTCGATGGTGCGCAACATGGCGATCGCCCGCGACCTGGGCTACCTGCAGGTGCCCCCGGGCGTCCTGGTCGACGCCAAGGACCTCGCCGACCTCGCGCCGGAGCGCCAGGTGCTGATCTCGACCGGGTCGCAGGGCGAGCCGCTCAGCGCCCTGAGCCGGATCGCCCAGCGCAACCACCACTTCGTGCACATCGAGGAGGGCGACACCGTGATCCTCGCCTCGAGCCTGATCCCCGGCAACGAGAACGCCGTCTACCGCGTCATCAACGGGCTCTCGCGCTGGGGCGCCAACGTGGTGCACAAGGGCAACGCGCTGGTCCACGTCAGCGGGCACGCCAGCGCCGGCGAGCTCCTCTACTGCTACAACATCGTCCGCCCGCGCAACGTCCTGCCGATCCACGGCGAGATCCGGCACATGCGCGCCAACGCCGAGCTGGCTCGCTCCACCGGCATCCCCCACGAGAACGTCGTCATCGCCGAGGACGGCGTCGTCGTCGACCTCGTCGACGGGGTGGCCCGGGTCGCGGGCAAGGTCGACTGCGGCTACGTCTTCGTCGACGGCTCCTCGATCGGCGACGTCACCGAGGCGTCCCTGAAGGACCGCCGGATCCTGGGCGAGGAGGGCTTCATCTCGGTGATCGTGGTCATCGACTCGGTCAGCGGCAAGGTCTCCGGCGGTCCGGAGATCCACGCCCGCGGCTTCGCCGAGGACGACTCGACCTTCGACGAGATCAAGCAGCCGATCATCGACGCCCTCGACGCGGCGGTCCGCGAGGGCGTGGACGACTCCTACCAGCTCCAGCAGACGGTACGACGCGTCGTCGGCCGCTGGGTCAACAGCACCCACCGCCGCCGGCCGATGATCATCCCGGTCGTCCTCGAGGCCTGATCAGGCAGTCAGTACGCCGGCGACGATCAGCGCCTGCCCGACGTGGTAGGTGACCATCAGGATCAGTCGGGCGTGCGGGATCGGCCGCACGAACCGGTTGACCGACAGGGTGGCGTCGCTGACGACGAAGACGGTGGCTCCGAGCGCCACCAGGGGTACGCCGGTGAACCAGGCGCACAGCAGCATCGCTCCGATCACCACCGAGTAGACCGTCACCGGCACCGACAGCGCCCAGCCCGCCGAGCCGGTGGGTGGCGGGGACCACCCCCCGGGTGGCGAACAGGGCCACCGCCAGGACGGCCAGCCCGATCCACGACCAGGCCGGCATCGTCAGCCCGAGCGAGGCGAAGCAGACGAGATAGGCCAGGTGGCCGACGAGGAAGGCCCACACGCCCGCGCGGAAGCGGGGGAGTGAGTCCGAGAGCAGCGCGATGTCGCCGAGCAGCCCGAACACCAGCGCCACGAGCAGCCAGGTCCCGGCCGCGGTCTCCGTGGCGCCGAGCACGACGGCGGCGGCGACGAGCGAGGCGAGGACCAGCGGCTTGGCCCAGGTCTCCGTCCGGCGGTCGCCGCGCGCGACGGCGTACCAGTCGACGAGGGCAAGACAGGCGGGCAGGACCCAGATCGCCTCGGCTCGCACCGGGCGATCATCGCAGCCAGCGTCCGGGTCAGTTCCTCCGACCCGCCGCGGCGCCGGCTGGCCGGCCGCCGCGGCCTGGCAGACCGTGACCGCTGACGTCGTCGACGTACCAGCCGTCGATGCCGCCGCAGCCGTCGCGCCCGATGTCGAAGCGGAGCCGGAGGCGTGGCTCCGACCCCGACGCCGAGCGCCGACAGGTCGACCTGGGACGGTGCCCCACGTGCCCGGTGACCTCGCCACCGTCGGTGCCGGTGAAGCCGGGCTGCCCGGCCATCGGGTTCGTGTTGCCCTCGGCTGCAGTGGAGAGCTGGCCCGGCGGGTTGAAGGTGTAGGCCGAGCGCCGGGATGACCTTCCACTTCCGCCCGGTGCGGAACTTGACGTTGCCGCCGTCGAAGCCGAGCTCGGTGGCCACGTAGTGGTCGAACGACAGCTTGCGAGCCACGGCCCTGCCCCTCGGGATGTTGATCACCGGGCTGATGATCGAGTCGCTCGAGGAGAAGTCCTCCGCGCTGCCGTCGCACTGGCCCTGGTCGGGTGCCGGTCCGTAGGCCGCGGTGCCGGGCTCCGCCTTGGGCAGGTCGGAGTCGGCGACCCAGCGGGAGCCGCTGGCGCCGGGGAACACGACCTCGCTGGCCGTGTTCCAACCGTTCAGCCCGTCCTCGAAGTCCTCCGAGAAGACGTTGCGTCTGGTGGTGCCCGGGCCGCACAACGCCGGCGGGTTCGGGTCGAACATCGGCTGGAAGTTGCACTGCGTCGGCTCCCGCCGAAGCTCCACGGCCGCCGCGACCCGGCGTCGAACGACCGTGCAGTCGGCCGCGTGATCTGCTCCGACGACTCCCGGGCGTCTCGGGGCGGTGCTCAGCTCGTTGAGCGGCTCGCCGACAGGTCGCGCGCACGACGCCGTCGAGCGCATCGGCGTGGTCGGCGAAGTCGGTGGTCGGGGTCTGGTAGGCGTCATCGCCCGGAAGTACACCGCCGCGGCCTTGTTGAGACCGATGCCGGTGACGGTCTGCGCCGTTGTACGTGCCGCCGTCGACGAGTCAGCGCGAAGGCGTGGTTGGGAACGCCGGAGTTGCTGTGCACGCCGCCGCTGTCGTCGGTGTGAGCAGAAGTACTGCGCGTCCGACACCTTGCCCGGGTCGCCGTAGCAGGTGGGCGTCCACATGTCGCGGATCGCACCACCGAACGCGGTGGTGTCCTCGCCCGATCAGCCACCGGTAGGAGTTGCCCCGGCGGCGGTGCCGCTGTCCCTGATGGTGGCGTTGACGGCCTGCCGCGCCCTTGATCCTCGCGCCGTCCTCGAGGGTGACCATCAGGCCGTAGATGTCGGGACGTGCCAGACATCGAGATCGGCGCCCCGCCGCCGACGTTGTCGCCGACGACGATGCCCTCGGCGCCCGCGGCCGTCGGCGTTGTCTCGCCTTGATCTGGAAGGTGCAGAGTGCCGCGGTCGACGTACACGAACTTGCCGGCGACGGCGGCCGCGTTGGAGAGCGCCGTGCACCCGTCGGTCGCGGTCGCGCCCGGGTCGCGCGCGTCCTGGCCGACCACGACGTCGTCGGTGACGCCTGTCTGGTCGAAGACCGGGCCGAACGCCGCCGGCGCCGCGTTGCACGGGCCGGCGACCGACGCCGGGGAGTTGATGTCCAGCGGACGGCGCCGCGGGTGAACGTGGAGCACAGGCCCGCCGGTGCGCTTGGCGTGATGTCGCCCTCGTCGTCGTCCATGCGGCCGTTGATCAGGTCGACGGTCTCGCCCCAGATGTCGGAGTAGGACTCGTTGAGGGCACCGGACTGCCACTGGTAGATCAGGCCGTGGGTGTACTCGGTGTAGGCGTGGCCCCACTCGTGGGCGACGACGTCGTCGGAGGTGACGCCGTTGCAGTAGTTGGTGGTCGTGCCGTTCCAGTTCGCGTTGGGGCAGGCGATGCGTCGGGTCGTTGTTGACCGTGTTCATCGGTCGCGCCGGCGCCGTCGTAGGAGTCGCGGCCGAACGCGTTCTGGAAGAACCAGTAGGACTCGCCCGAGCCGAGCACGATGTTCTGCTGGTCCACGTTGAGGGCGCCGGGGAAGGGGTCGCCCTCGGCCCAGACCTCCGCGGCGGGCGTGAACTGCTGCTCGAAGACGTGTCGCGCTCGAGGGCGTCGTCCATCATCGAGTAGCGGTTGAGCAGCTTGCCGGCGTTCGCGTCGACGAACACCATGTCGCGGATGTTGCTCCGGTTGGTGACCTCGACGACGTAGGTCAGGACGTTGTCGCCGGCCACGCCCCGGGTGGCGCCGGTGCGGTAGACCACCAGGTCGGTGGCGGCCGCGCGGAGGCCCGTCGTGTCGGCCCTGCCTCCGTTGTGCGACGGCGGGTCGGCCCGCACCGCGCGCACGGCGCGCGCCGCGGCCTGGCCGGCCGACAGCCGCGGGGTGACCGAGATGTCCACGCCGGGGGCGGCGTAGCCGTTGACCGACGTCAGGTCACCCTGGGCGTCGAGGTGGGCGAGCAGCATGGAGCCGAAGACCGGTACACCGCGGTGGACCTGCTCGAAGGTGACGGTGGTGCCGTCGCTGCTGGATTGCACGCTCGTCTGGTGCAGCTGATCCGGCGTGGCGCCGAAGGCGGCGGCGTACTCGGCGAGGTAGTCGCCGGCCTTGTCGGCGGCACCCAGGCGGTCGTCAGGCCGTGTCGGAGGGGCTGAGGTCGCCGGTCCGGGCGACCCGGACGAACCCGACCTTGCCGGTCGCGGGCTCGGGGGTGATGGCCACCGGGCCCTGGGCCTGGGCCTTCATCTGCTGGACCAGGCTCTCGCCGGGTGCGGCGGGAGCGGTGGGAGCGGCGGACGCCTGGGTCGAGTGGCACCGCCGCGAGGCCGGCGCCGAGGAGTGCGAGACAACTTGCCTGGCTGAGGATCTTCACCTGCTGAGCCTTCCGAAGACGTACTCGATCCGGTGGCCTGCGCGGTGGACCACCTGATCCGTCTCCCTCCTGTCCACGATAGCCCCGGTGGACCCGGCGGAGAAGTACGAATTTCAACCAATTCGGCGATCCGGGGCGCCCCGGGTCAGTTCCTCCGACCCGCCGCGGCGCCGGTCGTCACGGCCCGCACCCTCGCCGTGGCGCAGACGTGATCGCGACGTTGTCGACGTACCAGCCGTCGATGCCGCCGCAGCCGTCGCGGCCGATGTCGAAGCGGAGCCTGAGGCCTGTCCCGCCCGTGACGCCCAGCGCCGACAGGTCGACCTGGGACGTGCCCCAGGAGCCGGTGACCTCGCCACCGTCGGTGCCGGTGAAGCCCGGCTGGCCGGCCATCGGGTTGGTGTTGCCCTCGGCCGCGGTGGCGAGCTGGTCGGGCGCGTTGAAGGTGTAGGCCGCGGCCGGGATGACCTGCCACTGGCCCGCCGTTGACGCGGAACTTGACGTTGCCGCCGTCGAAGCCGAGCTCGGTCGCGACGTAGTGGTCGAACGACAGCTTGCGGCGCCACCGGCTCGCCGCTCGGGATGTTGATCACCGGGCTGATGATCGAGTCGCTCGAGGAGAAGTCCTCCGCGCTGCCGTCGCACTGGCCCTGGTCGGGCGCCGGTCCGTAGGCCGCCGGTGCCGGGCCCGGCCCTTCGGGCAGGGTCGGAGTCGGCGACCCACGGGCGAGCCGCTGGCACCGGGGAACACGACCTCGCTCGTCGGCGTCCCAGCCGTCGAGCCCGTCCTCGAAGTCCTCCGAGAAGACGTCCGGCTCGTGGTGCCCGGCGCCGCACAGCGCCGGCGGGTTCTGGTCGAACATCGGCTGGAAGTTGCACTGCGTCGGCTCCTGCCGCAGCTCCACGGCCGCGGCCACGGCGTCGAACGGTCGTGCAGTCCGCCGCCGTGATCGTCTCGTCGAGACACCGAGCTGTCGTCGGCGGCGGTGCTCAGCTCGTTGACGGCTCGCCCGACCAGGTCGGCGCACGACGCCTCGAGCGCGTCGGCGTGGTCGGCGAAGTCGGTGGTCGGCGTCTGGTACGCCGTCATCGCCTGGAAGTAGATCGCCGCGGCCTTGGTGAGCCCGATGCCGGTGATGGTCTGGCCGTTGTAGCGTGCCGCCGTCGACGATCAGCGCGTAGGCGTGGTTGGGCACGCCGGAGTTGCTGTGCACGCCGCCGCCGTCGTCGGTGTCGCAGAAGTACTCCGCGTCCGAGACCTTGCCGGGGTCGCCGTAGCAGGTGGGCGTCCACATGTCGCGGATCGCGCCGCCGAAGGCGGTGCTGTCCTCGCCCATCAGCCAGCGGTAGGAGTTGGCCCCGGGTCGGTGCCGCTGTCCCTGATGGTGACGTTGACCGGTGCCCGCGCCGACTTGATCCGTCGGCGCCGTCCTCGAGGGTGACCATCAGGCCGAAGATGTCGGCGTCGCCGGACATCGAGATCGGCGCCCGGCCGCGACGTTGTACCGACGACGATGCCCGCGGCGCCAGCGGCCTCGGCGTTGTTCGCCTTGACCTCGAAGCGCGCAGGTGCCGCGGTCGACGTAGCACGAACTTGCCGGCGACGGCGGCGCCGTTGGTGAGCGCCGTGCACCCGTCGGTCGTGGTCGGGCCGTCGGCGGTTCGCCGCGTCCTGGCCGACCACGACGTCGGTGGTGACGCCGGCCTGGTCGAAGACCGGGCCGAACGACGCGGCGCCGCCGGTCGCAGGTCCGGCGATCGACGCCGGGGAGTTGATCGACCAGCGATCGCGCCGCGGGTGAACGTCGAGCACTGGCCGTCGGCGCGCTTGGCGTCGATGTCGCCCTCGTCGTCGTCCATGCGGCCGTTGATCAGGTCGACGGTCTCGCCCCAGATGTCGGAGTAGGACTCGTTGAGCGCACCGGACTGCCACTGGTAGATCAGGCCGTGGGTGTACTCGGTGTAGGCGTGGCCCCACTCGTGGGCGACGACGTCGTCGGAGGTGACGCCGTTGCAGTAGTTGGTGGTGGTGCCGTTCCAGTTCGCGTTCGGGCAGGCGATGCGTCGGGTCGTTGTTGACCGTCTTCATCGTGGCGCCGGCGCCGTCGTAGGAGTCGCGGCCGAAGGCGTTGCTGGAAGAACCAGTAGGCCTCGCCCGAGCCCGAGCACGATGTTCTGCTGGTCCTCGTTGAGGGCGCCGGGGAACGGGTCGCCCTCGTCCCAGACCTCGGCGGCTCGGGCGTGAACTGCTGCTCGTAGACGTCGCGGTCGAGCGCGTCGTGGATCATCGAGTAGCGGTTGACCAGCTTGCCGGTGTTGGCGTCGACGAACACCATGTCGCGGATGTTGCTCCGTTGGTGACCTCGACGACGTAGGCCAGGACGTTGTCGCCGGCCACGCCCCGGGTCGCGCCGGTGCGGTAGACCACCAGGTCGGTGGCGGCCGCGCTTGATGCCGCGTCGTGTCGGCCTTGCCTCCGTCGTGCGCCCGGCGGGTCGGCCGCACCGCGCGCGACGGCGCGCTGCCGCGGCCTGGCCGCGGACAGGCGCGGGGTCGACCGAGATGTCGACGTCGGGGGCGGCGAAGCCGTTGACCGACGGTCAGGTCACCCTCCTCGTCGAGGTGGGCGCGCAGCATCGAGCCGAAGACCGGGACACCGCGGTGGACCTGCTCGATAGGTGACGGTGCTGCCGTAGCGGTTGGTCGCATGCCGGTCTGGCGCAGCTGGCCCGGCGTGGCGCCGAACGCGGCGGCGTACTGGTCGAGGTAGGCGCCGGCCTTGTCGGCGGCGCCGAGGGCGGTCCTGGCCGTGTCGGCGGGCAGGTCGCCGGTCGCGGGCGACCCGGACGAAGCCGACCTTGCCGGTCGCGCGCTCCGTGGTGACCGCGACCGGGCCCTGGGCCTCGTCCCTCATCTGCTGGACCAGGCTCGTCGCCAGGGGCGGCGGGGCTCGGCGGCGGCGGACGCCTGGGTCAGGGTGACGCGCGCGAGGCCGGCGCCGACGAGCGCGAGACAACTCCCTGGCTGAGGATCTTCACCTGCTGATGCCTTCCGAGATGATGCTGACCACGGGTGGGCGTGCGCGCCGGATCACCCGCTCACGTCCCGGTCCACCCTACGATAGCCCTGGTCGGAACCGCGGTGCCAGAAGTCGCCGGCATTTCAGTGAATCCGGCGATCGCCGCCGACACGCACCCTGTGATCCCTGTGACTGGTGTGACTTTGGCCTAGAGTTGATCACCATGGCGACCCGTACGTCTTCCCCGCCGGGGTCGCGGAGCAAGAGCACGTCCTCGTCCAGGTCCAGCAGGAGCGGTCGAGGCGGCTCGAGCACCCGATCCCGGAGTACCCGCAAGGGTTCCAGCGCGACCCGGAAGAGCCCCACGCAAGACCGCCTCGCGCAGCCGGCGGCCGGCACCGCGCGCCGTCCGCAACGGCCCCGGCCCGGTCTCGCGCGCCTTCGGCGCGCTCGGTCACGGCCTGGCCGCGGTCTGGATGGGGATCGCCCACGCCCTCGGCGCCACCGCCCGCAGCATCGGCCGCACCGCCCGCGACCTCGACCCCGAGCACCGCCGCGACGGGGTCGGCCTGGTCCTGTTCGCCCTCGCGGTCGTCACCGCCGCCGCCGTGTGGTGGCAGCTGCCCGGCGCGATCATGGACGTCGCCCGGACCATCGTCTCCGGCTCGGTCGGCAAGGTCGGCTGGCTCGTCCCGCTGATGCTGGTGCTGATCGGCTGGCGCAACATGCGCGACCCCGAGCACAACGGCCCCGCCGGCCGCCAGGTCGTCGGCTGGGCGTCCCTCGCCTTCGGCGTGCTCGGCATCGTGCACATCGCCAACGGCAACCCGCAGCCCGACCCTCGGCGACACCGGCGCCCTCCAGCACCGCGGGCGGCGCGGTCGGGTTCGTCGTGTCCAGCCTGCTGCTCGACCTGCTCCGCACGCCGTACGTCGTCGTGCCGCTGCTCGGCGCTGCTCGCGCTCTTCGGCGTGCTCGTCATCACCGCGACGCCGGTCTACCAGGTGCCGACCCGGCTGGCCGAGGCGCGCGACCGGCTGCTCGGCCGCACGCCCGCGACCGAGCGACGAGGACGAGCGCCGACCCAGCCGATCCGCAGCCGTCGGGCGAGCCGACGACCTCGACCCCGGAGGGTGACCCGGCCTACGACAGCCCGGTCCTCGAGGACCGCGAGGTGAAGAAGCGGCGTGGCCGCAAGGCGCGCTGACGCGAGGCCGAGACCGAGCTCGACGCCGGCCGTGGCCGACACGACCGGTGACCTCGAGCCGCCTCCGCACACGCCGATCCCGCAGCGGGTCGAGCAGCTCGCGCTCTCCGGCGACATCGCCTACTCGCTCCCGGCCAACGACGTGCTCAAGCCCGGCTCGCCCCACAAGGCCCGCTCCACGCGCCAGCGACGCGGTGGTCGACCGGCTCACCCAGGTGCTCGAGGAGTTCGGCATCGACGCGCAGGTCACCGGCTACACCCGCGGCCCCACCGTCACCCGCTACGAGGTCGAGGTCGGCCCCGCGGTGAAGGTGGAGAAGGTCACCGCGCTCTCCAAGAACATCGCCTACGCGGTCGCGTCCGCGGACGTGCGGATCCTCAGCCCGATCCCCGGCAAGTCCGCCATCGGCATCGAGATCCCCAACGTCGACAAGGAGATCGTGTCGCTCGGCGACGTGCTGCAGGTCGGGCACGTCACGCGCCGACCACCACCCGATGGTGTGCGGGCTCGGCAAGGACGTCGAGGGCGGCTTCGTCGTGGCCAACCTGGCCAAGATGCCGCACCTGCTGGTGGCCGGTGCCACCGGCTCCGGAAAGTCGAGCTTCATCAACTCGATGATCACCTCGATCCTGATGCGGTCCACGCCCGACGAGGTGCGGATGATCATGGTCGACCCCAAGCGGGTCGAGCTGAACGCCTACGAAGGCATCCCGCACCTGATCACCCCGATCATCACCAACCCCAAGAAGGCCGCCGAGGCGCTGGCGTGGGTCGTGCGCGAGATGGACCTGCGCTACGACGACCTGGCCAACTTCGGCTTCCGCCACATCGACGACTTCAACAAGGCGGTCCGGGCCGGGAAGGTCGAGGTGCCGGCCGGCAGCGAGCGCCAGCTGACGCCGTACCCCTACCTGCTGGTCGTGGTCGACGAGCTCGCCGACCTGATGATGGTCGCGCCGCGCGACGTCGAGGACGCGGTCGTGCGGATCACCCAGCTCGCCCGGGCGGCCGGCATCCACCTGGTGCTCGCCACCCAGCGCCCGTCGGTCGACGTGGTCACCGGGCTGATCAAGGCCAACGTGCCCTCCCGGCTGGCGTTCGCGACCTCGTCGCTGGCCGACAGCCGGGTCATCCTCGACACCCCGGGCGCCGAGAAGCTGGTCGGCCAGGGTGACGGGTTGTTCCTGCCGATGGGCGCGTCCAAGCCGGTCCGGGTCCAGGGGTCCTGGGTCACCGAGGCCGAGATCCACCAGGTGGTGCGGCACTGCAAGGAGCAGCTGGCGCCGACGTACCGCGAGGACGTGACGGCGCCCCAGCAGAGCAAGCGGGAGCTCGACGACGACATCGGCGACGACCTGGACCTCGTCGTCCAGGCCATCGAGCTGGTGGTGTCGACGCAGTTCGGCTCGACCTCGATGCTCCAGCGCAAGCTCCGGGTCGGCTTCGCCAAGGCCGGCCGGCTGATGGACATCCTCGAGAGCCGCGGCGTCGTCGGGCCGAGCGAGGGATCGAAGGCACGCGACGTACTGGTCAAGCCGGACGAGATCGACGGTGTGATCGCAACCATCCAGGGGGAGGGCCCGTGATGAGTGCTGCAGAGTTCCGCGACCACGTCGACGTCGAGGTGGAGGAGAAGCCGACCACTGAGCCGCTCGGTCTCGCTCCCGACGCGGTGGAGGTCCGCCGCAACGCCGGGCTGGCCGCCTTCGTCGGTGCGGTCGCCTCCGGCGTGGCCATCGCCTACCTGGCCCGCGCGACCAACACCGGCGCCCCGCTCGACTGGGCGCTCGCCGCGGTCATGGGGGTGCTCGGCATCGCGCACCTCGCCGCGTTCGTCGACGCGCGGACGCCGCTGCTCGTCGCGGACACCCAGGGCGTGCGGATCCGCCTCGGCAACACCTGGCGGGGCCTCCCGTGGGGTGCGCTCTCCCGGGTCGAGCACCTGCCGCGTCGCGGTCCGTTCCGGGACGGTCGCCTGGTCCTGGTGGTCCGCCACCCCGCCCGCCTGATCGAGGAGCTGGACCGCCGCGGTCGCCGCCAGTCCCGGCTCTCCCAGAAGCTCTACGGCGCGCCGTTCGCCGTGCCGCTGGCCCTCTCGACCCGGGTCAGCGGTGCGGGCGACGACCTCACCGCCGCCCTCACCACGCTGGCCGGCGCGGAGGCGCGCATCCTCGTCGTCCAGCCCGAGCCCGAGGCGGCACCCGAGCCGCAGCAGGAGCCCGTCGACGTCGCGCCCGAGCCCGAGCCCGAGCCCGAGCCGGAGCTGGACGAGGCACCTCGTCGCCTGCGGCGCGACCCGCGTCCGGCCATCGCCCACGCCATCGGCGTGGTGGCGGGGCTGCTGTCCCGCCGGGCCGACGTCGAGGGTGACGAGGACGCGAGTGAACCCGACGAGGAGCCCGTGGTCGCCAGCGCGACGCCCAGCCCCCTGCGCGAGCCGGTCGGCTGCCCAGCGCGCCGAGGTGCGGCGCGACGAGGCCACCGAGGACGAGCAGGACACCGAGGGTGGTCGCGAGCTGCGCCGGCCCGGGAGCGTGAACCTGGTCGAGGACACCCAGGTCTGGGGCGAGCGGGTCAGCCCGATCGCCCGGCCCGGCAACGCGGTCGAGCCGCTGCATGGTCGACGACTACGTCGTCGAGCCGGCCGAGGACCCGGTCGTCGGGCCCCAGCTGGTCGCCGCCCGCACCCGGCTCGGCCTCACCGTCGACCAGCTGGCCGAGCGGACCCGGATCCGGCCCGCACGTGATCGAGTCGATCGAGGTCGACGACTTCGCACCCTGCGGCGGCGACTTCTACGCCCGCGGACACCTGCGCACCCTGGCCCGGGTGCTGGGCATCGACGTCGACGCCGCTGCTGACGGCGTACGACGACCGGTACGCCGACGCGCCGATCAACCCGCGCCGGGTGTTCGAGGCCGAGCTCGCCACCGGGACCCACGGCTCCATCCGCGGCACCCGGGGCGGCCCGAACTGGTCGGTCCTGATCGCGGCCGTGATGGCGCTGGTCCTGGCCTGGTCGGTCGCGCGGCTGGTCATGGACAGCCCGGTCGACCTGCGTGGCGCCGCGCCGGTGCTCAACGGCTCGGCCGGCGTGGACAACAGCGCGCCCCAGGCCTCCGACCCGGTTCCCGTGGTCCTCACCGCCGCCGGCGGTGGCGCCCGGGTCGTGGTGCGCGACGGGACCGGGAAGGTCGTGTTCACCGGCAACCTCACCTTCGGCGAGACCGAGAGGTTCCAGGCGGCCCCGCCGGTGCGGGTCCAGTCCTCCGACGGGTCCCTCGAGATCGGCATCGCGGGCGAGCCCCGCGGCGCCCTCGGCGCCACGGGCGAGCCGAGCCCAGAACACCTTCACGTTGCGCGTAGCGACGCCGTCGGCGTTTCGGCCTCCCGGCCCCGGAGGCGGCATACTCGGAGGCGATCATGACCTCCTCTTCCCCCGCCCTGAACAGCCTGCCGCCGAGCAGCCGCTGTCGGTCGCGCTGGTGACCCTCGGCTGCGCCCGCAACGAGGTCGACTCCGAGGAGCTGGCCGGACGGCTCGCGGCCGACGGGTTCACGCTGGTGCCCGACGCCGCCGACGCCGACACGGTCGTGGTCAACACCTGCGGGTTCGTCGACGCGGCCAAGAAGGACTCGGTGGACACGCTGCTGGCGGCCGCCGACCTCAAGGAGTCCGGCCGGACCCAGGCCGTCGTGGCGGTGGGATGCCTGGCGGAGCGGTACGGCGACGAGCTCGCCCGGTCCCTCCCCGAGGCCGACGCGGTGCTCGGCTTCGACGACTACCCCGACATCAGCGCCCGGCTGCGCTCGATCGTCGCTGGTGAGCAGCACCAGGCGCACGTCCCCCGTGACCGGCGCACGCTGCTCCCGCTCGCACCCGCCGATCGGCAGCAACCGGTGGTCGAGCCCGTCGCGACCCCCCGCCGTCGGCTCGAGTCGGGCCCGATGGCGCCCCTGAAGCTGGCGAGCGGCTGCGACCGGCGCTGCACCTTCTGCGCGATCCCGCGCTTCCGCGGCTCGTTCGTGAGCCGCCGGCCGAGCGACCTGCTGGCCGAGGCCCGGTGGCTCGCAGGAGAGGGCGTGCGGGAGCTGTTCCTGGTCAGCGAGAACTCCACGTCCTACGGCAAGGACCTCGGCGACCTCCGGCTGCTGGAGACGATGCTGCCGGAGCTCGCGGCTGTCGACGGGATCGACCGGGTGCGGGTGTCCTACCTGCAGCCGGCCGAGATCCGCCCGGGGCTGGTCGAGACGATCGCCGCGACCCCCGGGGTGGCTGCCTACTACGACCTGTCCTTCCAGCACGCCAGCGCCACGGTGCTGCGCCGGATGCGCCGGTTCGGCGACCCCGACAGCTTCCTCGGCCTGCTCGCGCAGATCCGGGAGCACGCCCCCGAGGCCGGCATCCGCTCGAACGTGATCGTCGGCTTCCCCGGCGAGACCGAGGATGACCTCGCGACCCTGTGCGAGTTCCTCGTGGCCGCCCGGATGGACGTCACCGGCGTCTTCGGCTACTCCGACGAGGACGGCACCGAGGCGGCGACGTACGACGGAAAGCTGGACGACGACGAGATCCGCGCTCGGGTCGAGCACGTCTCCGGCCTGGTCGAGGAGCTCACCTCCCAACGGGCCGAGGAGCGGCTCGGCGAGACGGTGGACGTCCTGGTCGAGGACCTCTCCGGACCGCTGCCCGTCGGACGCGCTGCCCTGCAGGGCCCCGAGGTCGACGGCACCACCAGCCTGGAGGGTGCACCCTCGAGCGTGGGTGTCGGCGACCTCGTCGAGGCGGTGGTGGTCGCGAGCGACGGTGTCGACCTGGTGGCCCGGCCGATCGGAGGCGATCCCGCATGACGGAGACCGGAGCCCCGGTCAGCAACCTGAACGTGCCGAACGTGCTGACCACCCTGCGCATCGTGATGGTCCCGTTCTTCGGCTGGGCGCTGCTGCACGAGGGCGGCGACTCGGTGACCTGGCGGCTGATCGCCTTCGCGCTGTTCGTGCTGGCGATGATCACCGACAAGGTCGACGGCGACATCGCGCGGGCGCGCGGGCTGGTGACCAACTTCGGCAAGATCGCCGACCCGATCGCCGACAAGGCGATCACGGGGATGGCCTTCATCGGGCTCTCCGTGGTCGGCGACATCTGGTGGTGGGTCACGATCGTCGTCCTGGTGCGGGAGTGGAGCGTCACCGTGCTCCGCCTCTCGGTCCTCAAGCATGTCGTCATCGCGGCCTCAGGGAGCGGCAAGCTCAAGACGGGGTTGCAGGCGGTCGCGCTGTCGCTGCTCTTGCTGCCCCTGCCGCACGGGGACGCCCACGGTGGCGCGTTCGACCAGTTCGGCGTCCCGGGCGAGGTGCTCTTCTACGTCGCCCAGGTCTGCCTGGCCGGGGCTGTGGCGATGACCCTGTGGTCCGGCTACGAGTTCTTCCGCGACGTGTGGCGCCAGCGCCACTCCATGCGTGGCAACTGATCACAAATCGTTCGTCCGGACTTCATCAAGTCTGCTAGCTCAGATGGGCTAGCCCGGGGTTAGGGTGTAGCCGCTCTTCTTCCCCGCCGCTGCTCTCAAGCCTCGGGCTCAGCGGCCATCCATGTTCTATTTCGCTCGGAGTTCCTTCATGCCCTCACGCAGGAGCGTGGCCGTTGCCCTCGGGCTCGGCCTGGCCGCCTCAGTCCTCCCCTTCACCCCGGCACCGGCCCAGGCGGCCGGCCCCGGCCTCGTCATCACCGAGGCCTACCTCAACGGTGGATCGGCCGGCGCGACGTACACCCACAAGTACGTCGAGCTGTACAACTCGTCCACCGACCCGATCGCGCTGACCGGCAAGTCGATCCAGTACCGCTCCGCCACCGGTACCGGCAACGGCAGCTTCGCCAACCTGACGGGGACCCTGGCCGCCGGCGACTACTACGTCATCCAGGGCGCCAGCAACGCTGCCAACGGCGTCGCGGTCCCCAACGTCGACCAGGTCGCGAATGGCATCAACCCGTCGGGAACCGCCGGCACGCTGTACGTCGCGAGCACCACGAGCGCGACCACCCCGGTCGACCCCCTGGTGGTCGACAAGCTGGGCTACGGAACCAGCAACAGCCCGGAGGGCACCGCGTCGACCGCCGCGAGCCTCACCACCAGCCTGCAGCGCGACGAGGACGCCACCGACACCGACGACAACTCGGCCGACTTCGCCGCCTCTGCCGGCACACCCGGCGCGCCGTACGCGCCGCCGCCCCCGCCGGAGGAGTTCACCGGCACCATCGCCGAGATCCAGGGGATGCCGGCCGAGCAGGGAACCAACGCGGCCTCCCCGCATGTGGATGACATCGTCACCACGCAGGGCGTGGTCACCGCGTCGTACCCGACGGGCGGGTTCAACGGTTTCGTGATCCAGACCCAGGGCACGGGCGGCGCGACCGACGCCACCCCCGACACGTCCGACGCGATCTACGTCTTCGGCTCCAGCGTCGACGAGTCCACGCTGGCGCTGGGTGACTTCGTCGAGGTCACCGGTACGGTCACCGAGTTCTTCGGTCTCACCGAGATCACCCCGGCTGCAGCCGCCGACGTGGTGGAGATCAACGACCAGGCCCACACCGACCCGGTCGCGCTGGACACGGCGCTGCCGACCACGACGGCCGGCAAGGAGGCGCACGAGAGCGAGCTCCTCGCGCCGAGCGACGAGCTCACGGTCACCAACAGCTTCAACATCAACAACTTCGCCGAGATCGGCCTGGCCACCGGTGACAAGCCGCTGATCGCGCCGACCGAGGTGGCCGACGCGCAGGACACCGCTGCGGTGCAGGCCGTCGCGGCCGACAACGCAGCCCGTGCCATCGCCCTGGACGACGGCTCGAGCACCAACTACCTGACCGCCGGCAAGGACACCGCGCTGCCGTGGATCACCTCCACCGACTCGATCCGGGTCGGGGCCGAGGCCGCGCTGCACGCCCCGGTTGTCCTCGACTGGCGCAACAGCGCCTGGAAGCTGCAGCCGCAGCAGCAGGTGACCGGTCAGGGCACCGAGGTCGCCACGTTCGAGAACACCCGTGACGACAACGCTGCGCCGCAGCCGGTGGGCGGCGACCTCAAGCTCGCCACCTTCAACGTGCTCAACTACTTCCCGACCACGGGCGAGGAGTTCGTCAGCAGCAGTCTCGGCACCTGCACCTACTTCAACGACCGCGCGGGCAACCCCATCGGGGTCAACTCGTGCAGCCCGAACGGCCCTCGCGGCGCGGCCAACGCAGTCAGCTTCGCGCGCCAGCAGGCCAAGACCGTGACCGCGATCAGCGAGCTCGGGGCCGACATCGTCGGCCTGGAGGAGCTCGAGAACTCCGCCAAGTTCGGCAAGGACCGCGACTTCGCGATCTCCAACCTCGTCGACGCGCTCAACGCTGACGCCGGGGCCGGGACCTGGGACTACGTCCCGACCCCGCCCGCCGACCAGCGGCCGCCGGTCGAGCAGGAGGACGTGATCCGGACCGGCTACATCTACCGGCCGGCCTCGGTCGAGCCGGTCGGTGACTCCCGGATCCTGGTCGACGAGGTGAACTTCGACAACGCCCGGGAGCCGCTGGCTCAAGCCTTCAAGCCGGCCGGCACCCCGGACAGCAACGCGTTCTCGGTGATCGTCAACCACTTCAAGTCAAAGGGCTCCGGCGTCGACGACGGCACCGGCCAGGGCCTCGCGAACGCCGACCGGATCGGTCAGGCGAACGCCCTGGCCACCTTTGCGGACCAGTTCGCCACCGACCGTGGCACCGACGCGATGTTCCTCGCGGGCGACTTCAACTCCTACACGATGGAGGACCCGATGCAGGTCCTCTACGGCGAGGGCTACGAGGCGATCGAGTCAGACACCGCCGGCGAGGAGACCTACTCCTTCAGCGGCCTGTCCGGCTCGCTCGACCACGTGCTCGGCAACGCCGCCGCCATGGACATGGTGACCGGCGCCGACGTGTGGAACATCAACTCCCCGGAGTCCGTGGCGTACCAGTACAGCCGCCACAACTACAACCTCACGCAGTTCTTCGAGGCGACCAACCCGTTCGGCGCCTCGGACCACGACCCGGAGATCGTCGGCCTCAACGCCGTCGCGGACCCGGTCGACGTCCAGATCCTCGGCACCAACGACTTCCACGGACGGCTCGCCAACAACCCGACCGGCACCGAGGCCGGCGCGGCCGTGCTGGCCGGGGCGGTCAAGCAGCTGCGGGGCGCCAACCCGAACACGGTGTTCGCCGCCGCCGGTGACCTGATCGGCGCGTCGACGTTCGATTCGTTCATCCAGGACGACAAGCCAACCATCGACGCGCTCAACGAGGCCGGTCTCGAGGTGTCGGCCGTGGGCAACCACGAGTTCGACAAGGGCTACGACGACCTGGTCGACCGGGTGATGGCTCAGTACGACGCCGAGACCAACCCGCGCGGCGGTGCCGAGTGGAAGTACCTCGGGGCCAACGTGAAGTTCAAGGACGACGGCTCCGACGCGCTCGACGGCACCTGGATCAAGGACATGGAAGGCGTCCAGGTCGGCTTCGTCGGCACCGTGACCGAGCACCTGTCCGAGCTCGTGTCCCCGGGCGGCATCTCGGAGATCGAGGTCACCGACATCGTCGACGCGACCAACGCGGCGGCCAACGACCTCAAGGCCGAGGGCGCGGACGTCGTGGTCATGCTGGTGCACGAGGGAGCGCCGAACACCAACTGCGCGACCATGGACGACGACCCGACGTCCGACTTCGGCAGCATCATCACCGGGGTCAACAGCAACGTCGACGCGATCGTGTCGGGGCACACCCACCTCGCCTACAACTGTTCCTTCCCGGTCGAGGGTTGGGCCGGTCGTGCGGTCACGGACCGTCCGGTGGTCTCGGCGGGCCAGTACGGCTCAAACCTCAACCAGCTGGTGTTCACGGTCGACAGCGCCACGGGTCAGGTGCAGGCCAAGACCCAGGCGCTGCTGACGCTGAAGACCGGTCAGACGGCCAACTACCCGTCCGACGCGGCCACCGCCCAGATCGTGTCGGCCGCGGTGGCGAAGGCGAACGAGCTCGGCGCCCAGGAGCTCGGTCAGATCGCGGGTCCGTTCAACCGGGCCAAGCTCGCCAACGGCTCCACCGAGAACCGCGGTGCCGAGTCGACCCTGGGCAACCTGGTGGCCGAGGTCCAGCGGTGGGCCACGGAGACCCCGGAGGCGGGGGCAGCAGAGATCGCTTTCATGAACCCGGGCGGTCTGCGTGCGGACATGGTCGGCGACGGCAGCGGGTCCTTCCCGAGGACGTTGACCTACCGTCAGGCGGCCGACGTCCAGTCGTTCGCAAACACGCTGGTCAACATGCAGCTCACCGGCGCGGACATCGAGAGCGTGCTCGAGCAGCAGTGGCAGCCCGCCGGCGCATCCCGTCCGTTCCTGCGGCTCGGTGCCTCGAAGGGCTTCACCTACACCTACGAGCCGCCGGCTCCCGGTGCCCCCGCCGGCACCAGGGGCGAGGTCACCCAGATGTGGCTGAACGGTGAGCCCATCGATCCCGCCCAGACCTACTCAGTGACAGTGAACTCGTTCCTGTCCACGGGTGGCGACAACTTCACCGCGTTCAACAACGGAACGCAGAAGAGGGACACCGGCAAGGTCGACCTGCAGGCGATGGTCGACTACATGGCGGAGTTCGCGAACCCGGACCAAGGCGACCAGCCGTTGCCGGTCGACTACACCCAGCGCGCGGTCGGGATCAGGTTCCCGGCGGCTGCCCCGGCGTCGTACCAGCCGGGCGACACCGTCGCGTTCGACGTGTCGTCGTGGTCGTTCACGACCGCGCCCGACGCGAAGGACACCGCGGTCGTGGTCTCACTGAACGGCGACGAGATCGGTTCGGTCCCGCTCGACAACGCCGCGCCGGCCGCACTGCCCGGGTTCGACGACCAGGGCAAGGCCGCGGTGAGCTTCACCCTGCCGGCTGGAACCCCGGCGGGCGAGCAGGTGTTGACCCTCACGGGTGCGACCACGGGTACGACGACCGAGGTCCCGATCACCGTCGAGCCGGCGGACCCCGTCGACTCGACCACGACGGCGACGGCGACACCGGACCAGCTGAAGGCGGGCAGGGACTCCTCGGACATCGAGGTGACCGTCTCCTCGGACGGCACCGTCCCGCCGACCGGCGAGGTCGTCGTGCTCGATGGCGAGACCGTGCTCGGACGCGCGACGTTGGTGGCCGGCCAGGCGACGATCCCCACTGGCCAGTTCAGCACGGCGGGCACCAAGACGCTCACGGTGCGCTATCTCGGCGACGAGGTCACGGCGCAGTCCGAGACGACGGTGCCGGTCGAGGTGACCAAGCGCAACCCGTCGATCGCGGTCGACCGCGATCCGCGCCGCGTCATCGCTGACGAGACGCGGACCGTGCTGATCGTCGATGTCCTGAGCAGCGGAGTGGCGCCCACCGGCCAGGTCGAGATCCGCCGGCACGGAGAGGTGCTCCGTGCGGGCAATCTCGAGGGAGGCTCGGTGCGGCTGCGGCTGCCGGTCTTCACCCGGGCCGGCGAGAAGACCGTCACTGTGGCCTACCTCGGTGACGAATCGGTCAAGGCCGAGGCCGTGGAATACACGTTCACGGTCCGCAACCGCTGACAGCTCCGGCCGGCGGCCGGCCCGAGAGGGTCAGCCGCCGGCCAGGCTGTACGCCGCCTGCACCAGCGCCAGGTGGCTGAACGCCTGCGGGAAGTTGCCGACCATCCGCCCGGTGAACGGGTCGTACTCCTCCGAGAGCAGACCGACGTCGTTGACCAGCCCGACGAGGCGGTCGAACAGTGCATGGGCGTCGTCGGTGCGGCCCGCCGCGGCGTACGCCGACACCAGCCAGAACGAGCAGGCCAGGAAGGGATGCTCGTCCCCGCCGATCCCGTCCACGCCGGTCTGCGTCCGGTAGCGGAGCAGCAGGCCGCTTCGCATGAGGTCGTGCTCGATGGCCTCGATCGTCCCCAGCATCCGCGGGTCGTCGCCGTCGATGAACCCGATCGCCGGGAGGACCAGCAGCGAGGCGTCGACCTCGGTGGTGTCGTAGTGCTGGGTGAAGGTGTTGCGTTCGGGGTCGAACCCCCGCGTCAGCACCTCCTCCCGGCACGCGTCTCGCACCTGCCGCCACTCGTCGACCGGCCCGGAGAGCCCCTGGTCCTCGACGGCGCGCACGGCCCGGTCGAACGCCGCCCACACCATGGCCCGCGAGTGTGTGAAGTGACGCCGTGGCCCGCGGATCTCCCAGAGGCCGTGATCGGGCTCCTGCCAGGTCCTCGCCAGGTTGTCCATCAACACGCGCTGGAGGGCCCACGCGTTGTCGTCGGGCCCCACGCCGGCCTCGCGGGCGGTGTGGAGCGCGATCATCACCGCGCCCAGGACGTCGGTCTGGCGCTGCTCGACCGCGCCGTTCCCGACCCGGACCGGTCGCGAGCCGGCGTAGCCGGGCAGGTGGTCGAGCGTCAGCTCGGGCAGGCGTCGGGCCCCGTCGACCTTGTACATGATCTGCAGGTCCTCGGGGTCGCCGGCCACCGCCCGGACCAGCCAGTCCCGCCACAGCACGGCGGATTCGGTGTGGCCGGCGGCGATCAGGGCCTGGATGGTCAGGGCCGCGTCGCGGAGCCAGCAGTAGCGGTAGTCCCAGTTGCGCTCACCGCCGAAGTCCTCCGGCAGGGAGGTGGTGGGGGCGGCCACGATTCCGCCCGTCTCCTCGTGCGTCAGCAGCCAGAGCGTCAGCAGCGAGCGGCGTACGACGTCGGCGTGGGGCACGTTGACCTGACAGGCAGCGAGCCACTCGGCATTCTCGTCAATGGTCGACTCGATCCGCTGCCCGGCGTCGACGAGCTCGGGGTCAGGTGCGTACGACGGCAGCCAGGTGGTGGCGAAGGTCAGCTTGTCGCCCTCACGCGACGTCGAACTCGTCGGTGTGCCGGCGGCCCGGAGGCCTTCGGCAGGCGGGGACCGCGGAGCAGGAGCTGGTCGGGCCCGGCGACCGCGGTGATGACCTCCTCGCCGTCGATCCTCCGCCGTCGCACCCACGGCAGGATCTCGCCGTAGTCCATGCGGACCGCCCACTCGTGTCGCACGCGGACGCTGCCCCGCACACCGGTCAGCACCCGCACCACGTCGGCCCGGTCGTCGCCGGTGGGCATCAGGTCGACCAGCTGGATCACGCCGGTGGCGGTCGTGAACGTCGTCTCGAGGACCGTGGAGTCGTCGAGGTAGCGCCGGGTGACGTCGTACTCGCCGACCGGGCAGAGCTGCCAGTGGCCGTGCTCCGCGGTGCCCAGCGAGCGCCGCGAAGCAGGCGGGGGAGTCGAACCGGGGAAGGCAGAGCCAGTCGACCGAGCCGTTGCTCCCGACCAGGGCGGCCGTGTTGCGGTCGCCGATCACGGCGTAGTCCTCGATCGGCAGGGCCATGGCCGCGAGGCTATCCGGCGGGGCGGTCGAACGGGCCACTACCATCGCCGGCATGACGACCGCGGCCGCGCGTGCTCGAGCTCCTCGAGCGGCGGGGAGCCACCCTGGCGACCGCGGAGTCGCTGACCGGTGGCCGCGTGGCGGCCGCGCTGACCGCGGTGCCGGGATCCTCGGCGTGCTTCGTCGGCGGGGTGGTGGCCTACGCGACCACGGTGAAGGAGTCGGTGCTGGGGGTCCCTCGGGCGCTGATCGAGGAGCACGGCGTGGTCTCGTCGGAGTGCGCCCGGGCGATGGCGAGCGGGGTGCGGGCGCTGACCGGGGCGACGTACGCCGTCAGCACCACCGGGGTGGCCGGCCCGGGGGAGCAGGACGGGGTCCGGGCCGGGACGGTGTACGTCGGGGTGGCCGGCCCCGGCTCGCCCACCGCCGTCGCGCTGGAGCTGTCCGGCGACCGCTCGGCCGTCCAGGAGCAGGCGACGAGGGAGGCGTTGTCGGCGGTCGCCGCGATCCTCGACGTGGAAGAAACCGGACTCGGGTAGCGTTGACCCCGGACCCACGGAAGGACTCAGGCATGGTGCTGTTTCGTCGACTGCTCGGCGAGGTGCTCCGCGACCGGCGGATGCAGCGTGGCCTGACCCTGCGCGAGGTGTCCGCGGAGGCCAGGGTCAGCCTGGGCTACATCTCCGAGATCGAGCGCGGTCAGAAGGAAGCCTCCTCCGAGCTGCTGTCCTCGCTGTGCCACGCGCTCGACATGCCGCTCTCCGACGTGCTCCGCAACGTCTCCGACGCGGTGGCGCTCGAGGAGGCGGCCGTGGCGGCCACCCCGATCCCGGTGGTGGCCCGGTCCGACGCCGGCGACGTCGTCGCCTCCGCCGCCTAGCTGTCGGTCTCCGGCTGGCACGACGGGCACCAGTACATCGCCCGCCCGTCGCTGCTCTGGCTGACCTCGATGCTGGTCTGGCAGCGCAGGCACGGCTGCCGGTCGCGCCGGTAGACCCAGTGCCGCTCGCCGCGGCGCAGGTTGCCGGTCGTGGTCTGCTCCGAGCGATCCTTGTTCTGCTCGAGCATCTGGTGCGCCCGGCGCACCAGCCGGTCCAGCTCGGCCACGTCGCCGATGCGGGCGAACGGGTGGACCCCGCTGGTGAAGCAGAGCTCGGCGGCGTACATGTTGCCGATGCCGGCCAGGCAGGTCTGGTCGAGGAGGGCTTCGTGGACGGGACGATCCGGGTCGGCGCGTAGACGGTTCAGCGCCTCGTCCTCGTCCCAGTCGGGCCCCAGCAGGTCGGGGCCGAGATGGCCGACCACGTCGTTCTCGCGGTGGCGGGGGACCAGCTCGACGATCCCGAGCGAGAAGCCGACCGCCTGGCGGGTCTCGCTGGACAGCACCACGCGGGCCTCGTGGGCGGGCCGGCGCCACTTCTGCCCGTGCTGGTAGATGTGCCAGGACCCTTCCATCTTCAGGTGGGTGTGAAGTGTCCAGGCCTCGCGTGCCTCGATCCTGGTGAGGAGGTGCTTGCCGCGCGAGAGCGTCCGGAGCACCTTGCCTCCGGAGAGGTCGACGGTGGACAGCTGTGGCACGCGGAAGTCGGTGGAGGTGAGGATCTGCCCCGCCAGAGCCCGGTCGAGGGACCGGGCGGCGCGCCAGACGGTGTCTCCCTCAGGCACGGAGCCGCAACCCCTTCGGCGTGACGACGAAGCCGGCGTCCTGCAGGGCCTCGCGCAGTGGTGTGGATCCTGAGCGGAGCAGCTGTGTCCCGTCGGCCTTCTCGACGGTCAGCCGGCCGAGCGAGCCGCGGCGGACGGCGGTGGACAGGGTCTCGACCGCCGGTCGCAGCAGCTCGGGGTCGGCGGACCAGGTGAGGAGGGTGCGCCCGCCGCGTTCGACGTAGAGGGTGAGCCGCCCGTCGACGAGGACGACCAGGGCTCCGGCCTTGCGCCCCGGCCGGTGGGCACTTCTCTCCTCGCCCTCGTCGGTGGGCCAGGGCAGGGCGGCGCCGTAGGGGTTGGCGGGGTCGGTGGCCGCCAGTGCGACCGCAGCCGGCTTGGCCCCGCCGTCGGCCGGCACTTCGGCGAAGGTGCGCAGCCGGTCGATCGCGCCCGCAGTGCCGAACTGGGCCGCGCCGAGTCCGGCCACGAAGTATCCGCGACGGCACCGGCCGGACTCCTCGAAGGCCGCGAGCACGCGGTAGGTGGCGGCGAAGCCGCCGGGAGTGCGCTCGCCGACGACCGCGCCGCGCGTCACCACGCCGTGACGGTCGAGGAGCGCCTCGGCGGCGGCATGGGCACGTCGCGTGGGGTCGGTGTCGAGCTCCGGGAGCAGGGCCCAGCGTCCGGCCGTCTCCGGCGGGCCGGTGCGGGTGGGCATCCGGGGCCGGGCCCCGGGACTGGTCCTGGTGCGCGGTGGCGGCCGGCGGCTGCGGTGGGAGGGGGTGCCCGACCGGGTGAGCGCCCGGAGCGGTGCGAGCGTGTCGTTGCCGACCCGGCCGGCCCAGACGAGCTCCCAGAGGGCGGCCGAGAGGGCGCGATCGTCGGTGGCTCCGACGGCGTCGGCGAGCTGGCGGAAGAACCACGCGCCCCCAGGTGACAAGGCCTCGAGCACGGCCTCGTGGAGCTCGGAGTGTTCGAAGGGCTCTGGGGCCGGCAGGGTGAGCGCCGCCTGGTCGGCGAGGTGGAGCGAGATCCAGCCGTCGGACCCGGGCAGCGCGCCGTGGCCGGCCCAGATGACCTCGCCGGAGCTGGTCAGCTCGTCGAGGTACGACGTCTCGTAGTCGCGCACGCGTGACGGCAGCACCAGCGACTCCAACGCGGAGGCGGGCAGGGTGCAGCCGGCGAGCTGGTCGATGGCCGTGAGCACCCCGTCGACGCCACGGAGCCCCTTCGCGTCCGGCGAGACCCGTTGCCAGGCGCCGAGGAACCGCGCCAGCGCCTCGGGCTCGACCGGCTCGACCTCGTGCCGCAGCTTCGCGAGCGAGCGACGGCGCAGGCGGCGCAGGATCTCGGCGTCACACCACTCGGGGCCGGCGCCGGCCGGGCGGAACTCCCCGTCCAGCACCCGGCCCTGCGCGGTCAGTCGTTGCAGGGTGTGACGGACGACGGCGGTGCCGAGGCCGAGCCGCTCGGCCACCTGGTCGGTGGTGAACGGCCCGTGGGTGCGGGCGAACCGGGCCACGAGGTCGCCGACCGGGTCGTCCACGGGCTCGGCGAACGCGTCGGGTGTGCCCGGTGGGACCGGGACCCCGAGCCCGTCGCGCAGCCGGCCGACGTCCTCGATCGCGGTCCAGCGCTCCTCGCCGGCCATCCGGACCTCGACCACCCGCCGGGCGGCGGCGAGGGAGGCGAGCACCTCTCCGACGTCGAGCCCGTCGACCGTCCGCGCGTCGACCTCGACGGTCGACAGCGGCCCGAGCAGCCGCAGCAGGTCGGCCACTCCTTCGGCGTCGCGCGCCCGGCGATCAGGGGCGAGCCGCTGCAGCTCGGCCTCCACCTCGGCGAGCACGTCGGGGTCGAGCAGCTCGCGCAGCTCGGCCCGGCCGAGCAGCTCGGCCAGCAGCCCCTGGTCGAGGGACAGGGCGGCGGCCCGCCGCTCGGCGATGGGGGAGTCGCCCTCGTAGACGAACTGGGCGACGTAGCCGAACAGCAGGCTGCGTGCGTAGGGCGACGGCTGCTGGGTCGCCACGTCGACGACCTCGACCTCGCGCCGCTCCACGCGGCGCATCAGGTCGACCAGGCTGGGCAGGTCGTAGACGTCCTGGAGGCACTCGCGCACGGCCTCGAGGACGATCGGGAAGGAGGGGTACTTCGCGGCCACCTCCAGCAGCTGGGCGGAGCGTTGACGCTGCTGCCACAGCGGCGAGCGGCGACCGGGGTCGCGTCGGGGGAGCAGCAGCGCGCGGGCGGCGCACTCGCGGAAGCGGGAGGCGAACAGCGCCGACCCGCCGACCTCGCTGGTGACCAGGTCGTCGATCTCGTCGGGCTCGAAGACGATGAGCTCGCCGGTCGGTGGTTCGGCGTCGGTCTCGGGGATCCGGATCACGATGCCGTCGTCGGAGGCGATCGCCTGCCCGTCGACGCCGTACCGCTCGCGCAGCCGGGCGTTGATCGCCAGGGCCAGCGGCGCGTGGACGGGGGTGCCGTAGGGCGAGTGGACGACGAGGCGCCAGTCGCCGAGCTCGTCGCGGAACCGCTCCACCAGGAGGGTGCGGTCGCTGGGCAGCACGTTGGTGGCCTCGACCTGCTCGGTGAGGTAGCCGACCAGGTTGGCCGCGGCGTACTCGTCGAGGCCGTTGGCCTGGGCACGCTGCGTCGCCTTCTGCTGCGGCAGCGCGGCGAGCTCGCGGGTGAACTCCCCGATCGCGGCGCCGAGCTCGGCCGGGCGGCCGAGGGTGTCGCCCTTCCAGAACGGCAGGCGTCCGGGCACGCCGGGGGCGGGGGAGACCAGGACCCGGTCGTGGGTGATGTCCTCGATCCGCCAGGAGGTGGCGCCGAGGGCGAACACGTCGCCGACCCGGGACTCGTAGACCATCTCCTCGTCGAGCTCGCCGACCCGGCGACCCGGCCCTTCGGCGCCGACGAGGAAGACCCCGAACAGGCCACGGTCGGGGATGGTGCCCCCGCTGGTGACGGCGAGCCGCTGGGCGCCGGGACGCCCCGTGAGCGTGCCGGCGACGCGGTCCCACACGATCCGCGGGCGCAGCTCGGCGAACTCGTCGGAGGGGTAGCGGCCGCTGAGCAGGTCGAGAGTGGCGTCGAACGCGCTCCGGGGCAGCTGCGGTGAACGGCGCGGACCGCTTCACCAGTGAGTAGAGGTCATCGACGTCCCACGCCTCGAGCGCGGTCGACGCGACCACCTGCTGGGCGAGGACGTCGAGCGGGTTGGCCGGCACCCGCAGCGACTCGATCGCGCCTGACTGCATCCGCTCGACGGCCACCGCGGTCTGGGCGAGGTCGCCGCGGTGCTTGGGGAACAGCACCCCGCGGCTGGTCTCGCCCACCTGGTGGCCGGCCCGGCCCACGCGCTGCAGCGCGCTGGCCACGCTCGGCGGCGACTCGATCTGGATCACCAGGTCGACCGCGCCCATGTCGATGCCGAGCTCGAGGCTGCTGGTGGCGACCACGCAGGGCAGCCGTCCGCGCTTGAGGTCGTCCTCGATCAGCGCCCGCTGCTCCTTGGACACCGACCCGTGGTGCGCCTTCGCGATCACCGGGCTCGCGCCGTGGGAGGCCCCGGACTGCGCCATGATCTGCGCCGGTGGCTCGTGGTCGGTCTCCAGCCGCTCGCTCGCGATCTCGTTCAGCCGGGCCGTGAGCCGCTCCGCGAGCCGACGGGAGTTGGCGAAGACGATCGTGGAGCGGTGTTGTCCGATCAGGTCGGCGACGTGCTCCTCGACGTGGGGCCAGATCGACTGGCTGCGGTTCGGGTCGCCGCCCTCCGCGTCGTCGTACTGCTCCGGCGCGGTCATGTCCTCGACGGGTACGACGACCTTGAGGTCCCACCGCTTCTCCGAGGCCGGCGCCACGATGTCGACCGGTGCCTGGCCGCCGAGGAACCTCGCCACCTCCTCCAGCGGGCGCACGGTGGCGCTGAGCCCGATCCGCTGAGCCGGCTTCTCGAGCAGGGCGTCGAGCCGCTCGAGGCTGACGGCGAGGTGGGCGCCGCGCTTGGTGCCGGCGACGGCGTGCACCTCGTCGACGATCACGGTCTCGACGCCGCGCAGCGACTCGCGGGCCTGGCTGGTCAGCATCAGGAACAGCGACTCGGGGGTGGTGATCAGGATGTCGGGCGGTGTGGTGACCAGCTTGCGCCGGTCGGCGGCGCTGGTGTCGCCCGGACCGCACCCCGACCCTCAGCTCGGGCACGCTCTGGCCGAGCCGCTCCGCGGTCTGCCGGATCCCGGTCAGCGGCGCGCGCAGGTTGCGCTCGACGTCGACGGCGAGCGCCTTGAGCGGGGAGACGTAGAGGACCCGGCAGCGCTTCGCCTTCTCGGGCACCTCGCGCGTGAGCAGCCGGTCGATCGACCACAGGAACGCGCTCAGCGTCTTGCCGGACCCGGTGGGCGCCACCACCAGCGCGTGCCGCCCGGCGCCGATCGCCTGCCAGGCACCCTCCTGCGCCGCGGTCGGCTCCGCGAACGCCGCGCCGAACCAGGTGCGGGTCGGTTCGCTGAACGCCTCGAGCGGGGCCACCTGCCCATCCTGCCTCACGACACCGACACTCGTTCGGCGCGCTGCGCCTCCAGCGGGCTTGTCGATGCTTGACTCCGTCCGTGCGCAGGCGCCGCGACTGGCAACTCGTCGACCACGACGTCACGTTCGTCGACGACCTCGTGCTACGCCCGGTCCGGCCCTGGACCGCCACGATCCACGCGCTCCTCGAGCACCTCCGGCGGAGAGGGCCTGACCTCGGTCCCCGAGCCGGTCGGGATCGAGGGGGACGTCGAGGCGGTGCGCTTCATCCCCGGTGACTCCGGGAGTCGACGCCTGGCAGCACCAGGTCGACGAGGAAGGGGTGCGCTCGGCCGCACGCCTGCTGCGCGAGATCCACGATGCCTCCCGCGGTTTCGCCCCGGCGGACCACGCGACGTGGGCCATCCCGCCCCAACCCGGCGCCGACGTGGTCTGCCACGGCGACCCGGGCCCGTGGAACATGGTCTGGGACGGACCGCGCGCGATCGGCCTGATCGACTGGGACCTCGCGCATCCGGCTCCGGCGATGGGTGATGTCGCCTACGCGCTGGAGTACTTCACGCCGTTCCGCAGTGACGAGGTCGCGTGCGACACCGCCGACGGCCACCACTTCCCTGGCCCTCCCGATCGCCGCGCCCGGCTGTCGGCGTTCGCGTCGGCCTACGGCCTGGACAGCACGGCGGGCCTCGTCGACCGCGTCATCGACCGCCAGGTCGCCACCATCACCCACGTCCAGGACCTGGCCGAGCGCCACGTCCAGCCGCAGCAGTCGTGGGTCGAGGAGGGCTATCTCGACGACCTGCGCGGGCGGCTGCGGTGGTCACGGGAGCATCGGCACCTGTTCGAGTAGGTCCTCGCGGTCGCTCAGCCATTGGGCTCACAGCCGCGCCCGGGCCTGCTGCGCCGTGAGGGCGAGGCAGAGCAGAGCGAGGACGGCCAACCCGGCGGCGACGGGGACGACCAGGGACAGCGAGGCCAGCAGGAGCGGGAAGCCGAACCCGACGTACGCCGTCGCGTAGAACGCGGCGGACACGGTGCCGAGCCGACCGTCCGAGGCGACCAGCGGCAGCCGGGACAGCCCGCTCGCGAGGGCGAGCCCACCGCCGGCGCCGAGCACGATGGCGGCGGGAACGGCCAGCAACAGCAGAGCGGGTACGGCGGCTGCGAGCGCCGTCATCGCGAAGCCGGCCGCTCCACAGCCCGCCGCCACGGGAGCCGTCCGGGTGCCGAACCGGGCCTGTAGCGGCGCCGCGAGGGCGCCCGCGCCGAGGGTGGCGCCGGCGAGCAGCCCGGTGAGGGCGACCTCGGCCACCGGGAACCCGATCAGGACCGGCATCCCGCCGATGGCGCTGGCCGGGAAGGCGTAGACGCAGACCGCGAGCGGGGCGATCACGAGTGCGGCGGTGCGCAGACCGCGCAGGGCGGAAGGCTCCCGGACGGCCCTCCGGGTGCTCGATCGGTCGCTGGCCCAGGGTCTCGGCAACCGACCACGCCGCCGCGACCGCGATCGCGAGTCCGGCCACGTGCAGGAGGTAGGGGAGCGCGAGCGGCCACGGACCCCACTGGCCGATCAGCCCGGCCACGGTAGGGCCGATCGCGAAGCCGCCGGTCATGGTGACCGCCGCCGTGCGCGGCCCCGACGTAGCTCCGCGCAGCGCGGCGGTCTCCACGAGCCATGCGCTGCCGACGCTGAACACCGTCCCCGAGACCGCGCCCTGGAGGAACCGTGCGACGTAAAGCAGCGCCTCGCTGTCCTGTGCGAGGACGAAGAACAGCGACGCGACGCCGGAGCGCGATGGCCGCCGGCAGTGCCACCCGCCGCCTGCCCCACCGGTCCGCGGCCTGCCCCGCCACCGCGAGGGCAAGCATCAGGCCCAGCGCGTAGACGCCGAAGATGGCGGTCAGGGAGGCGTCGGACAGGTCGAGCTCGTCGCGGTAGACGAGCAGGAGGGGCGTCGGGACGTTGGTGCCGGCGGCGGCCGCGAGGAGGAGTATGCCGAGGCGGCGGTCCGGGCTCCAGGTCACCCGCGCGCACCCTACGCATGCGGCTCGTGCACAGATTCGGCACATACTGGGTGCGTCCCCCATTGAGACCGAAGTGCACTCATCTGGCACCCCTCTGTGTCAAGACACCTTGGGGAGTGGGGGCTTAGAGTGCTTGGTGGCGGGCCCCGGAGTGGCTTGTCCGAAGTGCCGGTGTTGGGGTTGTGAGCCGGTCGCGCTGGAGTCAGAGTCGTTGCCCCGTTGCCCTCCCGGGCCCGTCCTCGTTCCTTGGATCGCGTCGTCGAGCATGCAGTGGTAGACGATGTTGGACAGTCGGCGTTTGAGGGCTCTCATGGCTTCCATGGAGGTCTTCCCCTCGGCTGTGCGGCGGTCGAAGTAGGCCCGTCCTTCGGTGGCATGGCGCAGTTGGACGGTGGCCATGATGTGCAGGACCCGGTTGATCTGCCGGTTCCCTTTCCGCGAAAGCCGGTGCCGGATCTGGTCGCCGGAGGAGGCGTCGAGTGGGGCGGTGCCGTTCCAGGATGCGAAGTGGTCGCGGTCGGGGAACCGGGTGATGTCGCCGACCTCGACCAGCAGCCGGGCGGCACCGGAGGGCCCGATGCCGTGCAGGTCCATCAGGTGGGTGCCGGTGGCGGTCACGAGGTCTTTGAGCTCTTTGTCCGCGGCCTTGCTGCGGGCGTAGACGCGTTCCAGGTCCGCGATCAGTTCGGCGGCGACCCGACGCCGGGTCTTACCGGCGGCATCGCGGGGACGGACCTTGGCCAGCAGGGCCTTGGCCTGGGCGGCGGAAAGGTCCTTCTTCGCCCCACCGGGAATGAGTTCGAGCAGCAGCTGGTGCAGCTGGCTGGTCATCCGAGTGTGGTCCTCACCGAGCGAGCGGCGCCGGTCGACCAAGACCCGGAGCACGGTGAGTTGCTGGTCGTCGACGACCGGCCGCAGCCCGGCGATCCGGGTGCCGACCAGGGCGACGGAGTGGGCGTCGGTGGCGTCGGTCTTGCGTCCCTGTCCGGTCGCGTAGACCCGCATCCGGGCCGACAGCTTCGGGGGTACATCGACCACGGCCTGGCCGTCACGAACCAGCCGGACCGCGAGGTGCCTGCCGATCCCGGCACAGCCCTCGATCGCCCAGACCCGATCTGGCCAACGGCGAACGAAGGCGACCATCTCCTGATAGCCGATGGCATCGGTGGCGAACCGGCCGGCACCGACCACGGACTCGTCTGCGGTCATCACCTCGATCGTCGCCGACCGTTTGTGCGGGTCCATCCCGATCACCACCCGCCCCGCCGCCACTGTCGTTGCTCTCATCAGGACCTCCCAACACTCGAACTGGATGTGGTTGTCGAGCCGGGAGGGCAACGCTGCTTAGAGCTGGGCAATCCCCTCTTGAGCCTCTCCGAGCCCTGGCGACGCCCGGGCTACGCAGGCCAAATGAGAGCCACACGACAAAGCGTGGGCAGCCGAAATGAGAGCGACAGCCCGGGCGCCTGGACCGAGCCTCGCCAGACTCGATCCTGCGGTCAATGAAACAAGCAGCCGATGTGAGGATGTCCCAGGGAGGCTAGGTTTCGGGCACGCAACGGACCAGCCGATGAGGATGCCGCCGAGTGCGGCGGCGTTTCACTGTCCCGAATTTCGGGAAGTAAAGGAAAAGGGCCCGGATCGGCGCGAGGCCCTTACCCCATGGTGGCGCTGCGTCGATCCGGTTCCTGGCTCTATTGTGCACGTGGGAGGCGAGTGCCATGTCCCGCCACATCGAACAGGGCGGCGATCACGGAGCCGCGCCCGAAAATGTCTGGTACAAGGTTCACCAGATCGATGGCTGCGCAGTCGTGCGCGCTGGCGGGGAGATCGACTCGCACACAGTTCACGCCTTCCACGAGGTCTTGGTTGAAGCAGCCAGCCTGGCTTCTCATTTAGTCATCGATCTGGCTGACGTGACTTTCGTCGACTCATCGGGGCTAGGTGCGCTGATCCATGCTCGCAATGGCGCGAGGGAACGTGGCGGCTCGGTCTCGTTGGTATCACCTCCGCCGATGGTTCGCAGGCTGCTGGGTTCCACACGGCTCCACGATGTCTTCCATATCTACGACTCGCTGGCCGAGGCCATCAACGCGCCTAGCGCTGATTTGTAGTCAAGGGCGCCCCGCACGCACGTGCCGCGTTGAGGGCGGAGCCCGACCACGCCGCTGATCGTGAAGGGCCTGACGTGCCGATTTCAGGGCTTCTGGATCGGACTGATGTAGGCGTTCCACCCGCCCAAGAACATGGCGGCACAGCCCGCAGTGGTGCACGATGGCCAGATGACAGGACGGATCATCAGAGCCGGCGACGGTGAGGTCCTCGGGTCGCCGGAAGGCTGCCGAGATCGGTTCCTCGTCAACTCCAAGGAATGGGGCGGTGGGTTCGCCCTCGTCGAACACCTGCTGGCGCCTGGCTCGATCGCCGCGCCGATGCACCGGCACACGAAGGAGGACGAGTTCAGTTTCATCCTCGAAGGTCGGATTTGGTATCACGCCGCTGGCGAGGAACTTGAGGCGACAGTAGGCGACCTCGTCTTCAAGCCGCGAGGTGAGTGGCACACGTTCTGGAACGCCGCGAAAGAACCTGCACGGGTACTGGAGATCATTAGCCCCGGAGGGCTCGAAGAGGCCTTCCGGCTCATTGATACTGCCCCGAGTGACCTGGACCTCGGCCCTGTCATCGAGCCTTATGGCTGCGAAGGCGACATGGAAGCAACTATGCCGATCATGGAAAAGTACGGCCTCACGTTCGGCTGAGCGCCAGGCATCCACGGGCGGAACGCCCCAAGCGGCGCGGCGCGGCTGTCCGCACATGCCGCGGACAGTGAATGTCTGACCTGCATGTTCGCGTTGGCCTAGTTGCTCCGCCACCGCCACGTCCAGCCTTCTCGGCCGCGGTCCTCAAGTAGTCGGACCAGCGCCTGAGCGATCTGAGCGTCGTCGAAACCCCGGAACCCTTGCGCCGCGACTCGCCACCAGCGCTGTTCTCCACAGATTCGTGTTCGGGTCTGGCGGGTTGTCGGTGGGACACACTAGGATCGAACACATGTTCGAAACATCGGGTTCGGGGCCGTCGGGTGGTGGCGCGGGCGCCGCAGTGCGGCCGCTGGACGCCGTCGGTATCGCGGCGTGGACTGCGGCCCTGGCCGGGATCGACCGGGAGGCCACGGATGCGGAGCGGATCGACGTGATGCGGGCGTTGGAGGAGCTGAAGTGCGCGGCGGAGGCGGCACAGGCGGTGCTGGCCGCGGACTTCGACGGGTCCCAACGGGCGCTCGCGGCCGCACGGGGAGTTCCCGCTGCGCGGCAGGGCCGAGGGATCGCGGAGCAGGTGGCATTGGCGCGGCGGGAGTCGCCGCACAAGGGCCGGCAGCACCTGGGACTGGCGAAGGTCCTGGCCACCGAGATGCCGCACACGCTGGCTGCGTTCCGGGCCGGGCACGTCACCGAGTGGCGAGCCACCCTGCTGGCCCGGGAGACCGGCTGCCTGTCGGTGGCGGACCGGCAGCGGGTCGACCGGATCCTGGCCGGCGACGCCGACCGGCTTGCGGCCATGGGTGACGGCGAGGTCGTGGCCGCAGCTCGCAAGCTGGCCTACCGGCTCGACCCGCATGCCGTGGTGGCTCGGGCTGCCCGTGCCGAGGCCGAGCGGTGCGTGACGATCCGGCCCGCGCCGGACACGATGACCTACCTGACCGAGCTGTTGCCCGTGGCCCAGGGGGTGGCGGTCTATCGCCGCCCTGACCGCGGACGCCGATCGGCGGCGGGCAGCTGGCGACCCGCGGGGCCGCGGTCAGATCATGGCCGACACCCTGGTCGAACGGGTCACCGGCCAGGCCAAGGCGTCCGAGGTGCCGGTGCGGGTCAACCTGACCGTCAGCGACCGGGTGCTGCTTCGGCGAGTCCGACGACCCGGCCCACGTGGAGGGGTATGGGCCGATCCCGGCCGGAGTGGCCCGGTCCCTGCTGTCCAAGAGCTTGGCCGCGAAGTGCAAGACCTGGCTGCGGCGGCTCTACCAGCAGCCCGGCACCGGCCGGCTGGTCGCGATGGACTCCAGATCCCGGCTCGTACCCGCCGCGCTCGGGGAGTTCGTCGGGATCCGGGACCAGGTCTGCCGCACCCCTTGGTGCGACGCCCCGATCCGGCACGACGACCACGTCGTCCCGGTCACCGAAGACGGCGAGACCAGCGAGGTCAACGCCCAGGGGCTGTGCGAGAGCTGCAACCACGCCAAGCAGGCACTCGGCTGGAATGCCCGGCCACGGCCGGGCCCGCGCCACACGGTCGAGACCACGACCCCGACCGGGCACGCCTACTGGTCCACCGCCCCACCACGGAGCCCGACCGACCAACCGGCCAGCAGGATCGAGACCTACGTCGCCAAACTCGTGCTCGCCAGCTGACGATTGGTCTGGGCCGCGCGTTCTGTCAGCTCTTCCCCCGGCCACCGGAACGGGAGCAGACTGGAGGTCTCACCCAGGCAGGAGGACCTGATGACCACCAAGGACTGGACCATCCAGGTACGCCTCGACGAGCAGGGCGACGACACCTTCGCCGACGCGATCCTGAGCATCGAGAACAAGACCGAGATCCGGGGCTCCGGCCACAGCCGGCGCAATCCGAGCGACGAGGCGGCGCCGCAGATCGGCGACGAGCTGGCCTGCGCCCGGGCGCTGTCGGACCTCGCCCATCAGCTGCTCTCGGTGGCGGCAAGCGACATCGAGTCGCGCACGCACGTGCCGGCGACGTCACTCGACCTCTGAGCGACGGCGCCTCAGCCCATCCCGGGCTCCTGGGCCGCAGCCGTTGGCTTCGCGTACGACGGCGAGGCGCCGAAGTCGACCACGGTGCACGGCTCGTCGCCCACGACCCAGGCGTCGTGACCCGGCTCGATGCGCGCGACGTCGTTCGGGTCCGACCTCGCCCTCGGTGCCGTCGTTCATCCGCACGTGCATCCGCCCGGACAGGACGTAGAGCAGGTGCGGCGACTGGCACGAGTCGGTGCCGGCGACCGGGCGGAGGTGCTCGGACCAGACCCAGCCGGGCTCGAACCGGGCCTTCAGCACCGAGCCGTCGCCCAGCGCCACCACCTCCGCGGCCCCCTTGTCGGCGAACGGCCGAGTCTCGTCCGGTGCGTTGAAGCTCTTGCTCTCCAGCCCAGCCATGATGTCTCCCTCTCGTCGAACCCACCTGCCAACGTAGAAGCATCGGGAAGGAGCCGACAATGGCCCGAACGGGTCCCCGCGACCCCGTGACCCGAAACTCGGGTGAGGACTGTCGGCGCCGTGATCTAGGGTCCTTCCACGTGAGCGATTCGATGATCCGGGCCACGTGGCCTGCGCAAGTCGTTCGGCGACTTCGAGGCGGTCAAGGGCATCGACGTCGAGGTCCGGCGCGGCGAGGCGTTCGGCTTCCTCGGGCCCAACGGCGCCGGCAAGTCCTCGACCATGCGGATGATCGCCGCGGTGTCCCCGGTCAGCGGCGGCGAGCTGGAGATCCTCGGCATGGATCCCGCCGTCGACGGTCCCGCGATCCGCGGCCGGCTGGGGGTCTGCCCGCAGGAGGACACCCTCGACAACGAGCTCAACGTCCGCGACAACCTGTTCATCTACGGCCGCTACTTCGGGATCCCGCGGGCCGAGGTCAACAGCCGCGTCGACGAGCTGCTCGAGTTCGTCCAGCTCACCGAGAAGGCGAAGTCCACCGTCGAGGACCTCTCCGGCGGCATGAAGCGCCGGCTCACGATCGCCCGCAGCCTGATCAACCGGCCCGACCTGCTGCTCCTCGACGAGCCGACCACCGGCCTGGACCCCCAGGCCCGCCACGTGCTCTGGGACCGGCTGTTCCGGCTCAAGCAGTCCGGCGTGACGCTGGTGATCACCACCCACTACATGGACGAGGCCGAGCAGCTGTGCGACCGGCTGGTGGTGATGGACAAGGGGCTGATCGTCGCCGAGGGCAGCCCGCTCGACCTGATCCGCCAGCACTCCACGCGCGAGGTGGCCGAGCTCCGGTTCGGCGTCGCCGAGGAGGGCACGACCCACGAGGCGCTGGCCGAGAAGGTCGCCGACCTCGGCGACCGCGTCGAGGCGCTGCCCGACCGGCTGCTGGTCTACAGCGACGACGGCGAGGAGGTCATCGCCAAGGTCCACGAGCGCGGCCTGCGAGCCGGTGGCGGTGCTCGTCCGCCGCTCCACGCTGGAGGACGTCTTCCTCCGGCTCACCGGCCGGACGCTGGTGGACTGATGGCCACGACCACCACTCCGAAGACGAGCCCCACGCCGCCGGCCCGCGTCCTCGGCCTCGCCGACGGCGTCGTCCGCCAGGTCGACTACTGGTCGACGGTCTACCGCCGCACCTGGCGCGGCACCGTCATCTCCTCGTTCGTCACCCCGGTCTTCTACGTCCTGGCGATGGGGGTGCTCCTCGGCGGCTTCATCGAGGCCGACCCGGCCCAGCTCGAGGGCGCGACGTCGTACCTCGCCTTCGTCGTCCCCGGCCTGGTCGCCGCCCACGCGATGCAGACCGGCGGTGGGGGAGACCACCTGGCCGGTGATGGCGATGATCAAGTGGCAGCGGGTCTACGACTCCATGCTCGCCACGCCGCTCCAGATCCGGCACGTGGTCGGCGCCCACCTCGGCTTCGTGACGTTCCGGCTGGTCACCACCTGCGCGGTGTTCATGGCGACGCTCGCGCCGTTCGGGGTGTTCGAGACCTGGTGGGGGCCGATCCTGGCGTTCCTGTCCCAGGTGCTGGTCGGTCTCGCCTTCGCCACCGTGGTCTACGGCCTGGCCGCGCGGATGACGTCCGAGGACGGCTTCGGCGTCCTCTTCCGGCTCGGGGTCGTGCCGCTCTTCCTCTTCTCCGGCGCGTTCTTCCCGATCGCCAACCTGGGCGAGGTCGGCGCCTGGGCCGCCCGGCTGACCCCGCTGTGGCACGGCGTCAACCTCTCCCGGATGTTCTGCCTCGACACCGTCGACTGGTCGATCGCCGCGATCAACGTCGTCCGTGCTGCTGGCGATGACCGCCTTCGGCTGGTGGTGGTCGGTGACCGGCCTGACGAAGCGGCTGGTGAAGTGATGGCCGCGATCGGCGAGCTGGCGGCGACCACCTTCCCGCCGCTCACCCCGCCGCAGGCGCTGCGCCTGCTGGTGCTGCGCAACTACCTCGTCTACCGGCGCTACTGGAAGCTCTTCCTCACCGGGTTCCTCGAGCCGGTCTTCTACCTGTTCTCGATCGGCATCGGGGTCGGCCAGCTGATCCAGTCCTTCGAGTTCAACGGCGAGACGATCCCGTACGCCGCGTTCGTCGCCCCCGGGATGCTCGCGGCCTCGGCCTTCAACGGCGCCCTGATGGACTCCACGTTCAGCGTGTTCTTCAAGCTGAAGTACGACAAGCTCTACGACCAGATCCTCGCGACCCCGCTGACCACCCGCGACATCGCCCGCGGCGAGATCGCCTGGGGCCAGCTGCGCGGCGCCAGCTACTCCGCGGCCTTCCTGCTGGTGATGGTGGCGATGGGCCTGGTCGACTCCTGGTGGGCGGTCCTCGCCCTGCCGGCGACGCTGCTGATCGGGTTCGCGTTCAGCGCGGTCTGCATGGCGGTGACGACCTACATGAAGTCCTGGCAGGACTTCGACAAGATCACGCTCGTCCAGATCCCGATGTTCCTGTTCTCGGCGACGTTCTTCCCGGTGACCGCGTTCGACGGGGTGCTGCGCTGGGTCGTGGAGGCGACCCCGCTCTACCGCGGCGTCGTGCTGTGCCGCGAGCTGACGACCGGCGCGCTGTCGTGGGCGTCGGCCGTCTCGGTGGTCTACCTGGTGGTGATGGGGCTGATCGGGCTCGCCGTGGTCCGCCGTCGGCTCGACAAGCTGCTGCTGACGTAGCCTCCCGGCTCGTGGCGCCGGCTGAGCTCACACTGAAGCCACAGCACGTCGATCCAGCGGTCGAACTTCCGGCCGACCTCCCGCATCACGCCGACCTCCTCGAAGCCGCACGCCCGGTGCAGGGCCAGGCTCGCCGGGTTGGGCAGCGCGACCGCCGCCACCGCCGTGCGGATCCCGTCCGCGACCAGCCAGCCGAGCAGGTCGTCGTACATCTGCCGGCCGAGACCCTGCCCCTGCGCGTCGGGGGTCAGATAGATCGAGGTCTCCCGGGTCCCGGCGTAGCAGGGCTTGGGGCGGTACGCCGACGAGTGGGCGTAGCCGAAGATCGTCTCGTCATTGGTGGCGACCAGCAGGTGGTCGCCACGCGCCGTGCTCTCGAGCAGCTCGCGCCACTGGTCGATGGACCGCGGCTCGGTGTCGAAGGTGGCGATCCCGGTCCGGGCCTCGTGCCCGTAGATCGCGGCGATGCCGGTGAGGTCGGCTTCCCCGGCGGCGCGGATCGTCATGGCTGTCATCCTGACGCAGGTCGGCGGGATCCCGTACGCCGGGCGTCGGGAGCGGCTGAGAGGATGTCGCCATGATCGAGCCCGACACCAAGGACTGGACCTGGGTCCTCGAGCGACCCTGCCCCGAGTGCGGGTTCGACGCGCCCGGCCTGGCCCGCGAGCGGGTGCCCGGGCGATCCGCGACAACGCCACCCTCTGGGAGGTGGTGCTCGGCACCGACGACGCCGCCGTGCGTCCGGCGCCCCACCTGTGGTCCCCGCTCGAGTACGCCTGCCACGTCCGCGACGTCAACCGGCTCTTCGACGAGCGGGTCCGCCTGATGCTGGCCGAGGACGACGCCACCTTCGCCAACTGGGACCAGGACCGGACCGCCGTCGACGAGGACTACGGCGAGCCAGGACCCGGCCAAGGTCGCCGACGAGGTCGGTGAGGCGGCCGAGGCGGTGGCGGCCACCTACGAGTCCGTGCCCGACGACGCGTGGCAACGCACCGGCACCCGCAGCAACGGCGACACGTTCACCGTCGACACGCCTCGCCCGCTACCACCTCCACGACCTGGTCCACCACGCCCACGACGTCTCCCACGTCACCAAGCGGGTCACGGTCGCGTCCTACGAAGCCTTCGCGGACGACTACCGCGCCGGGCACGCAGGAGATGCCCGACGAGGTGCGGCGCGTCGATCGAGCGGTTCGTCGCGGCCCTCGACGCGGGCGCGCGGGTCCTGGAGGTCGGCAGCGGCCCCGGCCGGGACGCCCGCGCGCTGGAGGAGGCCGGCCTCTCGGTGCGCCGCACCGACATCACCGCCGGCCTTCGTCCGGATGCTGCGCGCCGACGGGTTCGAGGCCGACGTGCTCGACCCGCTGGCCGACGACCTCGCCGACCCCGAGCGCGACGCGCCGTACGACGGCGTGTGGGCCTCGGCGTCCCTGGTCCACGTCCGGCGCGAGGACCTCCCGACCGTGCTCACCCGGCTCGCCGGGGCCACCCGTGCCGGGCGGCGCGCTCCACCTCGCGCTCAAGGAGGGCGACGGCGCCCGGTTCTCCACCCACGGCCACGTCGGCGGGCCGCGCCACTTCACGTTCTGGCGCGAGGAGCCGCTGCGGGCGGTGCTCGAGGACGCCGGCTGGGTGGTCGACGAGGTGCGCCGGTCACCGGGGCTGCGCGACGAGACCTGGCTCGACGTGCAGGCGAGCCGCAGGTGAGGGGGCACGGGTGAGGCACACCGAGTTCTGGGCGCGGATGGAGGAGGCGCTCGGGGCGTCGTACGCCCGGCACTGGGCGGGCTAGCTACGTCATCGGTGACCTCGGCGGCCGGACCGCGCGACGAGGCCCTCGACGCCGGGGTGCCGCCCAAGGAGGTCTGGCGAGCCGTGTGGGCGGCACTCGAGCTCCCCGCCCGCGACCGATGACGACCATCGACGCCCGGGTCGACGTCGCGGCGGTCCAGCGGCGCACCATCGGCACGCTGGTCGCGGCCCAGGCCGTCGGCGCGGTCGGCATCACCATCGGCATCGCCACCGCGTCCCTGCTGGCCGAGGAGGTCTCCGGCTCGGAGCGGCAGGCCGGCCTGGCCCAGACGTTCCAGGTGCTCGGCGCCGCCGTGATGGCCTACGTGCTGGCCCGGCTCATGTCGCGCCGCGGCCGCCGGATCGGACTGGTGACCGGCTACCTCACCGGCGCGGCGGGGGCGGTGCTGGCCGTCGTCGCCGGGGTGGTCGACTCGATGGCGCTGCTGCTCGTCGGCGCCGCGATGCTGGGCTCCAGCACCGCCGCCAACAGCGCCGCCCGCTACGCCGCCACCGACCTGGCGCCGGCGGCGACCCGGGCCCGGGCGCTGTCCGTCGTGGTCTGGGCGACCACGATCGGCGCCGTGGCCGGCCCCAACCTGACCGGGCTGTCGGCGTCCGTCGCCGATCGGCTCGGGATCCCGGAGCTGACCGGACCGTTCGCCCTGGCCAGCGTCGGGATGCTCGCCGCCGCCCTCGTCATCGGCGTCCTGCTGCGTCCCGACCCGCTGCTGACCGCGCGGGCCGTCGCTGCGGAGGAGGCGTCCGGCTCGACCCGGACGGTCGCTGCCGCACCCGGACTCCTCCTGGCGCCGGGTTGCCGGCGCCGTCCGCGAGCACCCGGTGCTCGGCGCCGCCGCCGGTGGCCTGGCCGCGCGCGCACGCGGCGATGGTCGTCGGTCATGGTGATGACCCCGCTGCACATGGAGCACGGTGGCGCCGAGCTGCGGGTGATCGGGATCGTGATCAGCGTCCACGTCCTCGGGATGTTCGCGTTCTCGCCGGCCATCGGCTGGCTCGCCGACAAGGCCGGCCGGGCCCCCGGTCCTGTTCGCCGGGGGAGCGGTGCTGCTGGTGTCCCTGGTGCTGTGCGGCCGCGCGCCCGAGGGCAGCTCCTGGCAGATCTTCGTCGGGCTGTTCCTGCTCGGCCTCGGCTGGTCGTTCGCGACCGTCGCGGCCTCCACGATGATCGCCGACCATGCGCCGCTCGAGGTGCGCACCGAGGTCCAGGGCGCCGCCGACATGGTGATGGGCCTGACCGCCGCGGCGGCCGGTGGCGTCGCCGGGCTCATCGTCGGCGTCTGGGGCTACCCGACGCTCGCCGCGACGACGGCCGCGCTCGCGGTCGGCGTACTCCTGGCGGCGGTCTACGCCGGCCGGCACTCCGCCGAGCGGCCCGCCGAGCGGGTGCTGCCATGAGCGAGACCGTCGCCGACGTCGCCGTCATCGGCGGCTCCGGCTTCTACTCCTTCCTCGACGACCCCGAGCAGCACCCGGTCGAGACGCCGTACGGCGCCCCGTCGGCTCCGGTCGCGGTCGGCACCGTCGCGGGCCGCCGGGTCGCGTTCCTGCCCCGGCACGGCCCGCACCACGAGCACCCGCCGCACCGCATCAACTACCGCGCCAACGCCTGGGCGCTGCGGTCCCTCGGCGTCCGCCAGGTGCTCGCCCCGTGCGCGGTCGGGAGCCTGCGGCCGGAGGTCGGGCCGGGGGCCGTCGTCGTGCCCGACCAGCTCGTCGACCGCACCCTCGGCCGCGCCCAGACGTTCGTGGAGACCGGCGCCGTGCACGTGCCGTTCGCCGACCCCTACTGCGACCGACTGTCGGCGGCCGTCGCGTCGGTCGACGAGACGGTCCGCACCGGCGGCACCATGGTCGTGATCGAGGGCCCGCGGTTCTCGACGCGGGCGGAGTCGCAGCACTACGCCGCCCAGGGCTGGTCGCTGATCAACATGACCGGCCACCCCGAGGCGATCCTGGCCCGGGAGATGCGGCAGTGCTACGCCGCGATCGCGCTGGTCACCGACCTGGACGCCGGCGTCGAGGCCGGGTCCGGGGTGAGCCAGGAGGAGGTCTTCGCGACCTTCGCCGAGAACCTGGAGCGCCTCCGCGGCCTGCTCTCCGACACCATCGCCGCCCTGCCCGACCCGGACGGCTGCCCGTGCGCGACCTGGGCCGACGGGATCGACCTGACCTACGACATCCCGTCCTGAGGGGACGCCGCACTGGTCCATGCCCTGAGCACCATTTACGTGTGAGTAGCCGCTGCTATTTACTGTCCGCAGACAAAACCTTGTCGGGGAGGGACAACTCTCGATAAGGAACGATTCGGATGAACCGAACACTCTTCACAGGCGCCCTCGCGAGCGCCCTCCTCCTGGTCACCATGCTCACCGGCCTCCCGGCCGGCGCCGAGCCCGGTGGCGCCGGGTGCACGCTCGCGGGAGCCGCCGACTTCACCCCCAACGGCCCGGGCGTCCAGACGTCCTTCGGATACTCCCTCACCGGGACGCTGGCCAACTGCCAGTCCTCACGCGCGGGCGCACCCACCGACGGCACGATCGACGTGGGCAAGGTCATCACCACGGCGGTGCCGGTCACGCTGGCCGACGGGACGGTCGTGCCGGGCACGGCGTCGTACCAGGCGCCGCTGGCGACCGGCACGGGGACGCTGCCGGCCAACTCGTGCGCCGCGGGGTCCACGGCCGGTGACGCACTGATCACCTGGGCCGACGGCTCGACCTCGGTCGTCGACTACACGACCACCAGTGCCGGAGCCGCGGTGTCACTCCAGGGCACCGTCGTCGACAGCCTGACGGCCACTCTCGTGCCGGGCAGCACCTCGCCGTCCGGTACGGCGCCGGCGACGCACACCGTGTCCTCGACCAGCACGGCGGTGCCGGTCGGCGACGGGGCGCAGGGCGTCGTCGCCTTCACCACCGAGGCGCCCGACGGGTGCACGACGGACGCCGGCCTCGGGGCAGTCGCCGTCGAGGGTGCCGTGGGGGTCGGCAGCACGTCCTGACCCGAACGGTTTCAGGCGGGCGGACCCGGGATCGGGTCCGCCCGTCGGCGTTCTCCCGACACGCCGGCGCGGGTCCCGCTCGAACACGTGTTCGGGCTAGGTTGTGTCCACAGGTACGACGCGGAACGAGGTTGTCCACAGGCGTCGACATCGCTGACCAGGCATGTCGGTGGCTCGTCCTAGCGTCGCCGACGTACCTGCATCCGACGAGACAGATGGGACACACGACATGGCTGGTGGAGACCGCGAGAAGGCCCTGGATGCCGCGCTCGCCAACATCGAGCGGCAGTTCGGCAAGGGCTCGGTCATGCGGCTGGGCGACGAGACCCGGGCGCCGCTCGAGGTGATCCCGACCGGGTCCATCGCGCTCGACGTGGCGCTGGGCCTGGGTGGCCTGCCGCGCGGTCGCGTGGTGGAGATCTACGGCCCGGAGTCCTCCGGAAAGACCACGGTCGCCCTCCACGCGGTGGCCAGCGCGCAGAAGGCCGGCGGCATCGTCGCCTTCATCGACGCCGAGCACGCCCTCGACCCCGACTATGCCCGCGCCCTCGGTGTCGACACCGACGCGCTGCTGGTCTCCCAGCCCGACTCCGGCGAGCAGGCGCTGGAGATCTCCGACATGCTGATCCGCTCCGGCGCCCTCGACCTGATCGTGATCGACTCCGTCGCCGCGCTGGTGCCCCGGGCCGAGATCGAGGGCGAGATGGGCGACAGCCACGTCGGCCTCCAGGCCCGCCTGATGAGCCAGGCGCTGCGCAAGATGACCGGCGCGCTCAACAACTCCAAGACCACGATGATCTTCATCAACCAGCTGCGCGAGAAGATCGGGGTCATGTTCGGGTCGCCCGAGACCACCACCGGCGGCCGGGCCCTGAAGTTCTACTCCTCGGTGCGCCTCGACGTCCGCCGGATCGAGACGCTCAAGGACGGCACCGACATGGTCGGCAACCGCACCCGCGTCAAGGTCGTCAAGAACAAGGTGGCCCCGCCGTTCAAGCAGGCCGAGTTCGACATCATGTACGGCAAGGGCATCTCCCGCGAGGGCGGCCTGATCGACGTCGGCGTCGAGGCGGGCCTCGTCCGCAAGGCCGGCGCCTGGTACACCTACGAGGGCGACCAGCTCGGCCAGGGCAAGGAGAACGCCCGCGCGTTCCTCAAGGACAACCCCGACCTGGCCAACGAGCTGGAGAAGCGGATCCTGGAGAAGCTCGGCGTGGGTCCCACGGTCGACGCCGAGGCGGAGGCTCCGGCCGACCCGACTGGCATCGATGACTTCTGAGTCGTCGGAGGAGCCAGACGGGCCGGACGCCGATCCGGAGTCGGTGGCCCGCAAGATCCTGCTCGACCAGCTGACCGGTCAGGCGCGCAGTCGCAGCGAGCTGGCCGCGAAGCTGGCCGCGAAGAACGTGCCCGACGACGTCGCCACCCGCCTCCTCGACCGGTTCGAGGAGGTCGGGCTGGTCGACGACGGGGCCTTCGCGAAGGCGTGGGTGTCCAGCCGGGGCCCGGACCGGGGCAAGGGCCTGGCCAGGCGGGCGCTCGCGCAGGAGCTGCGGCGCAAGGGGGTGGCCGACGACGTGGCGCGCGAGGCGCTCGACGAGATCGACCCCGCCGACGAGGAGGAGACGGCGCGGGCGCTGGTCCGCAAGAAGCTGCGCTCGATGCAGGGGCTCGACCGCGACAAGGCCACCCGTCGGCTGGTCGGGGTGCTCGCCCGGAAGGGCTACTCGCCCGGACTCGCCTTCAGCGTCGTCAAGGACGAGCTCGCTTCAGCAGGTCGCCCAGATCCGTCGTGATCGCCGCGGGGTTCTCGCGGACGTCGAGCGCGCCCGCCTCTCGGAGCTCGGCGTCGGACACCCCGCCGGTGAGCACGGTGACGCACGGGAAGTCGCACTTGCGGGCCGACTCCACGTCCCAGACGGTGTCGCCGATGACGAGCGCCGCTTCGCCGGACACCTTCTCCATGGCCAGGCGCAGCAGGTCCGCGTCTGGCTTGGAGCTCTCGGCCTGATCTCCGGAGACCCAGGCGTGCAGTGCCTCGGCGGCTCCCAGCACCGAGAGCAGTCGTTCGGTGACCTCGCGCTCGCCCGAGCTGGCGACCACCACCTTCAGGTCCCGGCTACGCAGCGCCTCGAGCAGCTCCGGGGCGCCGTCGGTCGGCGTCACGTGCGGCAGCTGGTCCTCGAAGCGCATCCCGTGCAGCTTCCGCACCTCGTCGCCGACCGCATTCTCGACCCTCCGTCCCGCCAGCTCTGCCACGAGGCGGTCGCCACCGATCCCGATCGCGCGGTGGATCCGCCAGGCCGGGATGTCCACGCCGACGCTGAGGAACGCCGATCGCCACGCCAGGACGTGCTGGTAGACCGTGTCCACGAGGGTGCCGTCCAGGTCGAGGATCACGGTGTCGAGGGCGGCTTCGCGTGCGGCGGCGTTCATCAGGAGTCCGGTGCCCGTACGACGCAGCCTCAAACGTGCGCCGGCTCAACGCACTGGTCGATCCGACATGATGTGGCCATGAGGCCGCACCTGTACCGACTCCCGCCCGGTCCGGTCGACCTCACGGCCATCGCGACGGACGCCACGCCCGGGTTCGACGGCAAGAAGCGCGACGGCAAGAGCACGCTGTTCGCCATGGGCGACGAGCTGTCCGATCTCCAGGAGCAGCTCTTCGCCGAGGGCGTCGCGGGGTCGCGGCGCCGGGTGCTGCTGGTCCTGCAGGGGATGGACACCTCCGGCAAGGGCGGTGTCCTCCGGCACACGGTCGGCCTGGTCGACCCGCAGGGGGTGAAGATCACCAGCTTCAAGGCGCCCACCGAGGAGGAGCGCCGTCACCCCTTCCTCTGGCGGGTCCGCAACGCGCTCCCGCAGCCCGGCTACGTCGGGGTCTTCGACCGGTCGCACTACGAAGACGTGCTGATCGCCCGCGTCAAGGACCTCGTCAAGCCACGCACCGTCGAGAGCCGCTACCGGCAGATCAACGAGTTCGAGGCCGAGCTGGCCCAGGACGGCGTCACGATCGTGAAGTGCATGCTGCACATCTCCGCCGAGGAGCAGAAGGCACGGTTGCTGGCGCGGCTCGACAACCCGGACAAGTACTGGAAGTTCAACCCGGCCGACGTCGACGAGCGGGGGAGATGGCCGGCCTACCGCGAGGCCTACGAGCTCGCCCTCGAGCACACCAACACCGAGATCGCGCCGTGGCACCTGATCCCGTCCGACCGCAAGTGGTACCGCAACCTGGCCATCGGCCACCTGCTCCTGGAGACGCTGCGCGGCATGGCGCTGCGCTGGCCGGAGGCCGACTTCGACGTGGCCGAGCAGAAGCAACGGCTGCTCGACGAGGGTCCGATCCGGTGATCCCCACCGTCTCGGTCACCCGCTACGTCACACCCTTGCGCGAGGGAGGCAGCCTGCCCGGCATCGTCGAGGCAGACGACCTCGGGACCTACGTCTGCAAGTTCCGCGGCGCAGGGCAGGGCGTCCGGGCCCTGGTGGCGGAGGTGGTCGTGGGCGAGCTGGCGCGCCGGATCGGGCTGCCGACCCCACGCCTGGTCGGCCTCGACCTGGACCCCGAGATCGCGCGCTACGAAGCGGACGAGGAGGTCCAGGACCTCCTGGGTGCCAGTGCCGGCCTCAACCTCGGGATCGACTTCCTGCCCGGCGCGTTCGGGTACGACGGCACCGTGCACGACGGCTCGGACGTGGCCGCGAAGGTCCTCTGGCTCGACGCCTTCACCGCCAACGTCGACCGCAGCTGGCGCAACCCCAACCTCCTGGTCTGGCACGGCCGGCTGTGGGTGATCGACCACGGCGCCGCGCTCTACTTCCACCACGGCTGGTCCGGCGGCGTCACCGACCCGAAGCGGTTCGCGCGGCAGCCGTGGGATGTCGACGACCACGTGCTGCGAGCGCATGCCGGCGGGCTGACGACTGCCGACGAGGAGATCACCGAGCTGCTCGACGGGCAGGCCTTCACCGAGGTGCTGGCCGGCGTACCCGACCCCTGGCTGGAGCCGGTCCCAGGCGCGGACACCCCCGACGCCGTGCGCGAGGCCTATGTCTCGTTCCTGGTCGAGCGGCTGTCGACCCGGCAGTGGCTTCCCGCGGTGGAGGCCGCATGAACACCCTCGCCTACCAGTACGTCGTCCTGCGCTGCGTCCCGCGCGTGGAGCGCGAGGAGTTCATCAACGTGGGGGTGGTGCTCTACTGCCAGTCGTCCGACTACCTCGACGTCCGCTGGAGCGTCGACCGCGACCGGCTGCGCCTCCTCGACCCGCAGCTCGACCTCGACCAGGTGTGCGAGGCGCTGGCGTTCGTCGCGGGTGTGTGTGCGGGTGACCAGCGTGGCGGCACGGCCGCGGAACAACCGATGGGCACCCGCTTCGGCTTCCTGATGGCACCCCGCAGCACCGTGCTCCAGCCGGGGCCGGTGCACGGCGGTGTCACGGCCGACCCGGCCGCAGAGCTCGAGCGCCTGCTCGGCCGGCTCGTGACCAGCGAGCGCTAGACAGGGACCAGCTCGACCGCGCCGACGGCGTAGCGAGCCAGCACCGCACGGGCCAGCTCCTGGTGGGCGCCGAGCGGCTGGGAGACCGCGACGGCGCCGGCCTCGAGGGCCAGCTCCGCGGCCCGGTCGGGCAGGAAGCCGGGCGCGAGGAACATCGAGGCGACCGCGATGTGGCGACGCCCCTCCCTGCGGAACGCGCGGACCGCCTCGCCGGTGGCCGGGGGAGCAGCGGAGGCGTACGCCGCGGTCACCGGCAGCTTGTGCCGGGTGCCCCACACCCGCGCCAGCCGGGCGACGGCCTGGTTGGCGAGCGCGTCGGAGGACCCGGCGGCGGCCAGCACGAGGGCGTCGAGCTCGCGGACCCGGGAGGCCTTGAGCGCCTCACGCATCCGCAGGTCGAGCACCTCGAGGAAGCTCGGCTCCATGCCGAGGATCGAGCTGGTCCGGATCTTGAGTCCCTCGTGGCGGGCTGTCGCGGCGGCCACGGCCTCGGGGACGTCGACCTTCGCGTGGTAGGCCTCGGTGAGCAGCAGCGGCACGACCACGATCTCGTCGTACTTGGCGCGCACCAGCCGGTTGACGACCGTCTGGAACGACGGCTTCGACAACTCCAGGAACGCCGGCTCGATCCTGAGGTCCGGGCGCAGCGCGCGGACCTCGTCGACGAGGGCAGTGATCGTCTCGGCGGACCGCGGGTCACGGCTTCCGTGAGCCAGGGCCACCAGTGCAGGAGCAGCCATCAGCGCGGCCTCCTCTCATTCTGTGGTGAACAACGACCGACCACGTTGTCGGTTCTGCGAGCTTGGTCACAGGGCGCGGGCATCAGTGGATCCCGCACTCGGTCTTGGTGGTGCCGGCCCAGCGCCCGCTGCGCGGGTCGTCGCCGGGGGCGACCCGCCGGGTGCACGGCCAGCACCCGATGGACGGGTAGCCGTCGTAGACGAGCGGGTTGACCAGCACGTTGTGCTCGTCGATGTAGCGCTCGACCTGCTCGTCGGTCCAGCGGGCCAGCGGCGAGACCTTCACCTTGCCCTTGCGGGCGTCCCATCCGATCACCGGCGCGATGATCCGGTCGTGCGTCTCGGCACGGCGCAGCCCGGTCGCCCAGGCGTCGTACTTCTCGAGCGCCTCCTTGAGCGGGGCGACCTTGCGCAGCGCGCAGCACAGGTCGGGGTTGGTCTTGTAGAGGTCCTTGCCGTACGCCTCGTCCTGCTCGGCCACGCTCTGCTCGGGGGTGACGGTGACCAGGTTGACCGGCAGGGTCGCCTCGACGGCGTCGCGGGTGCCGATGGTCTCGGCGAAGTGGTAGCCGGTGTCGAGGAAGACCACGTCGACACCGGGCGCGACCCGGGACGCGAGGTGGGCCAGCACCGCGTCGCCCATCGAGGAGGTCACGCAGAACCGGTCGCCGAAGGTCGCGACGGCCCACTCGATGATGTGCTCGGCCGGGGCCAGCTCGAGCTCGGCCCCCACGTGGGAGACCAGCTCGCGCAGCTCCTCGGGCGTCCGCCCGTCGGTGTGGGTGCCCTTGAACTCGCGCGCGGAACGCGTCGTCGCGGTGGTCATGCTGGGTCCACTCGTGGGACCGCCGGACGGATCATCCCGAGCATCTTCACGCTGAACGCGCGGAGGCAGGACCGGCACTCCCAGGACCGGTCCGCACCCTCGTGGGGCCAGAGGTTCTCGTCCCCGCAGTAGGGGCAGTGGAAGGGCTGCGCCCGCTCAGTCATGCTGTCACCAGCTCTCGTTCGCCGCGCAGGACCACGTCTTCGGCCCGGCCGACCCAGGTGGCGAACGACTCGCCCGGCTCGCGCTCGGCGAGAAACGCGGAGACCACGTTGGTGATGTAGTCGTCGAGGTCCGCGGTGGTGACCTTGTGGGCGCGCAGCTTGCGGCCGAAGGCGGAGGTCAGGCCCAGCGTGCCGCCGAGGTGCACCTGGAACCCCTCCACCTGGTTGCCGTGACTGTCCATCACCAGCTGGCCCTTGAGGCCGATGTCGGCCACCTGGGTGCGGGCGCAGGCGTTGGGGCAGCCGTTGACGTTGACCGTGATCGGGGTGTCGAGGTCGGGGAACCGCTTCTCCAGCTCGCTCACGAGCGCCTTCGCCCTGTCCTTGGTGTCGACGATGGCCAGCTTGCAGAACTCGAGCCCGGTGCACGCCATGGTGTTGCGGCGCCAGTTCGACGGCTGCGCGGTCAGCCCGATCTTCTCCAGGTCGGCGGTGAACGCGGCCACGTCGGCGCCGTCGACACCGAGGACCACGAGCTTCTGGTACGCCGTCAGCCGGGCGCCGCGGGCGCCGTACTCCTCGACGAGGTCGGCCAGGCCGCTCAGGGTGGTGCCGTCGATCCGGCCGACCAGCGGCGCGGCGCCGACGTAGAACTTCCCGTCCTTCTGCTCGTGCACCCCGATGTGGTCGCCCTGGCTGGCCGGCGAGACAGGGGAGGGGTTGTCGACGAGCGTGCGGTGGAGGTACTCGGACTCCAGGACCTCGCGGAACTTCTCCACGCCCCAGTCGGCGACCAGGAACTTGAGCCGCGCCCGCGAGCGCAGCCGCCGGTAGCCGTAGTCACGGAAGATCGACGTGACGCCCTCCCAGGCGTCGGCCACCTCGTCCAGCGGGATCCACACGCCGAGCTTCTGCGCGATCATCGGGTTGGTGGAGAGCCCACCGCCGACCCACAGGTCGAAGCCTGGTCCGTGCTCGGGGTGGACGGTGCCGACGAAGGAGATGTCGTTGACCTCCGGCGCCACGTCGTGGCTCGGGTGCCCGGTGAGCGCGGTCTTGAACTTCCGGGGCAGGTTGGAGTACTCCGGGTTGCCGATCGCGCGGCGCTTGATCTCGGCCAGTGCCTCGGACCCGTCGATGATCTCGTCCTTGGCGATGCCGGCGACGGGGGAGCCGAGGAACGGCCGCGGCGAGTCGCCGCACGCCTCGGTGGTGTCCAGACCCACGCCCTCGAGCCGCTCCCAGATCGCGGGGACGTCCTCGATCTGGATCCAGTGGTACTGGATGTTGTTGCGGTCGGTGATGTCGGCGGTGTTGCGGGCGTACGCCGACGACGTCTCGCCGAGCGCGCGCAGCTGGTCGACGCCGAGGATCGCGCCGTCGGTGCGGACCCGCATCATGAAGAAGCGGTCGTCGAGCTCCTCCTCCTCGAGCATGGCGGTCTTGCCGCCGTCGAGGCCGGGAGCGCGCTGGGTGTAGAGGCCCATCCACCGGAAGCGGCCGCGCAGGTCAGCGGGATCGATCGAGTCGAAGCCCCGCTTGGCGTAGATGCCGAGGATCCGGGCGCGGACGTTGAGCGGGTTGTCGTCCTTCTTGGTCTGCTCGTTCTTGTTCAGTGGCTCGCTGTAGCCGAGGGCCCACTGGCCCTCTCCGCGCCGCGGGCGGGGCCGCGAGGTGCGGACGGTCGAATCGTTCATGGAGGAAGGTCCTTCACGCTGAGAGCCGCGCGCGACGGTGGGCGCGGATTCGAGAATGGGCGGCGTGATTCAGCGGGGCCAACACAACATGCTGCGGGTACGCCCGAGGTCCACGTGGCGTCGTACCACGAGGTGCGCGTGCGTCGCAGCGGAGATCATGACGAGGAGTCTCAACGTGCGGACGGCCCTCTCACAACCCGGAATCTCATGGAGTGAGATGACCCGCCAGCATTTGAGACGCTGGCGGGTCGGGCCCCGCCTGACACAGCGGGGCGTGCGGCCCACGTCACACGGCGTGCGGTCACTAGTCTGTCCCCATGACAGATGCCGTGATCAGCAGTGCGTACCGCCAGATCCTCGAGGTGATGGCCTCGGTCGAGCCCCGGATTGCTGAGGCGACCCGGCAAGAGCTGGCCGACCAACGCGGATCGCTGAAGCTGATCGCGAGCGAGAACTACGCCTCGCCGGCGGTGCTGCTCACCATGGGCACGTGGCTCAGCGACAAGTACGCCGAGGGCACGGTCGGGCACCGCTTCTACGCCGGCTGCCAGAACGTCGACACCGTCGAGTCCGTGGCCGCCGAGCACGCCCGCGAGCTGTTCGGGGCGCCGTACGCCTATGTGCAGCCCCACTCCGGCATCGACGCGAACCTGGTCGCCTACTGGTCGATCCTGGCCCACCGGGTCGAGGCGCCGGGGCTGGAGAAGCTCGGCGCGAAGAACGTCAACGAGCTCTCCGACGAGGACTGGGAGACGCTGCGCGGCGAGCTCGGCAACCAACGGCTGCTGGGCATGTCCCTCGACGCCGGCGGTCACCTCACGCACGGCTTCCGCCCGAACATCAGCGGCAAGATGTTCCACCAGCAGCAGTACGGCACCGATCCCGCGACCGGGTTGCTCGATTACGACAAGGTGGCCGCCAAGGCGCGCGAGTTCCGCCCGTTGATCCTGGTCGCCGGCTACTCCGCCTACCCGCGCCGCGTGAACTTCGCCAAGATGCGCGAGATCGCCGACGAGGTGGGCGCGACCCTGATGGTCGACATGGCGCACTTCGCCGGCCTGGTCGCCGGCAAGGTCTTCACCGGCGACGAGGACCCGGTGCCGTTCGCGCACGTCACGACCACGACCACCCACAAATCGCTGCGCGGCCCGCGCGGCGGTCTGGTGCTGGCGCAGGAGGAGTTCGCCTCCTCGGTCGACCGTGGCTGTCCGATGGTCCTCGGTGGCCCGCTGTCGCAGATGATGGCGGCCAAGGCGGTGGCGCTGGCCGAGGCTCGGCAGGAGTCGTTCAAGACCTACGCGCAGCACGTGGCCGACAACGCGAAGTCGCTGGCCGAGGGCTTCCTCTCGCGCGGCGCCACGCTGGTCACCGGTGGCACCGACAACCACCTGGTCCTGCTCGACGTCTCGTCGTTCGGTCTGACCGGCCGCCAGGCAGAGTCGGCGCTCCTGGACGCCGGCGTGGTGACCAACCGCAACTCGGTGCCGAGCGACCCCAATGGCGCGTGGTACACCTCCGGCATCCGGCTCGGTACGCCGGCGCTCACCACCCGCGGCTTCGGGCACGACGAGTTCGACCACGTGGCGGAGCTGATCGTCCACGTCCTCTCCAACACCGAGCCGGGGACCACCAAGAAGGGCACGCCGTCGAAGGCGTCGTACGTGCTGGCCGACGGAGTCGGCGACAAGGTCAAGGACGCTTCCGCAGAGATGCTGGAGAAGTACCCGCTCTACCCAGGCCTCGACCTCGGTGGTTGAGGAGGTTGCGCTAGCAACCGTCTCGAAACCACCACCACGGGGCAGGTTGTCCACAGATGACGTCCCGCCCGTTGCCGTGACGACGGCCCTTCACGAGTGTGGATCGCATGGCGTGGACCTACCTGCTCGAGTGCTCGGACGGCTCCTACTACGTGGGCAGCACCATCGATCTGGAACGACGGGTGGCCCAGCACGACGCCGGCGAGGGCGCGGCCTACACGCGCCGTCGACGTCCGGTGTGCCTGGTGTGGGCCGCGGAGTTCGAACGGATCGACGATGCGTTCGCGTTCGAGAAGCGGGTCCAGGGCTGGAATCGCCGCAAGCGTCGGGCGCTCATCGAGGGCCGTTGGGACTGTCTCCCGGAGCTGGCCAGCCGGAGTTGGGCTGCCCGTCGGGCGCGCGAGTAATGCTCGGGTGGTTTCGAGACGGGCCGTCAGACGGCCCTCCTCAACCACCGAGCGACCTCGGTGGTTGAGGAGGTTGCGCTAGCAACCGTCTCGAAACCACCGCCCCGGGGTTTCAGCCCACGGTCGGGGTGGTCCGCTCGACGATCGCGCGCAGGTCGCCGCCGGGGAGGGTGCCGAAGGTGCCGTCGTACGACGACCCGAGGCGCGAGGCGCAGAACGCGTCGGCCACCTCCGGGGGAGCGAAGCGAACCAGCAGGGATCCCTGGAGACAGGCGGCCATCCGGCCGGCGAGGCGACGGGCGGACTGCTCGAGCGTGGCCTCGTCACCCAGGAGCGCGAGCGACTCGTCGACCGCGCGGTCGAGCCGCGGGTCCGCACCCCTCGCGAGTCCGACCTCGGTGATCCAGGCCTCCAGGGCCGCGGGCTCCCGGGCGAGGGCACGCAACACGTCGAGGGCGTTGACGTTGCCGGAGCCCTCCCACACCGAGTTGAGCGGTGCCTCGCGGTAGAGCAGCGGCATCACCGACTCCTCGACGTATCCGTTCCCGCCCAGGCACTCCAGAGCCTCGGCGACCATCGCGGGGGTCCGCTTGCAGACCCAGAACTTCGCGAGCGGCAGGGCGATCCGGCGCAGGGCGGCCTCGTGGGGGTCGGCGAGGTTGTCGACCGCGGCCGCGAGCCGCACGGCGAGCGCCGTGGCGGCCTCGGACTCGACGGCCAGGTCCGCGACGACGTTCTGCATCAACGGCTTGTCGGCGAGCAGGCCGCCGAAGGCGGAGCGGTGCGCCACGTGCCACGACGCCTCGGAGACCGCCCGCCGCATCAGTCCGGCTGATCCCAGCACACAGTCGAGGCGGGTTGCGTTGACCATCTCGATGATGGTGCGGACCCCGCGGCCCTCGTCACCGAGACGATGCGCGACGGTGCCGTCGAACTCCAGCTCGCTGGACGCGTTGGAGCGGTTGCCGAGCTTGTCCTTGAGCCGGACCACGTCGAGCTGGTTGCGGGTCCCGTCGGGCAGCACCCGGGGTACGAGGAAGCAGGTAACCCCTCCTTCGGCCTGGGCGAGCACGAGGAAGACGTCGTTCATCGGCGCCGAGGTGAACCACTTGTGGCCGTGCAGGGTGTACTCGCCGTCGACCGAGGTCGGACGGGCCATCGTCACATTGGCGCGGACGTCGGAGCCACCCTGCTTCTCGGTCATCCCCATGCCGGCCAGGGCCCCGCGCTTCTCCGACACCGGTCGCAGCCCCGGGTCATAGCTGGTGGAGGCCAGTAGCGGGACCCACTCCTTGGCGACCGCGTCATCGACACGCAGCGCGGGCACGGCCGCATAGGTCATCGAGATCGGACAGCCGTGGCCGGGCTCGGTGTGGGACCAGGCGAGGAATCCGGCGGCGCGACGGACGTGGGCGTACGGCGACTCCGACTCCCAGGGCGCGGCGGCCAGGCCATGGCCGACCGCCCGCTCCATCAGCCAGTGCCACGACGGATGGAAGGCGACCTCGTCGACCCGGTTGCCGTAGCGGTCGTAGCTCCGCAGCGTCGGGTGGTGCTCGTTGGCGAGGATCCCGTTCTCTCGCGCCTCGGGGGTCCCTGCCTCTGCACCGAGCGGCGCGAGGTCGTCCACGACCTCCGCGGACGCGTGCCGGGTGACGGCCTCAACGAGGGCGGCGTCGGAGGTGACCACGTTGTGACCGACCAGGGGTGGAGCCTGATTGGTCGCGACCCGGATCTCGCCTCGCGTTTCAGGGCCTTCCATGTGGATACCGTAGGCCCATGGGCGCCACGGAGAGCCACTCCGGTCCCCGGGCGGGACGGCTGCCCGGGTGGGTGCCGCCGTGGGTGCATCAGGTGGGCGGAGTGCTCTGGCGGCTGATCGTGTCCACGGTCGGCAGCTGCATGCGCCACCGCGTCACCGGGTTGGCGGGCGAGGCGGCCTTCTTCGCGGTGCTGTCGGTGCCTCCGCTGGTCTTCATGCTCGCCGGCGGCATCGGCTTCGTCAGCGACCGGTTCACGCCGGCGCAGATCGCCGACGTCCGCGACGCCATCATCGGCCTGTCGGAGCGTGCGCTGACCGACCGCGCGGTGGACCGGATCATCGTCCCGACCATCAACGACGTCCTCAACGAGCCGCGCTTCGACGTGATCTCACTCGGCTTCGTGCTGGCACTGTGGTCGGGGTCGCGGGCGCTGAACGTCTTCGTCGACACGATCACGGTCATGCACGGGCTCGGCGGTCACCGGGGCATCGTCAAGACCCGCGCCCTGTCGTTCCTGCTCTACGTGCTGGCGATGATCACCGGCGTCGTGACCGTCCCGCTCGTCGTGGCCGGCCCCAGACTGGTGCGACGGGTCGTGCCAGAGCGATCCGAGTTCCTGATGACGTTCTACTGGCCGACGATCATCGTGCTCTGCATCTGCTTCCTGGCGACGCTCTACCACGTGTCGGTGCCGGTGCGCACGAACTGGAGCTTCAACCTGCCGGGGGCGACGTTCGCGCTGGGCGCCTGGATCGCGGGGTCGGCGATGCTGCGATGGGTGCTGACGGTGACAGCCGCGGACTCCAGGTCGATCTTCGGGCCGCTGGCGGCGCCGATCGCCGTCCTGCTGTGGCTCTACCTGCTGGCGCTGGCCGTCCTGATCGGCGCCGCGGTCAACGCTGCCTTCGACACCGTCTTCCCGCAGAAGGCGACCACGAGGGCCCGGCTGGAACTCGTGTACCGGCTGCGGCATCGGATGACGGCCCGGGACCAGTCGGTCGAGTAGGTTCGGGCCGTGGCTGCCAGGACAACCGACTCGATCGCGGAGATCTCCCGCGGACGGGTCTCGTTGCCGGAGAAGGTGCGCTCACCGTGGTGGGAGCTCGGGCGCCGGATGCTGGCCGCGCTCGCCATCCTGGTCGGCACCGTGCTTCTGGTGTACTTCGACCGGCACAGCTACCACGACAGCAACGACCCGAGCGGTACCGGTGCGGTCGGAATGGTCGACGCGATCTACTACACGACGGTCACGCTCAGCACGACCGGGTACGGCGACATCGCGCCGGTCGAACCGCACGCCCGGCTCCTCAACGCGTTCGTCGTCACGCCGCTACGCATCGCGTTCCTGGTCCTGCTGATCGGCACCACCCTCGAGGTGCTCGCCTCGCAGGGTCGCGAGATTTTCCGGGTCGCCCGGTGGAGGAAGAGCATGGGACAGCACGTCGTCGTCATCGGCTACGGCACCAAGGGCCGCAGCGCCGTCGAGACCCTGGTCAACAACGGACAGGACCGCGACGGCATCGTCGTGGTCGACACCGGGTCGGTGGCCCTGGAGGACGCCCACACCGACGGGCTGGCGGTCGTCACCGGCGACGCCACCCGGCGGGAGGTGCTGCGCCGCGCCGGGGTCGCCAACGCCAGCCACGTCATCATCACGACCGACCGCGACGACTCCAACGTGCTCGCCACCCTGACCGTGCGTCAGCTCAATCCGAAGGCCCTGATCGTCGCGGCCGTGAGGGAGCAGGAGAACGTCGCGTTGATGAGGCAGTCCGGTGCCGACTCGGTGATCACCTCCTCCGACGCCGTCGGCCGGCTGATCGGACTCTCGTCGCTGTCGCCGACCCTCGGCTCGGTGATGGAGGACCTCCTGTCCTATGGCGAGGGGCTCGAGGTCGCCGAGCGAGACCTCCTTGTGTCGGAGGTGGGCCAGCAGCCCCAGTCGCTGCCCGACCAGGTGATCGCGGTGGTGCGGGACGAGAAGGTCTACCGCTACTTCGACCCAGTGGTCACGCAGCTGGCCCGCGGTGACCGGCTGATCGTCGTACGTCCCGCGAAGGAGCTCCCGTGGGCCCCCCGGCCGGGGACCCACGACGAGGAGTTCGCCACGGAGGACACCTAGCACCGAGACGATGACTCACCGTGGCGTGGACGAAAGGATCCCCCGACTTCTTCATCCACGCCACGGTGGTCGTCACCGCCCCCGGCGCCTCCCGGTATCGGGCCGGACTTTGGCGGACGTTGGTCGCGGCCGGTCGGTCCCGTCTCGCAGGTTTTGGCTGAGGAAGGCTTCGACGTCCTCGAGCTGGCGGCGGTCATCGATCAGGCGGACGGAGGCCTGGGCGGCGTTGGTGCGGGCGACCTCCTGGGAAACCAGTCGCTCGAGGAGCGTGCGCAGGGGCGCGGTCACGAGGCCCTCCCGGACCGTGGGGCGTGTCGTCCGCTGTCGGCGCCGGCCTTCTTTGCCGGTGCCGGCCGCGGGATCGGGAGGAAGCTGCCGGGACAGCGCGGCCGGTCCGCGCGAGGGACGACGTACTCCGGGCTGCCCTCGTTGTGCACGTGCAGCCAGCGGTCGCGGACCAGAGGAACGCGTGCGCCGCAATGGGGACAGAGGGCCTGGCGTCGTACGCCGGTAGCGGGAATGGCGGACCTCGCTTCGGGGAAGGGGCGAGGTCTGGGCCCGGATTGGCCCGCCGGTGTCCAGCGGGACCTCACCACCTAACCACAATGCGTCAAGCTTTGGCGACCCCCGAGGAGCGTAGACTGGGGCCCTCGTCGGGAGCCAAGGCTTGGTCTGCTCCGAAGCCTGGTGGCGCGCGACGACGGAGGGTTGTTGCCGTGTTGCCGCAAGGCTTGCAACAGATGGTCGCGCTGCTCGACGGTGAGGCCGCCGAGGAGGAGGCGCTCACCCGCCTCCAGCGGCTGTGCGCGCTCTGCGTCGAGTCCACCGGCACCTCGGGGGCGGCGTTGGTGATCACGAGCAATGTGCACCACAGCACTGTGTGGGCCACCGATCCGGTCGCCGAGCGGCTGGAGGAGCTCCAGCTGACCTTCTCCGAGGGCCCGGCCGTGGACGCACTCAAGAGGGGTCGGACGGTCCTGGTGCCCGACCTCGCCGAGAGGTCGAGGTACGGGTGGCCGCTGTTCGCTCCGGCAGCGGTGGCGATCGGTGTGCGGGCGCTGTTCGCGCTGCCGCTGCAGGTCGGCCATATCCGGACGGGGGCGCTGTCGCTCTACAGATCCGCTGCGGGGGAGCTGGGCCGCCTCCAGCACCTCGCTGCGGAGGTGTGCGTCGAGGCCGCAGAGCTGCTGCTCTGCGTGGATCGCGGACTGGACGGCCCGAATGCCTTCTTGTGGGCGGTGGACGACCGCACCAGGTTCCAGCCGCAGGTGCACCAGGCGGTGGGCGCGTTGAGGGTCCAGCTGGACCTGGCGACCAATGATGCGTTCGCGCGGCTGTGTGCACACGCGTTCTGGACCGACACGCCGATCGGCCAGGTCGCCGAGGAGATTGTCGCGGGACGGTTGCGATTGGAACGCGACGTCGGATCTCGGTAGCCCGGGGGGACCCGTGGGAGGGGTGGTGTCATGGACAACGAGCAGCTGGCGAAGGTCTTCGTCAGCGTCGCCGACACCCTGGTCGACGACTTCGACGTCGTGGACCTGCTGTACAACCTCGTGATCCGGTCGGTCGACCTGTTCGGCGCCACCGCGGCGGGGCTGCTGCTGGCTGACGAGGCCGGCACCCTGCGGGTCGCGTCGGCCTCCAGCGAGGGTGCCCGGCTGCTCGAGCTGTTCCAGATCCAGCACCAGGAGGGGCCGTGCCTGGACTGCTTCCGCAGTGGCCAGCCCGTCCAAACCGCGCGGCTGGACACCGAGATGACGCGCTGGCCGACGTTTGCCGCTGCGGCCACGGACCAGGGATTCGTCGGGGTCCTGGCCCTGCCGATGCGATTGCGCGGGCGGGTCATCGGCGCGCTCAACCTGCTGAGCGAGCACAGTGCCCCACCGATCGCTCCGGAGGAGATTCCGCTCGCCCAGGCGCTGGCGGACGTGGCGACGATCGCCATCGTGCAGGACCGCCTGGCACGCAGCCGCGAGCTGTTGGCAGAACAGCTCCAGGTCGCGTTGAACAGCCGTGTGGTGATCGAGCAGGCCAAGGGAGCGTTGGCCACCCGCCTCGAGATCGATCACGACGAGGCCTTTGCCTTGATCCGCGCGCGTGCCCGCAGCAACCGTCGGCGGCTCGTCGATGTCGCGGATGAAGTGATCAACACCGATCCGGGCGGGGACTGGGAGCAGTTCCGGAGCGAGGGATGACGCCGGGCGCGCGCCTATCATTGCCCCCCGGGCCCGGCGTAGAGTGCTGGTGGAGCGTCGCCCCAGTCCCCGCCGATGCAGTTGGCCCGGAGCGAGCCGAAGGAGTGCGGCCATCGTGCGGATTCAAGTGGTGATGACCCTGCCGCGCGAGGCACGCAGCGTCCCGGTCGTCCGCCGTACGGTGGCGACTGCGTTGGAGAGCGCGGGCGTGACTGAGGAGTGCGTGGGCGAGGTCGAGGTCGCACTTTCGGAGGCCTGCACCAACGTGTACCGGCATGCGGGAGAAGGTGCGTCGTACGAAGTCGTGATCAGCATCGGGGACGAACAGCTGACGATGGACGTGCTGGACTCCGGGGCCGGTTTCGGGAACCTGGAGGCCGCACCGTCGACCGTGCCTGACCTGGATGCCGAAGACGGAAGGGGCATCGCGCTGATGCGGGCGCTCAGCGATCGTGCGGTGTTCGACACGGTCACCGGCCGCGGCGGGTCGGTGCACCTGATGAAGCACCTGCGCTGGACCGACGGGGGAGTCGGCTGGCGCCTGGCCGCGGAGGCCGCCGTGGACGGCCTACCAGATCCGACCGGCTCCTGAGTCGACGGCTGGCATACTGCCGCGGGTGCGCCGCGACCAGCTTCCACCCAACGCGCGGCACACGTTCGTGCTCGAGCGTCACAAGGTCGTGTACGTGTCGACGCCCAAGGTCGCCTGCACTGCCCTCAAGTGGGTCATCGCCTCCATGGCGGGCGAGGATGCCGACGTGTTCCGCCGGGCGACGCGCTCGGAGAAGAGGTGGCCCGCCACGATCCATCAGCGTCGGCTGTGGCGGTGGGTCCCGACCCTGCACAGCCTGTCCGACGATCAGCTGGCGGAGATCGACGCCGCCAACGGGTGGCACGTCTTCGCCGTGGTCAGGCACCCGACCTCCCGGTTGTGGTCGGCCTGGCAGCAGAAGTTGCTGCCGCGCGTGCCGCGCACGGTGGCGCAGGTACCCGCACACCTCGTGCCTCCCGTGCCGCGGACGGCCGGTGACGTGGTGGAGGGGTTCCAGCGGTTCGTCGCCGGTCTGGCCGTCGGCGAGTGCAGTGAGCTGCTGAGAGACAACGGGCACTTCCGCGCGCAGTCGGACCTGCTGGTCCCCGAGCGCATGCCGTACACGCAGATCTACACGCTCGGTGAGATGGATCTGTTGATGTCGGACCTGAACGCGCGCGTCCGGGCCGAGGGGGGCGACCCGGTCCAGGTCCAGCCGCCGGGCAACCAGTCGACGCTCAAGCCGCAGCGGTCGATGTTCACCCCCGAGGTGGTCGCGGGCATCCGCGCTGCCTACCGGGCAGACTTCCAGCGCTGGTTCACCGACACGGATGTGATGCCAGCCGGCGTACTCGACGACGACCACTACCCCGCCTCGGTGCTCGCCGAGATCCGGCGGCTCGCCGAACGAGAACGGCCGGTCGCGCGCCACTAGGGTGCTGTTCCATGCACCTCGAGTCCGAACGACGCGTCACGCGCGCCGCACTCAAGGACTACTTCCCGGACGGGAAGGTCGCCGGCCGACTCTGTCCCTTGCCGGACCAGGGCTGCATCTACGTGAGGAACGCCAAGGCCGGCTGTTCCACGGTCATCCTCTGGCTGCACCGGGTCCACACCGGGGATCACGACTTCCTGCCCGCGCTCAACATCCACAAGGAGCACAGGCTGCCCCAGGTCAAGGACGTCGGGTGGGACAGGGTGGCTCGGATGCTCGCGGGTGACGCGTTCCGGTTCAGCTTCGTCCGCGACCCGATCGGCCGGGTCGAGTCCGCCTACCGCGACAAGATCCTGTCGGTCCAGAACGACCGCTGGCGGATCCTCGTGCAGGAGACTCTCGGGATGCCGATGGATCCCAAGCGGACGCTGACGTTCGACCAGTTCGTGGCCGCGCTGGAGCTGCAGGAGCCACTCCGGATGGACCCTCACTGGAGACCGCAACACCTGAACCTCATGCACGGCCTGGTCGAGTACGACCTGGTGGGACGCCTCGAGAACTTCGCCGGCGACCTGGCCCGGGTCCGCGAGCTCGCCGGCCTGCCCGACGTACCGATCGAGGTGCGCAACGTGGTGGCCAAGCCGTCCGACCGGCTGGTCGACGGACACCCCGCACTGCTTCGCAAGGTTCGCAACATCTACGCCCGGGACTTCGAGCTGTACGGCTACTAGGCCGTCGCAGGCGCGTCCGTCCCAGGAATTTTCGCGTGCATGGACTCCGGGTGATCGGGGAATGATCAGACCGCTTCGGGAGGCGTTTGCTGCGAGAGGGAGGGCGAAGGTGAGCGCTGGCAACGACGCCACATGCGTCGAGCACGTGTGGGAACGCGATGAGCAGTACCAACCCCTGGACGGTGAGACCGCGTCGATGTGCCTCAGGTGTGGGGTCGTCGAGTTCGCACCCGCGGATCATGACGTCGGACCGCCACCGATGCAGAGCTCGGATGGGCCGGGCCCGTCCGACCAGATGGGAGCGCGGCAGCGCTGCTGATGCAGCCCAGGGGCACTGCCGTACGAGACAGAGGAGGCCCGGCGCGTGTGCGCCGGGCCTCCTCTGTGGTGCGGGTCGGGTCACAGGTTCGGCGCCACCCCCGTCGCGACGTTCCCGATGACCCGGAGGTTGTAGTTGTTGATCACGTTGCCGCCGAAGCCGTACACCTTGACGAAGAAGACCGGGGTGTCCGTTGAGAACGGGGTGTCAGCCTTCTTGACGTCGAAGACCTCGTCGCCGGTCCCGCCCGCGCTGGATTGGCCGACCAGGGTGCCGTTGGACCGGTAGATCTGCATGTCCAGGTCACCGCCGGTCTGGGCGGGTGCCTCCGCGACCTCGAGGCTGATCCGAGCGGTGAGGTCGCGGCTGGTGAACAGATCGGTGTCGTTCTCGGTGAGCACGACGCGGTACCAGTCAGCGTCTCCCAGCAGGATGCTGTCGAAGCGGATCAGCTGGGTCGACCCAGTGTCGCCGGACAGGGTGCCGATGGTCGTCGCCGACGGGAGGCCCTCGTCGAAGGAGGTGGCGTCGTCGTTGACGATCGTTCCCAAGCCCTGGCCATCGCCGATGGTGGCGTTGGAAGGTGCGCCGAGGTTGACGAAGAAGTCTTCGGTGCCTTCCACGACCAGATCTCCATTGACGGGCACGGTGACCGTCTTCAGGGTCTGCCCGGGCAGGAACGTCAGCGTCCCGCCCTGCCCGACGAAGTCGCTGCCGGACGAGGCGCTGCCGCTCGCCGTTGAGTAACCCACGGTCACCGGCTGGGGGCTGGCCGCGGACAGGGAGACGTTGAACGTGTAGAGGTTGTTGGCCAGCCAGCCCTCGTTCCTCGCCACGTTGTTGATGAAGATGCCCGGGCCGTCGTCGTCGCGAATCATGCCGGCGCCGGAGGCGTCGGCGATCGTTCCGTTGACGGCGTTCGCCAAGGTCAGGGCGACCTGCTCGTCGACCTCGTCGGCCGTGTCGCCGAGCACCTGGACGGTGAGCTGCTGGTGCTGCTCACCGGGGGCGAAGGTCAACGTGCCGGACGGCGGCGTCACCGTGAAGTCGAGGCCGGCGGTGGCGGCCGGCGAGCCGGGGCCGAAGGAGTAGTCGACGGAGACCTGCTGGGCGCTCGGCGACGAGAGCGAGACCGGGAAGGTCATCGCGGTCACGCCCGCATTGCCCTCGTTGACCAGGGCCGCGTCCCCGGCGGTCAGGGCCGGGGCGGCGTCGTTGTCGGTGACGGTGACATCCCCTACCCGGTCGGCGATCGACGCGCCGCTCGCGTTGGAGAGCCTGACCCGGAAGCGCTCGGTGGGCTCATGGAGGAGGTCCCCCTTGAGCGTCGTGCAGACATTCTTGGTCCGGGCCCCGCCCTTGTTGAACACCAGGCTGCCGCTCTTGGCAACGTAGTCCGAGGGCGCCGTGGCCGTGCCGTTCGACGGTCGCGTAGTTGACGGTGGTGCGCCGCTGGGGCACCTGCGAGAGTCGAACCTGCGCGCACACCGTCCCGTTGGCGTCGGTCTCGACGACAGTGGTGTCGACAACCCGGAACGACGGGGTGGCGGCGACCGCAGCCGGAGGGCTCACGAGCCCCAGCGTGGTGACACTCGCAGAGACCAGGGCGATCGCGCTCAGTGAGCGCGTTCTGCCGAGCTTGCGCCTCGGTGTGGTGACGTTGACCATTGTTCTCCCTCTTTCAGTCGTGGCGATCAGCCCCCTGTGGGCCACGAAGAGAGGGAGCGCCCTCCGGAGGCTCTGATACATCGGACTCTCCGAGCAGCAGCGGGAACCCATCGGAGGCGCGCCTTTATGGTGGACCGATGGCGTCCGTCAAGCAGTTCCAAGTGACCTTCGACTGCGCAGAGCCTGAGCGCGTCGCTCGTTTCTGGTGCGAGGTGTTGGGGTACGTCGTACCGCCGCCACCGGAGGAGTTTGCTACCTGGGCCGATTTCGATCGCTCGCTGCCGGCTGAGCACCAGGGTTCAGCATTCGCGTGCGTGGATCCTTCAGGTGTGGGCACGCGACTGTTCTTCCAGCGCGTTCCCGAAGGCAAGGTCGTCAAGAATCGGCTGCATCTTGACGTGCGGGTTGGCACCGGGCTCGTGGGTGAAGAGCGCCTGGCCGTACTCGAGGCCGAATGCGCACGACTGGTCGCGCTCGGCGCGGTACGCGGACAGCTACTGCTGGCTGATGAGGAGAACGAGTCATGCCAGGTGATGCAGGACGTCGAGGGCAACGAGTTCTGTCTCGACTGAGCGGCATGGACCGATCACAGGTCAAACCCCCGACGAGTGATTGTGTCTCCATGTCGCGGTGCCGTCGGGATGAGCGTCCTCGCGGAGCGGTGCGGCGTCACAAAAGGCATCGCGATTCGCATCGGTGAGTACCACGCCGCAGTACCTGCAGTGGTCTTGTGCTCTCGTCATCTGACAAATCACGTCCAATGTTGGTCAGGGGGATCCGTCATCAAGGATCGGCCAAGGTGGACGAGGTGACATCCGCCGATATACGGGGTTGGTTACCTGTTTTCGAGTTCCGGTGAGGTCGGCAGTACCGGCGTATCAGGAAAGGCTGCAGCAGCCTCTCTCCCTCCGAAGCTGCGTGAGGTCAGCTTCCCGAGAGCGCCGGGTCACACCGACGTGCAGATGGGTCGCGTGGCCGGCGAGTTTACGTTCCCTTGATCCTTTGAGGACACCGTCCACGGGAGTTAGACGATGCTCTCCGGGGTGGGGGGCTGGTTCATCCAGCGAGGGGTCCAACCATGTCAAAAGGCGCGCGCACTTTCCGCCGTCCACTTGCCGCCGCCGCGGTCGCATCGATCGCCCTGTCGCTCGTGGGCGCCTCGATGGCCGTTGCTGTCGACCAGAATCAACAGAGCAGCTTCGGGCGGATGTTCCCGAGGCTCGAGGGGTTCACTCCCTCCGACCAGTCACTGACAAACCTGGTGCAGACCCAGCGGGATGCGGGCAAGGCCAGGCTCGACAATGTGGGTGTGCCCGCCGGGTTCACCTACCTCGGGCAGTTCATCGACCACGACCTGACGCGCAACCTGGACCCGTTGCCGGCCGCGCCACTGGACCCGACCACGCTGAAGAACTTCCGTACCGCAGCGTTCGACCTCGACTCGGTCTACGGCAAGGGCCCGGCCGACCCCAGCAGCAGCCACCTGTACAACGCCGACGGCACCTTCATCGTGCAGGAGGCGAACGTCAACGGGCTGCCGGACCTGGCCCGCGACGCCAACGGCCGGGCGATCCTGGTCGAACCCCGCAACGACGAGAACGTCATCATCTCCCAGATCCACCTGGCGGTGCAGATGTTCCACAACCGGCTGATCGAGGAGGGCAAGTCCTTCATCGAGGCCCGACGCCAGACGCAGTGGCACTACCAGTGGGTCGTCGTCAACGACTACCTGCCCCACGTGGTCGGCCAGGGCCGGGTGGATCGGTTCCTCCGCGGCACCAACGTGCTGAACGAGTTCTACCGGTACGGCAGCGACGCGGCCCCGATGACCCCGATGGAGTTCTCCACCGCGATCTTCCGCTACGGCCACTCCCAGGTCCGTGACTCCTACGAGGTCAACGACCTGTCCGAGGAAGCTCCGATCAAGGTGTTCGACCTTGCCCCGGGTGCCGAGGACCTGCGCGGTGGCCAGAACATCAACGAGCGGCTTGCACGTCGACTGGATCGAGTTCTTCGAGATCGACGGTGCGCCGGAGTTCGAGGGGAACCTGTCCCGGCAAGCTGGACACGAAGATCTCCGAGTCGCTGTTCAACCTGCCGTTGGGTGCACCCGCGCTGCCGAGCACGGCACCAACCTTCTGGCCCAGCTGACCCTGGTCCGAGCTCGCGCTACGGCATCCCCAGCGGCCAGGACGTCGCCCGGGCGATGGGCATCCCGGTGCTCACCAACAACCAGCTCGGCCTCACCAAGGCCGCCTACCCCGACTTCAACGGCGAGGCGCCGCTGTGGTTCTACATGCTGGGCGAGTCCAGATCAGGGAGAACGGCACCCGGCTGGGCGCGGTCGGCGGGCGCATCATCGCCGAGGTGTTCTTGACCCAGCTCGGCATCGACCAAGGTCCTACCTCAACGCCAAGAAGCCCTTCACCCCGTCGGTCGAGCACGAGGGCGCCTTCACCATGGGCGACTTCCTCACCTTCGCCGGGGTTGTCGAGCTCGAGGAAGAGGAGCCAGCACCCTGACCAGGGCCCAGCGCTCCACAGGATCAAGGCTCTCGATCCGCCGACCACCCTTTCGGGCGGCGGATCGGAGCCTGTCCGGACGGAGTCGGAAAACCTTCTTGTCGTCCCGTCGGCGAAGGGCGGCGCCGTCGGGGATCTCTCTGAAGTCGTGGCGTGGCTAGACGGCGAGCTGCACGCCGAGCGCACCTGACGAAAGGTCGACAAGATCGCTCGGGGAGAGCGCGCCCGTGGCGAACTGTTCCTCATCGTCGACGACACCGGAGCGCCGTTCGCCGGGTTCTACGCGATGGCTTTCGGTGACGGGCTACCGGAGGGCGATCCCGATGCGCCGACGTCGGTGGACTCGATCTGGTTGGCGCCGCGATGGTCGCGCACCGTGCTCAGGTGGCAGCGGGGGGCCGGATGGTCTCGTCACGAGCCCTACGAAGCCCTACGACGAACCGGAGCCCAACTGACATCGAGCAAGAGCCCAACCGGGCGACGCCTAGCCTTTGCCGACGTGGACTCGCTACTCGTCGTGACTCACCTTGCCGCTGTCGGCGGCATCCTCATCGGCTGGTCGATGCGGGGCCGGCGGGGCTAGCGACTCCACGAACCGCTCGATGACCGGCGGGCAGATGATGCCGACGTCGGGGTGGGTCCCGAAGATCTCGAGGTACGCCTGGTCGAGGTCGGTCCACTCCATGCCCTCAGCGCCTCAGTACGCTACTTACAGGGGCGCTCGCGGCTCTCGAGACCATCCTGCTGCGAATCGCACAAGCCAACGAGAAGCTCGATCAGGTCGGCAGGATCTTCGGCCTTGTCGACCACGGCATCGGCTCCGAGCTCGGGGGCAACCTTCGCCCTGTCGGTGTCGGAGGAGTACATGATGATCACGGTTCCAGGGCAGGCCTTCCGCAGCAGCGGCAGCGCCTCCAGCCCGTCCATCCGGGGCATTTCCACGTCGCAGACGATGGCATCGGGACATCCTCGCTTACTGTGCTCCACCGCCTCCACGCCATCCTTCGCCACCCCGGCCAACAACAGGCGGTCATCAACGTCAAGAAGGAGACTCAGCACCCGGGCAATCTCTGGCCGGTCGTCCACCACGAGCACGGTGTGCGGCATGGGGGCTCCCCCTCGATGAAATCGACCCTTGCGACCGGAGAGACGCATTTTTCCAAGGGAAGACACGGCAGCGCCCCGGGTGGGTGGTTGCGGACGCTGCCGCGCCACCGTAGCCCCTCTGCTGGAGCTGCTGGTCGTCGCCGGACCGGACGCCCCCGGCGCCCAGCCCGGCTCAACTTCCCTGTACCCCTCCGGGAGCCTTTGATCCCTGGTGGCGCGGGTCAGGCCTTCCTGAGCCGCCTCATGGCATCAAGGCAGGCGGACAGAGCGTCAACCGCCTGACAGAGGCACTCTTCGGTCCCGTCGATCTCCCCGCGCAGGTACCCGAGGTGCACCTCGTCGTGGTCGTCGTCGACACCCAGGGCGACAACGACGTGCCCGTTGGTGTTGGCACCGCATGGCACATCTTCGGCCATGTTTCCGTCCTTCTGACCTCGGGACAGGATGACGCTGAGATCCGGGTTCTGGAGCATGTGGATGTTGTGGGTCGAGCCGCTGTTGTAGCGCTGGGTGATGCTCAGGTGGAGGGGGTCGACCTCGGCCGGAGCGTGTGGGACGAGCTGAGTAGTCACGTTCGGTTCCTCTCGGTAGTGGAACCTCGCGCCGTGCCGTATCTGGCACCATGCACGAGGCCGGTCTCCTGTCTGGAAACCGGCCTCTGACCTGCGGTGGTGACTGGTGGGCGATACTGGGTTTGAACCAGTGACCTCTTCCGTGTCAAGGAAGCGCGCTACCACTGCGCCAATCGCCCTTGTGCGTGCACCACGATCCCATACGGAACCGACGGTGTTCGAGGTGGAGACGGGATTTGAACCCGTGTAGACGGATTTGCAGTCCGTTGCCTCGCCTCTCGGCCACTCCACCGTGAAGGCGTCTCTCCGAGCGGACGACGAGGCTCGAACTCGCGACCTCAACCTTGGCAAGGTTGCGCTCTACCAACTGAGCTACGTCCGCCTGCGACAGACCCCGAGGGGCCAGGTGCGTGAGAACAGTAGCCGATGCCCTCATGGCCGCAAAATCCAACACCCACCCGAGTGTTGGCCTTCCGGTCGCACCCCGGTCGGGCTCCTAGAGTGGCCCCATGCGCGCCTGGATGAACGGTGTACTCCTGCCCGACCCGGAAGCCCCTGCCGTGCTGCTGACCGACCACGGACTCACGGTCGGGGACGGTGTCTTCGAGGCGATCAAGGTGGTGGACGGGCAGCCGTTCGCGCTCACTCCCCACCTCGACCGGCTCGCCAGGTCCGCGGCCGGCATGGGCCTTCCCGAGGTCGACAACGACGCCTGCCGCGCCGGCGTGGCCGCCGTCCTGGAGGGGCAGGAGCTCGCCGCTGGGACGGATCCGGATCACCTACACCGGTGGGCCCGCCCCGCTCGGCTCCGGCCGGGGTGACGCGCCACCGACACTGGTCGTGGTCGCCGACCGCATGGACCCGTGGCCCGAGACGACGGCCGTCGCCACGGTGCCCTGGCCCCGCAACGAGCGGGGGGCGCTCGCCGGCCTGAAGACCACGTCGTACGGCGAGAACGTCGTGGCTCTCGCCCGGGCGGCGTCGCAGGGGGCGAGCGAGGCGATCTTCGCCAACCTTGCCGGCAACCTCTGCGAGGGCACGGGGACCAACGTCTTCTACGTCGTCGACGGCGAGCTGCGCACCCCCACCCTCGAGAGCGGCTGCCTGGCCGGGATCACGCGGGCGCTGGTCCTGGAGTGGTACGGCGGCGTCGAGGTGGACGAGCCCGTGGAGGTCGTGGACCGGGCCAGCGAGGTGTTCCTGGCCTCGACGACACGAGACGTCCAGGGTGTTTCCCGCTGGGACGATCGTGAGCTGACCGCACCCGGCCCGGTCACGAAAGAGGTCCTCGAGCTGTGGCGGAAGAGGGAGCCCGAGCTACTCGGACTCTGAGAGCCGCATCAGGTCGGAGATGATCGCGTCCACATCGAAGTGGGCGGACTCGCTGCCGAACGGCACCATGACGAGAGTCCGGGTGAGGAACCGGTAGAGCTCGCGGGTGGAGGCCTGGGCCACGAACCGGCCGTCGGGGGAGTGGAACTCGAACACCACGACCCCACTGCCGTCGGGGTCGAGACTGGGACGGAGTCGAAGGTCGCCGTCCCCGGCCGGGTCGGTCAGCCCCTCCGCGAGGAGCGACCGGCTCATGGCCCACCGGATGCTGGCCGCGCCCGAGCCGAAGGTGATCCACACGGCGAAGGGGTCGCGGCTGTCGTACTCGAACACCGCGTCCAGCTCGACGCTGCCCGGTGGGCAGTGGGGCGCGCGCAGCGTCACGTGCTGGGCCAGCACCGGCGTGATCGGCTGCGACGTCATCGTGAGCTCCGAGGGATCGAGGTTGTCACGATTGTGACGGTCGTTCGGGCCCCGTGTGACGCAAATCGGGAAACTCGCGAAACGGCCGGGAGAGGGGTTCTGGCCACCCGCAGCGAAATGTGAGTCGTGGCCTGCCATGCGCTAGGGTTTCGCACCGCACAGCAGGGGCGATTGGCGCAGTGGTAGCGCGCTTCGTTCACACCGAAGAGGTCACTGGTTCGAACCCAGTATCGCCCACCACGATCGTCGCAGTCGGAGGCCCTTGCGGGCCTCCGACTGCTTCGCACGAAGCCTCAGCGGCGCAGCCCTCCGGCCCTCTTGCCGACGATCTCGAACCTCGAGGCCCGCCCGATGACCCGACCCTGGCGAGTCCGCAGCACCAGGTTGTTGCGGACGGTGCCGCCCCTCACCCGCGACAGCCGCGTACCCCAGCCGACGTACCCCTTGGGGGGGTTCACGGCCCGCAGGAAGTTGTCGATGTTTCCGCGGCGGCATCGCCCGTTGCGGACCCGGGAGCACTTCCGGTCCTGGGTGAGGTCCACGTTGCGCTGGAACTCTGGGTCTGATCGCGCGGAAGCGGGTTCCTGCCGTACGGGTGCAGGAGGACGTAATGGCCCCTGTTGTTGAGGTGGCCCCGGATCCGGATCCGGTCGAAGACGATGGGCCGGCCCGCGTCGCCGAAGGCTGCCTCGAGGGCGAACTCGACATCAATCGGCCCGCGCCTGGAGCGGACGGTGGCGGATGGCCGCCCAGTAGAGGGCTTCGCCCTCGGGCGGGACCAGGTCGCGCCGCGCAGCTCCCAGGCACCTTGCGGTCTGGTCCTCGCACAACCTCAGCGACAGGCCCCTGTCGTCGGTGTAGTACAACGGGAAGCCGCGGTTGTCAGCGCGGTCCGGTTTTGCGGGTGTTCAGGCTGTAGGTCGGCACGGCCGCCGCGACGAGGACGGCGATGACTGTTCCGGCGACGAGGGCGAGGAGTGCGGTACGGCTTCTTTTCGACGTGGGTCTGAGGTTCACGGCTCTCCCTTCAGAACCGTCGGGGCCCCACCCCGGTCGAGTACGGCTCCCGACAGCCGCGGCCAACGGTGTACGCCGACCGTCAACAAGGTAAAAAAGGCGCAGGCCTCAGCTGTGGCACCATCGCCGGGTGGCGAGGGGCGCTGCGGCGGGCGCCGCGGAAACTGCCGCGAACTCCACCGGCGTCGGCCGATACGATCGATCGGGTTCGACCACAACCCGCCGCCCGACAAATGCAAGGAGTCGTTCCGTGCCCGACATCAAGGTCGCCCTCGTCCACGCCGGTGAGCGTGAGGAGCGGACCGTGACGACGGGCACCAAGGCGTGGGAGCTCTTCCAGGACGAGCCCTCGATCGTGGCCGCGCGGGTCGCCGGCGAGCTGCGCGACCTTGCCCACGAGCTCGCCGACGGGGACGACGTCGAGGGCGTGGCCATCGACAGCCAGGACGGCCGCGACATCCTGCGCCACTCGACCGCGCACGTGCTGGCGCAAGCGGTGCAGGACCTCTACCCGGACGCGAAGCTGGGGATCGGGCCGCCGATCGAGAACGGCTTCTACTACGACTTCGACGTCGAGGTGCCCTTCCACCCGGAGGACCTCGAGAAGATCGAGACCCGGATGCGCAAGATCGTCAAGGAGAACCAGCGGTTCTCGCGCCGCCCGGTCTCCGACGCCGAGGCCATCGACGAGCTCCAGCACGAGCCCTACAAGATCGAGCTGATCGGGCTGAAGGGTGCGGGTGACGTCGGCGAGGCAGCCGAGGGAGCGAGCGTCGAGGTGGGGGCCGGCGAGCTCACCATCTACGACAACCTCAACCGCAAGGGCGACGTGGCGTGGAGCGACCTGTGCCGCGGCCCGCACCTGCCGACCACGAAGCGGATCCCGGCCTTCAAGCTGATGCGCAGCGCGGCGGCGTACTGGCGGGGTGACGAGAAGAACCGGCAGCTGCAGCGGATCTACGGCACCGCGTGGGAGACCAAGGACGCGCTCGAGGAGCACCTGCACCACCTCGAGGAGGCCGAGCGGCGTGACCATCGCCGGCTTGGCCGCGAGCTCGACCTCTACAGCTTCCCCGACGAGATCGGGTCTGGCCTGGCGGTGTTCCACCCCAAGGGTGGCGTGCTCCGCAAGGAGATGGAGGACTACTCGCGGCGCCGGCACGTCGAGGAGGGCTACGAGTTCGTCAACAGCCCGCACATCACCAAGGCGCAGCTGTTCGAGGTCTCCGGGCACCTCGACTGGTACGCCGACGGGATGTACCCGCCCATGCACCTCGACGAGGTGGCCGACGACCGCGGCAACGTGACCAAGGCCGGCCAGGACTACTACCTCAAGCCGATGAACTGCCCCTTCCACTGCCTGATCTTCCGCGCCAGGGGGCGGTCCTACCGGGAGCTGCCGCTGCGGCTCTTCGAGTTCGGGGCGGTCTACCGCTACGAGAAGTCAGGCGTCGTCCACGGCCTGACCAGGGTGCGCGGCCTGACCATGGACGACGCCCACATCTACGTCACCCGCGACCAGATGCATGCCGAGCTCACCCGCACCCTGCGGTTCGTCCTCGATCTGCTCAAGGACTACGGCCTCGACGACTTCTACCTCGAGCTGTCCACCAAGGACCCCGAGAAGTTCGTCGGCTCCGACGCGCTCTGGGACGAGGCGACCGCCACCCTTCAGCAGGTGGCCGACGACTCCGGCCTCGAGCTGGTGCCGGACCCCGGCGGGGCGGCGTTCTACGGGCCCAAGATCTCGGTTCAGGCGAAGGACGCGATCGGACGCACCTGGCAGATGTCCACCGTGCAGCTCGACTTCAACCTTCCCGAGCGGTTCGGACTCGAGTACACCGCCTCCGACGGGTCGCGTCAGCGGCCGGTCATGATCCACCGCGCCCTGTTCGGCTCGATCGAGCGGTTCGTCGGCGTGCTGACCGAGCACTACGCCGGTGCTTTCCCGCCGTGGTTGGCGCCGGTCCAGGTCCAGGCGATCCCGATCGCCGAACGCCACAACGACTACCTGACCGAGGTCGCCCAGCAGATGAGGGCGCGCGGGCTGCGGGTCGAGGTCGACGACTCCGACGACCGGATGCAGAAGAAGATCCGCAACGCCCAGCTGCAGAAGGTGCCGTTCATGGTCATCGCCGGCGACCAGGACATGGAAGCGGGAGCGGTGTCGTTCCGCTACCGCGACGGCCACCAGGACAACGGCGTCCCGATCGCCGAGGCGATCGACCGGGTGGCCGAGGCGGTCGAGTCCCGGGTCCAGGTCTGAGGGCCGGTTCAGCCCACCAGGTGCGGGTGGACGACTGAGCGCCCCTGGAAGGCGAGGATGTCCGGGTTGACCACCCGACCGCTGCGGATCTCGGTCGCCCGGCGCAGCGTCTCATCGGCGTCCCACGACGTCGGCCCTTCCAGGACCGGCCGCAGGAACGGGATCAACGCCTGGCTGTTCTCCCAGGTCGCGGAGTTCCACAGGTACGACGGGCTGTGATCGACCGCGTAGTAGCCGACCCGGTTGCCGACCTGGAACATCGGCTCGTCGAAGGTCGTGGGGCGGGCCCAGCTGAAGCCCATCGCTTCGTCGCACGACACGTCCACGATCAGGCTCCCGGGACGGAAGGCCGGCAGGTCTTCGCTCGTCAGGTAGGTCAGCGGAGCGGCGGTGTCCTGGAAAGTGCAGTTGACCACGATGTCGTTCTCGGCCAGGAACGACGCCACCGGGACGCGCCCGCGCTCGGTGATCACCTCACTCAGGTGCGGCTCCTCGGGGTCGTGGTCGAACTGGAGGATCCGGACCGAGTGGATGGGGGAGCCCACCGCGGCGACCCCGCGCGTGGTCAGCACGCGCACGTCGTGCACGCCGTGGGCGTTGAGAGCGGTGACCGCTCCGCGGGCGGTCGCCCCGAACCCGATCACCACGGCACTCAACCGGCGGCCGTAGTCGCCCGTCGATCCGGTCAGCTGCAGCGCCTGCAGCACCGAGCAGTAGCCCGCCAGCTCGTTGTTCTTGTGGAACACGTGGAGACCGACGTTGCCGTCACGGGTCCAGTGGTTCATCGCCTCGAACGCGATCAGGGTCAGCCCGCCGTCGATCGCGATCTGGGTGAGCACCGGGTCCTGGACGCAGTGCGGCCATCCCCACAGCACCTGGCCGGTACCCATCGCGGCGACATCGGCGTGCTGCGGCTTCGGTAGCAGGACCACGTCGGATCCGGCGAGGATCTCCTCACGGGAGGCGAACCCGGACACCAACGGGGAGAGCTCGTCGTCGGGCACGCCGAACTTCTGGCCGTAGCCGTGCTCGAGGGTGATCTGTCCACGGATGTCGGGCTCGAGGAGGGCCAGGTGGTCCGGATGCAGGGGCAACCGGTGTTCGTTCTCCTTGGCCGAGGTGCCGATGACCCCGAGGCCCAGGAGAGTCACTTCTTGCCGGTGATCGAGCTTGTCGGAGAAGGTCTGCTGGTGCGCCTTGTCGCGCTTCTCGGCCCGCTTCTCCTTGATCGACTTCACGGACTTCTTGGACATGGCCTGCCGTGGCGACTTGTCGCTCATCGTGGCTCCCTGATCGAGAGCCTGGATGGCTCCGTTCCATCAGCCTACGCCGCTCGCCGGCCGGCGCCCCATCCCGGCGCCCGGGCGACCTCTAGGATCGGGCGCCATGGGCGACCCGGGCGAGACCGTGCGGCAGGACGGGGCCGGCGAGGCCGACGGGCTGGACCGGCTCTGGACTCCGCACCGGCTGGCCTACATCCGGGGGGAGAGCAAGCCTGCCGACGCGACGCTCGGGGGAGTGTCCCTTCTGCCGGATCCCGAAGCTCGACGACGCCGCCGGACTCGTCGTACGCCGCGGCGAGGTCGTGTACGCCGTCCTGAACCTCTACCCCTACGCGCCCGGCCACCTGATGGTCTGCCCGTATCGGCACATCGCCGACTACACCGAGACGACCCCGGAGGAGGCCGAGGAGATGGGCCTCCTGACCCGGCAGGCGATGACCGTGATCAGGTCGGTGTCGGCCGCCGGGGGGTTCAACATCGGCATGAACCAGGGCGCGGTTGCCGGCGCCGGGATCTCGGCCCACCTGCACCAGCACGTCGTCCCGCGCTGGCCCGGTGACCAGAACTTCATGCCGATCATCGGCCGCACCAAGACCCTGCCCGAGCTGCTGGCCGACACCCGCGACCTGCTGGCGGAGGCCTGGTCGGACTGACGCGATCGCGTCATTGTTCCCTGAGGGGACGGGCGGGGATAGTGAGAGGTGAGCGGCGGCGCCGCCGGGGCGCTGCCTCGACCACGAGGGGTTGCCATGTATGCGCGCTCCAGTCACGATCACGGGCCGGCCCGAAGCGGTCGATGAGTGCATCGCCTTCATCCGCGACGAGGCCCAGCCCGCCATCACGCGTGATGGACGGATGCCTGGGGCTGTCGCTGGTGGTCGACCGGGTCGTCCGGTCGCTGCATCGCCACCAGCGCCTGGCAGACCGTGGAGTCGATGGCCGTCGCCGAGAGACGAGCTGACCCCCTCCGGGCCCGCGCCGGGCGAGATCCTCGGCGGTGAGCCCGAGGTCGACCAGTGGGAGATCGCCCTCATGCATCGCGCGCGCCCGACGGGCCAGAGGAGCCTGCTGCCGGATCATCTGGTCCCGGCCACCGGACGTCACATCCACGTGCTGGAGCGGTTCCGCAGCCCCTCCTGCCGGGGATCGAGACGGTCGATGGCTTCTGCAGCGCCAGCCTGTTCGTCGACCGTCTCGAGCGCCGACATCTGCAGCACGGTGACGTTCGAGTCGAGCGGCCGCGCTCGACGCCAGCCGGGAGGCCGCCGCTGGGCTGCGTGAGAGGGCCGCCCGGGACACGGGGTCGAGTTCCTCGAGATCGCGGAGTTCGAGCTCGCTGCTGGCACACCTGAGGGTGCCCGAGCTCGTCTGACGCCAAGGGGGTTGTCATGCATGCGCGCTCCACGATGATTAGTGGCCGGCCCGAATCGGTCAACGAGGGCATTGCCTTCGTCCGCGACGAAGTGCAACCCGCCGTCACGGCGCTGGACGGATGCCTGGGCCTGTCGCTGGTGGTCGACCGAATGACGGTCGCTGCATCGCCACCAGTGCCTGGGAGACCGAGGACTCGATGGTCTTCGCCAGCGACGAGATGACCCCTCTGCTGGCCAGGCTGGGTGAGATCCTCGGCGGCGAGCCTGAGGTGGACAGTGGGAGATCGCTGCTCATGCGCCGCGTGCAGCCGCGCTGGCGAAGGTGCCTGTTGCCGGATCGTCTGGGCCAAGCCCCGGACGTCTACATCCACTTCATGCTGGAGCGGTTCCGGAACCCCCTGCTCCGGAGATCGAGGCGTTCGACGGGTTCTGCAGCGTCAGCCTGTTCGTCGACCGGCTCGACCGGCGCATCTGCAGCACGGCGACGTTCGAGTCGCGCCGCAGCCCTCGACGCCAGTCAGGAGCCCGCCGACCGCGTTGCGGGAGCGCATCAGGTTCGAAACCGGGTTTCGAGTTCCATCGAGATCGCGGAGTTCGAGCTCGCGCTGGCCCGCTCAGGGTGCCCGAGCTCGTCTGACGCGAACGTGGTCCCGGTAGCCTGCGGCCACCATGTTGGACCGCTTCAAGACCTTCTGGCAGACGAAGGCACTCGCCCCGTTCGTCCGGCTGTTCCTGCGGCTCGGGATCAGCCCCGACGCGGTGACCCTCGTGGGCACGCTGGGGGTATCGGCCGGCGCGCTCGTGTTCTTCCCCCAGGGGATGATTTGGCAGGGCGTGCTGGTCATCACCGCCTTCGTCTTCAGCGACCTGATCGACGGCCAGATGGCCCGCACGATGGGGCGGAAGGACATGTTCGGCGCGTTCCTGGACTCGACGCTCGACCGGATCGCCGACGCCGCCATCTTCGGGGGCATCGCGCTGTACTTCGCGTGGGTCACGGAGGAGAGGCTGTACCTCGTCCTGAGCCTGGTGGTGCTCGCCATGGGTGCGGTCACGTCGTACGCACGGGCCAAGGCCGACCACCTCGGCTACGACGCCAAGGTCGGTGTTGCCGAGCGGCCCGATCGCCTCGTCGGCTTCCTCGTCCCTGCCTTCTTCGCCGACCTGTTCGACCTCCCGGTGCTCCTCCAGATCTCGTTGTGGGTCCTGGCGATCGCGAGCACGGTCACGGTGGTGCAGCGGATCTGGGTCGTGCGCCGGCAGGCACAGGCCCAGGCGGCTTCCGGGGCGGGCTCCCCGAATGGGTGAGCCCCGGCGTGTCGCCGTACGATTGCGGCATGGCTGAAACCACCCCCACCGAGGCGACGACCACGGGCACCACCCGCGTGAAGCGGGGCATGGCCGAGATGCTCAAGGGCGGCGTGATCATGGACGTGGTCACCGCCGACCAGGCCAAGATCGCCGAGGACGCCGGAGCGGTCGCCGTGATGGCGCTCGAGCGGGTGCCGGCCGACATCCGGGCCCAGGGTGGCGTGTCCCGGATGAGCGACCCGGACATGATCGACGGGATCATCGAGGCGGTCTCGATCCCGGTGATGGCCAAGGCCCGGATCGGCCACTTCGCCGAGGCGCAGGTGCTGCAGAGCCTCGGTGTCGACTACGTCGACGAGTCCGAGGTGCTCACCCCGGCCGACTACGCCAACCACATCGACAAGTGGGCGTTCACGGTGCCGTTCGTGTGCGGCGCGACCAACCTCGGTGAGGCGCTTGCGCCGGATCACCGAGGGTGCCGCGATGATCCGCTCCAAGGGCGAGGCCGGCACCGGCGACGTCTCGAACGCCGTCACCCACATGCGCGCGATCCGCTCCGAGCTGCGGCGGCTGCACGGCATGGAGGGCGACGAGCTCTTCGTTGCGGCGAAGGAGCTGCAGGCGCCGTACGACCTGGTCAAGGAGGTCGCCGGGGCGGGCAAGCTCCCCGTGGTGCTCTTCACCGCCGGTGGCATCGCGACCCCGGCCGACGCGGCGATGATGATGCAGCTCGGCGCGGAGGGAGTCTTCGTCGGCTCCGGCATCTTCAAGTCCGGCAACCCTGCGCAGCGCGCGGAGGCGATCGTCAAGGCCACCACCTTCTACGACGATCCCGACGTGGTCGCCAAGGTTTCCCGGGGCCTCGGCGAGGCCATGGTCGGTCTCAACGTCGACGAGATCCCGGAGCCGCACCGGCTGTCCGAACGCGGTTGGTGAGCGAAGCGAGAGAGCGCAGCGGCCAGGACCCAAGCGCGGGCCGTGCTTGCGCGCTCGAACTGCGAGCTCACCAGAGGGAACAGTGACAGCACCGACCGTCGGAGTCTTCGCCCTGCAGGGAGACGTCCGCGAACACCTGCGGATGTTGACCGACCTCGGGGTCCGCGCCACGGCGGTACGCCGGCCGGCCGAGCTGGACGCCTGCGACGGCCTGGTCATCCCCGGCGGCGAGTCCACCACGATGGCCAAGCTGGCCCGCACCTTCGACCTCTTCGAGCCACTGCGGCAACGGATCAAGGACGGCCTGCCCGCCTTCGGCACCTGCGCGGGGATGATCATGCTCGCCGACCGGATCGAGGACGGGGCCCCGGGCCAGGAGACCCTCGGCGGTCTCGACGTGACGGTCCGGCGCAACGCCTTCGGGCGACAGGTCGACTCCTTCGAGGGCGACCTGGAGTTCGACGGGGTCGAGGGCCCGGTGCACGCGGTGTTCATCCGCGCCCCGTGGGTGGAGGAGTCAGGCGCCGGGGTGGACGTCCTCGCGCGCGTCGAGGAGGGCCCGGCGATGGGTAGGATCGTCGCGGTCCGGCAGGGACCGCTGATGGCGACGTCGTTCCATCCGGAGTGGGGCGGCGACGCCCGGATCCATCAGGTCTTCGTCGACCTGGTGCTCGACCACCGACACTGAGAAGGAACGCATGTCCGGCCACTCGAAATGGGCGACCACCAAGCACAAGAAGGCGGTCATCGACGCCCGGCGCGGCAAGATGTTCGCGAAGCTGATCAAGAACGTCGAGGTCGCGGCCCGGATGGGTGGCGGCGACCCGGCCGGCAACCCGACGCTCTACGACGCCATCCAGAAGGCCAAGAAGTCGTCGGTCCCCAACGACAACATCGACCGCGCGGTCAAGCGTGGCTCCGGCGCCGAGGCCGGGGGCGCGGACTACTCCACGATCATGTACGAGGGCTACGGCCCCTCCGGCGTCGCCATGCTCGTCGAGTGCCTGACCGACAACCGCAACCGCGCCGCGATGGAGGTGCGGACCGCGATGACCCGCAACGGCGGATCGCTGGCCGACCCCGGCTCGGTGTCCTTCCTGTTCAACCGCAAGGGCGTCGTGATCGTGCCCGTCGACCAGGAGGGGAAGGCGGTGTCCGAGGACGACGTACTCGAGGCGGCGCTGGAAGCGGGGGCCGAGGAGGTCAACGACCTCGGGGAGGCCTTCGAGGTGATCTCCGAGGCGACCGACCTGGTCGGCGTCAGGACCGCGCTCCAGGCCGCGGGGATCGACTACGACTCCGCGGAGGCGCAGTTCGTTCCCGACATGCAGGTCGAGCTCGACAAGGAGGGGGCCGCGAAGGTCTTCCGTCTGATCGAGGCTCTCGAGGACAGCGACGACGTACAGAACGTCTTCGCCAACTTCGACGTCAGCGACGAAGTGATGGCCCAGCTCGACGCGTGACGCAGCGGAGCTGCGGGACGCGTCAATGGTGGTCGAGCGAGCCGCGCGGCTGAGCCTGCGAAGCCGCGACCGGCGTGTCGAGACCCGGTGAGGCGAAAGCCCACCTGCCGTGGGCTGCCCGTCGTCGGCACCTGTGTCGAGCGCCGACGGTGCAGATTCTCGCGCGCCTGGTGGCTGAAGATCTGCACTCATGGCCGTCGCCTCGTGAGTAGGGGGAACCTGCCCAGTCCCCGGCGCGTCGCGACCGTCGACGGGGGAGGCCCCGGGTTAGCGTGGGCTCCGAACAGGTGTTCGGACCAGGAAGGTGTGGCCATGCGGGTGCTCGGCATCGACCCGGGACTCACGCGCTGCGGTATGGGCGTGGTGGAGGGGTCGGTCGGTCGACCGCTGACCCTGGTCGACGTCAACGTGCTCCGGACCAGTGCCGACGAGCCCGTCGCCCAACGTCTGGTCACGATCCTCGCGGGGATCGACGCCTGGCTCGACGAGTACGCCCCCGACGCGGTGGCCGTGGAGCGGGTCTTCGCCCGGTCCGACTCCAGCACGATCATGGGCACCGCCCAGGCGAGCGGCATCGCCCTGGTCGCCGCTGCCCGCCGCGGGCTTCCGGTCGCCCTCCACACCCCCAGCGAGGTCAAGGCAGCGGTGTCCGGCAGCGGGCGGGCCGACAAGGCGCAGGTGGGGGCGATGGTGGCCCGGATCCTGCGGCTCGACGCGCCACCCAAGCCGGCGGACGCCGCCGATGCTCTGGCCCTGGCGATCACCCACGTCTGGCGCGGGGAGGCCCAGGCCCGCATCGACGCTGCCCTGGCCCGGGCCGTGACCAGCTCGACCAACCGGAGGCAGCAATGATCGCGTTCGTGCGCGGCGAGGTCGCCGCGGTGTCGGTGACCAGCGCCGTCCTGGAGGTGGGCGGGGTCGGGCTCGAGCTGATGTGCACCCCGGGCACTCTCGCCACGCTCCGACCCGGCCAGTCGGCCACCCTGCCGACCAGCATGGTGGTGCGCGAGGACTCCCTGACCCTCTTCGGGTTCCTCGACGACGACGAGAAGGCCACCTTCGAGCTCGTGCAGACCGCCTCCGGCGTCGGGCCCAAGCTGGCCCAGGCGATGCTCGCGTGCCTCTCGCCCGACGACCTCCGGACTGCCGTCGCCGGTGACGACGTCAAGACCCTCACGCGGGTCCCGGGCATCGGGCAGAAGGGTGCGCAGCGGATCATCCTCGAGCTCAAGGACCGGATCGGCGCCCCGACCGGCGTCGCCGGCCGGGTGGCCGAGCGCACCCGTCGCCCCCTGGCGGGCGCAGGTCCACCAGGGCCTGGTCGGGCTCGGCTGGTCGGCCAGGGACGCCGACCAGGCGGTCGAGTCCGTGTCCCAGGACGCCGGAGACCAGCCCGACGTCGGGGCGCTGCTCCGCGCTGCGCTCCGTTCCCTGAGCAAGGCGTGACCATGGACCACCTGGACGCCGCCGAGGAAGCACACCTGCGCAACCTGACCGCAGCCGAGGCCGAGGGCGACGAGCGCGTCGTCGAGGCGGCTCTGCGGCCCCGCACCCTCGACGAGGTCGTCGGACAGCATCGGGTCCGCGCCCAGCTGGGGCTGGTGCTCGAGGCGGCACGCCAGCGCCAGCGGCCCCCCGACCACGTGCTGCTCTCGGGTCCACCCGGCCTCGGCAAGACCACGCTCGCCATGATCATCGCCGCGGAGATGTCCACCCCGTTGCGGCTCACCAGCGGACCAGCCATCACCCACGCCGGCGACCTCGCCGCCATCCTCTCCGGGATGAACGACGGCGACGTGCTGTTCGTCGACGAGATCCACCGGATGTCGCGGCCGGCCGAGGAGATGCTCTACATGGCGATGGAGGACTTCCGGGTCGACGTGGTGATCGGCAAGGGGCCCGGGGCCACCGCGATCCCGCTGGAGATCCCGCCGTTCACCCTCGTCGGGGCCACCACTCGCGCCGGACTGCTCCCGGGGCCGCTGCGCGACAGGTTCGGATTCACCGCCCACCTGGAGTTCTACGCACCCGAGGAGCTCGACCAGATCGTCCACCGGTCGGCCGGGCTGCTGGACGTCGACGTCACCAGCGACGGTGCCGCCGAGATCGCCTCCCGCTCCCGTGGCACACCCCGTATCGCCAACCGGCTGCTCCGTCGCGTCCGCGACTACGCCCAGGTCCGGGCAGACGGGGTGGTCAACCTCGACATCGCCCGCCGGGCGCTGGAGCTCTACGAGGTCGACGAGTCCGGCCTCGACCGGCTCGACCTGGGCGTGCTCGACGTGCTGTGCCGGCGCTTCGGGGGTGGCCCGGTCGGGATCTCCACGCTCGCGGTGGCGGTCGGCGAGGAGCGAGAGACGGTCGAGGAGGTCGCCGAGCCGTTCCTGGTCCGCATGGGGCTGCTCGCACGGACGCCCCGGGGTCGGGTCGCGACGCGTGCCGCCTGGGCTCACCTCGGACTGAGCGCTCCGGCCAGCCAGCCCGGCAACCCGTTCGGTGGCGACGCCCCGCTGTTCGAGGACTGAGTGTTCGAGGAGTAATTCTTCGGACGCAAGTGGCGACGGTTACACTTCACCGTCGCCACCCCGTCTCGGGTCGGCATCCCCAAGTCCACGCTCGAGAGGTTCAGTCGTGCCGGAGCTCGTCTCCCTGTTGCCCATCGTCGGGATCGCGTTCCTGTTCTGGTTCCTGATCATCCGGCCGGCCTCGAAGCGCCAGAGGGAACTCTCCCGCATGCAGGGCGCGTTGGAGATTGGTGACGACGTCATGCTGTCGTCGGGGATCTTCGGCACCCTGGCGGCGCTCGACGGCGACAACGTGCACGTGCTGGTGGCCGACGGCGTGACCCTCAAGGTCGCGCGCGGCGCCATCGCGAACGTCGTACCGACCGAGACTGCTGCCGACGAGCCCGAGGAAGGCTGAGATGGCGCGCAACCGCTACCGCCCCGTGCGCACCGTGGTGGCGTTCTTCGTGGGGCTGGCGATCGCCTTCGGCCTGGTCGCGCTGGCCGGCTCCTGGACCCCGCGTCTGGGCCTCGACCTGCAGGGCGGCACACGGATCAGCCTCGTGGCCAGCGGCGACGAGCGTCACGCAGGAGAGCCTCCAGGAGGCCGCCAGCATCATCGACAGCCGGGTCAACGGCTCCGGCGTCTCCGAGGCCGAGGTCACCACCCAGGGCGAGCGGACCGTGGTGGTGGAGATCCCGGGCGAGACCCGGCCCGAGCTGGAGGAGACCGTCAAGCGACAGGCCCAGCTGCGGTTCCGGGTGGTGGCCTGTACGTCGGTCGATCCCGGCCCCTGTGGCGCGCAGCGGCGACTCCCCAGGCCCCGCAGCAGCCCCAGATCCCCGGCTCCGGCGTCACGGTGCCGTCCGCGCCCGACCCTGACTCGGGGAACAGCAGCCCGAAGAGCCGGCCGCCGTTCCTCGCCACGAACGGCGAGCAGCAGACGGAGAGCCCCCAGGAAGCAGTCGGAGTCGCCGAGTCCCAGCGTGCCCGCGCAGCCGTCCCCCGAGGGTGACCTGGTCGACGACCCGCTGAAGTGGATGGACAACCCCGATCAGGCGTCGATCAAGGCCTTCAACGAGTACGAGTGCCCACCCCCGGGTGAGGCCCCGGTCGTCGAGGACGACCCGGACAAGCCCCTGGTGACCTGCGACCAGGACGGCATCAAGTACCTCCTCTCGGTGTCGATGATCGAGGGCACAAACCTGTCGTCGGCCGGCGCCGGCATCCCCGACCAGAGCGTCAACTGGGCGGTGGACCTGAAGTTCGACGGGGCCGGCACCGAGGACTTCACGCAGATCTCGCAAACCCTCTTCGGCACCGAGAAGCAGTTCGCGATCGTCCTGGACGGCCAGGTGATCTCGGCGCCGACGATGAACGGCGTCATCACCAACGGCGAGGCCCAGATCACCGGCGACTTCACCGAGACCGAGGCCACCGGCCTGGCCACCAGCCTGAAGTTCGGTGCGCTGCCGATCGCGTTCTCCGACGACCTCATCGAGACCCAGACCGTCGGACCGTCCCTCGCCGGCAACCAGCTCTCGGCCGGACTCGCGGCGGGCGCGCTCGGGCTCGGCCTGGTGATGCTCTACTGCCTGCTCTACTACCGCGGGCTGGGCCTGGTCGTGTTGGCCTCGCTCGTCGTCGCGGCGGCCCTGACCTATGCGTTGGTGCTGCTGCTGAGTGAGAGCGCGGGATTCGCTCTGTCGCTGCCGGGCGTCGCCGGACTGATCGTCGGCGTCGGCATCACCGCCGACTCGTTCATCGTCTACTTCGAGCGGATCCGCGACGAGATGCGCGACGGGAAGTCGATGAGGGTCGCCGCGGAGAGCGGCTGGCAGCGTGCCCGGAACACCTGTCTGGCTGCGGACGCCGTCTCGCTGCTCGCCGCTGTCGTCCTCTTCATCTTTGCCACCGGCGTGGTGCGGGGCTTCGCGTTCGCACTGGGTCTCTCCACGGTGATCGACCTGGTGGTGTTCTTCTGGTTCACCCACCCGATGGTGTCCTGGCTGGCACGGTTCGACTTCTTCAACAGGGGCCACAAGCTCTCCGGCCTTGATGCCGAGAGCCTCGGCCTCGACCGACTCCCGATGGGGGCGAGGGCCTGATGGGCAAGTTCTCCCGGCTCGGCAACGACCTCTACTCCGGCAAGAGGTCCATCGACTTCGTCGGCCGGCGCTGGCTCTGGTACGCCATCTCTGCTGCGATCGTGCTGGTGGCCGTGGGCGGGCTGGTCGGCAAGGGGATCAACTACGGCATCGAGTTCACCGGCGGCGCGGAGTACCGCGTCTCCCTCTCGGCCGACCAGGTCAACCAGGACACCGCCGACGAGCTGCGCGCAGGCCGTGGCCGGCACCGGTATCGACAACGCCTCCTCACCGGTGGTCACCACCAGCGGCAACGAGGCCATCCTGATCCAGACCGAGCCGCTCACCGACGACGAGAGCGCCGAGGTCAGTCAGGCCATCCTCGACACGACCGGGGCGACCAACGACGACTTGTCACAGTCGGAGATCGGCGCCTCGTGGGGACAGGAGGTCGCCGAGCGCGCCCTGCTCGGCCTGGGCGTCTTCCTGGTGCTGGTCGTCCTGTTCATCTGGGCCTACTTCCGGCAGTGGAAGATGTCGGTGGCCGCCCTCGTGGCGCTGGCCCACGACGTGATCATCACGATCGGGATCTACGCCCTGTCCGGATTCGAGGTCAGCCCCGCCACGGTGACCGGCCTGCTCACGATCCTCGGCTTCTCGCTCTACGACACGGTCGTGGTCTTCGACAAGGTCCGCGAGAACACCGCCGACCTGAGGGGCACCCGACAGACCTACGCGGGAGCCGCCAACCTGGCGGTGAACCAGACGCTGGTGCGCTCCATCAACACCTCGATCGTGGCGCTGATCCCCGTCGGCTGCATCCTCTACGTCGGAGTCGTGCAGCTGGGCACGGGCTCGCTGAAGGACCTGGCGCTGGCGCTGTTCGTCGGCATGGCCGCCGGGGTCTACTCCTCGGTCTTCATCGCCACGCCGCTCCTGGCACACCTGAAGTCGCGGGAGAGCGAGGTGGTGCTCGCCGAGAAGCGGGACAAGGCGCGCCGTCGGGCGATGGCCGACCGCTACGCCGCGGTCCCCGCCTTCACCGAGGACCTGCCGGTCGCCGATGAGCCGGGCGTTGACCCCGACCACCCGGTGCCGGCCGGCGATGGGTCGGCGCCGACGGCTCCCGCCCGTTCACCCGAGGCGTCGGGCCGCGGGCGCGTGGCACCGTCCGCGCAGCGGCCGGTGCAGAAGAGCGCCGCGTCGGGCCGGCAGCAACCCAGCCGGCAGCCACGCTCCAAGCGGGGCAGGAAGTAGCGGTGCCGACCTCGGTCGACGCCGCCGAGGCACTCGAGCGGCTCGTCATCGACGTGCCCGACTTCCCCGAGCCGGGGGTCGTCTTCAAGGACATCACGCCCCTGCTGGCCGACCACGACGCCCTGACCGCGGTGGTGGACGCGCTCGCCGCCGTGGGGCGCGACCAGGCCGGGCAGGTCGTCGTCGACAAGGTCGTCGGCATGGAGGCGCGCGGCTTCATCCTGGCCGCTCCGGTCGCGCTCGAGCTGGGCGCCGGGTTCATCCCGGTCCGGAAGGCGGGCAAGCTGCCGCGCGCGACGTACGCCGTCTCCTACGCGCTGGAGTACGGCGAGGCGACCCTGGAGCTGCATCGCGACGCGATCTCGCCCGGCGACCGGGTGCTGCTGGTCGATGACGTGCTGGCCACCGGCGGCACGCTCAACGCGACCCGCGAGCTGGTCGAGAAGTGCGGGGGTGTGGTGGTGGCCGGTGCGGTGCTCATGGAGCTCGGGTTCCTGCCCGGGTCGGGAGACTGTCGGTGACCTTCCGGTCACGGCGCTCACCACGATCAGGTCAGACTCCTAGACTGGAGAAGTGACCGAGGGGCAGACGGCGGGGAAGGCCGCACCTGAGACGGAGGACGAGCGCGCCTCCGAGACGGTCACCTCCGGCCGCGGGCATGCGCGCCCGCCTCGCGCGGATGGGCACCCGGAGCCAGCCCGGCAACGCCGTGCTGGAGCCGCTCTTCCGCGCGGTGAAGGCCAACCACCCGAAGGCAGACCTGGCGCTCCTCGAGCGCGCCTACGTCACCGCGGAGAAGATGCACGGCACGCAGGTGCGCAAGAGCGGTGACCCCTACATCACCCACCCGCTCGCGGTCACCACGATCCTCGCCGACATCGGCATGACCGAGCCCACCCTGGTGGCCGCCCTCCTGCACGACACGGTCGAGGACACGCCGTACACCCTCGACGAGCTCCGCGACGACTTCGGCGACGAGGTCGCCCGGCTGGTCGACGGGGTCACCAAGCTCGACAAGGTCAAGTACGGCGACTCCGCGCAGGCCGAGACCATCCGCAAGATGATCGTCGCGATGTCGCGCGACATCCGGGTGCTGGTCGTGAAGCTCGCCGACCGGCTCCACAACATGCGCACCCTGCGCTACGTCTCCCAGGCGTCGCAGGAGCGGACCGCGCGGGAGACCCTCGACATCTACGCCCCGCTGGCCCACCGCCTGGGCATGAACACGCTCAAGTGGGAGCTGGAGGACCTCGCGTTCGCCACCCTGCACCCCAAGATCTACGACGAGATCGTGCGGCTGGTCGCCGAGCGCGCCCCGTCGCGCGGGCAGTTCCTGGCCGAGGTGATCCGGCAGGTCGAGCAGGACCTCAAGGAGGCCAAGGTCAAGGCGATGGTGACCGGCCGGCCCAAGCACTACTACTCGATCTACCAGAAGATGATCCTGGGCGGCCGGGAGTTCTCCGACATCTACGACCTGGTCGGCATCCGGATCCTGGTCGAGGAGGATCGCGACTGCTACTCCGCGCTCGGCGTCCTCCACTCGCGGTGGAACCCCGTCCTGGGCCGGTTCAAGGACTTCGTCGCGATGCCGAAGTTCAACATGTACCAGTCGCTGCACACCACGGTCATGGGCCCGGCAGGGCAAGCCGGTGGAGATCCAGATCCGGACCTTCGGCATGCACCGACGGGCGGAGTACGGCGTCGCGGCCCACTGGAAGTACAAGGAGGACGGCAGGACCGGGGTCGACACCGAGCGCCGCGGGGACATGGACGACATGACCTGGGTGCGGCAGCTGCTCGACTGGCAGAGCGACGTCGAGGATCCGGGGGAGTTCCTGGAGTCGCTGCGCTTCGAGATCAACCGGGCCGAGGTCTACGTCTTCACCCCGCGCGGCGACGTGATCGCCCTGCCCACCGGGGCGACGCCCGTCGACTTCGCCTACGCCGTGCACACCGAGGTCGGGCACCACACCATCGGCGCGCGGGTCAACGGACGGCTGGTCCCGCTCGAGTCCACCCTCGACAACAGCGACGTGGTGGAGATCTTCACCTCCAAGGCGCCGACGGCTGGCCCGTCACGCGACTGGCTCACGTTCGTGAAGTCGCCGCGGGCGCGGTCGAAGATCCGCCAGTGGTTCACCAAGGAGCGGCGCGAGGAGGCCATCGAGCAGGGCAAGGAGCAGATCGCCAAGCTGATGCGCAAGGAAGGGCTGCCGCTCAAGCGGCTGCTCTCGCACGAGTCGCTGATGCTCGCCGCGGTGCACTTCAACCTGGCCGACGTCTCGGCCCTCTACGCCTCGGTCGGGGAGGGGAACCTCAGCGCCCAGGCCGTCGTACGCCGGGTCATCCACCTGCACGGCGGCGACGAAGGGGCGGCGGAGGACGCCTCCGAGGGCGTCACCATCACCGGCCGCCGTACCCGATCGAAGGCCGGCGGGGCCGGCGACGCGGGAGTCATCGTCAAGGGCGCCCCCGACGTGTGGGCCAAGCTCGCGAAGTGCTGCACGCCCGTGCCGCCCGACGACATCCTCGGCTTCGTCACCAAGGGCGGGGGAGTGTCGGTGCACCGCACCGACTGCACCAACGCCAGCAGCCTGCGCCTCCAGCCCGAGCGGCTCCTCGAGGTCGAGTGGGCGCCGACCGGCCAGTCGACGTTCCTCGTCAACATCCAGGTCGAGGCGCTCGACCGGGCCCGCCTGCTGTCCGACATCACGATGGTGCTCTCGGACGCCCACGTGAACATCCTCAGCGCCAACCTGCAGACCACCCGCGACCGGGTCGCCAAGAGCCGCTTCACCTTCGAGATGGCCGAGGCCAAGCACCTCGACAACGTGCTGCGCGCGGTCCGCTCCGTGCCCGGCGTCTTCGACGCCTACCGCGTCACCCAGTAGCCGTTACCCGGAGAAGTCGGCGGAGGCCCGCCTGGCCATGTCGAGGAAGGCCTGGCGGGAGGCGAGGTTCTCCTCGAGCTCGCGGACCTTCTTCTCGTCCCCGGCGCTGCGGGCGGCGTCGAGGTCGGCCTGGATCGCGGCGAGGGCCGCTTCGAGCTTGGAGACCATGTCGTCGGCCCGGGCAGACTTCTCCGGGTCGGTACGACGCCACTGCTCCTCCTCGACGCCCCGGATCTCCTGCTCGACCTTGCGGATCCGGCCCTCGAGCTCCTTGATCCGTTCGCGCGGCACCTTGCCGGCGGCCTCCCAGCGCTCGGCGATGTCGCGCATCGCCGCCTTCGCTGCGTCGAGGTCGGTGACCGGCACCAGCGCCTCGGCCTCGACGAGGAGCTGCTCCTTGACCTCGGCGTTGGCGGCGAACTCCTTGTCCTGCTCGGCCGTGGCCGCGTCACGGGCTCCGAAGAAGGTGTCCTGGGCGCCCCGGAACCGCTTCCACAGGGCCTCCTCGACGTCGCGGGGCGCCGGTCCGGCGGCCTTCCACTGCTTCATCAGGTCGCGGAACCGGCCCGCCGTCGGCCCCCACTCGCGCGAGTCGGCGAGGCTCTCGGCCTCCTTGGCCAGCTTCTCCTTGACCACCCGGGAGGCGTCGCGCTTCTCGTGCTGCTCGGCGAAGTGCGACTTGCGGCGACGGGTGTAGGCGGTCCGTGCCGTCGAGAACCTGCGCCACAGGGCGTCGTCGGAGGCCCGGTCGATCCGGGGGAGCGCCTTCCACTGGTCGAGGAGGTCGCGCAGCCGGTTGGCGCCGCCGCGCCAGTCGTTGCCGGCGGCGATCTCCTCCGCCTCGGCCACCAGCGCTTCCTTGGCGGTCTTCGACTCGGCGGCGCGCTGCGCCCGTTCGGCCTTGCGGGCCTCGCGCTGCTGCTCGAGGACCGGCCCGAGCGCGTCGAGGCGGGTGACGAGCGACGCGAGGTCGCCGACCGCGTTGGCGTCCACGACCTGCTCGCGCACCGTCCTGATCGACGTGGCTGCCTCGTCGGGGGAGAGCTTGGCCGCCTTGACCCGCTGCTCCAGCAGGCCGACCTCGAACTCGAGGGCGTCGTACCGCTCGGTGAAGAACTTCAGGGCCTCGTCCGGGGTGCCCTCGGGGTACTGGCCCACCGAGCGTTCGCCGTCGGCGGTCTTGACGTAGACCGTCCCGTCGTCGGCGACGCGTCCCCACGGATGACTCGTCACTGGACTCCTCTTGCGTTCGCTCGGCGCGGGCGCAGCCCACCCGGACGGAGCCATGCTAGTCACCCGGTGCCGGGCGGCTGCGTTCGCGGGCATGACTCTCGGTAGGGTCTACGGAGTGTTCATCGCCGGCTTTCCCGCAGGTCCCTGGGGTACCAACTGCTACGTCGTCGCCACCGCGGCGGGCAACGAGTGCGTCGTCATCGACCCGGGCAAGGACGCCGCCGAGGGAGTCGACCAGGTGGTCCGGGAGCACCGGCTCAAGCCGGTCTCGGTCCTGGTCACCCACGGCCACGTCGACCACATGTGGTGCGTGGCGCCGGTCGCCGGCACCTACGACTCCACGGCGTGGATCCACCCCGACGACCGGCACCTCCTCACCGACCCGATGGCGGGCATGAGCCGCGAGACGACCCAGATGCTGCTCGGCGGCAACTACGAGTGGGCGGAGCCCGACGACGTACGCGAGCTCGCCGACGGCCAGACGCTCGAGCTCGCCGGACTCTCGTTCCTCGTCGACCACACCCCCGGCCACACCGAGGGGTCGGTCACCTTCCGCAGCGACTACGGCGAGCAGGGGGTCTCCGAGGTGATGTTCTCCGGCGACCTGCTCTTCGCGGGGTCGATCGGCCGCACGGACCTGCCCGGCGGGGACCACCCGACGATGCTGCGCAGCCTGACCGAGAAGGTCCTGCCCCTGGCCGACGACATCGTCGTGCCTGCCCGGCCACGGCGAGCAGACGTCCATCGGCCGCGAGCGTGCGACCAACCCCTTCCTCCTCGAGCTCCAGGGCGGGCGCGAGGCCGGGCGAGTCACCCGGGGACTCTGAGGACATGGCCAGACCGACCCCGCTGAGCGGGTTCCCCGAGCTGCTGCCCGCCCAGCGCCTCATCGAGGCGCGAGGTGGTCGACACCCTGCGCAGCACCTTCGAGCTGCACGGCTTCGCCGGGATCGAGACCCGGGTGGTCGAGCCCCTCGACCGGCTGGCGAAGGGCGGCGAGATCGACAAGGAGATCTACGTCCTCCGCCGGCTCCAGGCCGAGGAGGGCGAGGGCGACTGCAGGGCTCGGGACTGCACTTCGACCTCACGGTCCCGTTCGCCCGGTACGTCCTCGAGAACGCCGGCAAGCTGGACTTCCCGTTCCGTCGCTACCAGATCCAGCCCGCCTGGCGCGGCGAGCGGCCGCAGGAGGGTCGCTACCGCCAGTTCACGCAGGCCGACATCGACGTCGTGGGCCAGGGCGAGCTGCCCTTCCACCACGACATCGAGGTGATGCGGGTGATGGTGGAGGCGCTGAGCCGGCTGCCCCTGCCGCCGCTCTCGTTCCAGCTCAACAACCGCAAGCTGATCCAGGGCTTCTACCGCGGCCTCGGGCTGACCGACCTGACGACCGCCATCCGGGTGATCGACAAGCTCGACAAGCTGGCTCCCGAGGCAGTCGCCGACCAGCTGGTCGAGCTGGCCGGCGCGACTCCCGAGCAGGCCGCAGCGCTGCCTGGAGCTGGCGACGATCCGGGTCGCCGACACCTCGTTCGTGGAGCGTGTCCGCGCCCTCGGGGTGGAGGACGAGCTGCTCGACGTCGGCCTCGCGGAGCTGGCCGTCGGTGGTCGAGGGCTGCGCCGCCACGGCGGGCGAGCGGGTCACCGTCGAGGCGAACCTCCGGATCGCCCGCGGTCTCGACTACTACACCGGCACCGTCGTGGAGATCTTCATGAGCGGCTACGAGCGGCTGAAGTCCGTCGGCGGCGGCGGACGGTACGACGCCCTCGCCGACGACGGCCGGACGACGTACCCCGGGGTGGGCGTCTCGTTCGGCGTCTCCCGCACCCTCGTCCCGCTGATCGCCGACGGGGTGCTGTCGAGCAGCCGGTCGGTGCCCAGCGCCGTCCTCGTCGCCCTCGTCGACGAGCAGTCGCGCGGCGCCAGCGACGCCGTCGCCACCGCGCTGCGCGCCCGCGGCATCCCCTGCGAGGTGGCGCCGGCTCCCCAGAAGTTCGGCAAGCAGATCCGCTACGCCGAGCGCCGCGGGATCCCCTACGTCTGGTTCCCCGACGGACGCCGAGGGGCACGAGGTGAAGGACATCCGCACCGGCGAGCAGGTGAGCGCCGACCCCGCCACCTGGACGCCACCCACCGAGGACCTGACGCCGAGCATCACACGCGTCATCACAAAGGAGCACCCGTGATCCGCACCCACGACGCCGGCGAGCTGCGCGCCGACCACGTCGGACAGTCCGTCACCCTCGCCGGATGGGTCGCCCGCCGTCGCGACCACGGCGGCGTTGCCTTCCTCGACCTGCGCGAGGCCAGCGGGGTGGTGCAGGTGGTCGTCCGCGACGAGGCCGTCGCGCACAGCCTGCGCAGTGAGTACTGCCTGAAGGTCACCGGCGAGGTCGCGCTGCGGCCTGAGGGCAACGCCAACCCGAACCTTCCCAGCGGCGAGATCGAGGTCATCGCCGAGGACGTCGAGGTGCTCAGTGCCAGCGCGGCGCTGCCGTTCCCGATCGACGAGACAGCGTCGATAAGGGGGGCGACGTGGGGGAGGAGGCCCGGCTGCGGCACCGTTACCTCGACCTGCGGAGGAGCGGGCCCCAACGAGGCGCTCCGGCTGCGGAGCCGGGTGAACCGGGCCGCCCGCGAGGTGCTGGACCGCCACGGGTTCGTCGAGATCGAGACGCCCACACTGACCCGCTCGACGCCGGAGGGGGCCCGCGACTTCCTGGTCCCGGCACGGCTCCAGCCCGGCAGCTGGTACGCCCTCCCGCAGAGCCCCCAGCTGTTCAAGCAGCTGCTCATGGTCGCCGGGATGGAGCGGTACTACCAGATCGCCCGCTGCTACCGCGACGAGGACTTCCGGGCCGACCGGCAGCCGGAGTTCACCCAGCTCGACGTCGAGATGAGCTTCGTCGACCAGGACGACGTACTCGTCCTGTCCGAGGAGGTCCTGGTGGCGCTGTGGGCGCTGGTCGGAGTGGAGCTCACGACACCGTTCCCGCGGATGACCTACGCCGAGTCCATGGCTCGCTTCGGCACCGACAAGCCGGACCTGCGCATGGGACAGGAGCTCGTCGACTGCACGGAGTTCTTCGCGGACACCTCCTTCCGCGTGTTCCAGGCGCCGTACGTCGGCGCCGTGGTCATGCCCGGCGGTGCCTCCCAGCCGCGCAAGCAGCTCGACGCCTGGCAGGAGTGGGCCAAGCAGCGCGGTGCGCGGGGGCTCGCCTACGTGCTGGTCCAGGAGGACGGCGAGCTCGGGGGACCGGTCGCCAAGAACCTCACCGACGGCGAGCGCGCGGGTATCGCCGCGCACGTCGGGGCACAGCCCGGCGACTGCATCTTCTTCGCCGCCGGCCCGGTGAAGGCCAGCCGGGCGCTGCTCGGCGCCGCGCGCCTGGAGATCGGTCGCCGCGGTGGCCTCATCGACGAGGACTCGTGGGAGTTCGTCTGGGTGGTCGACGCGCCCCTGTTCGAGCCGGCCGACGAAGCGACCGCGGCCGGTGACGTCGCGGTCGGCAGCGGGGCATGGACCGCCGTGCACCACGCCTTCACCTCGCCCCAGGACCTCGACGCCTTCGACGCCGACCCCGGCAGCGCCCTGGCCTGGGCCTACGACATCGTCTGCAACGGCAACGAGATCGGCGGCGGGTCGATCCGTATCCACCGCGAGGACGTGCAGAAGCGGGTCTTCGAGGTCATGGGCCTCGGGGCGGACGAGGCACAGGAGAAGTTCGGCTTCCTCCTCGACGCCTTCAAGTACGGCGCCCCGCCGCACGGTGGCATCGCCTTCGGCTGGGACCGGATCGTGGCCCTGCTCGCCGGCACCGAGTCCATCCGGGACGTCATCGCCTTCCCCAAGTCCGGCGGCGGGTTCGACCCGCTCACCGCCGCCCCCGCACCCATCACCGCCGAGCAGCGCAAGGAAGCCGGAGTGGACGCCAAACCGGTGAATGGCACAGCCCCGCTCTGAGACCAGATCGTTACGCTCAGGTGATCGTCCGTGAGGTCCGTGTCACATAGAGTCACGTCTCGGCGCACACACAGCAGGCGCGGGACGACCCCGCCGTGAAGCAGATGGGGTGAGGCATGTCGGCATACGCCGGGCCCGAGACCATTGGGCACACGAGCGATGGACCGTCACCCTCAGAACCCGAATCACAACGCGCCAAGGAGATCGCCGGCAAGTCGCCGATGCGGATCGCGTTCGGCCGGCTGGTCCGCGACAAGATCGCCGTCGTCTGCGCCCTGGTGGCGCTGTTCTTCGTGCTGGTCGCCATGTTCGCCGGCACCATCTGCAACATCTTCAACGTCAGCACCGAGACCGTCCTGGCCAGCCAGTACCTCGACGTGCTCGGCGGTGGCCTGCCCAAGCCCGAGTACGGCCCGCCCAACGGCGGCTTCACCATCGAGCACCCGTTCGGGATCGCGCCGCGCACGGCGAACGACAACCTCGCCTGGTGGGTCTACGGCTGCCGGACCTCGCTGACGATCGCCGCGCTCGCCACGCTCTTCGCCTCGGTCACCGGTGTGGCGCTCGGCCTGACGGCCGGCTTCCTCGGCGGCATGGTCGACCGGATCATCTCCTTCGTCACCGACCTGTTCCTCACGATCCCCTTCCTGCTGGCGGCGCTGACGATCGCGCCGATCATCAACGAGCGGTTCCGCGAGGCCGAGAACTACGGCCAGATCCAGTTCTACAGCCTGATCGTCGTGCTGGCGGTCTTCGGCTGGATGCCCATCGCCCGGCTGATCCGGGGCGAGGTCCTCTCCCTGCGCGAGCGCGAGTTCATCCAGTCCGCCCGGGTGTTGGGGATGCCGACCCATCGGATCCTCGCCCGGGAGCTGCTGCCCAACCTGGTCGCTCCGATCGTGGTGGCGGTCTCGCTGATGCTGCCGGCCTTCGTGACCCTCGAGGCAGGTCTGGCCTTCCTGGGCATCGGCGTGACCGAGAGCCCGTCATGGGGCCAGACCATCGTCCAGGCCGTCGACTTCTTCGAGACCTACCCGCTGTTCCTCTACGAGCCCCTGCTCGGGCTGGTGGCTCTGGTCCTGGTCCTCAACCTGCTGGGCGACGCGGTCCGCGACGCCCTCGATCCCAAGACCCGTCGTTGACGGGTCCCGCACAGACGTTGCCCGCGAGCATCCTCGGGGCACGAACACAGATAAGAAAGGCTGGACAATGAGACGGAGCAAGCCACTGGCGGTAGTCGCCGGTTTGGCCATGTTCGCGCTCGCTGCATGTGGCGGCGGCGGGACAGAAACCGACAGCGGAGAGCAGCGCGAGTTCGGCGCGGCCGACGAGATCGTAAAGAACCCGGACCTGGCCACGCCAGCGGCCGAGATCGAAGGAGCCACCGAGGGCGGGACCATCACGGTCCACCTGCCAGGCGACCCCGGTCCGACCGACCTGGACCCGACCAACGGCTGGTCGGTGACCGGCAACTCGATTCAGCAGGCGCTGACGAGCCGGTCCCTCACCCAGTTCGCCAAGAACCCCGAGACCGGCGGGATGGAGCTCGTCCCCGACCTCGCCACCGACCTCGGGACGCCCAACGAGGACTACACGGAGTGGACCTTCACCATCCGTGACGACGCCACGTGGGAGAACGGCGAGACCATCACGGCCGAGGAGGTTGCTTGGGGCCTCTGTCGGTCGATGGACTCCACCGAGTTCCCGTCCGGCCCCGGTACCGAGTACTCCCAGCAGTACTTCTTCGGCGCGGGCGAGTACGAAGGCCCCTACACCGGCAACGACCCGACCTGCCAGGACTGGGGCGGCGTGACGGTCAGCGGCCAGGACATCACCATCAAGATGGCCAAGCCGTTCCCCGACATGGACTGGTGGGGCTCCTTCATGGCCATGGGCCCGGCTCCGCTGGGCAAGGCGAGCGACTCGCCTGAGTACGGCCAGAACATCCTGTCGAACGGTCCCTACAAGGTGGAGAGCTTCCGTTCCGGCGAGGAGCTCGTGCTGGTCAGGAACGACCAGTGGAACCCCGAGTCGGACCCGGCGCGGCACCAGTACGCCGACAAGTTCATCTTCAAGTTCAACGCCGACCAGACCAAGGTCGACCAGATCATGCTCAGCGACAACACCGCGTCGCAGACCTCGATCGCCGACGACGTGGGCGCGAACAACTACGAGCGGGTCAACAGTGAGATGGGTGACCGCCTGGTCCAGCAGACCGAGCAGTGCGTGAGCTTCCTGGCTCCGGACTACAACAAGATCACCGACATCAACGTCCGCAAGGCGCTCGCGTAGGCCTACCCGTACGAAGACGTCTGGCTGGCCGGCGGTGACGTTCCGGGCGTGACCCGGGTCCCGGCGAACTCCGTGATGCCTCCGGGCATGGCGGGCAAGCACGACTACTTCGCCGACGGTGAGCAGTTCGAGTACAACCCGGAGAAGGCCAAGGAGCTCCTGGCCGAGGCCGGATACGAGAACAAGCCGTACCCGATCAAGATGATCTACTACGAAGTCGACCCGCTCGCCGTGGCTGCCCAGAAGCAGCTCGTGAAGGGCATGGAAGAGGCCGGCTTCGCGATCGACGACATCGCGGTCCGGGATGACCCGTACAACATCTGGACGGATCCCGACAACAAGCTGAACAAGACGCTCAACCTGCGTGCTGTCAACTGGTGCTCGGACTGGCCGTCGGGTCTGACGATGGTTCCGCCGCTGCTGCGGACGGGTGCCACGTACAACACGGCGTTCTTCTCCGAGGAGTCGATCGACGAGGAGATGGACTCCATCACCGAGCTGCCGCTCGAGGAGCAGGCCGACGCGTGGGGCGCGCTGGACGAGAAGATCGGGACCGAGTACTTCCCGCTCATCCCGACCGCGTTCCGCAACTCGCTGTTCATGTTCGGTTCCAAGATCGGCAACGGAACTGGTGACGGTTCCATCGGAGCCGTCTACTACAAGGGGCTCTACGTCTCCGAGTGATCGGATGCGTGGCTGATTGCCTGTTGCACAACTAGGGTGGGGGTTCCCGGGAGACCGGGAGCCCCCACCTGCAGGCCGCCCGGCGGTCTCCAACCTGGGAGAGGGATCTGATGTTCGCCTATATCGTCAAGCGGGCGCTGGCCGGAGTCGTCGTCCTGGTGATGGTGTCCGCGGCGGTCTTCCTGCTGTTCTGGTACGGCCCCGAGAGTCCGGCCCAGCCGATCTGCGACCAGCAGACCAGCAACCGGTGCGGCGACCGGATCACGATCTACGAGGAGCGGCTCGGATACAACAATCCCGTCTACGTCGAGTACGCCAAGTTCGTCAAGGGAATCTTCGTCGGGCGCGAGATCCAGATCGGGTCGGCGCCCATCCAGTGTGACGCGCCCTGCCTGGGGATCTCCTATCGCACCACCAACTTCGTGTCCGACGAGATGGCCGAGCGACTACCGGCTACTCTCTCCGTCGCCCTGGGCGGCGCCTTCTTCTACCTGCTCTTCGGCGTCCCCATCGGGGTCGCGGCCGCGCGAAGACGCGGCACCTTGGCCGACAAGGCCCTCGTCGCGAGCTTCCTGACCATCAGCTCAATCCCCTACTACCTCTTCGCCCTGCTGACCTGGCTCTATCTCACGGTGATCTTCGAGATCCCGTTCTTCAGCAACACCGGCTACTTCCCGTTCACGGAGAATCCCGTCACCTGGTTCACCGGGATGTTCCTGGCCTGGATGGCGCTCGGGGTCTTCGGCTGCACCCAGTACACCCGGTACACCCGGGGAGCGATGGTCGAGGCGCTGAACGAGGACTACATCCGGACCGCGAAGGCCAAGGGGCTGCCGGCCCGGACCGTGGTCTACAAGCACGGGCTGCGGGCCGCTCTGGTGCCGGTCGTGACCATCTTCGGTATCGACTTCGGCACCCTGCTGGCGGGCACCATCTTCACCGAGCGGATCTTCGAGATCGACGGCATCGGGTTCTGGAGTCTCGAGGCGGTGCGGGCCCGTGACCTGCCGGTGGTGGCGGCCACCGCGCTGTTCGGCGCGACGATGCTCATCATCAGCAACCTGCTGGTCGACATGGTCTACAGCGTCCTGGACCCGAGAGTGAGACTGACGTGACCGACGACCGCAGGGACGAGAAGCGCCAGGTGGCGGACACCTCCGGCGAGGATGCCTTCCTCGTCGTGGAGGACCTCACCGTGCGGTTCCCCACCGAGGACGGCCTGCTCACCGCCGTCCACGAGCCTGAGCTACACAGGTCGGAATGGGCGAGACGCTCGGCATCGTGGGGGAGTCCGGCTCCGGGAAGTCGGTCTCCAGCCTCGCGGTGCTCGGTCTCCACGACGCGAAGTCCAGCCGGATCAGCGGATCCATCCGGGTCGGCGGCACCGAGGTGATCGGGCTGTCCGAGGCCCGCATGCGCAAGTTGCGCGGGAACGCCGTCTCGATGATCTTCCAGGACGCGCTGGCGGCACTGCACCCGTTCTACAAGATCGGCGGGCAGCTGGCCGAGGGCTACCTCGTCCACCACCCGCAGGCGACCAAGCGCGACGCACGGCGCAAGGCGATCGAGGCGCTCGACCGGGTCGGGATCCCCCAGCCCGACCGCCGCGTCGACGACTTCCCCCACCAGTTCTCCGGCGGCATGCGCCAGCGGGCGATGATCGCCATGGGGCTGATCAATGACCCGTCCCTGCTCATCGCCGACGAACCGACCACGGCGCTCGACGTGACCGTCCAGGCCCAGATCCTGGATCTGCTCCAGGACCTCCAGCGCGAGTTCAACTCCGCAGTCATCATCATCACCCACGACCTCGGCGTCATCGCGGAGATGGCCGACGACGTGCTGGTGATGTACGCCGGTCGTGCCGTCGAGTACGGCCCCTGCAAGGAGATCCTGACGCACCCCGAGATGCCCTACACCTGGGGGCTGCTCTCGAGCGTGCCCGAGGTCGGCGCGGACACTGACGCCCGGCTCATCCCCATCCCCGGTAACCCGCCGAGCCTGCTGAGCCCTCCTTCGGGCTGTTCCTTCCACCCGCGCTGCGCTCACATGGCCAAGGTCCCCGGTAGCCTGTGCTCGACCGAGCTGCCCGAGCTCCTGCCCGGCAGCCGCGGTGGTGGACACCTCAAGCGCTGCCACCTCGCCGACCCCGACAGGGTCTACGAAGCCGAGGTGCTGCCCGAGATCGCCCCCGAGCTGGTCGAGGAGAAGTGATGTCCGACGTGAACCTGGACAAGCCGGGCGCATCCCCGGGGCAGCCCGCCCCGGGCGAGGGCGGGGACGCTCCCGTGGTCGAGCAGGAGGTCGCGAGCTTCGCCGAGCTCGCCGAGCAGGGTCACACAGCGACTCCCCTCGACGTCACGGCCCCGCCCGTGCTCGAGGTCGAGAACCTCACGATGTACTTCCCGGTCAAGTCGTCCGGCGTCATCCGCCGCACGATCGGCCACGTCCAGGCTGTCGACGGGATCAGCTTCCAGGTGCCGAAGGGTGGCTCTCTTGGCCTCGTGGGTGAGTCAGGTTGTGGCAAGTCCACGACGGGGCGGCTGATCACCCGCCTCTACACCCCGACCGCGGGCTCGATGATGTTTCGAAGGCCACGACCTTGCGCAGCTCTCGAGCCGTCAGATGAAGCCACTGCGCAAGAACGTCCAGATGATCTTCCAGGACCCCTACACCTCGCTGAACCCGCGGCACACCGTCGGCTCGATCGTGGGCGCGCCGCTGTCGATCCACAACGTGGTGCCCAGGAAGCAGATCCTGCCGAGGGTGCAGGAGCTGCTGGAGGTGGTGGGTCTCAACCCCGAGCACTACAACCGGTACCCCAACGAGTTCTCCGGAGGTCAGCGCCAGCGGATCGGCATCGCCCGGGCCCTCACCCTGAATCCCAGACTGCTGGTTGCCGACGAGCCGGTCTCGGCCCTCGACGTCTCGATCCAGGCGCAGGTGGTCAACCTGCTCCAGGACCTGCAGAAAGAGTTCGGGATCGCCTTCCTGTTCATCGCCCACGACCTGGCGATCGTGCGCCACTTCTGCCCCGAGACGGCCGTGATGTACCTCGGCAAGATCGTCGAGATCGCCGATCGGGAAACGCTCTACGGTCACGCACACCACCCCTACACGCAGGCGCTGCTCTCCGCAGTACCCGACGTCAAGCAGGCTGCCATCGGGGGCCGGCGCGAGCGGATCCGCCTCGAGGGCGACGTACCGAGCCCGATCAACCCGCCGTCCGGCTGCCGGTTCCGCACCCGCTGCTCGCTCGCGCAGGAGATCTGCGCCAAGGTCGAGCCGCCGTTGCTGCAGATCGGCAAGCGGCACAAGGTCGCCTGCCACTTCGCCGGCGAGCTGGGCAACCACCCCAACACCCCGGTCACCGCCGGTCTCCTCGGGGTCGACCACCAGGGCTCACCGGCCTCGGGCACCACACCGACGCAGCTGCCCGTCGGCCCGGGATACGAGGATGAGTGGTACGACGTGAAGTCCCAGAAGATGGTGCGGGCCTGACTGACACCGATCACCTACGGTGACGGGTGTGGAGGGTCTCTTCGACGCCGTACCGACCGGCCGGGGTAGCGGTGGTGCACTGTCGACGGCACCGCACGCGTCGGCGCCGCTCGCCGTGCGGATGCGGCCTCGCTCGCTCGAGGAGCTGGTCGGGCAGCAGCAGCTGCGGGCGGAGGGCGCCCCGCTCCACCAGCTGATCGAGGGCGACCGGTCGATGTCCCTGCTGCTCTGGGGGCCGCCCGGCACCGGCAAGACGACCATCGCCGCGATCCTGAGCCAGCAGACCAATCGCCGGTTCGTGGAGGTCTCGGCCGTGGCCGCCGGCGTCAAGGAGGTCCGGGCGGCCATCGACGCGGCCCGGGCCGAGCTCGTCGCCGGAGGGCGGGAGACGGTGCTGTTCGTCGACGAGGTGCACCGCTTCTCGAAGGCCCAGCAGGACGCGCTGCTGCCCGGCGTGGAGAACCGCTGGGTCACCCTCGTCGCCGCCACGACGGAGAACCCGTTCTTCTCGGTCATCTCGCCCCTGCTGTCCCGGAGCCTCCTGCTGCGGCTGGAGCCGCTGACCGACGACGACGTACGCACCGTGATGGAGCAGGCGCTCGCCGACGAACGCGGCCTCGGTGGGTCGGTCGCCCTGGACGAGGACGCGCGGGAGCACCTGGTGCGGCTGGCGGGGGGTGACGCCCGCCGCTCGCTGACCTACCTCGAGGCGGCGGCTGCAGCGGCCGCAGCCACGGGGGCGGAGTCCATCGACCTGGCCACCGCGGAGACGGCGGTCGACCAGGCGGCGGTGCGCTACGACCGCCAGGGCGACCAGCACTACGACGTCACCAGCGCCTTCATCAAGTCGATCCGCGGTTCCGACGCCGACGCCGCCGTGCACTACCTGGCACGGATGATCGAGGCGGGCGAGGACCCACGCTTCATCGCCCGGAGGTTGGTGATCCTCGCCAGCGAAGACATCGGCCTGGCCGACCCCACCGCGCTGCCGACGGCGGTGGCCGCCGCCCAGGCGGTGCAGCTGATCGGACTGCCCGAGGCACGGCTCAACCTGGCCCAGGCGACCATCGCCCTGTCGGTCGCCCCCAAGTCCAACGCCGTGACCCGGGCCATCGACGCCGCAAGCGCCGATGTCCGCGCGGGGAAGATCGGGCCCGTCCCGCCGCACCTGCGAGACGCCCACTACGGAGGCTCGAAGAAGCTCGGCCACGGCAAGGGGTACCGGTACAGCCACGACGAGCCCTACGGCATCGCCGAGCAGCAGTACGCCCCGGACGTGGTCGCCGACGCGACGTACTACCAGCCGACGGCGCTGGGGTCGGAAGCGGCGGTCAAGGAACGCTGGGAGCGGATCCGGCGGTTGATCCGCGGGCGCTGACTCAGGACAACAGAGGAGGGCTCGTTCCGGATCGGTCGCGGCGGAACCGGTAACCGTGGGGTGAGGTCCACTCGAAGACGCCGAGGCTGGTCATCCGGTAGCGCCACCGGCCGTGGGTCTTGAGCCGATGGTGCCGGCGACAGAGGGGAGCGAGGTTGTCGGACGCGGTCTGCCCGCCGGCAGCGGGGTCGGTGGGGTCGTAGGGGATGACGTGGTCGATGTCGCAGCGTCGGGCTGACCTGGTGCACCTCGGGAACACGCAGGTCTTGTCTCTGACGATGACCTGCTCGCGGAGCCGGTCGGGGATGTCGTAGCCGGGCACCCAGATGCGCTCGTTGAGGTCGATGACGGGCTTGACCGTGACTCGGGTGTGGGAGTCCGCGCACCAGGTCTTGATCTGGTCGAGGAGGGCGAGGTGGTGGCCGTTCTCGACCATGGCGATCTGGTCCAGCGTGCCGGCTGCGAGCCCGTGGGTGTGGAGGGCAGCGTCGGCGAGGTGGACGTAGAGCACGACCTCCCGGGCCGCTGGGAGGACTGGACGGCTGTCGGTCTCGCCGAGGTGGCCGATGTCGTCGCCCGGGGCGAGGTCGAGCGCGAGCTGGTGGCGGGCCATGTCGCCGACGGCCTTGGCCCGGCGGGCATCCAGGGACTCTTCCGAGCCGAGCTGCTCTCGAGCCTTGGCGCCGCGGGCAACGGCGTCGCGGAAGTCGAGGGCGTCGGCGAGGTCGAGCTCGGCCTCGATGCGCATGGTGCCGTGGAAGGAGACCTGGTCGTCCTCGACGGTGACGTGTCGGGCGTCCAGGGCATCCCGGGCGGCGGCCGCCGCACGGTCAGGGTGGAACCGGGCGATGGCCTCGTCGACCAGCCGGTCGACCGCGGCGGTGCCCATCCTGTGGGCGAACGGGGCGACCTGGCGGTCGACGTACGCGGCGGCCTCGGGCGCGAGGTCGGCGTGGATGGTGGTCTCGGCGACCCGCCGCGCCTTCCACGCCGGGCAGTGGCCGGCCTGCACCCGGCGCCACAGTCGGGGCAGGCGGTGGGCCAGCTCGAGGGCCTGGCCGAGGTAGTGCTTGGCCGAGACAGTGGTGAGGCCGACCACGGCACCGAACTCGGCGATGCAGAACTCCGACACCGCCGGGCAGCCCTCGCCCGCGATGGGCTCGACGTGCTCGGAGCCCGGCAGCGTGAACCCCGCCTCGTCGCCCGCGCCCCTCGCCGGGTGCAGCAGCGCCCAGTCGACCGCGGCCCGGAGGAGGTCAGCCTCCATCCGGTCGGCGGCCTCGCGCCGGGATCGAGCGAACCCCAGCAGCCCGGCCGGGGTGTCCGGGAGCTCGGTGGCGGCTGCTGTGGTCATGGGTCAACTCAAGCAGTGACCACCGACATTCGGGCCCCGGATCTACGCTCAGAAGGGCGGGCTGTGGACATTTCTCAATGCGATCTCGCCCGTATCGGCTGCCCCCGGGTTGATTCGACCGGCGCACTCATCCGCTGTCGGTGCAACCGTGCGGACGAGCGGACGTTCAGACCGAACCCGTAGCCAGACGGCGGGACGGCTCGTTTGCCTGACGTGACGATGAAGGAACTGGCTATCCCCGGCGACCTCTCGCAGCTGGAGGCGCAAGCTGCCGAGAACCTGAGCCCCGAGGCCCTCGGCTACATCCTCGCCGGGGCGGGGGACCGGGACACCACGCGCGCCAACGCCGCGGCGTTCCGGCGTTGGGAGGTCAAGCGGCGCACGGGCCGCAAGCCGGCGAAGGTTGATCTCTCCACCACCATCTTGGGGACGCGCATGCCCGCGCCGGTCCTCTTCGCGCCGGTCGGTGTGCAGACGCTCGCGCATCCGGACGGCGACCTCGCCAGCGCCCGCGCGGCGGCCGAGCTCGGGCTGACCTACGTGCACTCGACGCAGGGCGCCTACAAGATGGAGGACGTGGCGGCGGCCAACGGCGACGGCTCGCGCTGGTACCAGCTCTACTGGCCCACCGATGATGAGCTGGTGGTGTCCTTCCTGCGCCGCGCCGCGGCGGCCGGCTACACCCATCTGATGATCACGCTCGATACGACGCTGCTCGGCTGGCGGCCGCTCGACCTGGATCTCGGGTACTCGCCCTTCCTCGAGAACAAGGGCATCGCGAACTACACGAGCGACCCGGTCTTCCAGCGCAAGCACATGCCCGTGCCGGCAGAGGTTGCCCCGTTGGCGGCCGGCATCGCATTCGCACGCGTCTTCCAGAACCCCGGCCTGAACTGGAAGCAGCTACCGCTGATCCGCGCGAACTGGGACGGCCCGATCCTGCTCAAGGGGATCCAGAGCCCACGCGACGCCAGGCTTGCCGTCGAGCACGACATCGACGGCATCGTCGTCTCGAATCACGGCGGACGTCAGGTCGACGGGGCGATCGCGTCGCTCGATGCGCTCGGTCCGATCGTCAAGGCGGTCGACGGCAGGATGCCCGTGCTCTTCGACTCCGGGATCCGCACGGGCCGCGACGCCTTCAAGGCGCTGGCGCTCGGCGCCGACGCGGTGCTCATCGGCCGTCCGTACCTGTACGGCCTCGCGCTGGACGGGCAGAGGGGCGCCCGGCGCGTCATGCGGAGCCTCGTCGACGAGCTCGAAGAGGAGGTCCGGAAGGCGCGTCACCGCAGTCACCGCACGCTCTCCCGTTCCTCCCTGACCCGCGCGCGCTGAAACGGAGCCCAGACATGTCCGAGCACACTCGTCGTCAGTTTCTCGAGGTCGCCGCCGCGACTGCCGCCGCGACTTTCCTCGCGCCGCCCGCGCTCGCCGAGCCCCGGGTGGCCCCCGGCGCTGCGACTCCCGAGCTCCCCGCGAAGTCGCCGCTCCCTGTCGGCCCGGGCGCCCCGTTCGGCAGCTACCAGTCCGAGATCTACATCGCCGGGATGAGCGCGGACGTCAAGCCGATCTTCACCACGAACCTGTCCGACCTCGAAGCCGCTGCGGAGGACGTGCTGTCCGAGGCTGCGCGCCGGCATCTGCTCGCCTGGGCGGGCGGCGGCGCCGCCGTGCGAGCGAACGCGCGGGCGCTGTCCGCGTGGCGGATCGTCCCGCGGATGTTCATCGACCGCGCCGAGCGCGACCTCAGCACGACGGTGCTCGGCGCCTCGATGCCGGCCCCGGTCATCCTCGGCCCGGTCGGACGCCAGGCCATGGCGCACCCCGACGGCGAGATCGCCACCGCCCGGGCGGCAGCGGGGCTGGAGCTCACCTACGTCCACTCGTCGCGTGCGAGCAAGTCGCTCGAGGAGGTCGCCGTGGCCGCGCCGAACGGCCCGCGGTGGTTCGGCCTGGACTGGCCGGACGGGGACGGCCCCGACCCCGTGCTACTCACCCGCGCGCGCGCAGCCGGGTGCACCCACCTCGTGCTCTCCCCCCCGCAGCCCGGGCAGGGCTGGAAGGCGCTCGCGGCGATCCGCGAGGCCTGGGACGGGCCGATCGTCCTCGGCGGCATCCAGAACGTGCCGGACGCGCGGATGGCGGTCCGCCGTGGCCTCGACGGCATCGTCGTCTCGAATGAGCGCGGGCGCCGCGGTCCCGGCGTCGGTGGGACGATCCACGTCCTGCCGCGGATCGCGGATGCCGTCGGCGGCAAGCTTGCCGTGCTGTTCGGCTCGGGCGCCCGCACGGGGACCGACGTCTTCCGGGCGCTGGCCCTGGGGGCCGACGCTGTCGTCATCGGCCGCCCGTACGTGCACGGCCTGGCGCTCGGAGGGGAAGACGGCGTCCGGCACATGCTCCGAACGCTCCTCGCCGAGCTCGAAATCACCCTCACCATCGCTGGTGTCGGGCACCACCGCGACCTCGACGCGAGCGCGCTCGTCCGGGCGTGAGCGCCGGAAGGCACTTAAGGCCAGATAGCCCTCTGGAACGGCCGCGTGGCGCCGCCTCACGAACGCACTCATCTGCCGCATTCCGCGCGGTTCGCGAGAGCGGGCGGTCAGGGTGAAAGGGGACACACCCAGTAAGTACGCCCAGCCTCACAGGACTTCACGCGCGGGACACCAGGAACCGCGCCAGCACCGGCTGCAGCGCGTCCGGCACCTCCAGGTGGAGGTCGTGCCCGGCGCCGGCGACGACCGCGAGCTCCGTGTCCGGCCGCAGCGCGCACATGCTCTCGACCTGGCGCTCGGGGACCGCCCCGTGCTCGCCGCGCACCAGCAGCGTGGGCGCGCGCACCGACGACCACTCGTCGAGGTGCTCGCGCTCGGCGACGCCGGCCAGCGCCGCGGCCAGGGTGTCGGCGTCCCACTGCGGCCACAGCCCGTCGGGCCGTTCCTCCAGGCCGTCGGCCCAGCCCTCGGCGACGCCGCGGCTGCCCCCGAAGAAGGCCAGGAACGCGTCGCGGTCGGCGAAGGGTGCCGGCCAGCCGCGCAGCCAGGCCGCCAGCCCCGCCGACGTCGGCCGGGTCGCCGCCGCCGAGGCCGCTCTCGACCATGACCAGCCGGCTCACCCGCTCCGGGTGGTGGGCCGCCAGCAGCATCGCGGTGTGGCCGCCCATCGACTGGCCGACCACGGGCACCGACGCGGCGCCGAGGTCGTCGAGCACGGCGACCACGTCCGCGACGTACGCCGCCCGGGAGACGTCGTCGGGCCGCCGGGTGCTGCTGCCGTGGCCGCGCTGCTCGACCGAGATCACCCGGTAGTCCTCGCGCAGCGCGGCGATGGTGGCGCCCCACTCGAGGGCGTAGCCGGCCAGGCCGTGGAGCAGCACGAGGACGGGCAGGTCGGAGGCCGTGTCGTGGTACCAGATCTCGGCATCGGGCCGCTCGACCCGGCCCCAGCCGTCCGTCATGGCGCCAGTCAACCACCGGTCGCCCCGCCCTAGTCTGGCTCCGTGGAATCCGTGCTCGACACCGTGCTGCTGGTCGAGGTCTTCGTGACCCTGTTCGTGATCATGGACCCCGTCGGCACGGTCCCGATCTTCCTGTCGCTGACCGGTGGCCGCTCGCCGGCCGCCGCCCGCCGCGCCGCCTGGCAGGCGGTGGCGGTCTCGTTCTTCGTGATCAGCCTGTTCGCCTTCTTCGGCCAGCAGATCCTCAGCTACCTGCACATCTCGCTGCCGGCGCTGCAGGGAGCCGGCGGCCTGCTCCTGCTCCTGGTCGCGCTCGAGCTGCTGACCGGCAACGAGCAGGAGCCGACGGCGGCGGCCGGCACCAACGTCGCGCTGGTGCCGCTCGGCACGCCGCTGCTCGCCGGGCCCGGGCGCCATCGTCGCGGTGATGCTGTTCGTCGAGGACATCGACGGCGCGGCCGCCGTTCGTCGCGGTCGCGCTCGGGCGTGGTCCTGGTCCACGTCAGCCTGTGGGTCGCGATGCGCTACTCGCTGCCGATCCTGCGGGTCATCCGCGAGTCGCGGCGTCCTGCTGGTCACCCGCATCGCCGGTCTGCTGCTCTCGGCGATCGCCGTGCAGCTCGTCGCCGACTCGGTGCGGGCGTTCATCGCCGGCGAGGGGTGACGGTCAGCGGGTGTCCCGCACGGCGAGGATGCCGCCCAGCACCCCGACGTACGCCGTGCCGTCCGGCCCGAGCGTGATCGGCGCGTAGTTGTTGTTGTAGCCCAGGCCGGTGCCGGTGAGCACGCGACCAGACCCGCTTGCCGGTGCGGGCGTCGATCGCGGTGAGGTACCACGGGTCCTCGGGCCCGGTGAGCGGCTCGCCGCCCGAGGTAGACCGGACCTCTCGGCCGCGGGGTACTCGTAGACGTAGACCAGGCCGGTGCGCGTGGACGCCTTGCTGACGCTCGAGGGGATCCGGACGTTCCGGTTGGTCCACGCCTTCGCGCAGGTGCCGGCCTCGAAGTCGATGACGATGCGGGTCATGCCGGGCTCGCGTGGTCGGCGCGCGTTGCGCTGCCGCGGCACCGCCGACCGGGCCGGTGTAGCCGTAGTTGTTCTCGACGACGAGCGAGCGGCCGAAGGCGATCAGCGAGTTGTCGGTGGCGCTCGCGGTCCTTGGCGAAGACCGGGATCCGGCAGACCGGGCGCGCGCCGGGACCGGCGCGCCGGCGCGGTAGACGAGCACGTGCATCCGCGGGTCGGCGTTGTCGGTGATCGCGACGTACCGCCTCGCCGCGCTCGATGATCGTCGGCGTGGTGCCGGAGCCCGCTGGCGTCTGCCCGGCTTCTGCCGGTCCCCGCGTCGTACGGCCTGCCGCCAGGTGACGACCGGGCGGCCCCGTCGGCCGCGCGTCGAACCGGTAGAGCGCGTCGTCGACACGATGAACACGCCGCCGGTCTCGTCGACGGCGAACGGAGTTGCCGATCGCCTCGCCGAGGTCGAGCGACGCGGACCGCGCCGGCTGCGGCGGTCGACCGTGCCGACGACGCCGTCGTCGGTGACGAACCAGATCCGGCCGTCCCAGTCGGGCAGCGCCGACAGGATCAGCGAGTCGCCGACCGGCCGCGGAGACGTCGTACTGCGTACCGAGCTCGAGCACCGGGGCGTCGGCGGTGCCGGTGTCGCGCGACGACGTAGATCTGGCCGGTCGGAGGTCGGCACGACCGACGCGGTCGCGGTGGTCGAGGTAGAAGTAGCCGCCGCCACCGAAGCTGGTGAACGGCTCGGGCGACGGCTTGCGCGGCGGCAGCGGGAACTCGGCGAGCACGTCGAGCGTCGCGGGGTCGAGCATCCGCAGCGTCGACGCTCTCGAGGCCCACGCAGACCGTCAGCAGCCGGCCCTGCCGGTCGAAGGTCACGCGACGCGCACTCCTGCGCGAAGAGCGTCGAGACCACCTCGGGGGCGCGGCCGAGCGGGCCGGGGGTGGGGCCGGCGTCGGACTGGTAGGCGTCGTCGTGGAGGTTGCTGCGCCCGTTGGCCGGCCATGAAGGGGTGCCGGGGCGCGAAGCTGGGCGCCGGGGATCGGCCGGGCCTCGCGCGGCTCGCCGAGGAACGGGACGACGCTGTCGCCGCCGGGGTCCGGCGGGATCGGCACCGCGGTGACCGGCGCGGCCAGCGCGGATCGCCAGCAGGGTCAGGGTCGTGCCGACGGTGGCCGCCACCCGAGAGCGGATCGAGGTCATCTCACTTGCGTCCTATCGACTGGTAGGTCTGCAGAGCCCGGTTGGGGATCAAACGAGTGAGAGCCACGATGGTTCTGTACTGGGCGCCGGGAATCGAGAGCGACCGCCCCTTGTCGAAGTCCGCGAGGGCCTTCGCGACGAGGAATCCGGCGTCGAGCCACATGAAGCCGGACCCGCGCGTGACCTCCATCCGCTCGTGGAACTCGGTCTTGGTGAAGCCCGGGCACAGCGCCATGACGGTGACGCCCTGCGGCGCGGTACTCGTTGGCGGCCCACTCGCTGAACTGGTTCACCCAGGCCTTGGCGGCGCTGTAGGTGCCGCGCGGCAGGAAGGCCGCGACGCTGGAGACGTTGATGATGCCGCCGTGCCCGCGCTCGGTCATCGGCGCCGAGCGCCGCGTGGCGTGAGCCGCAGCACGGCGGTGACCAGGACGTCGAGCATCGCGCTGCTCGGCCGTCGACGTCGTTGTCGAGGAAGCGCTTCTTGAGGCCGAAGCCGGCGTTGTTGACCAGCAGGTCGACCGGGCGGTCCCGGTCGGCCACCCGGTGCCTCGACCGTGGCCAGCTGGTCGCGGTCGGCCAGGTCGGCGGGCAGCACCTCGACCTCGACGCCGTGCGGCGGCGCGGAGCTCGTCGGCGACCACGGCTCAGCCGGGCGCGCGTCGCGGGCCACGAGCACCAGGTCGTGGCCGCGGGCGGCGAGCTGGCGGGCGAACTCGTGGCCGATGCCGGCGGTGGCGCCGGTGACGAGGGCGGTTCCGGGCAGGTGTGGGCAGACGGCGTCGAGTGACAGACATGCGCCCAGCAAACAGGTGTCGCCGCGATCCGGCAACCTGGTCGGGCATGATGGGCCGCGATGACCACCACACTCGCGATCGCCAACCAGAAGGGCGGCGTCGCCAAGACCACCTCCGTCGCCTCCATCGGCGCGGCGCTCGCCGAGCTCGGGCCACTAGGTGCTGCTCGTCGACCTCGACCCGCAGGCCTGCCTGACGTTCTCGCTCGGCATCGACCCCGAGGACCTCGAGGTCTCGGTCCACCACGTGCTCACCAAGGGGCTCGACCCCACCGAGGTGATCATCGAGACCGAGGACGGCGTCGACCTGCTGCCCGCCACGATCGAGCTCGCCCGCGCCGAGGCCGACCTGCTGACCCGCACCGGGCGCGAGCACGTCATCAAGGCGCGCGCTGGAGGAGCTCGCCGAGGACGACGGCCGGCTACGACTGGGTGCTGCTGGACTGCCCGCCCTCGCTGGGCGTGCTCACCGTCGCCGCCCTGACCGCCGCCGACGGCGTGCTGGTCCCGCTGCAGTGCGAGACGCTGTCCCACCGCGGCGTCGGGCAGCTGCTCGACACCGTCCACGACGTACGCCGCTTCACCAACCGCGAGCTGCGAGGTCTGGGGCGTGCTGCCGACGCTGTACGACGGCCGCACCAACCACGCCCGCACCGTGCTGGAGACGATCTCGCGAGACCTACGAGCTCGACGTCGATCGAGCCGCCGATCCCGAAGACGATCAAGTTCGCCGAGGCGCCGGCCGCCGGCCGGTCGATCCTGTCCACGAGCCGCAGCAGCAAGGGCGCGACAGGCCTACCGCGAGGTGGCCGTCAACCTGGTCGCCCGGGCCGGGAAGGGCGCGAAGGCCCGATGACCCGGCACCGCCACCAGCAGGTCCGGCCGCGCTACGGCCGGATCGCGGTGGCGGCGTCGTCCGTCGGGGTGACCGCGATCGCCGTGCTCGGCGGGGTCGGGGCGCTGCCGTCCTCGGCGCAGGAG
>CAWKEX010000018.1:0-117212 GCA_963848795.1 uncultured Actinomycetota bacterium
ACGCCCGCCAGGGGGTCGTCGCGGCCCAGCCACGCGAGCAGGGCACGGGCGCCGAAACCGGTGGGGCCTCGTCCACTCGTGGCTCCCGCCGGGGCGTCGCCCACCGAGGCGACGTCGAGGTGGGCCCAGGGCCGGCCCCGACGAAGTGCTGGAGGAACAGCGCAGCGGTGATCGCCCCCGGCCCGCCCGGGCGCGTTGTCGGCATCGGCCACGGAGGAGGAGAGCTTGTCCTCGTAGTCGGCGGCGAGCGGGAACCGCCACAAGGCTCTCCGGCCGCCTCCCCGGCCTGCGCGATGACCGAGGCGAGCCCGTCGCGGTTGGCGAAGAACCCCCGACCTGCTGCCCGAGGGCCACCTTCATCGCCCCGGTCAGGGTCGCCACGTCGACGATCACCGCCGGGTCGAGCCGGTCGACGGCGTAGGCCAGCGCGTCGGCCATCACCAGCCGCCCCTCGGCGTCGGTGTTGGTCACCTCGCTGGTGCGGCCGCCGTAGTGGCGGACCACGTCGCCGGGCCGCAGGGCGTTGCCGCTGATGGCGTTCTCGGCCGCGGCGATCAGGCCGGTGACCCGGACCGGGCACTCCACGGCCGCCAGCGCGGCCATCACCGCGAGCACCACGGCGCCGCCGGTCATGTCGCGCTTCATGTTGACCATCGACTCGCCGGGCTTGATCGAGAGGCCGCCGGTGTCGAAGGTGATGCCCTTGCCGACGAGCACCACCCGCGGGCCGCTCGGCGCGCCGCCGGGCGGGCGGTAGTCGAGCCGGATCAGCCGGGGCGGGGTCGCCGAGGCCTGGCCGACACCGAGGATGCCGCCGAAGCCGTCGGCCGTGAGCGCCTCGACGTCCCAGACCTTCGACTTCAGCCCGGACTCGTCGGCGACCGCCACGGCCTGGTCGGCGAGCCAGCCGGGGTTCTTGATGTTGGAGGGCACGGTGGCGAGCAACCGGGCCCGCCAGCCCGCGCCGCCGACCGCGATCGCCCGGTCGAGGCCGCGCCACCGCTCGGGCGTCGGGCAGACCGGCGAGGACCACCCGCGCCGACCGGGACGTGCTCGGGGGGCGGGGAGCGCCAGTGGAAGACGAACGAGCCGAGCATCAGCGCCGACCACGAACGCCTCGAGCCCGCCGTCGGGGGCGAGCGCGGGGATCGAGGTGGCGACGCTGGACCGGTCGCGGGTCGCCCGGGCGAGGGCCGCTCCCGCCCGGCGCAGGTCGGCCGGCCGCTGCTCGCCGACGCCGACGAAGTGCACCCAGCGCAGGGCCTCGGCGTCGGGGCGCCGAGCGGGACGGGGTACGACGTGACCTCGCCGGCCTTGCCGGTGGCCTCGTCGAGCTCGAGCAGGGCGAGCAGGTCGAGGCCGAGCTCCTCGGCGAGCTCGGCGGCGCCGGGGCCGAGCAGGACCTGGCTTCGCCCCGTCGGGACCCGGCAGCACCGGGAGGGCGACGGCCTCGGCGCCCCGGATCGCGTGCGGGCGCAGCTCGCTGAGCGCGAACTCGGGCGGGGAGACCTGTGGCGGGAGGGAGGTGGGTTGGTGTGCTGCTGGCGGGCCACCACGTCAGCCGACGACGTCCTTGAGGGCCTGGCCGAGCGCGTCGGCCTCTTCGGCGTTGAGCTCGACGACGAGGCGGCCACCGCCTTCGAGCGGGACGCGCATCACGATGCCGCGCCCCTCCTTGGTGACCTCCAGCGGACCGTCGCCCGTCCGGGGCTTCATCGCCGCCATCCGCGCACCTCTTCTTTCATGCCGATTTACTCGCCGGTCGGGCCCGCTCGGGCCGACAGCGGCCCATTATCCCCCATTCGGGAGTGACGCCGACCACAGGGCGTGCCCACTGCTGGCAGACTCCCCACATGCACGCCCGGTCGGCCCTGTTCGACGTCTACGGCGACCACCTGCGCAGCCGTGGCAGACCAGGCGCCGGTGGCCGGGCTGGTCCGGCTGCTCGACCCGGTCGGGATCGCCGCACCGGCCGTGCGCACGGCCATCTCCCGGATGGTCTCGCAGGACTGGCTCGAGCCGGTGCGCGCTCGACGGCGGCCGCGGCTACCGCGCCACCGAGCGCGCGATCCGGCGGCTCGACGAGGCCGCCGACCGCATCTACCGGCAGCACCGACCGGCCCTGGGACGGCAGCTGGCACCTGGTCTTCGTCGAGCCGCCCCGACCGGGCCGCCCGGCATCCGGCTCCGCGCCGACCTCGCCTTCATGGGCTACGCCGAGCTGGCCGACGACGTGTGGGTGAGCCCGTTCCCGCGCGGCGAGCTGACCTCGGTCCTGGAGCACGCCCGGGCCTCGGCCCGCACCGCCCATGCCGACCGGTTCGACCCCGCGCCCACGGCGGCCTGGGACCTCGCCGCGCTCCGGGCGGCGTACGACGCCTGGCCGGCCGCGGCGGAGGCCCTGATCGAGCGGCACGAGCGCGTCCACGCCGACCCGGACAAGGCCGCCTTCGCCGCGCGGTTCCACCTCGTCCACGAGTGGCGCAAGTTCCTCTTCGCCGACCCCGGCCTGCCCGACGAGCTGCTGCCCGGCGACTGGCCCGGGCGCGACGGCGGCCGACGTGTTCGACGGGCGAGGCGACGCGGCTCAAGCCGGGCGCCGACCGGTTCGTGGCGCGCTGCCTGGACCTCGATCGGGCAGAATCCACCCCATGACTGCCACCGACACCCCGTCCTCCTCGACCTCGCCGACGGCGTCGCCACGATCACCCTGAACCGGCCCGACGCGATGAACAGCCTCGACGTGGCCACCAAGGAGGCGTTGCTGGAGACGGTCCGTCCGGTCGCCGAGGACCCGGCCGTCCGCTGCGTGGTGCTCACCGGCACCGGTCGCGCGTTCTGCGTCGGCCAGGACCTCAAGGAGCACATCGAGATCCTCCACAGCGAGTCCAGCGAGGCGCTGTTCCGCACCGTCGACGAGCACTACAACCCGATCGTGACCGCGCTCGCCACGATGCCGAAGCCGGTCGTCGCCGCGGTCAACGGCGTGGCCGCGGGCGCCGGGGCGAGCCTGGCCTTCGCCTGCGACCTGCGGATCCTGGCCGACTCGGCCGGCTTCAACCTCGCGTTCGCCAACGTCGCGCTGTCCTGCGACACCGGCGCCAGCTACCACCTGCAGCGGCTCGTCGGCCGGGCCAAGGCGATCGAGCTGCTCTACTTCCCGACGCACGATCTCGGCCGAGGACTCGCTCGACGCTCGGCCTGGCCACCCGGGTGGTCCCGGCGCCGAGCTCGCGGCCACCGTCCGCGAGACCGCCGCGCGCCTCGCCGCCGGGCCGACCGTGGCGCTGGGCGCGATGCGCCGGTCGGTGGCCTACGCCTCCGGGCACTCCTTCGAGGAGGCGCTGGCGTTCGAGAGCCGGATGATGCAGGAGACCGGCGCCACCCCGACCACCAGGCCGCCGTGGCCGCGTTCGTGGCCAAGGAGAAGCCGGTCTTCGAGGGCCGCTGAGCGACGGGCGCTACGCCGCGCTCCCTCGGGGCGCTACCCGCGCCGGGCGCCCCAGATCGACAGCACCTGGCGCGGGCGCCGCACCCGCATCCGGTAGCGCGAGGGGTGGGCGCCGTACTCGACGGTGACCGCGCCGCCCCGGAAGCGGTGGTTGTACCACATCGGTCATCGTGCCGTGGCAGACCCCGCCGCAGTCGAACACCTTGGCCGGCAGGTCCAGCTTGCGGGCGACCCGGCGGGCGAACCTCGGGTCTTGGTGTCGGTGTCGACGCCGTGCAGCGGCTGGTGGAAGCTGAGGATCCGGCTCGGTCGGACGTCGCGCAGGAACCGCATCATCGCCCGCGTCTCGGGCTCCGAGGCGGGCCCGGGCCCGACTCGTAGCTGCCGTCGAGGTCGGCCCAGCGGTAGGGGTAGTTGCGGTTGAGGTCGACGCCGTGGGCGTTCTTGCGGGTGTGGCGGGCCAGGCCGTCCGGGTTGTAGACCGGGACCACCCACAGGTCGATGCCGTGGATCGGCGGGCCGTCGCGCAGTGAGTCGCAGGATCTGCCGGGTGGCCGGCTCGTCGCCGTGCATGGTCGAGATCAGCACGACCTTCTGCTTGCCCGGCTCGCCGAGGTGGTAGGCGCGGATCTTGCGGCCGCGCACCGACTTGCCGATGACCCGGATGCCGATCGTGGCGTCCGCGGCGGTGCCTGCTCGCGTACCCCGGTCGCGGGGCCCGACGTGGTGACGGCCCCGGCCCGAACGGGAGCAGGGTCGCCAGGAGGCGCGGTCAGCCCGGTCGGACACGCGAGCCCACGTCAGGCAGCATGCCGCTCAGACCGCGGCGGTCAGGTAGGCGTAGGTGAAGACGGAGACGCCGACGAGCATGCCGACGTGGGCGAGGATCGAGAGGCCGGGGCCCTCGGACCAGGTGTCCTCGGTGCCGGACGAGGCGTGCTTGCCCCGGCTGGGCAGCCAGCGCACCAGGATGAGCAGGCCGGCGACCACGGTGATCCACCAGAACGCCAGGGCGACGATCCCGACGACCTCGCTCCCGAGCGCCGTGTCCTCGTCGGCCACCAGGAAGAGCAGCCACAGCACGACGCGCCACGGAGCCGGCCACCGTGTGCAGGTTGACGAACCCCTCGCCGACGTGGACCGCGCCGGCGCCCCCGCTGTCCTGGCGCAACCGCAGGCGCGTGAGGACGACGACGACGACCGCCAGCGCGGTCAGGATGTAGACGATCACTTCGAGCGACACGCTGGGAGTGTGCCCTAGTCGGCGTCTCCGGTATCCACGACGCCTCCGAGGACTCGAGCTGGCTCGCGAGTCGGTCGAGCAGCGCGTCGACCTCCGACATCCGGTAGCCGCGGAAGGCCAGCGAGAACCGGACCCGGCGCAGGTCGTCGCCGCGGATCGGCCCGGCCGCGGGCAGGTCGAGGTCCGGGCGGTCGTCGTACGCCTCGGCCATGGGCGTGCCCTTGCCGGCCGCCAGCAGGGCGATCCCGCCCAGGGCGAGCACGATCAGGATCGCGAAGAACCACATCATCGGCGGCTCACTCCGACCGGTGGGGGACGGGCTCGGCACGTCGTGCTCGCGGGCCCTGACCATCAGCCGCACCGCCTCGTCGACGTCGTCGGTGAGGACCAGCATGTCGAGGTCGGACTCCGGCGATCTTGCCGTCGGCGAGGACGGTGTCGCGCAGCCAGGCGATCAGGCCCTGCCAGTAGTCGACGCCGAGCAGGACGATCGGGAACGACGTGACCTTCTGGGTCTGCACGAGGGTGAGCGCCTCGAACAGCTCGTCGAAGGTGCCGAGGCCGCCGGGCAGGACCACGAAGCCCTGGGCGTACTTGACGAACATCGTCTTGCGGGCGAAGAAGTAGCGGAAGTTGATGCCGACGTCGACCCACTGGTTGAGGCCGGACTCGAAGGGCAGCTCGATGCCGAGCCCGACGCTGACCCCGCCGGCCTCGCTGGCGCCCTTGTTGGCGGCCTCCATGGCGCCCGGGCCGCCGCCGGTGATCACCGCGAAGCCGGCGTCGACCAGCTTGCGGCCGAGCCTCCTCGGCCACGGCGTACGACGGGTCCTCGGGCCGGGTGCGGGCGGAGCCGAAGACGCTGATCGCCGGGCCGAGCTCGGCCAGCGCGCCGAAGCCCTCGACGAACTCGGCCTGGATCCGCAGCACCCGCCACGGGTCGGTGTGCACCCAGTCGCTCGGGCCGCGGGAGTCGAGCAGCCGCTGGTCGGTGTGGTGCCGGGTCGACCTGGTCGCGGCGCAGCGTCACCGGCCCCTTGCTGCTTGTCCTTCACAGCGTCGGCCTCCCAGCCAGGTCGCGGAGCTGCTGCTCGCAGCGCTCGATGTGCTCGACGGGGACGTGCTCGTCCTGCTTGTGGGCGAGCATCGGGTCGCCGGGCCCGAAGTTGACCGCCGGCACGCCGAGGGCGGTGAACCGGGCGACGTCGGTCCAGCCGAACTTCGGGTTCACCTCGCCGCCGACCGCCTCGACGAAGGCCTTGGCGGCCGGGACGTCGAGGCCCGGCAGGGCGCCCGGCGCGGAGTCGGTGACCGTGACGTCGTACCCGTCGAAGAACTCGCGCACGAACTCCTCGGCCTCGGCCTGCGACGCGGTCGGGGGCGAACCGGTAGTTGACCTCGACCACGCACTCGTCGGGGATCACGTTGCCCGCGACACCGCCGCTGGATCGCCACCGCGTTGAGGCCCTCGTGGTACTCCAGCCCGTCGATCACCGGCCGTCCGCGCCTCGTAGCGCGTTGAGGCGGTCCAGGACCTCGCCGGCCTTGTGGATCGCGTTGACGCCCTTCCAGCTGCGGGCCGAGTGGGCGCGCTCGCCGGTCGTGCGCACCTCGACCCGCAGCGTGCCCTGGCAGCCGGCCTCGACGACGGCGTTGGAGGGCTCCATCAGGATCGCGAAGTCGGCGGCCAGCAGGTCCGGGTCGCTCTCGCCGAGCAGCCGCAGGCCGTTGAACTCGCCCTCGATCTCCTCGGCCTCGTAGAAGATGAAGGTCACGTCGCGGTTGGGCTCGCGGACCGTCGCGGCGAGCCGGAGCATCACCGCGTCGCCGCCCTTCATGTCGCAGGTGCCCAGGCCGTGCAGGATGCCTGCCTCCGTCGCAGCCGGGCCGGGAGGTTGTCGGTTGAGCGGGACGGTGTCGAGGTGTCCCGCGATCACGACCCGTTCACCGCGGCCCAGCTCGGTCCGGGCGACGACGGTGTTGCCGAGCCGGGTCACCCGCAGGTGGTCCAGCGGCGTCAGCGCCGCCTCGACGGCGTCGGCGATCGCCTGCTCGTTGCGGCTCACCGACTCGATGTCGACCAGCTGTTGGGTGAGCGTGACCGCGTCGGCAGCGAGGTCGAGCGTCGGGGCGTCCGGATCCATGGCGCCCATCCAATCAGGCGCGGGTGACCGCCACGGTCGCCTTCTCCCCGTCACCGACGGTCACCTCGGTCCGGACGTCATACGATCCGTCGGCCATAGCCCCCACTTCGTATGACGTCGCGAGGGTCTCGCGGGTGATCAGCGCCTCGTGGGTCCGGGCCGCGTCGAGGACGGTGTCCGAGCCGGTGATCGAGAGCGAGATCCGGTCGGAGACGTCGAGGTCTGCCTCGCGGCGGGCCTGCTGGACGGCGCGGACCAGGTCGCGGGCCAGCCCCTCGGCCGCCAGCTCCGGGGTGATCGACGTGTCCAGGACGACGAAACCCCCGCGCGGGAGCATCCCGATCGTGGTGGCGTCGTCGGCGGATCCGGCCACGGTCTCGAGGGTGTACTCCCCCTCGACCAGCTCCAGGCCCCCGGCCGTGACCGTGCCGTCCTCGGCGACCGACCAGTCGCCGGACTTCGACCCCTTGATCGCGGTCTGCACGTCGCGGCCCAGCCGCGGTCCGGCGGCGCGCGCGTTGACAGTCAGCCGCTGCGCGACGCCGTACGCCGCCGCCTCAGGCGCCGCGGCGTCGAGCAGCCGGACGGACTTGATGTTGAGCTCGTCGGCGACGAGGGACGTGAACCGGTCCAGGGCCGACGCGTCGTCCACGACGACGGTCAGCGTCGAGAGCGGCAGGCGGTTGCGCAGCCCGGCGGCCTTGCGCAGCGACGACCCCGTCGAGCACACGTCGCGGACCAGGTCCATCGCGGTGACCAGCGCGTCGTCCCGCGGCAGCGCCTCCGGGTCGGGCCAGTCGGTGAGGTGCACCGAACGCTGGCCGGTCAGCCCGCGCCAGATCTCCTCGGTGGTCAGCGGCAGCAGCGGCGCCGCGACCCGGGTCACCGTCTCGAGCACGGTGTGGAGCGTGTCGAACGCGCCGACGTCGACGGCACCGTCGGTGGCCCAGAACCGCTCGCGGGAGCGCCGGATGTACCAGTTGGTCAGTACGTCGAGGAAGGCCCGCGTGGAGTCGCAGGCGTTCGCGACCTCGTAGTTGTCGAGCTGCTCGGTCATCGCCTCGACGTACTGGCGCAGCTTGGCGAGCAGGTACCCGTCCAGCGGGTCCGCCGACCCGGTCGAACGCTGGGCGTCGTACCCGGCGGCGTTGGCGTAGAGCGCGAAGAAGTACCAGCTGTTCCACAGCGGGATCAGCACCTGGCGTACCGAGTCGCGGATGCCCTGCTCGGTGACGATCAGGTTGCCGCCGCGCAGGATCGGCGACGACATCAGGAACCACCGCATCGCGTCGGCACCGTCGCGGTCGAAGACCTCGTAGACGCTCGGGTAGTTGCGCAGCGACTTCGACATCTTGTTGCCGTCGGAGCCGAGCACGACGCCGTGGCTCAGGCAGGTCGAGAACGCCGGCCGGTCGAAGATCGCGCCCGCCAGGACGTGCATCGTGTAGAACCAGCCGCGGGTCTGGCCGATGTACTCGACGATGAAGTCGCCGGGGAAATGGTGCTCGAACCAGTCCTCGTTCTCGAACGGGTAGTGCACCTGGGCGAAGCTCATCGAGCCCGAGTCGAACCACACGTCGAGCACGTCGGGGACCCGCCGCATCGTCGACCGGCCGGTCGGGTCGTCGGGGTTCGGGCGGGTGAGCTCGTCGACGTACGGCCGGTGCAGGTCGTCGACCCCTGCCCATCGACTGGCCGAAGTCGGCCTCCAGCTCCGCCAGTGACCCGTAGACGTCGATGCGCGGGTACGCCGGGTCGTCGCTGCGCCAGACCGGGACCGGGCTGCCCCAGAACCGGTTGCGGGTGATCGACCAGTCGCGGGCGTTCTCCAGCCACTTGCCGAACTGGCCGTGCTTGATGTGCTCGGGGACCCAGTGGATCTCCTCGTTGAGCTCGATCAGGCGGTCCTTGACGGCGGTCACCTGGACGAACCACGACGAGACGCCCTTGTAGATCAGCGGCTCCCGGCAGCGCCAGCAGTGGGGGTAGGAGTGGTCGTAGGTCTCGCGCCGGAGCAGGACGGTGCCGTGGGTGACGCTTCCCGAGTCGGCCTCGCCGCGGGTCGCGGCCTTCAGGTGGTCGTTGATGTGGAGGTTCGCGTCGAAGACCAGCATCCCGGCGTACTCGTCGACCGGCTCGGTGAACCGGCCGTCCTTGCCGACGGGCATCACCGGCTCGATCCCCTCGCGGTCGGTGACGACCTTGTCGTCCTCACCGAAGGCGCCGGCCGTGTGCACCAGGCCGGTGCCGTCGGTGGTGGTCACGAACTCGGCGGTCACCACGCGGAACGCGTTCTCGCGGCCGAGGTAGTAGGAGAACGGCGGGGTGTAGGTGCGCCCGGCCAGCTCGGCGCCGGTCAGCCGCTCCACGATCTGCGGCTCGCTCTGTCCATCGTGAGGGGCGAGCTCGCGGGCGTACGACGCCAGCCGGGCTTCGGCGATGACGTAGCGCTCGGTGCGCCCCTCGACGCCCGGCACGCCGGCCTCGACCACGACGTAGTCGATGTCCTCGCCGACCATGATCGCGAGGTTGGAGGGCAGGGTCCACGGCGTGGTCGTCCACACCAGCGCCAGCTCTCCAGTCTCCAGCCGCAGTCCGACGGTGACCGACGGGTCCTGGCGGTTCTGGTAGACGTCGTCGTCCATCCGCAGCTCGTGGGTGGACAGCGGGGTCTCGTCGTTCCAGCAGTACGGCAGCACCCGGAAGCCCTCGTAGACCAGCCCCTTGTCGTAGAGCTGCTTGAAGGCCCACATCACCGACTCCATGTAGTCGAGATTCAGGGTCCGGTAGTCGTGGTCGAAGTCGACCCAGCGGGCCTGCCGGGTGACGTAGTCGCGCCACTCGGAGGTGTACCGCATCACCGAGGCCCGGCAGGCGTCGTTGAACTTCTCGATGCCCAGGTCGAGGATCTCCTCGGTGGTCTTCAGCCCGAGCTGGCGCATCGCCTCCAGCTCCGCGGGCAGGCCGTGGGTGTCCCAGCCGAACCGGCGCTCCACCCGGCGCCCGCGCATGGTCTGGTAGCGCGGGATCAGGTCCTTGACGTAGCCGGTCAGCAGGTGGCCGTAGTGCGGCAGCCCGTTGGCGAACGGCGGTCCGTCGTAGAAGACGAACTCGTTGTCGCCGTTCTGGCCCGGGTCTCGCTGCTCGACGCTGGCCCGGAAGGTGTTGTCGTCCTTCCAGTACGCCAGCACCCGCTCCTCGATCTCGGGGAAAGACGGATTGGGGCTGACGGCGCCCCGTAGATGATGGGGTGCTCCGGTGGAGACCTTCGGATAGGTCATGGGCGGTTCTCCTGCGGTACGTCGTCGGTCCTGCCTGACACGAGGACGACGTGCGCCGCGGTACCACCTCGCTTGCCGCACCCGGGGGCGCGGCCGCTTCGTTCACGGCTGTGACGGGCCTACCCGTCCGGTTCTACTGAGGTCCCGGATCTCGACACGGTCGCTGCGCGACCTGCTCGATCACCGAAAGCCCGTTCTTCCGGAGGCTCGCCGCTGATGACGGCTCGAACGCCTGTGGGCACAGGTTACGGCGCCCCCTAGCGGCAGACCAATCGATATCCGGTTGCCTGCGCCTGCGCGGCGCTGCTTGGGTCGCACCGTGACCTCCGCCGTGCAGATCCGGGCCTCGCGGCCCGCTGACCGATCCGGCGTCGAGGAGGTCATCCGCGCGGCGTTCGCGGCGGAGGGGCCAGGGCAGGGCGAGTCGGTCGTCGAGATCTGGCGAGAGCTCGAGCAGAACGGCCTCGTGCGGATCAGCCTGGTCGGCGTCTGGGACGGTCAGGTGGTCGGCCACGTCGGGGTCAGCCACGCGTGGCTCGACGCCCGGCGGGCGCTCGTCGACGTACTCCTGCTCAGCCCGCTGTCCGTGCTTCCCTCCCACCAGGCACGCGGCGTCGGGACCGCGCTGCTCGAGGCCGTCCTGGCCGCCGGCGCGCGGACGGGGAAGCCGGCGATAGTGCTGGAGGGCAGCCCGTTCTACTACGCCGAGCGGGGGTTCGACCGCGGCTCCGCGCATGGCATCGTGGCGCCGAGCGACCGCACACCAGACGCTGCCTTCCAGGTCGCGCTCTTCGGGTCGTGGGAGGAGTGGATGACCGGCCGGGTCGTCTATCCCGACGTGTGGTGGCGCAGGGACGCCGCCGGCCTGCGCGACCCCGTGCTGGCGGAGCTGGAGGAGAGGTTCAGAGACCTGTGACCGAGCGCAAGTACCCCGACATGTGGGTGGACCCCGCGGACGACCCCCGCACGACCATTGAGGCGGCACACGGGGAGAAGGGTGTGCTGGCGGAGTACCTCGACCGCTACCGGATGACCTTCGAGATGAAGTGCGAAGGTCTCGACGCCGAGCAGCTGGCCCTGCGGTCGGTCCCGCCGTCGACGCTCTCGCTGCTCGGCCTGCTGCGCCACCTCGCCCGTGTGGAGCACTCGTGGTTCCGCCGGGTGCTCGCGGAGCGGATGGATGTGCCTCGCCTGTACTCCGACGACGGCGACGTGCCCTTCGACGAGGCGGTCGGCACCGAGGAGTGCGTGGCCGAGGCCTGGGAGTCGTGGCGGCGCGAGGTCGGCTACGCCCGTGAGCTGTACGCCGGCCTCGACCTGGAGGCCACCGTGGACGTGCACGGGGAGCCGGCCGAGGCGCGCGACATCATCGTGCACATGGTCGAGGAGTACGCCCGCCACGTGGGCCACGCCGACCTGCTCCGCGAGTGCATCGACGGCCGCACCGGCCAGTGACCGGTCGGGGCGGCTCCGTAGAGTTGGTCCGTGACTCAGACTCCGACGAACGCCTGGGGCTTCGGCCTCGCCACCCTCGACTCGGCGGGCACGGTCCTCGACGTCTGGTTCCCCTCCCCCGCGCTGGGCGGGCCGCCGGCTGACGCGACCGAGCCGCAGGAGCTCACGGCGCTCGCCGGCAAGGACGACGTGCGCGACGTCGTTCGCGAAGTGGTCAAGGTGGTGGTCGACGACCTGTCGGCTGCGCCGACCAGCACCCAGGACGTGTGGCTGCGGCTGCACCTGATCTCCAGTCGTCAGTGCGTGCCGCACAGCATCTCGATGGACGGCGTCTTCGGCCTGCTCACCAACGTGGTGTGGACCAACCTGGGCCCGTGCGCGGTCGCCGGGTTCGAGTCCACTCGGGCACGCCTGCGGGCGGCCGGTCACCACGTCACGGTGTACGGCGTCGACAAGTTCCCCCGCCTGGTCGACTACGTGCTGCCCACCGGCGTACGCATCGCCGACGCCGACCGCGTACGGCTCGGCGCCCACCTCGCCGAGGGCACCACCGTGATGCACGAGGGCTTCGTGAACTACAACGCCGGCACGCTGGGGGCGTCGATGGTCGAGGGACGGATCTCGGCGGGCGTCCTGGTCGGCGACGGCACCGACGTCGGCGGGGGCGCCTCGATCATGGGCACCCTCTCCGGGGGCGGCACCACCATCATCTCGATCGGCGAGCGTTGCCTGCTCGGGGCCAACTCCGGCATCGGCATCTCCCTGGGCGACGACTGCGTCGTCGAGGCCGGTTGCTACGTCACCGCCGGCACCAAGGTGACGGTGCTGGACATGGACGGCAAGCCCAAGGTGATCAAGGCGGCCGAGCTCTCGGGCGCCAGCAACGTGCTGCTCCGCCGCAACTCGGTCACCGGCACCGTCGAGGCCGTGGCGTGGGAGAGCGACAGGATCGCCCTCAACGCCGACCTGCACACGAACTGACCTCCATTGGTGCTGAAACGTTGGTTGATCGGGCTCGGCGTCCTCGCCCTGGTCGTCGTGGTGGTCGTGGTGGGCGTGCGAGCCTTCGACCGGGTCGGGCCGCTGCTCTCCAGCGAGGGGTGCGAGGCACGCGTCGGCGGCCACTCGGTGTCGCTGACGCTGGAGCAGGCGGAGAACGTCGCGCTGATGGCGGCGATCTCGATGCAGCGGGGCATGCCCGCGCGGGCCGCGACCATCGCCATCGCCACGTCGACCCAGGAGTCGAAGCTCTACAACATCGAGCACGGTGACCGCGACTCACTCGGACTGTTCCAGCAGCGGCCCTCGCAGGGCTGGGGCACCGTGCAGGAGATCCTGAACCCGTACTACTCGATCAACGCGTTCTACGACGCCCTGACGCGGATCGACGGATACGAGTCGATGAAGATCACCGAGGCAGCCCAGCTGGTCCAGCGGTCGGCCTTCCCGGAGGCGTACGCCGACCACGAGGCGGATGCCCGAGTCCTCGCCTCCGCGCTGACCGGCAACTCTCCCCGCGCGTTCACGTGTGTGGTCGACGACGACGGCGGGGAGGCTCCGGACCGACTGGTCGAGAGCGGGCTCACCCGCCGCGCCGACGTCGTCCGCCGCGACGTCGGAGCCGCGTTCGGCGAGCTGTCGCTCGGGGGGTTCGCGCCCGGCGGCGTCCGGGACGGCCACCAGCCGGGGTCCACCCACTACGACGGCCGCGCGATCGACATCTTCGTGCGCCCGGTCTCGCCGGAGAACCGCCAGCGGGGCTGGGCGATCGCGCAGTACCTCGTCGCCCAGGCCGACCGGCTCGTCATCGAGCACGTCATCTTCGACGACCGGATCTGGACCGCGGGCTCCCGCTCGGACGAGGGGTGGCGTGACTACGACCCGCCGGACCGCTCCGGTGACCCGGCCATCCTCGAGCACCGCGACCACGTCCACGTCGACGTCCTCGACTGAGCACCGGGGATAGTCCGTCACGAAGAGCTCCGAAATCCGCCGATTCCAGGAGCTTTTCGTGACGGACTATCCGGACTGTCGGGCGAGGAAGTTCTTGATGTGTTCGGCGACCAGGCCTGGTCGTTCCCAGTCCAGCTCGTGCGGGCCGTCCACCCAGGTGACCGACACCATCGGGAACCGGTCCGGCATCGCGTCGATGTACTCCCGGTTGTGGGCTGCCGTTCCCTCGTTGCCGTAGACCAGGAGCGTCGGGCAGTCCAGCTTGCCGTACATCCCTGCGTCCCTCTCCATCAACGGGTTCTCCGGATCGGGGGTGCCGTAGCACCTCGAGGAACTCCGCGGTGGGAACTGCCTGGTAACGGCCGTCGGGCACGCAGAACGATGCTTCCGACGCGCGCAGTGCTCGGGACATCCGTCCGCGACCATTTCCGCGACATTGGCCTCGTACCCGGCTTCGTCGCCCGACCAGCCCCAGCCGTCGGCCCGGTACTGCTCGGCGGTGCGCTGCTCAGGGCGTTGGGGCGAGGTGGCGAGAACGGCGTAGGGGGCCGCGTCGATCGAGACGACGCCGCGGAGACCGGGACGCTCGGCCGGCGTACCACACCGCGAGAGCGCCACCGAACGATCCGCCCACGAGCGACAGACGCTCGCGGGGCAGGGCGAAGTGCCCGATCACCGCGTCCATGATCTCAAGCCAGAGCGGGAAGTACGGCCTCGTCGTCGGCTCGGGCGTACGTCCATGGCCGGGGAGATCGAAGGAGACGCAGCGGTAGTCACCGAGGTACGGCACGACCAGGGCCCACTGGGCTGCGTTGGTGCCGCCGCCGTGGACGAAGAGGAGAGGGTCGCCACTCCCGCCCCAGTCGATGGCCCCGATCGGGCCGGACGGCCCGCGGACGTCGACCTCGTCCATGTGGACTATCAGGCCAGCCGGGCCACCGCCGCGTCAATCCGCTCGTCGGAGGCAGTGAACGCGATCCGGACATGCCGCGCGCCCGCCGAGGAGCCGACCGGGGCGTAGAACGTGCCCGGGGCGACCAGGATCCCGCGCTCGGCCAGCCAGGAGACCGTCTCCCAGCAGTCCTCGTCACGCGTCGCCCAGAGATAGAGCGACCCCTCGGAGTGGTCGATCCGGAATCCCGCCGCGCCAATCAAGGCGTCGCGGAGAGTCGCCCGCCGGCGCGGCGTACCGGGCGTGCTGCTCCGCGGCGTCCTCGTCCGCCTCGAGCGCCGCGACCATCGCGGCCTGCTGGGGCGCCGGCATCTGCAGGCCGAGGTTCTTGCGCACCGCGAGCAGCTCGCCGACCAGCGCGGGGTCGCCGGCGACGAAGGCGCAGCGGTAGCCGGCGAGGTTCGACCGCTTGGACAGCGAGTGGACCGCCAGGATCCCGTCGTGGGAGCCGCCGCAGACGTCGGGGTGCAGCACCGACACGGCGGGCTCGCCCTCCCAGGTCAGCTCCAGGTAGCACTCGTCGGAGACCAGCACGGTGCCGCGCTCGCGGCACCAGTCGACGACCTTGCGCAGGTGCGACACGGGCAGCACCCGCCCGGTCGGGTTCGACGGGGAGTTGAGCCAGAGCAGGGCCGGAACCTCGGGACCCAGGGAGGTCAGCGAGTCGGTCGCGACCGAGCGGGCGCCGCACAGCGCGGTCCCCACCTCGTACGTCGGGTAGGCCAGCGCGGGATGGACGACCAGGTCGCCCGGGCCGACGCCGAGGTGGCCGGGCAGGGAGGCGATCAGCTCCTTGGAGCCGATCACCGGCAGGACCGCGTCCAGGCCCAGCCCCGAGACGCCGTGCCGCCGCGTCCAGCCAGTCGATCGCCGCCTGCCGGGTCTCGACCCGGCCGATCGTGAGCGGGTAGCCGGGCGCGTCGGCGGCGGCCCGCAGCGCCTCCTGGATCACGGCCGGCGTCGGGTCGACCGGGGTGCCGACGGACAGGTCGACGATGCCCTCCGGGTGGGCACGAGCCCGCGCGGCCGCCTCGGCCAGGTGGTCCCAGGGAAAGTCAGGCAGCCGTTGCGAGACCGTCGGGGTTTCGAGACGGCGCTGCGCGCCTCCTCGGTCACTCGTCGTGTTCTTGCGGGGGCAGCGCCTCGATCAGGGCGTGGTCCTTGTCGATCTCACCCATCTTGGCGGCACCGCCGGGCGAGCCGAGGTCGTCGAAGAAGTGGACGTTGGCGTCGTAGTAGTCCTTCCACTCCTCCGGCGTGTCGTCCTCGTAGAAGATCGCCTCGACCGGGCAGACCGGCTCGCAGGCACCGCAGTCCACGCACTCGTCGGGGTGGATGTAGAGCATCCGCTTGCCCTCGTAGATGCAGTCGACCGGGCACTCGTCGACGCAGGCCCGGTCCTTGAGGTCGACGCACGGCTGGGCGATGACGTAGGTCACCAGTTCCTCCTGGATCTTCGCAAGGCATGACGCGGTTCGGCGTTCGCCGCCAGCCTAGTATCCCCCCGTGCAGGCCTCCCCCCACGCCCACCGACTGGGCCCCCACGTGGTCGGCCACGCGGGTCGTCGTACGCCGCCTGCTGCGCGGCGAGACCGGCCCGTCCGGCGGTCCGGCGATGACCGACGTCCTCGGCGTGTGCACCTCGTGGGGCGACGGCCGTGCGTGGTCGAGCCCGAGGACGGGCGAGCCGGTCGAGATCCCGCTGGCCGACATCGTCTCCGGCAAGCCGGTGCCGCCCCGCCCGTCGGTGCGCCACCGCGTCTCGTCGTACGACGCCGAGCTGCACGTGCTGTCGCTGTGGCCCGAGGTCGAGACCCGCCCGCTGGGCGGCTGGCTGCTCCGGGCGGCACCGCCGTACGAGGGCCGACTGCGGCGGCGCGCCAACTCGGTGCTGGCGATGGGAGAGCCCGAGATGCCGCTCGCGGAGGCACTGCCGGTGGTCCGCGCGTTCTACGCCGACCGGGACCGCCCCGCGCTCGCCCAGGTGGAGGCCGGGTCGACGGAGGAGGCCGGCCTGGTCGCCGCCGGGTGGACGCCCCTGCCCGACGGCGAGGCCGACTTCATGATCGGCTCCGTGGCGCAGGTGCTCCGGCACGCGCCGGCCGCTCCCGGAGGACGGGGTCGTGTGCCTGACGCCTACTTCTGGGTGCGTCCTCAGGCACACGACCCGTCCGCGCGGAGGTCGAGATCGGGGATCGTGCGCGGGGACGGGCCGCACTGGACGGCGACTGGGTCGGGCATCCACACGGTGGAGGTCGCATCCCGACCATCGTCGCCAGGGCCTGGCCACGCAGCGTCATCGTCGAGCTGCTCGACTGGGGAGCCAGCCTCGGCGCGACGACGGCCTGGCTGCACGTGGAGACCCACAACGCCGGCGCGATCGTGCTCTACGAAGGTCTCGGCTTCCGCACCCACCACACCGCGCGCTACCTCACCTCTCCGGCTGACCCTCCACGGCCGCAGGCCGAGCAGCCGTTCGGTGTGGGTCGTGATCCACGGCCACGACGTGCGGACGACGAGCAGCAGCAGCGTGCCGGAGATGATCATGCCGACGATGTTGATGCCCAGCTGGGCGAGGGACCCCGCGATCTCCTCGGGATTCCCCACTGCCAGGCCGAGCGCGAGGTTGCCGGCCGCCGGGACCGTGGTGACGCTGATGAAGACGCCGACCATGGTCGCGGTCTTCTGGATCGCCAGGGCCAGCGCCCCGGCCGCGCCGGCCACCAGGGCCACGATGAACGACCACTTGTCGGGGTGCCAGATGAAGCCGGTGTTCGGCCGGGGCTGGGTGACCATCTCGGGCGTGATCCAGCCGAGCAGCCCGGCAGAGCAGGGCGAGCGATGGTCACCACTGCGACGGCGAACGCGAACGACAGCACGAGCAGCCGCAGGCTGCGGCCGACCAGCCCCCAGCGGGCCAGCACGATGCCGGCGGACGCGGCGGCCACCGCCGCGAACTCCGGCCCGACGACCATGGCCCCGACCACCAGCACCGCGGAGTCGGTGAGCACGGCGATCGCGGCCAGGATCACCGCCAGCACCAGGAACATCAGGTACGACACGGTGGCCACCGCCCCGGCGTACGCCGTCGCCTCGACCGCGTCCCAGATCACCGCGTCGTCGGGATGCCCGGGCGCCAGCGCCTCCAGTCGGCGCGCCTCCCGGAACGGCGTCCCGGTCGGGGACTCGATCACGATCCCACCCCGCTCGTCGAGCTCCATCTCCTCCAGCATCCGCAGCAGCGAGCCGGCCTCCTCGCGGGCGACGTCGCACTCGACCAGGTCGCCGTCCGGCTTGCTGACCACACCCGTCTGGATCGTGACGTTGGTGGTGCAGTCGTGGCGGATCAGCAGGTCGCTCACGCGCTTCGTGAGGTCGTCCGGGACGGTCAGGCGCAGGTGGAGCAGCACGCCGTCAGGCTAGGCGGAAAAGGATTTCGCACCCGCCCAGCCGCGCCGTACGATTTCAGCGGTTGCGCGAGGAGTGACGACCCTCGATCGAAGCGTGGCCCGCGCGTGCGGCGTACCGACGAGAGGTCGGCACCTGCACCGCCAGGACCGCCGGCGAAGGTGTGGTGGCACCGCGATCTGGCCCCCGCCCACACCTCCAGGGCTTACCGCTCATCGGAGGTGAACCAAGATGCAACGCACACTCTGTTCCGCCCTGCCCCACGCCGAGCCCGGGTCGACCGTCCGGCTGCAGGGCTGGGTGCACCGCCGTCGCGAGCTCGCGACGGTGACGTTCCTGGTCGTCCGCGACCGCAGCGGCCTCGCGCAGGTCGTGGTCAGGAACGGCGACGTCCCGCCGGAGGAGACCACCGTCGACGTGGTCGGCGTGGCCACGTCGAACGCCCAGGCTCCCGGCGGGATCGAGGTCACCGACCCGGTGATCACGCTGCTGACCGAGCCGGCCGCCACGCCACCGGTCGAGCTCTGGCGTCCCACCCTCGACGCCGGCCTGTCCACCCTGCTCGACCACGCGCCGGTCACCTGGCGGCACCCGGCGCAGCGGGCGAGGTGGGAGCTGGCCGCGGCCACCCTGCGCGGCTTCCGCGACGACGCTGGACGCGGCCGGCTTCACCGAGATCCAGACGCCCAAGTTCGTGGCGTCGGCGACCGAGTCCGGGGCCAACGTCTTCGAGGTCGACTACTTCGGCCGGCCGGCGTACCTCGCCCAGAGCCCGCAGTTCTACAAGCAGCAGCTGGTGGGCGTCTTCGAGCGGGTCTACGAGGTCGGGCCGGTGTTCCGCGCGGAGCCGCACGACACGGTGCGGCACCTGGCGGAGTACGTCTCCCTCGACGTGGAGCTCGGCTTCATCGACGACCACCGCGACGTCATCGCCGTGCTCCGCGACGTGGTGGCCGGCATGGTCGGCGCCGTCCACGAGCACGCCGCGCCCGCCGTGGAGCGGACCGGCGCCGACGTCCCGGTCGTGCCCGAGGAGATCCCGGTGATCCACTTCCGCGACGCCCTCGCGCTGGTCGGGGCGCCCGAGGACGAGCCGGACCTCGCGCCCGAGCACGAGCGGGCGCTCGGGGCCTGGGCGCTCGACCGAGCACGGCAGCGACTTCCTCGCGGTCGAGGGCTACCCGATGGCGAAGCGGCCGTTCTACACCCACCCCTGGCCGGGCGAGACCCGGTGGTCCAACAGCTTCGACCTGATCTTCCGGGGGCTCGAGCTGGTCACGGGAGGGCAGCGGCTGCACCGGCCGTCGGCGTACGACGCCGCGATCCGCGCCCGAGGCGAGGACCCGGCGACCTACGCGTCGTACCTGCAGGCGTTCGAGCACGGCATGCCGCCGCACGGCGGGTTCGCGATCGGCCTGGAGCGGTGGACCAGCCGGCTGACCGGCGCCGCCAACGTCCGGGAGGTGACCCTCTTCCCCCGCGACCTGAACCGACTCACCCCGTGACGTGATTTAACTGTAGTCATTCAGTATGATTAACGCATGCTGCGAGATCGCCTCGGGCGGCCCGTGGGGGACCACTTCGTCCACCACGGCACCGACCTGGAGACCGTGTGGGAGGGCGAGGTCCCGCACCTGACGCCCAACGACCGGTTCTTCGTCCGCAACCACACCGCGCCCGGCCGTCGTCGACGCCGCGTCCTGGCGGTTGCTGGTGACCGGCGACGGCGTGGGCCGGGAGGCGACGTACACCCTGGCCGAGCTGCAGTCGTTCACCAGCCGGACCGACGAGCGCGCCCTCGAGTGCACCGGCAACGGCCGCCGGCTCTTCGCCGACCAGCAGGGTCACGAGCGGCCCGGCACCCAGTGGGGTCTCGGTGCGATCGGCGTCGCGCGGTGGACCGGCGTGCCGCTCGGGACGATCCTCCGGCACGCCGGGCTGCTCGACTCGGCGGTCCAGGTGATGGCGGTGGGCCTCGACGAGCCGTACGTCGAGGGCGGCGTGAACCACGGACGGGTCCGCCGCCCGCTCCCCATCGCCAAGGCGCTCGACGACGTGCTCATCGCCTGGGGGATGAACGGCGAGCCGCTCCCCCGCGACCACGGCTTCCCGGCGCGGCTGATCGTGCCCGGCTGGGTGGGGATCGCCAGCATCAAGTGGCTCGGCGAGCTGCGGGTGACCACCACGGCGGAGACCTCGCCCTGGAACACGAAGTGGTACCGCATGCACGGCGTGGGCTGGTCGGACGCCAACGCCGCCCTGGACCGGATGCCGGTCATGAGCTGCCTCGACTCGGTGGGCGACCCGAGGGCCGGCGTGACCGTCGGGCAGACGACGCTCCTGCGCGGGCGGGCCTGGGCAGGCGAGGCGGCCATCAGCCGGGTCGAGGTGAGCACCGACGGAGGCCGTCGCTGGCACGACGCCACCCTGGTCGGCGCCAACGACCCGTCCTGCTGGGTCGCCTGGACCCTTCCCTGGACCCCGGGCCGGGCGGGCGCCCACGACCTCGTGGTCCGGGCCACCGACAGCAGCGGGCGCCGGCAGCCCGAGCGTGCTCCCGACAACGACGACGGCTACCTGTTCAGCGCCGCCGTCCACTACCGGGTCGACGTGGCCTGCCAGGCGGCTGGCTGACCACCGTCACTCGCAGATGACCGTGTCGGACGGGAGGTACGTCGTGTGGAACTGCTCGTCGTGGTGGAGATCGCTCTCCCCCGCCCGTCGGAAGTGGCGGGTCACGTCGACGTCGAAGCCGGCGTACCCGTCGTTGGGGACGCAGTCATTGCCGTTCAGCCGGCGGGTCTGCTCCTGGGTGAAGTCGTAGCGGTCGGACGCCGAGGCGGTGATGTCCCAGTAGTCGTGGACCACATCCGCACCGTCACCACGCCCTGCGACGAGGGCGTGCTCGGGGTGACCCGGGCGGTGATCAGGACGCCGTAGGGCGTGTCGTTCTGGAAGCGCAGGTCGACCGATCCCCAGGCGACCGTGGCCTCGCGGCCCACGGGGTAGCGGTCGATGTAGAACGAGTGGGTCTTGTGCTCGATGTCCTTGAGGCCGGCGAAGAACATCGCGTTGAACGTCGTGGTGGCCATCTGCGAGACGCCGCCGCCGAGGTCCTCCTGGTAGACGCCGTCCTCGATGACGAAGCCCTTGGTGAAGCCGTTGGCGCGGGTGCGCTCGCCGACGGTGTCGTTGAGGGAGAACGTCTCGCCCGGCTCGAGGATCGTGCCGTCCACCAGCTCGGCGGCGCGGCCGATGTTGGTGTTGCGGTAGGCCGCGTGGGGGAAGTAGGTCGTGAATGCGGAGACCTGCTCCCTGATCCTCAGCCTGCGGGCGTCGGCGGTGCGGAAGTCCGCCCGGGCCACCCTGGCGTCGACCGCGGCCTCGCGCTTGTCGGCCGGCCGGCGCAGCAGCCTGAGGAACGCCCGCTCGACGTCGTCGGGGCGATACCTCACGCCGGGCCTGTCCGGGATCACCCTGGGCCGACCGTCCACGATCCGCACCGTCGCGTCGACGGGTCGGCCGCTCCTGCTCATGCCGCGCTCCACGAGCTGGATCAGCCGTTCCTCGTCGAGGTCGGGTACCAGCTCGCCACGCCTCGCCTTCATGCCCAGGGCCGGGGCGAACTCGGACGGCCCGAGCCGCACCCGCGTCCGGTCGAAGACCAGGGTCACCGGCCCGGAGAGGGCCGGGTTGGCGAAGCCGTCAAGCGCCTCGGCAACGTCGGAGTCGTCGACGTCGGGTTGGGCCGAGGCGCTGCTCAGCTCGGCCGTCGTGTCCTGGAGGTACGCCGCCTCGAGGGCTGCCCGAGCCTCCTCGGCATCGACGCGCTCACCGAGGCGGGGCTCGACCACGCTGACGCGACCCTCGTCGAAGACCACGTCGCCGTCCCTCGGTGGCCGGCTGTGGGCCTCGACGAGCTCGTCGACCGCGGCGGTCATCGCCGTGTCGTCGACGGTGACGACGGGATCGAGGTCGTCACCGCCGGTGAAGTAGTCCCAGAGCCGGTCCGGCGCCCATGATCGCCCGCCGCCCGCCGCCTCGACGGAGGCCGCGTAGTCGACCGCGAGGCCCGCGGCCACGGGGTCGATGCTGCCCACCGTGACGCTGCCCTCGGTGGCCTCGTCGACCGAGACCGGGATCGGCGCCGTGCTCCGCTCGGCCAGCCCGCGCTCGAGGGCGCTCACAGCGGCCTCGCGGCTGCCTCCACCCACCTCGACCCCGGCGATGGTGGTGCCCCGCGGGACGTTGTCGCCCGCGACGACGTAGGCGGCGACGTAGACACCGCCGAACAGCACGACCAACCCGAGCAGCAGGAAGAGGACGACCCGGCCGCCCTCGGTCTCCCGGCCCTGCTCGCTCACAGCTTCATCCTAGGAGTGGGCGCCCACTACTCAACGCCTCCACGCCGGGGGCGCGGGAGGGTGGCCACCGAGTAGACGAGGACCACCAGCGACAGGGCGAGGAGGCCGTAGCCCGCGAGGTCGGAGGAGATCGCGAAGTCGCCCTCGGCACGGGTCGGGGTGACCCAGGCGATGAACCCGACCCAGCCGAACCCGAACGCGAGCCGGGTCCACCAGCCGGCGCCGACCGCGACCAGGGCCGCCAGCGTGGCTCCGGCGCCGAGGAGGAACCCCCAGCCGAACGGGTGCAGCGCGACGGTGGCCAGCGCGGTCGCCGCGCCACCCACCAGCAGCAGCGCCGCCACCAGGACGCGGCGCATTCAGGTGCCGGCGAACAGGTCGGACTCGAGCCCGTCCTCGCCGAGCTTGCCCGGGGTGCCCTTGGCCAGCCGGAAGAACTCCTCGGCCCAGAAGGCGTGGCCGCTCTCGGCGCCGGAGAAGAAGAAGCCGTCCTGCTCGACCTGCGACCGGTGGGCGGCCAGTGCCTCCATCTTGCGGTCGACCAGGGCCGAGCCGTCGATCCGCGCGGAGAGCTGGTCGTCGGGGGTCACGAACGGGCCCAGGTCGCCGTCGGGGTCCATCCCCTCGAAGGTCTCGGTGTCCCCGGACTCCCGGATCTGGCGCAGGCTCTCGCGCATCCGGTCCTCGCTCATCGCGCTCCAGTAGACCTTGGCGACCTCGTGCGGATCGCCGAGGTCGAGCTTGTACGACGGCACGGCGGCCAGCTGCGCGGCGTACATCGCGACCCGGTGGGCCTGGATGTGGTCGGGGTGGCCGTAGCCGCCGAACTGGTCGTAGGTCACCAGCACCTGCGGCCGCACCTCGCGGATGACGCGGACGAGGTGGTCGGCGGCCTCGTTCAGGTCGGCCTTCCAGAACGCGTTGTCGTGGATGACATCGCCCGGGACCGCGTGGCCGTCCTCGTGCCAGGCCATGCCGGAGTCGCGGTAGGTGCCGAAGCCGCCGAGGAAGCGGTGGTCGGTGACGCCGAGGATCTTCATCGCCTCGGCCAGCTCGCCCTTGCGGTGCTCGCCGAGGGTGTCGTCCTGATCTGCTGCCTTGTGACTCCAGTCGGGTACCAGGATCTCGCCCATCTCCCCCGCCGTGCAGGTGACCAGGGTGACGCCGGCGCCACGGTCGGCGTAGCTGGCCATGGTCGCGCCGGTACCGATCGTCTCGTCGTCGGGGTGGGCGTGGACGACCAGCAGCCGCTGGGCGGGGGCATCGCTCATGGCGTCAGCGTAGTCAGGGTGTCGCGCAACTCGGCCAGGAACGGCCGGTCGGCCTCGAGCCAGTCGACGTCCCCGAGCTCGGTGGCCCCGAGCCAGCGGACGACGTCGTGCTCCACCGGGTCGGGCTCGCCGTCGACCAGCCGGGCCAGCGCCACCGTGAGGGTGTGGGAGGCGCCGATCGGGACCTCCCCGGCCAGCCACCCGGTCACCTCGACCCGGCACCCCAGCTCCTCGACCACCTCGCGGACCAGGGCGGCCTCGGGCGTCTCGCCGGGCTCGACCTTGCCTCCCGGGAACTCCCAGCGTCCGGCGGCGGCCGCTGGGGAGGTACGCCGCGCGGCCAGGACGCGGCCGTCGCGGAGGATCGCGGCTCCGACGACGGAGCGGGGCGGATGAGTTCCCACGGGACCCGAGCATGCCGCACTACGTGTGCGGCCATGGAGCAGTACGTCGAGGGCGTGCACCTGCATCGGACCGGGGAGAACCGCGCCGAGATCGACGCCCTGGCCGCGCTCGTCGGCGGGCGGGTCGGGCTGACGGGGCGTGCTCGCCGACCTCAACCGCCGGGGGCGCGCGGTTCGGACCCGGCCGTTCTGGCCCCCGGGCCGGGCCGTGCACCGGGCCTTCACGTGGGACCGCGAGGACCGGCGCACGCCCCAGTGGTGGCCGCAGGGGATCTCCACCTCGGCCGACGCCTCCGACACCGAGGACGTCGAGGGCCGGCGGATGTTCGCGGTGACGTGGTACGCCAAGGACCTCGGCGAGGGCGGCCAGGGGTCGCGGATCACCTTCGTCGACCGCGAGGACCGGCGCTACCGCCACGTCCTCCTCGTGGTGCCCCGGCTGGCCCGGGACGGATCGCTCCAGGTGCTGCCCCTCCGGGTCCATGCCGGCGGCGTGGTGTGGTGCGGCGACTACCTCCACGTCGCCGCCACCTCCCGCGGGTTCATGACCTTCCGGCTCGACGACCTGATGCGGGTCCCCGATGACCGCTCCGGCGGCCTCGACCGGCTCGGGGTGGAGGGCGACCGGGTGTCGGCGTACGGATACCGCTACCTGCTGCCCGTCCGGTTCGCCTACCAGGCGTTCGCGGAGGAGGGCCACGAGAAGCTGCGCTACTCGTTCCTCTCCCTCGACCGGGCGGCGTCGCCACCGCATCTGGTCGCCGGCGAGTACGCCTCCGGCGACCAGGGGACGAGGCGGCTGGTCCACTATCCACTGGATCCCGAGTCGCTGCTGCTCCATGCCGGGGAGGACGGCATCTCGCGACCGCTCCACCTCGAGGAGAAGGGCGTCGCCCACACGCAGGGCGTGGCGGTCGCCGGCGGGAGCTACTACCTGTCGGTGTCGATGGGCCGCTTCCGGCCGGGCTCGGTGTACGTCGGTCGGCCGGGGTCCCTCCGCCGGTTCCGGATGGCGACGCCGATGGGGCCGGAGGACATCTCGTGGTGGCCCTCGACCGACGAGCTGTGGTCGGTGACCGAGCACCCCTGGCGACGCTGGGTGTTCTGCATGCGCCGCGGCTGGTTCGACCGGTGAGCGGCCGGGTGACTCACCGGGGCTGGCGGGCCAGCTGACGGCTCTGCGCCACCAGCCTCCCGGCGGAGTCCCAGACCTCGCAGTCCTCTTCGAACATGCCGCCCGCCATGTTGCGGGTCGCGTGCCGGACCTTCAGCCAGCCCGGCGCGGGGTGGGCGCGCACGTGGGCGGTGAGCTCCAGGGTCGGCGCCCATCCGGGCATCCCAAGGTCGAAGGTCACCGGGGGGAGGGCGTCGACCGTGAGCAGCAGGGCGAGCGGGTCCGGCTCGCGCTCGTCGTTGAGCCGGAACCACGCCTGCAGGACGCCGTTGCCGCTCGGCTCCCCGACCGCCCAGCCGACGTGGGCCGGGTCGAAGCGCATGTCGAACCGGTCCATCAACGGCGCGATCCGGCGTACCTCCTCCGGCGCCATCGTGTTGGGCACGCAGTCCTCGGGCGGCGGCAGCACGGGCTCCTCCGCCGACGTCCGCACGTCGTCGGGCAGGTCGCCGAGGTCGCCGTACGTCGCGAGCGTGGTGATCTTGGCCCGGTCTCCCTGGACGAGGTCGGCCGCGACGGTGGCGACCGTGCGGCCCTCGCGCAGCGTGCGGGTCGTGATCGTGGCCGGGCCGGGCTCGGCGGTGGCCAGGTAGTAGGCGCTGATCGCGATCGGGTCCGGCTTGCCCGGCAGGCTCGCCCGGATCGCATTGCCGATCACGGCCAGCAGGTAGCCGCCGTTGACCCCGCCACCGACCACCCAGCCGGGCGCGAGGTCGGCCTTGTACTCGCCGTCGGCGGACGGCTGCGACCGCGATCTGCTCGTCGAACTCGGAGCGGTGCATGGACTCAGGCTAGGGCCCGACTCCCACCAACCTCATCGGGGCTGTCGGGCGACGAGGTGGCCGAACGCGACCATCCGGTCGTCGGTGTGGAACAGCTCGGCGCAGGTGACGAGGGTGAGCAGCCGCTGGTCGTCGCCGGGCTGCACGCCCAGTGGCACGTGGGTTGACCGGCTGTGCCGCCAGCACCCAGACCTCGTCGAGGCCCACGACGAGCTGGTTCGGGTCGGTGTCGATCTCGTAGGTGTAGACCGTGTCGCGTGTTTCGACGATGACCGTGTCGCCCGGACGCAGCGAGGGCAGGTCTCGCAGTGGTTCGCCGTGGGTGACCCGATGCGCCGCCAGCGCGTAGTTGCCCTTCCTGCCGGCTCCCGCGGAGTCCACGAAGTGCCCGAAACCGCTGGACAGCTCGGATTCGCCGACTCCCTCAAGCACCGGCATCACGTAGTCGTCTCCGAAACGGGGGATCCTGACGAGGGCGCTTGCCTCGCCGAGGCTGACGGGGTCGGCTCTGCTCAGCTCCGTGCCGGGGGACGTGCGCCACTGGTCCTCGAGCTGTTCGACGAGCTCGGTCTGGCGCCGCTCGCTCACGATGTTGGTCCCGATCAGCTGCCAGGCGACGTACCCCACGATCGCGAGACCCACGGCCACCAGACCCACCCCGAGCCACAGCCACCTGGCCCGACGCCGGGGAATGGACACGATCACGCCCGCCGCGACCGCGGCCCGCTCCGGCGGCTGCCCGCGATGATCACAAGAGAGCCGACCATGACAAGGCACAGACCAAGCGTGATCACACTGGGTCCGAAGCCCGCGCCCACGGCCGGCAGGACGCCGGATCCTGTAGCCACGCCAGGCTGCGCCGACGAGCCGGATCCTCCGGCTCCGGCTCCGGCCACGGCCACGCAGTTCACGTGGATCGTGCGGCTGCCCAGCACTTCGCCGCGCGACCGGAGCTGGACGATCACGCTCCGGTCCTCGAATCGCGAGAGGTCCGCGACGATCGTCGTGATGTCGCCTCCGAACAGCGGCGCACTCCTCTGCACGACCTTGCCGTCGACCAGGATCACGTACTCCACCTGCGAATCAACCTCACCGGAGTTGCCCATGGTCACCGTCGAGCTCGGGGGCGGACACTCCTGGCCTGCGATGCTCCCGCCGGGCTCGGGCAGCGGCGCGACGCAGTCGGGGGTCACCGTGTACGTCGCCGCCTCCACCTCGTCAACGAGGATGACAACGGTGATCGTCTGGTCCTCGAACTGCGAGAAGTCGGCGGTTGCTGACCGGGTCTCCCCTGCTGGTACCACGAGCTCTTCGCCGACCGGCGTGCCGTCGACCTCCGCCGTGACCGCTCACGGGCTCCTGCCCGTTGTTGGTGACAGTGACCTCCCTGGCGTCCGCCGCACACACGACCTGGGCATCGATCTCGACATCGGGCGGCGGAGGCGGCGCAGTCCACCGTGAGCACGCGAGCTGTCGATGATCTCGCCGCCGGACCGCACCTCGACCGTGATCGTCTGGTCCTCTTCGAGCCCGAGTCCGCCACCGGTGAGGGTCACGGTCTCGCTGTCTCCGGGCGCCACCGGTCCGATGGTCTCGACCACGACGCCGTCGACGAGGATCGTGAAGAACGCCGGCGCGGTGGCGTCGGCGCCGTTCGTCACCGTCACGTCAACGCTGGGCGTCGGTGCCCGACGCACTCGAGCCCGCCGATCGTGGCGGTGGGCAGCGGGCCCACGTCCGGCTGCACCTCGCACCCGTTGTCGAGGACCGACTCGCCCTCGGGCCAGTTCATGCCCGACGCGGCAGCTCCGGTGGGATCGGCGGGATGATGTCACCCCAGTCCTCGACGCCGGGCGCGAAGATCGGGCCCGTGTGGCCGCGCGTGGCCTCGATTGATGACTGCGGCCTCGGCCACGCGTGATCTGGTTGTACGGGTTCGGTCGTGAGTTCGTCCGGTGGCAGATCGTCACCTTCGACCGAACGATGATGCGTGCGGGCCGGTCGCTGGCGGCCCGGATCGGCTGGGCCTTCGGCACCGTCGCGCCGGTTTCGGTCACCTCCGGAGAGCCGTTGTCGACCGGCTCCTCCACCGTCGGTCCTTCACTGTCCGCCTCGTCCGCGGGCTTGGTGGTAGCCGTATCCGGACCTGACTGACTCGAGGAGTCCGACTCCTCGGTGGAGGTCGACTCCTCGGACGAGCCCGCCCCGTCTGTCTCGATGGACCCGGACGGGGCTGAAGAGCCCGGTCCGGAGCTGTCCGCCCGCTCGGCGGCGTCGATGGAGGTGGCCGGAGACGCTTCCTGATCCGACGCGGTGGCTTGGAGCCGGCATGAAGCCGGCCAGGGCGAAGGGCAGTGCTGCGAGCAGCACCACCCGGTGCCGCACACCTGAACGACCGTGAGATTCCATCAGCGTCCCTCCGCAGCTGCTGTCGTCCCCTCCCTCGAGTCCGACAGTGTGCGCCGGTCTGGAGCACCGCATCACCCTTGTCGTACCAGTTGCCGTGAGGCTGACATCCCGGTTCCCCGAGCGACACATGACGCAGATGGGCCAGCCGGTTCGGGTCACGACGCCGGGCCTGGCCCGCTCCTAGACTTCTCGGAACGCCTGGACGGGGCGGGGCTCAGGAAGGTCCAGCCCGGCGCGCAGCTCAACCCCGGAACTCGGCGTGCGCCGGGGGCTGGGCGACTGCGCCGTTGTGTTGCACCGCGGGACTTGGGCCGATGGATTCTTCGATGGTCGAGTGGACGGCGAAGATCTGGTCGAGGCCGGTGATGTGCAAGACGTTGCGGACCATCCCGAAGGCTCCGACGAGCCGAACTTCTCCGTTGCCGGCATCAGCTCTGCGCCGGGCGAGCGCCAGAGCGTTGAGGCCGGTTGAGTCCATGAAGGTCACCTGAGTGAGGTCGATGATGACTCGGCATTTCGCGCCGACCGCGCCGGCCAGCTCCTGCATCAGGTCAGGTGCCGTGGCGACGTCGATCTCGCCGTGCGCCCAGACAATCGTGTACCCATCGCGGGAGTAGAGTCCCGCCACTCGGCCGTTCCAACATGTGTGCATCGCAGGGTCGGAACCCGCACCGTCGACGACGGCGTGCGCGTGGTTCATCGCGAGGGCTGATCGCGGAGCGATCACGGATCCAGTCCCATCGGGGAGTGCATCGAGAGGCGGCTGTTTGTTCAGCCATTCTCGACACTACGCCGCGCCGGCATACCCCACCAGAGACGTGCGAGATCGTTTGAGACTGTCGAGCGGCTAGGCCCCAGAGCTGTCGGACCATTCGACCACGTCGAACAGGCTCCGGGCAACCGGCTCGGCCTTCTCGGTCGCCGCGGCACCCACGGGCTTGCCTCGTAGCGGTCCTGGTGCGAGCGCGCCGCAGGTGTTCGAACTCTCGCGCCGCCCTGTCCGCCGGCATCCGCGCGGCGAAGGAGCCGTTAGATGAACGCCGACTCTATCCCGTCGATGCGGGCAAGCTCCTCGGTCAGCATCACCACCGGTCTGGTCGCGACCGCGAGGATCTCGCGCAACGGGTCCACCAGCGGGGGCAGGCGTCCGCGTTCACATCCGGCGCGGATAGCGTGTCCCCGGACGGTGAGGAAGAGTAAATGAAAGACAGGTTTGCACGCGAGGTGTCGCGCTTTAGCGCAGGCATCGTCGGCGTGCTTGGCGTCTTCGGGGCAGGGATGTTCGTCTCCGCACGAGAGCTCCCCCCGGTCCCACAGCTGCGCGAGCTTGAAGACACCTACGGATCGCTCGTCGGTTCCGCCGAGGAGGAGTGGTGGACAGCACCGTCGCAGGGTGCCGAGGTGCAGACATTCCTCCCCGACGAGGTCGAGCCCGGCCTGCTTCTCGTCTCCACCGCGCAGCGGGACGAGATGCTCATCAAGGTCATGGACCGCGACGGAAATGTCGTCCACTCCTGGACCCCCGATTTCGACGAGGTCTGGCCAGAGGGCTACCGGGACTTCCCCCCACGCGTTGCTACGGCCGACCACATCTTCGGCCTCGAGCTGTTGCCGGACGCCTCGATCGTCGGCAACTTCGCCCAACAGAGCACCTTCCGCATGGATGTGTGTGGCGACGTCGTGTGGCGGTTGCCGAATCTCGGGCACCACTCCGTCGGCCTGGACCCGGACGGAACGTTGTGGGTGCCGGGGGAGAACTACGTACCTGCCGACGGCGATGTGGACATCCCGAACGCCACGCCGCCGTTCCACGACTGGACGATCACGAACCTCAGCCTCGACGGCGAGCTGCTGCGCTCCTACTCGGTCGCCGAAATCCTGCGGGACAACGGGCTCGAGTACCTGCTCTACCTGACCAGCCGGAGCAGCAGCGCACCCCATATCACCTACGACCCGCTGCACTTGAACAGCGTGAAGGCCTTGCCCGAGGGCGTCCGGTCACGGCTGTTCGACCCGGGGGACCTGGTCGTTTCGCTGCGCAACATCAGCACATTGCTGGTGCTGGACGGCGACACCATGGAGGTCAAGTGGCACACAACCGGGCCGTTCTTCCGGCAGCACGACCCTATCTTCCTTCCCGGAGACCGGATTTCTGTCTTCGACAACCAACCGGTCGCCAACGACGACGGCTCTCAGGAGAGCCAGATCATGGAGGTGAACGCGCGGACGGGTGAGGCGACCGTCGTCCTCGGCGGGGACGGCCCCGGGGAGGAGCCGTTCTACAGCGTGATCATGGGCGACCACGAGTATCTGTCGAACGGGAACGTCCTGGTCACACCGAGCGACGAGGGCCGGGTGGTCGAGTACACCCCCGACGGCCGCCTGGCGTGGTGGTGGCAGAACCGTCTTGACAACGAGACCAACGGACGTACGTTCGAGGCATCGGTCCTCCCGGCGTCCATGGACCGCGAGTTCTTCGAGGAGAGAAAGGCAGCATGCGCGAGTTGAACAGGTGGAGGCGCTTCGGCGTCGTGCTGGTGCTGGTCGGAACGGCGCTGGCGACCAGCGGCTACATCGGACCTGGCGCCGGAGCAGGTGCCATCGTAGTGCTGATCGTGGTCGTGCTCGGCGTCCTGCTGCTGTTCGCGGGGGTGTTCTGGTACCCGATCAAGCGGATGGCCCGCTCCCGCCGGGGCAAAGCGTCTGCCGAGGAGGGCGCCGGGCGATGACGCTGGTCGTCGCGAGCGCGGCGGTCCTCGGATTCGCGCTGGTCCTGGCGAGGTCCCATCTCGGCGTCGTCGTGCAGCGGATCGTACGCGTTGCCCTGGACGGGGTCACCGCCGTGCTCGACCCCGACCTGGACGACCTGGAGAAGGAGCGAGCCGCCAGGCGTGCGGGCGTGCGTCTGCTCAGGGGTGCGTTCGGACTGGCCTGGCGGTTCGGTCTCGCCCTGGGAGCCGCTGGCTTGGTGGTCCTCGGCGCGGACGCGAGCGGAGTCGAGCCGACTGAACGCGTGCTCGACATGATGGTGGAGTTGGACTTCATCGCCGGGATCTCCGTGGCGGCTGCTGTGGTCTGGTGGGCCTTGGTCAAGGCTGGCGTCGTCGGTCGTCGGCGTCAGGCCGAGGAGCCCGCCTACGCCGAGGCCGACCAGCTGATGCACCGTCTGGCTTTCGCCAACCGGCGGATGGTCCGGGCGGCGGCCAGGCTGGACAACCGGATCTTCCGTCGCTCCATCCAGAGGGTGTCCGTCGCCCCTCCGGTGTTCATCGTCTCGCTGCCTCGCGGGGGGACCACCGCCCTTCTCAACGCTCTGCACCGGCTTCCCGGGGTGGCCACCCACGAGTACCGAGACATGCCCTTCGTCACCGCGCCCCTGCTCTGGTCGCGACTCGGCGGTCGCCGCAGCAAGCGGGTCGAGAAACGGGAGCGTGCGCACGGCGACGGCATGGAGATCGATCTGGACAGCCCGGAGGCCTTTGACGAGGTGCTGTGGCGCGCCCACTGGCCCCAGAAGTACGCTGCAGGGCGAATCCGGACCTTCGACGAGGGGGATCTCGACGACGACGCGACCGACGACTTCGCGCGGCATCACACGAAGGTGGCTCTGGTGCGCCACGGTCGGAGCGCCGACGCCTGTCGTTACGTGTCGAAGAACAATGCCAACATCGGGAGACTGCGAGTTCTCGACCGGATGTTCCCGGGGTGCTCCATCGTGGTCGCACTTCGGCGGCCGGCTGCGCACGCGGCCTCCCTGCACCGTCAGCACGAACGCTTCCTGCGGCTGCACGCAGAGGACCCTTTCGTCCGCGACTACATGCGCGACATCGGGCACCTGGAGTTCGGGGAGCTGCATCAGCCCATAGATTTCGCCGACCTCGCCGACCTGGTCGGTGCTCGTGAGCCGTCGGAGCCGGACTACTGGCTGGCGTACTGGATCGCCGCTTTCGAGGAGGTGGCACGCCACCAGGGCGAGGTGATCGTGGTGCAACAGGACGACCTCCGCGCTCGGCCGCAAGCCACTATGGAGCGGGTGTGCTCGAGCCTGATGATCGACAACGCCGGCACCGACTTCACCTCCGAGTTCCGGCCTGGAGCCGACCCAACGCCGGAGGACCTGTTCTCCCCGGACCTGCTCGCCCGGGCGGATGCCTTGTACGAGCGCGTCGCCGCGAAGGCGTTAGCGGCCGACGGCTGAGGGTGGAGGTTGACCTCCGCGACAGCCTGATCGAGCCCCTCCTTGCTGAAATTCTTGCGGAATCTGTGCTGACTGCCAGGGGCTGGCCCCCTCTGACCTGCGCAAACGCGCCGATTCACACGTTGAAGCGGAACTCCACCACGTCACCGTCCCGCATGACGTAGTCCTTGCCCTCCATCCGCACCTTCCCGAGCTCGCGGGCCTTGAGCATCGAGCCGGCCGCCATCAGCTCGTCGAACGAGACGATCTCGGCCTTGATGAAGCCCTTCTGGAAGTCGGTGTGGATCACGCCGGCGGCCTCGGGGGCGGTGGCGCCCTTGCGGATGGTCCAGGCGCGCGACTCCTTGGGGCCGGCCGTGAGGTAGGTCTGCAGGCCGAGGGTGTCGAAGCCGACCCGGGCCAGCACCTCGAGGCCGGGCTCGTCGACCCCCATTTCGGCAAGCATCTCGCGCGCCTCGTCCTCGTCGTCGAGCTCGACCAGCTCCGCTTCGAACTTCGCGTCCAGGAAGATCGCCTCGGCGGGCGCGACCAGCGTGCGCATGCGGCTCTTGAGCGACTCGTCGGCGAGCTCGTCTGAGTCGCAGTTGAACACGTAGATGTAGGGCTTGGCGGTGAGCAACGACAGCTCCCGGACCAGGCCCCGGTCGATGTCGGTGGCGATGATCGGCGTACCGGACTCCAGCGCCTCCTGTGCCTCCCGAGCCGCGGCGACCACCGGGAGCAGGTCCTTCTTCCCCTTGGCCTCCTTCTCCAGCCGCGGGATGGCCTTCTCGACCGTCTGCAGGTCGGCGAGGATCAGCTCGGTCGAGATCGTCGAGATGTCGCTGGCGGGGTCGACGGCCCCGTCGACGTGAGTGACGTCCTCGTCGCGGAAGACCCGGGTCACCTGGCAGATCGCGGCCGACTCCCGGATGTGGGAGAGGAACTTGTTGCCCAGCCCCTCCCCCTCGGAGGCACCGCGGACGATGCCGGCGATGTCCACGAACTCCACGGTCGCCGGCAGCATCTTCGCGGAGCCGAACAGCTCCGCCAGCCGGGGCAGCCGATCGTCGGGCACACCGACCACGCCGACGTTGGGCTCGATCGTCGCGAACGGGTAGTTCGCCGCGAGCACGTCGTTCTTCGTCAGCGCGTTGAAGAGGGTCGACTTGCCCGCGTTGGGGAGGCCGACGATGCCGATGGTGAGAGCCACGGGCGGGGAGTCTACGGCGCGTCGGGAGGCGCGCCCGAATCGAGAAGGGCAAGGTCCGAGGGGTCGGTGTTGGCCCCGCAGACGATCACGCCGACCCGCTGGTCACGGACGTCGACGGCACCGGTCTGCAGGGCGGCGTACGCCGTCGCACCGGCCGGCTCGACCGCGAGCCGGAGCTCGCGCCACAGCGTCCTGCGCACGGCTGCGATGTCCTCGTCGCTGACCAGCACCGAGACGGCCTCCCAGGCCGCGGCGAAGCCGAGCAGCCCCACCTGGGAGGCGCCGAGTGCGTCCGCCGCGATCCCGCCCACCGGTGCCGGGACGGGCTCACCGGCCGCGAGGGCGTCGTGCAGCGCCGGGCACAGCTCCGGCTCCACGGCGACCACCCGGGTGCCGGTGCCGGCGTACCACGCGGCGACGCCGCCGATCAGCCCTCCGCCGCCCACGGCCACGAGCACGACGTCGAGGTCGGGCGCCTGCTCCGACAGCTCCAGGGCGACGGTGCCCTGGCCGGCCAGGGTCAGTGGAGCGTCGTAGGCATGGACGGCCAGGACCCCGTCCTCGGTCGCGAGTGACTCGCTGGCCGCCAGCGCCGCGGCGTAGTCGGCGCCGCCCTGGTGCACCGTGGCGCCTCGGGCGCGGATGGCCGCCACCTTCACCGGCGCGGCGATCTCCGGCACGAACACGTCGGTCGGGATGCCCAGCGTGGCCCCGACGTGGGCCACGGCCAGACCGTGGTTGCCACCGCTCGCGGCCACCAGCCGCGCAGGCGGGGCCGGCTGGGCGAGGACGGTGTTGAAGGCGCCGCGCGGCTTGAACGAGCCGGCGTGCTGCAGCATCTCGAGCTTGAGGGTGACCCCGTCGAGGTCGACCACTGGGGTGCGGCGGACCAGCCCGCCGATCCGCCCGGCGGCGGCGGTGATGTCGTCTCGGGTCGGCACGTCCACCCCGGCAGCGTAGGTGCCGGGAGCAACGACGGCCCTCCCGCAGGTCGCGGGAGGGCCGTCGGCAGTGCTGTTGGGAAGGGGGCTGGGATCAGCTGCCGTAGAGCGCGCGCACGCCGTTGCCGTCGTTCGCGCTGAACTCCAGGTCGGACGAGCCGCCGTTGCACTGCGGGTAGTGCATGATCGACACCGAGTCGTACGGCGTCAGCGGACGCCAGTTGTTGTCCTCGAAGCAGGTGCCCGACTCGGGCCGGGTGTGCTCGTGCCGGAACCCGAGGGCGTGGCCGAGCTCGTGGCCCATGATGTCGCCCGGCTCCCAGTTGCCCGAGTTCTGCAGAGAGACCGCGTTGACCAGGACGTTGCGGCTCCGGTCGGGGCTGCTCGGGAAGAAGGCACGGGCGATGTACTGCGTGGTGCTGGTCGGCTCGACCGAGAACAGCACCGAGTTGTTGCGCGTGGTGCAGTTCGTGTCGGCCGACGCCACGTGGGTGAAGTTCACCCGCGAGGTGGCGCCTTCCCACAGGCCGGCACCGGAGTTCATCGCGTTCACGACTGGCGCGTAGTTCGACCCGAACTTCGTGCTCACGCAGTAGGTCAGGTTGAGCGCCTGGCTTGCGCTCCACTTGTCGTCCTGGCCGTTCACCCGGTTCACAATGAGACCGTCCTCGGCGGTCTTCTTCGGCCCCATCATCCGCTTGTAGAACTGGCGCAGGGCGCCGTCGGTCGCCGCCGGCTCGTCGCCGTTCACGATGTACTGCCGGTCGACGTCGCGGAACGTCGACGCCTTGAACTCCTGGTACGACGGTGCGCCGGACTCGTCGGCTGCACCGATGGCCGGCCCCGCCAGACCGACGGCCAGGACTCCGGTGGCAGCCAGGACGACCTGGCCGATACGACTTCTCTTCATGCTGCTCCTCGTGCTGAGGGCGACGGACGCCGCCGTTGCGTGGACCTGCGCCCTACGTGGACAGGTCGCACGACGCAACAGCCCGAGAGAGGAGCGCATTGCCGGAAACCCTCACCCGAGGAGCAGGGGATTGTAAAGGGTTCGATCGGAAAAATCCGGAAAATGCTCCGAAAGTGACTGCGGTCACTCTCCGTAGAGCTCGACCACTCCCTCGCCGTCCGTCTGGGTGAAGCTCAGGTCGGTCGACGTTCCGTTGCACTGCGGGTAGTGCATGATCGAGGCCGAGTCGTAGTCGGTCAGCGGACGCCAGTTGTTGTTCTCGAAGCAGATGCCAGCCTCGGGCCGGGTGTGCTCGTGCCGGAACCCGAGGGTGTGGCCCAGCTCGTGGCCCATGATGTTGGCCGGCGGCCAGTCCGGGGTGTTCAGCAGCGACACCGGGTTCACCTTGATGTTCCGGCGCCGGTCGGGATTGCTCGGGAAGAAGGCCCGGGCGATGAAGGCCTGAGTCCTGGTCGGCTCGACCGAGAACACCACCGCATTGTTCCGGGTCGTGCAGTTGCTGTCGGCCGAGGCCCTGTGGACGTAGTTGATCGCCGAGGAGGCGTTCTCCCAGAGCGCGGTGCCCCGCGCGGTGGCGGCGACCACCGCCGCCTTCCGGCTGCCGAACTTGTTGCTCACGCAGTAGGTCAGGTTCCCGACCTGGGCCTGGGACCACCTGTCGTCCCTGTCACCCACCGTGTTCACGACGAGACCGTTGTCGATGATCTTCTGGGCCGGGCGGACCATGCCCTCGTAGTAGGACTTCAGGGCGCCGGTGCCGGCCACCGGCTCGTCACCGTTCACGATGTACTGCCGGTCGACGTCGCGGAAGGTGGAGGCCTTGAACTCCTGGAAGGTCGGGACACCCGACCCCTGCGCCGCCTGGACGGACGGGGCAGCCAGGGCCATGGCCATCGCCATGCTTCCGGTGGCAGCCAGGGCGATACGGGCGGCTCGACTTCGATTCATTTGTGACTCCTGGTCAGCAGGGCCCGAGCCCTTCCGGGTGTCCCCTTGCCCTTCACCCATGCTATCGGCGACCCCCAGCGGCGCGCCCGACGAGACCGTAAAGAAACACCTGCTCGGTCCAGACCGGCCAGGGTTTCAGATGACCTTCCGGCCGGAGCGCAGACGGCGGCGAAGGTCAGCCAGCACCAGCCGGGCGGGAAGCTGCCGCACGCCCCGGGGGACCTGTCGGTAGACCGGAGGGACGAGGCGCCAGAACCGGTCGTACCGCGCCTGGTCCTGCGTCGTCCACGGCAGGGCAAGCACGTCCCGGGTCAGGGCGTCGAGGTTGCCCCGGGTCACCAGGCTCTGCAGGGGCTGCAGTCGGCCGGACCAGGAGCGGCGCAGCCCGACTGGAGAGGAGTCGCCGGGCATAGCGCTGGACCGCGGGGTCCGGCGCCAGCAGCGCCACCGAGGCCTGCCAGTACTCCTCGAACTCGGCGCGCGTCGGCGGCCACATCGCCGGCGTCACCTGCAGGGCCGTGCCGAGGACCCAGGACTCGCGGTAGACGCGCTCCCGGGTCGCGGGGTCCATCGTGCCGAACACCCTCTCGCGGATGGTCTCCCCGGTGCGGGCCAGGGTCGCGGCGACCCAGAGCTGGAGCTCGGGGTCGAAGGCCGAGTAGCGCCCGGACGAGCGGACCGGTGCGTGACGTCGGTCGACCATGCCCGCGACGGCGCGCCGCTCCGCGTCGGTCCCGAGGGCCATGACGTACACGTAGGTCAGCGTGGTCCGCAGCCGGTCGAGGGGCCGGTCCAGCGTCGTACTGTGCTCGACGACGCCGAGCCCCACCTCTTTCCGGGCGAGCTGCCACATCACCGCGGACCCCGCCCCCGCCAGCAGCACGGCCTCGCCGACGAAGTCCGCGAGGCCGAATGCGCCGTTCGCGGGGTCGGGGTGCCCGTTCGTCACCCGTCCATCATCTGCCCCTTAGGGTGACCGCGTGCGCTTGGCCACCTGGAACGTCAACTCCCTCCGCTCCCGAATCGGCCGGGTCGAGGAGTTCCTGCAGCGCCACGACGTGGACGTCCTGGCGGTCCAGGAGACCAAGGCCCGCGAGGACCAGCTGCCGCTGATGGGCCTGCAGGCCCTCGGGTACGACGTCGCGGTCGCCGGCGTCAACCAGTGGAACGGGGTGGCGATCATCAGCCGGGTCGGACTCGACGACGTCGAGGTCGGGTTCCCCGGCCAGCCGGGATGGGGAGAACCCCTCGCCGCGGAGGCGCGGGCGATCGCGGCGACGTGCGGCGGCGTACGGGTCTGGTCCCTCTACGTGCCCAACGGCCGCAAGCCCGACGACCCGCACTACGTCTACAAGCTCGACTGGCTGGCGCGACTGCGCGAGGCCGCCCGCGGGGGGCTCGACGGCGACACCGCCCTGGCCGGCGACTGGAACATCGCGCCGCGCGACGAGGACGTCTTCGACATGGCGCAGTTCGCGAAGTCGACCCACGTCACGCCGCCGGAGCGGGCGGCGTTCCAGGCCTTCCTCGACGACGGCTTCGTCGACGTGGTCCGGCCACACACCCCCGGCCCCGAGGTCTACACCTACTGGGACTACTACCGGCAGCGGTTCGAGCGGAACCGGGGCCTGCGCATCGACTTCGTGCTGGCCTCGCCCTCACTGGCCGCCCGGGTCTCCGGGGCCTTCATCGACCGCGACGAGCGCTCCGGCGCCGGGGCCTCCGACCACGCCCCGGTGGCCGTCGACCTGGCCGGAGAGGCCGCATGAACCTGACCGACCGGTTGCGGCGGATCGACCCGCTCGGACCACTCCTGGCTTTGGCTGCCCTGGTGGTCTGCCTCGTCCAGGGCTTCGACAGCATCCTGACCCGCGACCTCGCGCTCTACTCCTACGGCGCCCAGCAGACCGTCGAGGGCGTGCCGCCCTACGTCAGCGTCCTCAGCCGGACCGGACCTCTCGCCCACCTCGTCCCAGCGATCGGGGTGGCCGCGAGCCGCGTCGTCGGGATGGACGACATCCTGGCCATGCGGCTGCTGATGCTGCTGATCTCGGTCGCCTGCGTGTGGCTGCTCTACCTGCTCGCCCGGGACCTGTTCGGCTCCCGGCTCGTCGGGGTCGCGTCCGCCACCGCGCTGTTGACGTTCACCGGATTCGTCACCTACGCGGTCGGCGGACCTCGCGAAAAGACCACCCTCACCCTGTTCGTCCTCCTCGCACTGTGGGCGATCGTGAAGCGGAGCTGGCTGCTGGCGGGTGCCTGCGTCGCCCTCGCCACGCTCGCCTGGCAGCCGTCGTTCATCACCGGAGTAGCAGCGGCCATGGTCGCCATGGCCGGGCTCGGCCGCCGGGCGATGCTGCCGGCCGTGATCCGTTTCGTGGTCGGTGGCCTGATCCCGACAGCGATCATCACGGCCGGGTTCGCCCTGGCCGGCGCGCTGACAGAGTTCCTGGACGGCTTCGTGCTGATCAACCGCAGCTACACCACGCCCGGACGGCTCTACGGCTTCTACGAGCGCGTCGACCTACTCTATGAGGGGTTCGGCGTCTCGCTCGTGTTGATCGTCGCCGGGCTGGTCGCGATCATGGTCTTCGCGGCGATGCGCGCCCGGGATGCCTTCCGGAGTCGCGAGGCCTCCGACCTGGCCCTGGTGGGAATCGGCGTCGCCACCGTGGGCGGGGTGTTGTGGAGCCTCTACGTGTTCAACGGCTGGGCCGATCTGGTGGTGCTGCTCCCCTCCGCCGCCCTGGGTGTGGGCGCCGTCGCCGCGGAGGTGCAGGCCCGGGTCCCGGCGCGGATCGGCGATCCGATCCTGGTGACCTGGAGCGTCGCCTGCCTGGTCGCGGGACTTGTCAGCTCCCTGGAGAGCAGCGAGCAGGTCTTGGACCGGCAACGGGACGAGGTGGCCGCGATGTTCGCCGCCGTTCCCCCCGACGCAACGTTGATGTCCGTGGGCGGACCGCAGCCACTTGTGCTGACCCACCGGACGAACCCGATCCGGCACCAGATGTTCATGGCTGGCCTTGAGGACTACGTCGACGACACCTGGCCCGGTGGCCTCGAGGGCTTGGCCGACTGGATCGGGGACGAGGAGCCGACCTTCATCACCGTCGACCACCCCACCTGGTACCCATGGCTCTCGCCCACCCTCGAGGCGGAGTACGTCGAAGTGGGCACCACACCGGGCGACTTCACCTGGTACGTCCACCGCTCGGTGGGACCGGACGTGGTCCATGACCTGCAGACGGAAGCGTCATGATCGACACCGCGACCGTGCGGACGCGGGTCCGGGAGGGCGTGGCCGCCATCGATCCACTGCTCGTCGGGTGCTGCCTGGTCGCCCTCGTCGTCTACCTGATGCACGGGTTCAACGGGCTCCTGGCCACGGACGAGGGGATCTACGCCTACGCCGGCCAGCAGGTCGCGGAGGGCGTCCCGCCGTACGTCGCGGTCGCCAATCGGGTCGGCCCCCTGGCCCACCTCCTCCCCGGCGGCGCAGCCGTCGTCGCGCGCGCTGTCGGTGTCGACGACCTCCTGGCCATGCGGGTGTTCTTCATGCTGATCGCCATCGCCTGCGTCGGGCTCGCCTACCTGCTGGCCCGTGATGTGTTCCGCTCCCGCTTCGCGGGGGTGGCGTCGGCGGCTGCGCTGCTGTCCTTCCACGGTTTCATCGAGCTGGCGACCTACGGCCCCCGCGAGAAGACGCCGATGGTGCTGTTCATCCTGGCGTCGCTCCTCGCGATCGCTCACCAGAGATGGCTGACGACGGGCGTCCTGGTGAGCCTGGCCACCCTCACGTGGCAGCCCAGCTTCTTCCCGCTGATCGCCGCCGCCCTCGTCGCCGTGCTGCTGGCGGTGCCGTTCCGCGCCTGGTGGCGCGCCCTGGCCCGGGTGACCGTCGGCGGGCTCATCCCCGCGGCGGTGACCGTCCTGAGCTATGTGGCCATCGACCGGCTCCAGATGTTCCTGGACTGCTTTGTGCTCATCAACGCCAAGTACACCTACGGGTTGCGGAAGTCCGTGCTGGACGACCCCGAGGCGGCGTGGCGGTTGATGGACCGGAACTACGGCGCATCAGTGTGGGTGATCTTCGTCGGCCTCGCGGCGCTCCTGGTGAGCGCCGCCGTCGCCGCGGTGCGGCGGCGGGGGGACCGCGAGCCACGCAGTGCTGCGCTGGTCGGGTCCGGCGTCGCCGCGCTGGTGAGCATCGTGTGGACCTTCCAGGCCCTGGACGGCTGGCCGGATGCCTTCCTGCTCTTCCCGTTCGCCGCGGTCGGCGTCGGCTCGCTGGTGCAGGTCGTCGTCGACCGGGCCCCCGGCAAGGTGGCGCTGGCCTCGACCCTGGCGGTCGCCACGGCCTGCACCGTCATAGCCGTCAGCTTCTCCGTGGGTAAGCACGACGACCGCCTCGTGGAGCAGCGCCGGTCCACGGACGCGGTGATGGAGGTGCTGCCCGACGCACGGGTCTTCTCGGTGCGAGCGCCGCAGTCGCTCGTCCTGACCCAGCAGCGCCAGGGTTCCCGCTTCCACCTGTTCGCCCACGGGATGACTCGGTACATCAACGACACCTTCCCCGGTGGCATCAGGGGCTACGGGCTCTGGGTGGCGCGGCACGCCCCGACGGTCATCGCGCTGCACGACTCCGCGCCGCGGTGGCTGGAACCGACGATCCAGAGCAGCTACGTGGAGGTCGGAGAGGCCCCCGGGTGGACCTGGTTCGTCCGTCGCGACGTCGGGGCGGAGGCGCTCGGGGACCTCGATGAGGCACTCGCTGCCCCGGCACGGCAGGATGACGGGCATGACCGCACGACCCGGTGACCCCGCCCTGGAGCGGGACCACTTCTCCTACTCCATCGTGATCCCCGTCTACAACAGCGAGGCTCTGGTTGGCGAGACCGTCGACCGCGTGGTCGAGGTCTTCACCGCGGCCGGGCTCAAGCACGAGGTGATCCTCGTCAACGACGGGAGCCACGACGGCAGCTGGAACGTCATCGCCGACCGTGCCCGCGCCCTTCCACAGGTCACCGCGATCAACCTCCTGAAGAACTACGGCCAGCACCACGCCAACCTGGCCGGGTTCCACGAGAGCACCGGCGACTTCGTCATCACCATGGACGACGACCTGCAGAACCCTCCCGAGGAGGCGCTCAAGCTCATCGACAAGGCCATGTACGGCCACGACGTCGTGTTCGGCAAGTTCGAGCGCAAGCAGTCCGCCGGTTACCGGCGGATCGGTACCCGGCTGATCGGGATGATCAACCGGCGGATCTTCCTCCAGCCCCCCGACCTGGTGGTCTCCAACCACCGGATCCTGCGACGAGACGTCGTCGACCGGATCTGTGCCGCCCGCAACGCCCACCCCTACATCACCGGCCAGGCGTTGATGTACTCCAGCAACCGGGCCAACGCGACGGTCCGGCACGAGCCGCGACCCGCCGGCAAGAGCAACTACAGCCTGCTGCGGATCCTGTCGCTGGTGCTCACCATCCTGTTCAGCTACTCCTCCTGGCCGCTGCGTGCCGCTGCTCTCGGCGGTTTCGCGGTGGCCGGCCTCAGCTTCCTGCTGGGCGGCTTCTACCTGCTCAGCGCCACCTGGCGGGAGACCCGCGTCGAGGGCTGGACCACGCTGGTCGTCCTCGTCGCCGTCTTCGGCGGCATCATCATCGCCATGCTGTCCATGATCGGCGAGTACGTCGTCCGCACCCTCGACGCGGTCAGCACCGACGGAGAGCTACCACATCTCCGACAAGGTCACCGGATGAAGCGGCACTTCCTCGTCATCGGTGCCCAGCGCTGCGGCACGACGTACCTCCACGAGCTGCTGGCCGACCACCCGGAGATCGCGATGGCCCGGCCGGTCCGGCCCGAGCCCAAGGTGTTCCTCACCGACGAGGTCGTCGATCGTGGCGTCGAGTGGTACGACCACACCTGGTTTCCCCACGCCGGCAGCGCCGGACTGCTCGGCGAGAAGAGCACCAGCTACCTCGAGTCCCCCGACGCGGTGGCGCGGGTGACCGCGGTCCTGGGCCGCCCACAGATCGTGGTCCAGCTGCGCGACCCCATCGAGCGGGCGGTGTCCAACTGGAGCTTCAGCCGCTCTCACGGGATGGAGGACCGCTCGGTCACCGAGGCCCTCTCCCGCAACCTCGACGGACCACTCCCCTGGGACCCGCAGCTCACGTCGGTCTCCCCCTACGCCTACCTCGAACGCGGTCGGTACGCCGACTACCTCAGCGCCGTGGCTCGACGCCTTCCCGGACCTGGTGCGGGTCCAGTTCCTCGAGGACCTGGTCGAGAGCCCCGACCGGATCGGCGAGCTCTACGCGTGGCTGGGCGTCGACGCCGACGTACGCCCCGACTCGCTGGGGCAGCGGGTCAACCAGAGCGAGCGACCCGAGGACTCTCTCGACGACGCGCTCGTCGACCGGCTGCGCGACTACTTCCACGACAGCGACCGGGCGCTGGCCGGGCTCCTCGGGCGGCGAGCTGCCGTGGCACGACCCGGTGGGAGGGGCACGATGACCATCCCGTTCAACCGGACCGCGGTCGAGGGCCGCGAGCTCGACTACCTGCGCGAGTCCGTCGAGGGCGGCCACACCTCCGCGTCCGGACCGTTCTCGAAGCGGGTCGGCGCGATCCTGCAGGAGGAGACCGGCGCCGAGGTGCTGCTGACCACCTCGTGCACGACGGCGCTCGAGCTCAGCGCGATGCTGCTGGACCTCGGGCCCGAGGACACGGTCGTGGTGCCGTCGTTCACGTTCACGACCAGCGCCCTGGCCTTCGCCCGGCAGGGCGCCCGCATCCTCTTCTGCGACATCGAGCCCGACACCCTGGGCCTCGACCCGAAGCATCTCGCCGAGCTGCTCGACGACACCGTCAGGGCCGTCGTGATCGTCCACTACGCCGGCATCGCCTGCGACGTCGACGGGATCAGGGCCGTGCTGGCCGACCGCCCGGACGTGGCGGTGGTCGAGGACGCCGCCCACGGCCTGTTCGGGCGCTGGCGCGGCGAGCCGCTCGGCAGCCTCGGCCGGTTCGCGTCGCTGAGCTTCCACGAGACGAAGAACTTCGTCTGCGGCGAGGGCGGCGCCCTGCTGCTCAACGACCACCGCGACCTGGCGCCGGCCCGCGTGCACTACGACAAGGGCACCGACCGGCAGGCGTTCTTCCTCGGCCAGGTCGACAAGTACTCCTGGCGCGACACCGGCTCGTCGTTCGGGCTCTCCGACACCCTGGCCGCCTACCTGCTCGCCCAGCTCGAGCAGGCCGAGTCGATCCAGGCCAGGCGCCGGCAGCGTCTTCGAGGGCTATCTGGAGGGGCTGACGGCCGACGCCGCCGAGCTCGGGTTCCGGCTGCCGGTGGTCCCCGACGACTGCGACCCGGCGTATCACCTCTTCTACGTGCTGATGCCCGACCACGCGACCCGGACCCGCGTCATGGACCTGATGCGCGAGGACGGCATCCAGACGACCTTCCACTACGTCCCGCTCCACGACTCCGACGGCGGGCGCCGCTTCTCGGCCCGCCCGGTCGAGTGCCCGGTGACGAGCGACGTCAGCGGCCGGCTGGTGCGGCTGCCCTTCTTCAACAACCTCTCCGACGACGAGCTCGCGCGAGTGGTCGACTCGTTCCTGCGTGCCACGAAGGCCGCGACCTCAGTGAGCGACACCATGAACCAGCCCGGCTCCTCCTCCATCGACCAGCCCGACTACTGGTGGTACCGCGCCCGCACCGAGCTGCTCCGCGCCGCGCTGGGCGACTTCCTCGGCCAGCCGCGGCGGCTGCTCGACGTGGGCAGCGCCGACGGACCGAGCGTGTCGTGGATGCAGGGCGACCACCAGCGGGTCGCCATCGACGTCGACCCCCGCGGGCTCGCCCCCGGGCGAGGGCGTCTGCGCGTCCGCGCTGGCACTGCCGTTCCGGGACGGGTCGTTCGACGTGGTCGGCGCGTTCGACGTGGTCGAGCACTGCGATCCGGAGGACCTCGCGCTCGCGGAGCTGGCACGGGTGCTGGCGCCGGGTGGCCGGCTGCTGCTGTCCGTGCCCGCCTACCAGTGGGCGTGGACCGACCACGACGTGCAGGCGGGTCACTACCGGCGCTACACGCGCCCCCGGCTGCTCGCGGCTGTCGAAGGCGCCGGGTTCGTCGTACGCCGCTGCACGCACGGCTTCGCAGGCGTCTTCCCGATGTTCGCGGCCGAGCGGGTCGTACGCCGCTTGCGGCGACCACCGCCCGGCGACGGGCTGCCCCAGGTCTCGCCCAGACTGGACTCGCTGTTCATGAAGCTGTCCCGGGCCGAGAGCCGGCTGCTCCGGCGCCGCGACCTGCCGTTCGGCTCATCGATCTTCCTGAGCGCCGAGAAGCCCTGACCCGGCCGGCTCGCCGGCGGCGCTGCGCACGTCCTCCGCGACCAGCCAGCAGAAGGCCACGGCCTCGACGACCGCGAACGTCCAGGTGGTGCGGTCCAGGGCACTCATCGGCGACAGCCAGAAGAGCAGCGCTCCCGGGACGGCAGCGACCACCCACCCGCGCACCAGCGCGGCGGTCCGGCCGCGCGCCAGTGCGGTGACGGTCAGGACCAGGTTGGCGAGCGCGAAGACGGTGCCCACGGCGATCAGCAGGGTGAGCCCGCCCGGCAGGCGGACGCCTTCCCCGAAGACCAGCTCCATCAGTGGCGGACCGGCCCAGGCGCCGACGACCGCAGCCAGGACGGCGGTCCCCAGCGTCGTCAGCACCACCCCGACGCGGAACTTCCGCAGCGCGTCGCGTCGACCCCGCACCACCAGCACGGTGAGGCGTTCGGTCAGCCTGGACACCAGCCCCAGCGCCAGGGTGTACGGCGCCCGGAACAGCGCCAGTCCCGCGAACAGGGCGGTGACCTCGGCCGGCGCCCCACCGGCGGCCGCCAGCAGCACCGGCCCGCCGGTCAGCACGACCTGGCCCAGCAGCTGCCCCACCGACGCTCCGGTGACGAACGCCAGCGGCGACTCCGCCCTCGGGCTCCCGGCCCGTGTCGGCGATCCGGAAGGTCGAGGGCCAGAAGCAGATCGCGAGGTAGCCGGCGACCAGGCAGGCGCCGTACGCGACCGGGTCCTCGACACCGGCGACCATCAGCGCCACGCGCGGCGACGCAGCGCAGGGCGTTCTCCGCGAGCAGGGCCGCGCCCAGCGCCGGGAACCTGCGTCGGGCGGCCAGCAGGCCGCGGACGACTCCCATCGCCGCCGGACCCGAGTGCCACGGCCACGACGAGGAGCGGGAACGCGCGCGTCGGAGCGGTGGAACAGCAGGTCCCGCGCCAGCCACGACCCGAACCCCGCGGCGACCCCGACCAGCACGACGACGAGGACCACGCCGCCCAGTGCCGCACGGACCGCACGCTCCCCCTCGTGCACGGTGACCGAGCGGGTGACCCAGTGCTGCAGCGGAAAGGTGAGGGCGGCGCCTGCGAAGCTCCACCAGGCCCACAGCACCGAGACCGGGGCCGCCGGTGCCGGGCCGAGCGTCCGGGTCACCAGGGCGAAGAAGACGTAGGCGAGCAGGCCACCGACGACGGACCCGAACGCCAGCGCCGAGGTGTCCCGGAGCAGGGTCCGCGGTCCGTGTGTGCGCATCGAGGGCGATTGTGCCCGACCCGGGTCCGCATGGCCGCGTCGCCGTCGGGTTGTCGGTGGCCTGGTCCATGCTCGTGCCCATGGAGATCCTGACCTCGTTCGCACTCGCGCTCGTCCTCGGCCTGGTCCTCGGCGGCTGCCTGGGCCTGCTCTGGGCGCGCAGCCGGTCGTCGTACTCCGCCGGCATGGTCGACCAGGCCGAGGTGATGCAGGGGCTCGACCGCCTCAGCGACCAGATGCGCGACCTCGACCAGCACCGCGCCTCCTGGCAGGGGGAGTTCCACCAGCAGGTCACCGACCTGGCCCGCGAGACCAGGTCCCTCTCCACCGCCCTGCGCAAGCCCCAGGTCCGGGGCCGCTGGGGCGAGCTCCACCTGCGCCGCGCGGTCGAGCTGGCGGGCCTGGTCGACCGCTGCGACTTCACCGAGCAGGTGCGCTTTGCCGACGGAGCCCAGCGTCCCGACCTGGTTGTGCACCTCGTCGGCCGGCGCCACGTCGTGGTCGACGCCAAGGTGCCCCTCGACGCCTACCTCGACGCGACGTCCACCGACGACGACGCCGTGCGACGCGAGTCGCTCGGCGCGCCACGCCCGCCAGCTGCGCCAGCACATCGACGGCCTGTCGTCGAAGGCCTATTGGCGGGCGTTGTCCGAGACTCCGGAGTTCGTGGTGCTCTTCGTGCCGGCCGAGTCCTTCCTCGCCGCGGCGCTCGACACCGATCCCGGACTGATCGACTATGCCGCCGGTCGTCAGGTGGTCCTCGCCAGCCCCACCACCCTGATCGCCCTGCTGCGCACCGTCGCCCAGGGCTGGAGCCACGAGGCGCTGGCCGACCAGGCCCGCGAGATCCACCGGCTGGGCCGCGACCTGCACCAGCGGCTGGGCCTCCTGAGCACCCACCTCGACCGGGTCGGCCGCTCCCTCAACACCGCGGTCGGCCACTTCAACCAGGCGGTGGGCTCCTACGAGTCCCGGGTGCTGGTGTCGGCCCGGCGCTTCTCCGAGCTGTCCGTGGTCGCCGAGGACCTCGACCCGCCTCGCCAGGTGGAGTCGACCTCCCGGTCCCCCGGGGCGGTGGAGCTCCATGCGGTCGACCGGCGCGCCGCGTCCGGGGAGGAGTGACCGAGCCCTACCGTGGACGGCGTGACCCAAGCCCGAACCCTCTGGGAGGAGGGGCGCGAGCCCGGCCGCCAGGTCGTCGCGCTCGGCGTGGCCGTCGCGCTCACCGTGGTGATCGTCGACCTCGCGATGGTCGGGCGGGTCAGCCTCTTCTTCGACCTGTGCTTCATCGTGCTGTGCATCGGGCTCGCGCTGGCCGTGCGCCCGACCGACTTCTTCGTCGTCGGCGTGCTGCCGCCGCTGATCATGGTCGGCGTCTTCGTGCTCCTCGGGCTCACCCGGCCCGACGTCATCGCGCATCCCCAGGACGGTGTCGTCCAGGCCGTGGTCTCCGGGCTCTCCCACCACAGCGGCGCCCTCGTCGTGGGCTACGTCCTCTGCCTGGCCACCCTGGCGGTGCGACAGCGGATGGCGGCCCGTGCTCAAGGAGTCGGCCTAACGCTCGAAGCGGTCCGGGTCACCGGCCGCGCGTCGCAGGATCTCGGGCTCGACCCTGCGACCAGTCGACCACCGTCGTCGGCTCGGTCGGGGTCTCCCCCGCCTCGATCACCACGTCCACCTGGTGGTCGAGCTCCTCCTTGATCTCCCAGCCGGACGTGCGGGGCTCCTCCTCGCCCGGGAGGATCAGGGTGCTGGTGAGCAGCGGCTCCCCGAAGGTCTCGAGGAGGGCGTGCACCACCCGGTGGTCGGGGATCCGCACGCCGACCGTGCGCTTGCGCGGGTGCAGCAGCCGCCGAGGCACCTCCGGTGTCGCCGGCAGGATGAACGTGTAGGGCCCGGGCGTGGCCGCCTTGATCGCCCGGAACGCCGAGTTGTCGACGTGCACGAAGTGTCCGAGCTGGGAGAAGTCCTTGCAGACGAGCGTGAAGTGGTGCTTGTCGTCGAGGCCGCGGATCCGCAGGATCCGGTCCCGTCCGTCCCGGTTGCCGATCCGGCAGCCGAGCGCGTATCCCGAGTCCGTCGGGTAGGCGATCAGGGCGTCGTCACGCAGGGCGTCCGCGATCTGGTCGAGCCTTCGCGGCTGCGGGTTGTCCGGGTGCAGCTCGAGGTAGCGGGCCATGCGTCAGGCCTTGGCGGCGGCTGCCTTGAGGTCGCGGCGCAGCTCCTTGGGCAACGCGAAGATCAGCGACTCCTCGGCGCTGTGCACCGCCTGGGCGTCGGGGTAGCCGCGTTCGGCGAGGAACGCGAGGACGCCCTGCACCAGCTCCTCCGGGCACGCTCGCGCCCGAGGTCACGCTCACCTTGTCCACCCCCTCCAGCCAGGCCTCGTCGATCTCGGAGGCGTCGTCGACGCGGTACGCCGTCCTGGCGCCCGCCTCGAGCGCCACCTCGACCAGGCGCACCGAGTTCGAGGAGTTGCCGGAGCCGACCACGATCACCAGGTCGGCGTCCTTCGCGATCTCCTTGACCGCGAGCTGGCGGTTCTGGGTGGCGTAGCAGATGTCGTCGCTCGGCGGGTCGAGCAGCTGGGGGAACCGCTCGCGGATCGCGGCCACGGTCTCGAGGGTCTCGTCGACCGACAGCGTCGTCTGGGAGAGCCACGCGACCTTCGCCGGGTCGCGGACCTCGATGTTCGGCACGTCCGCGGGGCTCTGCACCAGCTGGATGTGGTCGGGCGCCTCGCCGGCGGTGCCCTCGACCTCCTCGTGCCCCGCGTGCCCGATCAGGAGGATGTCGTAGTCGTCACCGGCGAACCGCTTGGCCTCGTGGTGGACCTTGGTGACCAGCGGGCAGGTCGCGTCGATCGTCTTCAGGCTCCGCTCCTCGGCCTGGCGGTGCACCTCGGGCGACACGCCGTGGGCGGAGAACACCACGGTCCGGCCCTCGGGCACCTCGTCGAGCTCCTCCACGAAGATCGCCCCGCGGGACTCCAGGTCCGACACGACGTGCTTGTTGTGGACGATCTGCTTGCGGACGTAGACGGGGGCGCCGTACAGGTCGAGCGCCTGCTCCACGGTGACCACCGCCCGGTCGACGCCGGCGCAGTAGCCGCGCGGGGCGGCCAGCAACACGGCACGCTCCGCCTCATCGGGGGACAGGACGGGTGGGGTCCCCAGGTCGGTACTCATGGCGCGAGTCTACGGACGACCCGATTGGTCACCTAGGCTGCCGCCCATGCCCCTGGAGACCTCGGCCCAGTCGCCGGCGCCGGTCCGCCAGATCGCCACCCTGATCGACGGCTGGATCAACCGGCTCGGAGCGGTGTGGGTCGAGGGCCAGATCGCGCAGATCAGCCGTCGGCCCGGGCTGAACACCGTCTTCATGACGATGCGGGACCCGATCGCCGACATCTCGATCGGGGTGACCTGTTCGCGGACGCTCTTCGACGGCCTGAACCCCCCGCTCGTGGAGGGCGCCAGCGTCGTGGTGCACGCCAAGCCGTCCTACTACGCCAACCGCGGGACCCTCTCCCTGGCGGCGCGCGAGATCCGGATGGTCGGCCTCGGGGAGCTGCTGGCCAGGATCGAGCGCCGCCGACAGCTGCTGGCGGCCGAGGGACTGTTCGCGGCGGAGCTCAAGCGAGCGCTGCCCTTCCTGCCGGGTTGCGTCGGCCTGGTCACCGCGCCCAGCTCGGCCGCGGAGCGCGACGTCCTCGACAACGCCCGGCGGCGCTGGCCCGCGGTGGCGTTCGAGGTCGCCCACGCCGCGATGCAGGGAACCCGCGCGGCGTCCGAGGTGATCGAGGCGGTGGAGCGGCTCGATCGCGACCCGCGCGTCGACGTGATCGTGGTCGCCCGAGGCGGTGGTTCGGTCGAGGACCTGCTGCCCTTCTCCGACGAGGGCCTGGTCCGTGCGGTCCACCAGGTCCGCACGCCCGTCGTGTCGGCGATCGGCCACGAGCCCGACGCGCCCCTGCTCGACCTGGTCGCCGACGTCCGGGCCTCGACGCCCACGGATGCCGCGAAGCTGGTGGTCCCCGACGTGCTCGAGGAGCGGCAGCACGTCGCGGCTGCCCGCGACCGGATCCGTTCGGTGGTCACCGGCTTCCTGGCCCGCGAGCAGGCCGGGCTCGACAACCTGCGATCCCGCCCGGTCCTCGCCGATCCGACGGTCCCTGGTCGACTGCGCGCTCCGACGAGATCGGCGAGCTGCGCGACCGGGCTCGCCGGTGCCTGCGTCACGGTCTCGACCGCGGCGCGGACGACATCGCGCACCAGCGCGCGCGGGCCCGGGCCCTGTCGCCGCTGGAGACCCTGCGCCGGGGCTACTCCGTGCTCCAGGACGCCGACGGACACGTCGTCAGCTCCGTCGCCGGCGTGGACGCGGGCGTCTCGGTCGCGATCCGCGTGTCCGACGGTCGCATCCACGCCACCACCACGAAGGTCGAATCCGATGACTGAGCAGAAGCCGTCCTACGAGTCCGCCCGCGAGGAGCTCATCGAGGTGGTGCGCAGGCTCGAGGCGGGCGGCACCACGCTCGAGGAGTCCCTGGCCCTGTGGGAGCGCGGCGAGCTGCTCGCGAAGACCTGCCAGGAGTGGCTCGACGGCGCCCGCAAGCGGCTGGACGACGCCATCGAGGCCGAGCCCGAGGCTCGCGACCAGTCCTGACCGGGCTCAGCGAGACCGGCTCCGCGGTGAGTCGCTCGAGGACCAGCCGGAGATCCTCTTCGCCGGCCGAGCCGTAGACCATCACGATCTCGTCGCCGAGCTGCGCGGCGTACGCCAGATCACCGCCGTCGTCCTCGAACACCCGCCACTCCGGCGCCACGGAGCCCTCGACGCGGACGTCGGGAAGGACCTCGACGTCCTCGTCGACGTAGGTCTCCAGCATGTCGTCCAGCTGGTCGTCCTCCTGCCGGATGCCGACGTAGCGCTGGGCGTCGGTGAGCAGGCTCACCGACCAAACGGGGCGCTCCCCCGGAACGACCTCGACGTTCGTCGCTTGCCAGCCATCCGGCAGGTCGCGCGGATAGACCACGTCGAGGCCCGCCTCCTGCGCGAGCCCGGCCTGCTCGAGGTAGTCGACCGACTCGGGGCTGATCTCCAGCTCGTCCCGGTTCAGTGCCCGGAACGCCACGAACGCCCCGATCACGAGCAGGGTGACCAGCAGGGCGCCCAGCAGGCCCGAGGCCGAGCGCTGGTAGCGCCCACCATGGCCGGTCACGGGCTCTTCGCTCACAGGTCAATCCTCACAGCACCCGCCAGACGAGGCCGCCACGGGTCGGGATCGCGACGTTGATAGCGTGGCGGCCGTTCGTCGACGTCGTCCGCAGGGGAAATAGTGACTCAACCATCCGATGAGGGTCTGCCGGAGTTCAAGCAACTCGGTGACATGGTGTTCGAGCCGACCGCGTGTCCGGTCTGCGGCGAGACCAAGACCCGCCGGCCTCTGCGCAAGACGTTCCGACGGCACACCCTGCACTTCGGCACGTGTACGAGCTGCGACACGCTCTACATGAACCCGCGGATGACCCGCGACTCGCTGCGGACGGTCTACGACTCCGAGGAGTTCTACGAAGGCCGCGAGGACAACCTGAACTACTACTCCTTCCTCGACGGCGAGCGCTACCTGCGCCGCACCGCCGCCGGCCGGATCGAGCGCCTGAGCCGGAAGGCGAAAGGCACCAAGCTGCTCGAGGTGGCCTCCGCCGCCGGGTTCTTCCTCGCCGAGGCCAAGAGCGCGGGCTACGACGCGGAAGGCATCGAGATCTCGCGGCCGATGGCCCAGTACGCCAGCAAGCGCTGGGGCGTCCCGGTCTCGGGGGAGTCCATCGAGGACGTCGACCTGACACCCGAGACCTACGACGTGATCGCGTCCTGGGGCGTGATGACGATCATTCGCGACCCGCGAGCGGTGATCGCCAAGTTCCAGAAGGCATTGAAACCCGGTGGGGTCTGGGCCTTCAACACCTACGACAGCCGGTCATTGTGGGGGCGCCTGTTCCGGGGGCACTGGTACATCCTGGTCCCGAACACGAGCCAGATCCACAACGACCGCACGCTCCGTCGCCTCCTGGACGAGGCCGGCTTCGACCTCGTGGCCCGCCGCCGGGACCGGCCTCACGCCAGTCTGGAGCGGCTGCTGTTCGTCCTGCTCTCGCACCTGAGCACCGGTGTGCGCGACAAGTTCTTCGAACGGGTCCACTTCCTCAATCGGGTGATCGTGCCCGTGGCCGCCCCCGACGCCTTCGAGTACATCTGCGTGAAACGCTGACACAGGCGCCTGCGGCCCTCGGCGTGTGATTTGGCCGCAGATGCGGCATGCTTGCCGCGTGAGCGGATACCGAATTGCGGAAGTCGCCGCCGTGCTGGGCGTCAGCGACGACACCGTGCGCCGCTGGATCGAGGCGGGCCGGCTGACGAGTGACACCGAGTCCGGCCGGACCGTCGTGCCCGGGGTGGCCGTGGCCCGGCTCGCCCAGGAGCTCGCCGACCACCCGGACCGTGAGAGCACCCGGGCCGCCTCGGTGAGTGCCCGGAACCGGCTGGCCGGCATCGTCACGAACGTCGTCAAGGACAAGGTCATGGCCCAGGTCGAGATGATCTGCGGCCCCTATCGGCTGGTGTCCCTCATGAGCTCGGAGGCCGCGGACGAGCTCGGGCTGGAGCCCGGGGTCCGCGCCATCGCCTCGGTGAAGTCCACGAACGTCGTCGTCGAGAGGCCGTGACATGACCTGTCGCCCCACGCTCGCACTGCTCGTCCTGCTTCTGCCGCTGGCCGGGTGTGGGTCCGACGACGAGAGCGACGCCGAGGGCGAGCTGACCGTCCTGGCGGCGTCCTCCCTGACCGACGTCTACCAGGAGCTCGCCGCCAGCTTCGAGGAGGAGAACCAGGCGGAGGTCTCGTTCTCGTTCGGGTCCAGCACCGACCTCGCCGAGCAGGCCGCGGACGGTGCCCCCGGGGACGTGCTCTCGACCGCCGACGCGACGTCGATGCAGGCGGCCGAGGACGCCGGGGTCACCGGCGAGGTGGTCGAGTTCGCCACGAACGTGATGGTGATCGTCACCCCGGCCGGCAACCCCGCCGGGATCGAGAGCCTCGACGACCTCGAGGGCGCGACCTGGGTCCGCTGCGCCGACGAGGTGCCCTGCGGGCGGGTCGCCCACGCCGTCCTCGAGGACAACGCGGTCACCGCCGAACCGGTCAGCCTCGAGGAGGACGTCCGCGCCACCCTCGACAAGGTGGTCTCCGGGGAGGCCGACGCGGGCCTGGTCTACGCCTCGGACGCGGTGGCGGCCGGGGAGGACGTCGAGACCGTCGAGATCCCGGGTGCCGAGGAGGAGCTGACGACGTACTTCACCACCACGCTGGAGCAGAGCGACGACGCCGACCTGGCCCAGGAGTGGGTGGACCTGGTCACCTCCGAGGAGGGCAGGGCTGCCCTGACCGAGGCCGGGTTCACCCTGCCGTGAGCCGCCCATGAGAGACCCGCTGGGGCGACCGCCGGTCGTCCTGATGGTGCCGGCGCTCCTGGCCACGCTGCTCCTCGTCGTCCCCCTGGTGGCGATGGTGGCGGCGACCAACTGGGCGGCCCTGCCCGGCCAGCTCCGCTCCGAGCCGCTGCGCGAGGCGCTCTGGCTCTCCCTGACCACCTCGACCGCGGCGATGCTGATCTGCCTCGCGCTCGGGCTCCCCCTCGCCTGGTTCCTGGCGCGGGTCGACTTCCCCGGCCGCGGCTGGCTCCGCGCCCTGGTCACCGTGCCGCTGGTGCTGCCGCCGGTGGTCGCCGGGATCGCCCTGCGCACCGCCTTCGGCCGTACCGGCGTGATCGGCGAGCCGCTGCTCGAGCTGACCGGCTTCGCGTTCCCGTTCACGACCCCGGGCGTGGTGCTCGCCCACGTCTTCGTCTCGATGCCGTTCGTGGTGATCGCCATCGAAGGCGCGCTGCGCTCGGCCGACAAGGAGTACGACGCCGCCGCGGCCACCCTCGGCGCCTCCCGCTGGACGGCGTTCCGGCGGGTCAGCGTGCCGCTGGCGCTGCCGGGGATCCTGGCCGGGATGGTGCTCGGCTGGGCGCGCTCGCTGGGCGAGTTCGGGGCCACGATCACCTTCAACGGCAACTACCCCGGCGTCACCCAGACCATGCCGAACCTCATCTACGTCACCCGCCAGTCCGACCAGGACGCCGCGCTGGCACTGAGCATGGTGATGCTGCTCGTGTCGATCGGCGTGCTCCTGGCGCTGCGCGACCGCTGGCTGGGCACGCCATGAGCGAAGCTCTCAACGGCTCTGGCGATCCCGCGAGCCTCGACGTCTCGCTTCGGGTCGCCGACCGGGTGGAGGCCGCGTTCACGGCCCGACCCGGGGAGGTGCTGGCGGTGATCGGCCCCAACGGCGCCGGGAAGTCGTCTCTGGTGCGGGCGCTGGCCGGGCTGGTGCCGGCCGAGGGCCACGCCCGGCTGGGCGGTGTCGACCTGTTGCAGGTCCCGGCCCGCGACCGCGCCGTGGGCCTGGTGTTCCAGGGGCAGTTCCTCTTCCCGCACCTGACCGCCCTGGCCAACGTGGCGTTCGGGCCGCGCGCCCGCGGCACCCAGCGCAGGGAGGCGGAGGCGGACGCCCGCGCCTGGCTGGAGCGCTTCGGCATCGGCGAGCTGGCCGACCGGCGACCCCGCCAGCTCTCCGGCGGCCAGGCCCAGCGGGTCGCGATCGCCCGGGCGCTGGCCACCAAACCCCGCCTGCTGCTGCTGGACGAGCCGCTGACGGGCCTCGACGTCAAGGTGGCGATGGCCCTGCGGATCGAGCTCGGCCGCCACCTCGCGTCGTACGACGGCGTCACGCTGCTCGTCACGCACGACGCCATCGACGCCCTGACCATCGCCGACCGGGTGCTCGTCCTCGACGAGGGCCAGGTGGCCCAGCTCGGCACCCCCGCGGAGGTGTCGCAGCGTCCGCGCACCGAGCACGTCGCCCGCCTGGTCGGGCTCAACGTGGTGCGCCACGAAGGGCAGCTGATGGCGTTCACCCCCGACGCGGTCGTGGTGACGCTCCAGGAGCCCGTCGGCTCGCCCCGGTTCCGCTGGCACGGACGGGTGGCCGACGTCTCGCCGCACGGCGACGCGGTCCGGCTTCTCGTCCACGCCGAACCGGACCTGATCGCCGACGTGACCCCGGCCGCCGCGACCGAGCTAGCCCTCGTCCCGGGCCGCGACGTGTGGCTCTCGGTGAAGGCCACCGCGGTGCGGTCGTACGCCTCCGGCGGTCCCTGACGGTTACCATGCCGCCATGACCGACAGCCTCGCGGACATCACCCCAGGGACCACCGACCGCAACCTGGCGATGGAGCTGGTCCGGGTCACCGAGGCCGCCGCCATGGCCGCCGGCCGCTGGGTGGGCCGGGGCGACAAGAACGGCGCCGACGGGGTCGCCGTCAACGCCATGCGGATCATGATCTCCACGATCGCGATGAACGGCACCGTGGTCATCGGTGAGGGCGAGAAGGACCAGGCGCCGATGCTCTACAACGGGGAGCAGGTCGGCGACGGCACCGGCCCGGAGTGCGACGTCGCGGTGGACCCCATCGATGGCACCACCCTGGCCGCGAAGGGGATGAGCAACGCCATCTCGGTGCTGGCGGTCACGCCCCGCGGGGCGATGTACGACCCGTCGGCGGTGTTCTACATGCGCAAGCTCGCGACCGGACCGGAGGCGGCCGACGTCGTGGACATCCGCTACCCCGTGGCCGAGAACATCCACCAGGTGGCCAAGGCGAAGGGCTCCAAGCCCGCCGACGTCACGGTGGTCCTCCTGGACCGGCCACGGCACCAGACGATCGTGGACGAGATCCGGGAGACCGGCGCCAGGATCAAGTTCATCAGCGACGGCGACGTGGCCGGCGCGATCATGGCGGCGCGTGCGGACACCGGCATCGACCTGCTGCTCGGGATCGGTGGCACACCGGAGGGCATCATCGCCGCGTGCGCGATGAAGTGCCTCGGCGGCGTGATCCAGGGCCAGCTCTGGCCGCAGGACGACGAGGAGCGGCAGCGCGCCCTCGACGCCGGTCACAACCTCGACGACGACTTCGTCCTCGGCACCAACGACCTGGTCTCCGGCGACGACGCGTTCTTCGCGGCCAGCGGGATCACCGACGGCGAGCTGATGAAGGGCGTGCGCTACCGCGCCGGCGGCTGCACGACGCACTCGCTGGTCATGCGGGCCCGGAGCGGCACGATCCGCTCGATCAACTCTGAGCACCGGCTCCAGAAGCTACGCACTTTCGCCTCGATCGACTTCGAGCGCTGAGCCCACCGCCTGTCCCCGGAGCGCCGCCACCACGTGGTCGATGACGCGGGGGTCGATGGCCATGCCGATGTGGGAGGTGCTCACCTCGACCGAGACCGCCATCGGGTCGACACACGCGCGCCAGTCCACGATGCCGTCGCGCCGGGAGTAGACGGAGGTGAACGCCACGGACGGCGGGATCGGCCGGCGGCTCTCGTCGAAGCTCTGCCGGGCACAGGCGCCGGCGACGCAGTCGTCCGACATCAGGCCCGGCACGCCGACCCGGCTCAGACGGACCAGGACGTCAACGCTCCGCGCGAGCGAGGCGTGATGGGCGCCCGGCGCGAGCATCGGGCTCCCCAGGGTGACGACGCCGGAGACCAGGTCCGGCCGGCGTACGGCGAGACCGCGGGCCAGCATCCCACCGAGGCTGTGCCCGACGATCTGCACCCGGCCGCCCCGCCGCTGCGCGATGGACTCCAGCCTTCCCTCGAGCTGGGCGGCGACGTCGACGGTGCAACCGACGTTGGCATGGATGTGGGAGCGGTAGGTGCGGAAGCCCTGCCGACGCAACGCCCCGGCCATGAACCGCAGGGTGCCGTCGCCGGCCATGAAACCAGGGACGAGCAGCACCGGGTCGCAGAAGCCTGCGCCTCGGTTTGCGGACCATCCTCGCTGGGCTCGTCGCTTGCCGGCGGACCGCACGGCGTAGCGCCCGGCCTCGCACACCACGCTGCCCTCGCGGAGGACGGCCGCGAGTCCCGGGCTGGCGAAGCCCGGCGGGTGGAGGAACGAGCCCACCGATGTGCTCACATTTTCAACAATACGGGCACAACCCCACAAACCACCGGATATCGACCGCATGGTGGGTCCGCGATCGCTTGCCGCTCGGTGCGTGTAGTTGACTGGTCGACATGGCTCCCCGCACGCGCCGCACGCCCACGGTCCCCGTCTCCGAGGAGCTGATGGCGCCGATCAGCAAGGACGTCGAGCTCTGCTACCAGACGTTCGGGAGCCCCGACGGTGAGCCGCTCCTGCTCGTGATGGGTCTCGGCGGACCGATGAACTGGTGGGACCCCGACTTCTGCACCGCCCTGGCCCGGCGCGGCTTCTTCGTCATCCGCTACGACAACCGCGACACCGGCCGGTCCTCGCGGGCCCGCGGCCGGGTGACCCGGTCGATGCTGGTCCGCGCGTTCGCCGGTCGCCGGGTGCGGGCGCCGTACTCCCTGGAGGACATGGCCGCGGACGCCTGCGGGCTCCTGGACCACCTGGGGCTCGACTCGGCCCACGTGGTGGGCGTGTCCCTGGGCGGGATGATCGCCCAGACCATGGCGATCACCGAGCCGCAGCGGGTGCGATCCCTCACGAGCATCATGTCGACCACCGGGAAGCGGTCGGTGGGCTGGCAGCACCCGTCGCTGCTTCCGTCGTTGATGATGTCCCGCGGACCCGGGCGGGAGGCGTACGTCGCGACCAGCGCCACCGTCTGGAAGATGATCGGGTCCCCCAGCTACCCCCAGGACCACGACCGGGTGGTCGACCGCGCTGAGGAGACATTCGACCGCGGAGTGAGCCGGAGCGGGGTGTTGCGCCAGATGATGGCGGTCCTGACCCAGACCAACCGGGCCGGTCGGCTGCGGGGCATCAGCGTGCCCACGCTGGTGATCCACGGGGTCGCCGACAAGATGGTCCACCCCTCGGGAGGTCGCGCCACCGCCGCGGCCATCCCGGACGCGGAGCTGTTGCTGATCGACGGCATGGGGCACGACCTGCCCCCGGCTCTCTTCTCGACCTTCGTCGACGCTATCGATCGGACCACCAAACGCACCTGACAGTGGACAAACAGCCCTCGGAGGACTAGACGTGACCTAAGCCACAAAAGAGGGAGGGCGCATGACCACCCCACGGAAGTCGCGGCACCGGAGATCTCGTCCGGCGCTCGCCACTGCACGGCGTACTGGTCATCGCCTCGGGCCTGCTGGCCGCCTGCAGCAGCGACTCGGAGGGCGGCAACGACCTCGTCTGGTACATCAACCCCGACGCCGGCGGCCAGGACGAGGTCGCCGCCAACTGCACCGAGGAGGCCGGTGGCGAATACACGATCAGCACCCAGGTCCTTCCCCAGGACGCCGGTGAGCAGCGGATCCAGCTCGCTCGCCGGCTGGCGGCGGGCGACCCGGAGATCGACATCATGAGCCTCGACCCGCCGTTCACCGCAGAGTTCTCCGCCGCCGGCTACCTCGCCGAGATCCCCTCGGACCTGCAGTCGAAGTTCGAGGAACAGGCGTTCGCCAGCGCCGTGGACGCCGCCACGTGGGAGGACCAGCTGGTGGTCGCACCGTTCTGGTCCAACACCCAGGTGCTGTGGTACCGCAAGTCGTTCGTCGACAGGCCGGGCTCGACATGAGCCAGCCGGTCACGCTGGGACCAGATCATCACCGCCGCCGCGGAGAACGACGGCACGGTGGCGGTCCAGGCCAACAAGTACGAGGGCTACTCGGTGTGGGTCAACGCGCTGGTCTCCGGCGCCGGCGGCGAGATCGCCACCAACACCGAGCAGGGGCGCGGACGCCACCATCACCATCAGCTCCGAGGCCGGCCAGGCCGCGGCCAACGTCGTCGAGGAGCTGGCCAGCTCCGACGGCCGCCCCGGCCGACCTGTCGGTGTCCAACGAGGGCACCGCGGCCACGACCTTCGGCTCCGACGACGGCGCCTTCATGGTCAACTGGACGTTCATCTGGAACAACTACGGCGAGGAGCGGCTCGACAACGACATCGGCTTCGCGCCGTACCCCGCGACCGTCGAGGGCGAGGAGTCCGGCACCGCCGTACGGCGGCATCGGCCTCGGCGTCAGCGACTTCTCCGAGCACCAGGACGCGGCGATGAACGCCATCGACTGCCTGACCACGCCCCGAGAACCAGGGGATCAACGCCGAGCTGACCGGCAACATGCCCTCGAGCCCGGCGGGCTACGAGTACGAGCCCCTGGCCGAGCTCTACGACGCGAAGCTGCTCGAGCTGTTCCAGGAGAGCCTCGAGCGGGCCGCGCCGCGCACGCGTGTCGCCGTACTGGAGCGACATGTCCGGGGCGATCCTCAGCACCTGGCACCCGCCGTCCGGCGTCGACGACCGAGACCCCTGACGAGTCCGCGACGTTCATGGAGGAAGTCCTCCAGGGAGAGAGCCTGCTGTGAGCGAAGCGAGAGAGCGCGGCCACCGCCATCCGAGCTGGGACCGCAGGAATGCGCTCGAACTGCGAGCGAACGGAGACAGACTGTGACCACCACCGTTGCCCCGGAAGGGAGCGAGGAAGGCCAAGACACCGAAGCCGTGATCAGCGACCGGTCGCGGGCCGAGAACCGGCTCGGGCAGAGGCTGGTCGCCCCGGCTGTCGATCCTGATGCTGATCGTCACCGCGTGGCCGATGGGCCAGGCGCTCTACCTGTCGCTGTTCCGCTACCGGCTGACGTCGCCGGACGACCGGGAGTTCGTCGGGCTGGGCAACTACGGGACGGTGCTGACCGACAGCCTGTTCTGGCAGGACACCTGGAACACAGTGCTGATCATGGTCGTCACCGTCGCCATCGAGCTGGTGATCGGCTTCGCCTTCGCGATGGTGATGCACAAGATCGTCTTCGCCCGGGGTGTCATCCGCACCTCGATCCTGATTCCCTACGGCATCGTCACGGTGGTCTCGGCCTACGCGTGGCAGTTCGCGTTCAGCCTCAACAACGGCTTCGTGAACGGCGTGGCTCCCGTTCGTCGCTGACGACTACAACTGGTTCGGCTCCCACTGGCCGGCGATGTTCGCGATCATGGTGTCGGAGATCTGGAAGACCACACCGTTCATGTCCCTCCTGCTGCTGGCCGGCCTGTCCCAGATCTCCGAGGACATGCTCGAGGCGGCCAAGGTCGACGGCGCCACGTGGTGGCAGAGACTCTGGAAGGTGATCCTCCCCAACATGCGGGCGGCGATCATGGTGGCCGTCCTCTTCCGGGCCCTGGACGCGTTCCGGATCTTCGACAACATCTTCGTGATGACCAAGGGGGCGCAGGACACCGAGTCGTCCTCGTTCCTGACCTATCGACAGGTCATCGAGCAGGTGCAGCTCGGGCTCGGCTCCGCGCTGTCGGTGCTGTTGTTCATCAGCGTGCTGTTGATCGCGTTCCTGATCGTGAAGCTGTTCAAGGTCGACCTGGCGCAGGCAAGGGGTGAAGGCTGATGAGCGGCAAGCCCGGATGGACGACCTGGCTCGGCTTCGTCGGCGATCATGGTGTGGTGCCTGCTGCCCGTGGTCTGGATCATCTCGCTGTCGTTCAAGGGGGTCGAGGAGACGGCCGCCGGCAGCCCGCAGTTCCTGCCGGAGGACCCGACCACCCAGAACTACAGCGACATCCTGGCCAATCCCGACTTCAAGGCGGCCCTGATCAACTCCTTCGGGGTCGCGGCGATCTCGACCGTGCTGGCCGTGATCTTCGCGACCCTCGCGGCCTACGCCATCGCCCGGCTGGAGTTCAAGGGCAAGCGGCTCGTCCTCTCCCTGGCGCTGGCGATCGCGATGTTCCCGGTGGTCGCGCTGGTGGGACCGCTGTTCGACATGTGGCGCACGTTCGGCCTGTTCAACACCTGGCCCGGCCTGATCATCCCCTACATGTCGTTCACGCTGCCGCTGGCGATCTGGACGCTCTCGGCGTTCTTCCGGGAGATCCCGTGGGAGATGGAGCAGGCCGCCCAGGTGGACGGCGCGACGTCGTGGCAGGCGTTCCGCAAGGTGATCGTGCCGCTCGCGGCACCCGGGGTGTTCACCGCCGCGATCCTCACGTTCTTCTTCGCCTGGAACGAGTTCGTGCTCGCGATCTCGCTGACGTCGACGACCACCGGTGGGGCAACCGGCACCGGCTCCCGGACGGTCCCGGCCCAGCTGTCCTACTTCGTCGGGCCCGACCCGTTCAACCCGCCGTACGGCCAGCTGGCCACCGCCTCGGTGATCGTCACGATCCCGATCATCATCATCGTCCTGTTGTTCCAGCGAAAGATCGTCGCGGGTCTGACCTCCGGCGCAGTGAAGGGTTGAGACATGGCTGCCATCGACATGAGGAACATCGTCAAGGAGTACGGCGACGGCTTCAAGGCCGTGAACGACGTCAGCATCGACGTGCCAGGACGGGGAGTTCATGATCCTCGTCGGGCCGTCGGGATGCGGGAAGTCCACGCTGCTGCGGATGGTCGTCGGACTCGAGGACATCACCTCGGGCGAGATGGTGATCGGGGACCGCACGGTCAACGACCTCGCACCGCGCGACCGGAACCTGGCGATGGTGTTCCAGAACTACGCGCTCTACCCGCACCTGTCGGTCTTCGAGAACATCGCGTTCCCGCTGCGGCTGGCCGGCGCGTCCAACGAAGAGGTGGACAAGAAGGTCCGTGAGGCCTCCGCGACCCTGGAGCTCGACGAGCACCTCGACCGCAAGCCGGGCAACCTGTCCGGCGGCCAGCGGCAGCGGGTCGCCATGGGCCGGGCCATCGTCCGGGACGCGGACGCGTTCCTCTTCGACGAGCCGCTGTCGAACCTCGACGCGAAGCTGCGCGGCCAGATGCGCACCGAGATCTCCCGGATGCAGAAGCGGCTCGGGATCACCACGATCTACGTCACCCACGACCAGACCGAGGCGATGACGCTCGGCGACCGGGTCGCCGTGCTCAAGCGCGGGTTCCTCCAGCAGCTCGCCACGCCGCGCGAGCTCTACGAGAACCCCGGCAACCTGTTCGTGGCCGGCTTCATCGGCTCCCCGCCGATGAACTTCATGCCCGCCACGGTCGAGGGCAACTCCCTGAAGCTCCCGTTCGGCACCGTGGAGATCCCCGCGGCGAAGGCCGAGAAGGCGGCCGGGAAGGGTCTGCTGATCGCCGGCGTCCGTCCGGAGCACTTCGAGGACGCCTCGGTGGTCAGGGGTGGCGCCTCAGGCGACACCTTCCGGGCCAACGTCGACGTGGTGGAGTGGCTCGGCAACGAGGCCTACGCCTACATCCCGTTCGAGGTCGAGGCCGAGCTCCGGGCGGAGCTCGACCAGCTCGAGCGCGACCTCGAGGGCGAAGGGCACGCGCACCCAGCTGGTCGTGTCGCTCGACGGCGCCAGCCAGATCCAGGAGGGCGACGAGGCCGAGATCTGGATCGACGCGGAGCGGATGCACCTCTTCGACCCGTCGACCGGCGAGAACCTCACGGTGGACCGCTCGAAGGCCGGCCGGATCCCCAACCTGGCGGACACGGAGGCAGCGGCTCCGGCCTGAACCTCAGTCGCCCGGATCTCAGTCGCCCGGATCTCAGTCGCTCAGCCGCTCCCCGGTCTCGGTGTCGAACACGTGCACGTGCTGCGGGTCCGTGGTGACGTAGAGCATGTCGCCCTTGTTCGGGTGGGCCTGGGTCCGGCTCCCGCTGACCCGGACGATCATGTTGGAGGGGACGCCCTCGACGTCGGAGGTGCCGTAGACGTAGCTGTCCGCTCCGAGCTCCTCGACCACGGTGACCTGGATCGGCAGGCCGCCCTCGTCGTCGGAGACCAGGCGCCAGGTCTCGGGGCGAACCCCCACCGTGACCTTGCCGTTCATCTTCCGCTCCGCGGTCTTGTCGACGGGGACGTGGTAGTTGCCGAGCTTCACCTCCCCGTTGTCGGCGACGCCCTCCAGCAGGTTCATCTGGGGGGAGCCGATGAAGCCGGCCACGAAGAGGTTCTGCGGCTTGTCGTAGAGGTTGAGCGGGGTGTCGACCTGCTGCAGCACGCCCAGCTTCATCACGGCCACGCGGTCCCCCATCGTCATCGCCTCGACCTGGTCGTGGGTGACGTAGACGGTGGTGACCCCGAGATCGCGACTGGAGCTTGGCGATGTCGGTGCGGGTCTGCACCCGCATCTTGGCGTCGAGGTTGGAGAGCGGCTCGTCCATGCAGAACACCTGCGGGTTGCGGACGATCGCGCGGCCCATCGCCACGCGCTGGCGCTGTCCACCGGAGAGCGCCTTCGGCTTGCGCTCGAGGAACTCGGTCAGTCCGAGCATCTCGGCGGCCTCGTTGACCCGCTTGCGCCGGTCGGCCTCGGGCACCTTGGCCATCTTCAGGGCGAAGGCCATGTTGTCGGCGACCGACATGTGGGGGTAGAGGGCGTAGTTCTGGAAGACCATCGCGATGTCGCGGTCCTTGGGCGGGACGAAGGTCACCTCACGGTCACCGATGAAGATGCGGCCGGAGTTGACCTCCTCCAGCCCCGCGAGCATCCGCAGGGTGGTGGACTTGCCGCAGCCCGACGGGCCGACGAGCACCATGAACTCGCCGTCCTTGATGTCCAGGTCGATGCCCGGTACGGCGGGCTCGTCGGCGCCGGGATACCAGCGCTGGGCGTTCTCGAACTTCACGGTTGCCATTGACTTTCGATCTCCTTCACCGGCAGGAACGTGCCGGACGATCCGTTGTGAGGGATGGTGCTGACGATCTTGCGACACAGCGCCTGTCGACGCCGCAGCAGCAGGTAGCCCAGCCCGACGAAGAGAGCCGCCACCAGCGCCTCCGCCGCCGACGGGGCGCCCTGCAAGGTGGAGGCGGCCGTCCTGACCACCGAGAAGAGCACGAAGAAGCCGACGAAGCCCAGGGCCACCTCGATCTTCTGCAGACTTGCGTTTGGGCTCGTGCGAGCCGATCGGTCGTCACGATCGCGGAGAACAACGAGCCCTGGCTCGGCGGTGCGCGTCGCATCAGCCCTTCACCCCACCCGCGGTCAGGCCGGCCACGATCCGGCGCTGGAACGCCAGCACCATGATGATGAGCGGCACGGTCACCACGAAGCCGGCCGCCATGACCGCCGTGTACGGCTCGACGTGGGGCTGGGCGCCGGCGAAGCTCGCGATCGCCACCGTGACCGGCTGGGTCTCGTCGCTGCTCAGCTGGCTGGCGATGGTGAACTCGTTCCAGGCCGTGATGAAGGCCAGGATCGCCGCGGTGAAGATGCCCGGAGCCGCCAGCGGAAGGATGACCAGGCGGAACGCCTGGCCCGGGCGACGCGCCGTCGATCTTGGCCGCCTCCTCGAGCTCCCAGGGCATGTCCCGGAAGAACGCGGTCAGCACGTAGATCGTCAGTGGCAGCGCGAAGGAGATGTCCGGGATCACCAGCGCCTGGTAGGTGCCGAACCAGCCGATGTTGCGGAACAGCTCGAACAGCGGGGTGATCAGCGCGACGCCGGGGAACATCGACGCCGCGAGCACGAAGCCGAGGACGACGAACTTGCCCTTGAACTCCAGCCGGGCCAGCGCGTAGGCGGTGAACACGCCGACCACCATGGCGACGAGCGTGGTCAGTCCGCTGATGATGACGCTGTTGACCAGGGCCTGCCCGAAGTGGTTGCCGCGGCTGGTCGAGAACACCGTCTCGAAGTTGTCCCACGTGACGTGGGTCGGCCACGGCGTGGTGTCGAAGGTGAACTGCAGGTCGCGGAACGCGGTGACCGCCATCCAGTAGAACGGCCCGAGCCCCCAGATCACGATGACCGCCACGCCGGCGTACGTGCGGAGCGTCTTCAGCCACGGCGCCGTGGGCTTCTTGCGGCCGCCCTGTCGCCGCCCGACGCGGTGGCGGCGGTGGCCTGGGTGTCAGCGGTGGTGGATGCCATGTCAGCGCTCCCTCGCTCGTCCATGCGACAGGTCGGCCCCGAGGACCTTGATGAAGAGGAACGCGACCAGGAAGATGAACAGGAACGTCAACGTCGACAGCGCCGCTGCGCTGTTGAACCCGCTCCGGATCTCGTTGACGACCAGGATCGACAGCGTGGTGGTGTCGTTGCCGTCTCCCGCGCCTCCGCCGGTCATGATGTAGGGCAGGTCGAAGATGCGCAGGACGTCGAGGGTGCGGAACAGCAGCGCCACCACGACGGCCGGTTTCACCAGCGGCAGCGTGATGTGCCAGAACCGCTGCCAGGCCGAGGCGCCGTCGACCTTCGCGGCCTCGTGGACGTCGGACCCGATCAGCTGGAGACCGGCGAGGATCAGGAGCGCCATGAACGGTGTCGTCTTCCAGACGTCGCTGATCACGATCGCGCCGCGCGCCGCCCACTTGTCGCTGAACCACACGATGCTCGGTGCCCGAGCAGGCTGTTGGCGATGCCGTCGAAGGCGAAGATGAAGTACCAGAGCTTGGCGGTCACGGCCGTCGGGATGGCCCAGGGGATCAGCACCGCGGCGCGCACCAGGCCGCGCCCCCTGAAGGTGCCGTTCATGATGATCGCGAACCAGAAGCCGAGCACCAGCTCGATGGCCACGGTGACCACCGTGAAGCCCACCGTGATGGCCAACGATGTCCCAGAACGAGGCGGCGTTGGTGCCCGGCGGGCAGGCCTGGCCACCGCACTGCTGAAGTATCCAGTGGGCGTAGTTGTCGAAACCGGCGAACCCGCCCTCGACGAAGAGACCCGTCTGCGGGTCGATCGTCTCGTCACTCTGGAAGGACATCCACACCGCCCGGACCACGGGGTAGCCGATGACAATGGCCAGCGTGATCAGGGTCGGGGCGATGAACAGCCAGGCCCGACGTGTCTGGTGGGGATCGATCGAGGCTCGCTCGGGCTCCTGGGGCGTCGCTGCCTCCGGGGTGGTCCTCGGTTCGGTGGTCTCGGTTGACATGTCCCCTCCCTGGGCGTCCGCAACCTGATGGAGGGCTGCGGTGGGGCGGCGGACGAGACCGCCGCCCCACTCAGCCTGGGCGCCTACTCGGTCGAGCTGGCCGAGTCGATGGCGTCGGACATGTCGGTCAACGCGGTGTCGACGTCGGTCTCACCCTTCATCGCGGCGTAGGCGTTCTCCTGGATCGCCGTGGTCACGGCGGGGTAGAACGGCGAGATCGGCCGCGGGACGGCGTTGGCGATCGACTCCTCGAGCGTCGGCAGGTACGGGAACTTCTTCACCAGCGCCTCGTCGGTGTAGAGCGACTCCAGGGCTGGGGCGAGCGATCCCGTTTCGAGCAGGAACCTCTGCTGCTCCTCCTCGAGGATGAAGTTGACGAAGTCGATCGCCGTCGCCTTGTTGTCGGAGTAGGCGCTGATGCCGAGGTTGTGGCCACCCAGCGCGGACGCACCGACGCCGTCGGTGCCCGGCAGCGGCGCCACGTCGAACTTCCCCTTCACCTTGGAGCTCGCCTCCGTCTCGGCCAGGCCGTAGACGTAGGGCCAGTTGCGCAGGAAGAGCAGCTTGCCCTCCTGGAACGCGATCCGGCCCTCCTCCTCGGTGTAGCTCGATGGCCTGCTTCGGGATGTTGCCGTTCTCGTACGCCTCGACCAGGTTGCCCAGGCCCTCGGCCGCCTCCGGGCTGTCGACGGTGGACGTCTTGCCGTCCTCGCCCACGATGGAGCCACCGGCGCCGTTGATCGCCTCTGAGGCGTTGACGGTCATGCCCTCGTACTTCTGGAACTGCCCGGCGTAGCAGCCCGATGCCCTCCTCGTCGGCGATGGAGCACATCTCCATCATCTCGTCCCAGGTGGCGGGCGGCTTGTCGATCAGGTCGGTGCGGTAGTAGAGCATTCCGCCGTCGCTGGCCATCGGCGAGGTGTACTGCCTGCCGCCGTAGACGCCCTGCTCGACGGTGGGCTCGAGGAGGCCCTCGGTGTTGATGGACAGATCGTCCTCGAGCGGCTGGAGGTAGCCCTTCGCAGCGAACTCGGCGGTCCAGATCACGTCAACGGAGACCACGTCGTAGTCCTCGTTCTGGGCGTCGAAGTTGCGCACCAGGTCGTCGTGCTGCTGGTCGGCCTCGTCGGTCTGCTCCTTGAGCGTCACTTCCTCGTCGGGGTGCTCGGCGTTCCACTTGTCGACCAGCGGCTGGGCCACCCCGCTGTTGTCCTTGCCCTGGACATAGGTGATCGGGCCACGGGAGGTCGAGGTTCTCCTCGAACGCGGAGTTCTCACCACCACCACCGCCGGCATCGTCACCACCGCACGCGGCCAGTGCTGAGATGAGCAGAATCGTGGACATGGCCCCGAATGTGCGCTTCAACGGCATGCTCTTTCCTCCGGTTGTCTGGAACGTGAGCCGACAGCCAGACACACTAGCGGGCTCGACGTGGCCCACGTCACATGCGCATCCTGCCCCGGGCAGGACACGGTCTAAACGCTCAGCGCCGCCCGAGCCACTTCGGCTTCTGACCGGGCATCGGCCTTCGCTGGACCGAGACCCCTGCCATCAACGCGATGCCCTTGACCCGCACCACTGGTGACTCGGGACCGACCGCCGGCGCCACCTTGTCGCGCGCCTGCTCGAAGCCACCCATGATCCCGATCCCGTCGACGATCACGTGCGTGTGCTCGTTGACGATGATGTCGATGCCTGCCCAGATCGCGTTCGCGTAGATCACCGTCTCCCGACTGGTGAGTCGCGCCTCGCGCAGGTCGAGCGTGATGCCGGCCCACATCGCGAAGGCGGTGTGGGTCGCCCCCACCTCCCACAGGCCCTTCCGGCTCGAACCGCCCATGAACGCAAGAGTCGTGTCGTGCCGTGCCGCCGGCACGGCCGGGCTGGCAGCCGGCCGCGGCAGGTGTTCGATGCCACGGAGCGGGAGGTCAGCCGTGATCGGCACGAGGTCGGCATAGGTCTTGGCGGCGTACGCCGACTCCAGGCGCTCGTCGAGCTCATCGAGGTCGAGACGCCCCTCGCCGGCAGCCTGCCGCAGGATCTCGGCGACCTTGTGCCGGTCGTCGTCCGAGACCCGGAGCAGCGCGGGGTCGCGGGGTTCGAGCGGTCCCTCCATGGGGTCAGGGTAGCCGCGGACAGGGTGGCTTCCTACGGCCGCCAGCGCCGGTGCCGCGTGCCCTGCTCGCCCTCGCGGATCAGGTCCAGCCGCGGCTTCGGTCCGTCGGTGCGTCCGGCCTGCGGCTTCCGCCGGCCGGCCTGCCAGGGCAGCGGCCAGGCCGCGCCCGGGCCGTCGTAGTCCTGCTCGATGGCGGCGTGCAGGGTCCACATCGGGTCGTAGAGGTGGGCGCGGCCGATCGCGCAGAGGTCAGCGCGGCCGGCCAGCAGGATGGAGTTGACGTCGTCGAAGGACGAGATGACACCGACCGCGATGGTGGGGACGCCGAGCCGGTTGCGGATCGCATCGGCGTACGGCGTCTGGTAGGACCGTCCGAACGCCGGCCGCTCCCGCGCGGTCACCTGACCGGTCGAGACGTCGATGGCTGCGGCACCGGCGTCGACGAAGGCTCGGGCCACCTCGAGCGCATCGTCGAGGGTCTGGCCGTCCTCGACCCAGTCGGTGGCCGAGATCCGCACCGTCATCGGCCGTCTCGGCGGGCCACACCTCACGCATCGCGGCGAACACCTCGAGCGGGTAGCGCAGCCGACCGGCGACGTCGCCGCCGTACTCGTCGGTGCGGCGGTTGGTCACCGGGGACAGGAACGCCGAGAGCAGGTAGCCGTGGGCGCAGTGCAGCTCGAGCAGGTCGAAACCGGCCTCCGCGCCGCGGCGCGCGGACTCGACGAACTGGTCGCGGATGGCGTCCATGTCGGCGCGGGTCAGCGCGCGCGGCACCTGGTTGACACCCTCGCGGTAGGGCACCGGCGAGGGGCCGACGACCTCCCAGTTGTCCTCGTCCAGCGGCTCGTCGATGCCCTCCCACATCAGCTTGGTGGAGCCCTTGCCGCCGGAGTGGCCGAGCTGGAGGCCGATCCTCGCGGGGGTGTTGGTGTGCACGAAGTCGGTCACCCGCCGCCAGGACGCCTGCTGCTCGTCGTCCCACAGTCCGGCACAGCCCGGCGTGATCCGGCCCTCGGGCGAGACGCAGACCATCTCGGTCATCACCAGCCCAGCGCCGCCGAGGGCCTTGCCGCCCAGGTGCACCAGGTGGAAGTCAGAGGTCAGCCCGGCGTCGGCGACGTACATGTCCATCGGTGAGACGACGACCCGGTTCACCAGGTCGAGCGCCCCGATCCGGACCGGCTGGAACATCGGCGGACAGACGTCGGTGGCGCCCACGTGCCCGGCGTACCACTCGTCGCAGCGCGCCACGAACTCCGGGTCGCGCAGCCGCAGGTTGTCGTAGGTGACCCGGCGGCTCCGGGTCATGATGTTGAACCCGAACTGGATCGGCTCCTGGTGGACGTACTGCCCGAGGTTCTCGAACCACTCGAGGCTGGCCTGCGCGGCGCGCTGCGTGGAGAGGACAACGGCCTTCCGCTCGGTCTCGTAGGTCGCCAGCGCAGCGGGCAGCGTGTCCTCCTCGTGCAGGCAGGCCGCGAGAGCGAGCGCGTCCTCCATCGCGAGCTTGGTACCGGACCCGATCGAGAAGTGGGCGGTGTGGGCGGCGTCGCCGAGGATCACCACTGCCCCCAAATCGGGCACAGCCTGCACCCAGTGCTCGTTACGCACCGTGGTGAAGCTGATCCAGCGGGAGTTGTTGGCCATCACCTCGTGGCCGTCCAGCACGTCGGCGAAGAGCTCGCGGATCCGGTCGATCGACTTCTCGTCGGACTCTCCCGGCGCCCAGGTGCGGTCGGCAAACTCGCCGAAGCCCGCCTTCTCCCAGACGGCGGAGGTCATCTCGACGATGAACGTGCTGCCCGTCGCGTCGTAGGGGTAGCCGTGGATCTGCATCACGCCGTGCGGGGTCTGCGCGATGTAGAACTTGAACGCGTCGAAGACCTTGTCGGTGCCGAGCCAGATGTACTTGCAGTCGCGGGCCTCGAGGGTCGGCTGGAACGTGTCGGCGTACCTCGCCCGGATCCCGGAGTTGAGGCCGTCGCAGGCGACGACGAGGTCGTGCGTGCGGGCCAGGTCGTCGACATCGGGCGCGTCGGTGCGGAAGTGCAGCGTGACGCCGAGCTCGCGGCAACGGTCCTGGAGGATCTCCAGCAGCCGCCGCCGCGACATCGCGGCGAAGCCGTGGCCGCCGCTGGTGACGACCTCGCCCTTGAAGTGAACGTCGATGTCGTCCCAGACCGCGAACTCCTGCTGCATCCGCGAGAACACGACCGGGTCGGCGTGCTCGATCCCCCCGAGGGTCTCGTCGCTGAACACGACGCCGAAGCCGAACGTGTCATCGGGGGCGTTGCGCTCCCAGACCGTGACATCGTGGGACTGCCCGGTGCGCTGCGCGAGCTGCTGGGCGAGCGCGCTGAAGTAGAGCCCTCCGGGGCCGCCTCCGACCACCGCGATCCGCATGCCTGCAACATATTGCGTTCTTGACGGAAGTTGTCAAGGCGCAATAGCGTCGCGCGCATGGGCGTCGGACTGACGGCAGCGCAGGAGGAGTACGTCGCCCGGGTCCGCGCCGTCGCCACCGACCACCTCGCCGGCGTACCACCCGTCCACGGCGCGGTGAACCGTCCGCTCGTCGCGGCGCTCGGCGAGCACGGCCTGCTCCGCGGCCTCTTCGGCGGCGCGCCCGACGAGCCCTCCACGCGACGCTGCGGCCCTCCAGCTCTGCCTCCTCCGGGAGACCCTGGCCACGGTGACCACCGAGGCCGAGACCGCACTGGCGCTGCAGGGTCTCGGCAGCTACCCGATACTGCAGTCCGGTTTGCCCCAGGTTGTTGAGCGCTGGATCCCGGGCGTGGTCGCCGGCCGCGTCGTCGCGGGCTTCGCGCTGTCCGAGCCCGATGCCGGCTCGGACGCCGCGGCCCTCTCCCTGCGGGCGACCCCTGACGGTGACGGGTGGCGGCTGCACGGCGAGAAGGCCTGGATCTCCAACGCGCCCGACGCCGACGTCTACTCGGTCTTCGCCCGCACCACCGAAGGCGCCGGGGCCCGCGGCGTCACGGCGTTCGTGGTGCCCGGCGACGCCGAGGGGCTCGGCGGTGAACGGCTCGACCTGCTGGCCCCGCACGCGATCGGCACGCTTGTCTTCGACGGCGTCCGGGTCTCCGCCGACGACGTGCTCGGGGAGGTCGACCACGGCTTCGCGGTGGCGATGCGGACGCTCGACCTGTTCCGGCCGAGCGTCGGCGCGTTCGCGGTCGGCATGGCCCAGGCGGCGCTCGACGCCGCGCTGGACTGGGCGCTGACCCGCGAGGTCTACGGCGACCTGCTGATCCGGCAGCAGTCGGTCGAGCACACCCTCGCCGAGATGGCGACCCGCACCGAGGCGGCCCGGCTGCTGGTGCGGTCGGCCGCGACGACGTACGACGCGGGCGCGCCGGCCGCCGAGGTCACGCAGACCGCCGCGATGGCCAAGCTGTTCGCCACCGAGAACGCCCAGTGGGTGGTCGACCAGGCGGTGCAGCTGCACGGCGCGCGCGGGCTGCAGCAGGGCCACCTGCTCGAGCGGCTCTATCGTGAGGTGCGCGCCCCGCGGATCTACGAGGGCGCGTCCGAGGTGCAGCGCACGATCATCGGCCGCGGGCTGGTGCGTGCCCGGCAGTCGGCACACGAGCAGGAAGGGCAGTCGTGACAGCGCTACCGAGGCAGCGTCCCGATCACCGACGACTGGCAGCACTTCCGGTTCGCGGTCGAGGACCGGGTGGCCACGGTGACCCTGGATCGGCCCGAGAAGATGAACCCGCTCACCTTCGAGTCGTACGCCGACCTGCGCGACCTGCTCCACGAGCTGCCGCACCGCGGCGACACCGACGTCCTGGTGATCCGCGGCGAGGGCAAGGGGTTCTGCGGCGGCGGTGACGTCAACGAGATCATCGGCGAGCTGATCAAGATGGACCCGCGCGACCTGATCGGCTTCACCCGGATGACCGGCGACGTGATCAAGGCGATGCGCGAGTGCCCGGTCCCGATCGTGGCCGGCATCCAGGGCATCGCCGCCGGCGCCGGGTCGGTGATCGCGATCGCCAGCGACTTCCGGGTGTGCTCGACCTCGGCCCGGTTCGCGTTCCTCTTCACCAAGGTGGGGCTGTCCGGCGGCGACATGGGGGCGGCCTACCTCCTCCCCCGGCTGGTCGGCGCCGGCCGCGCCACCGAGCTGCTGATGCTCGGCGACACCATCGACGCCGCCACCGCCGACCGGTACGGCCTGGTGTCGCAGCTGGTCGACGACGCCTGCGCTCGACGACGCCGTGGCCACCCTCGCCCGACGGCTCGCCGACGGGCCGACGCTGGCCTACGCGCAGACCAAGTCACTGATCACCCGCGAGCTGGACATGCCGATCGGATCGGCGATGGAGCTGGACGCGATGACCCAGGCCCTGCTGATGACCACCTCGGACCACGCCGAGTTCCACGCGGCGTTCAACGAGAAGCGGCCACCGGAATGGACCGGACGATGAAGACACCCCACGAAATCGCTCCGCTGCGCTCCACGATTCCGCGGGGACCCCGATGAACCCCGACCCCACGAAGGACCGGGTAGCACTGGTCACCGGCGCCTCGCAGGGCATCGGCGCCGCCTGCGCCGCCGCGCTGTCGGCCGCCGGCTACCAGGTGGCGCTGGTCGCCCGCAACGCCAAGGCGCTGGAGGACGTGGCGGCGAACCTGCCGGGCGAGTCACTGGTGCTGCCGACCGACGTGCTCGACCCCGCCGCACTGGAGGCGGCCTTCGCGACCGTCGAGTCGACGTGGGGGCCGGTCGAGGTGCTGGTGGTCAACGCCGGCGCCGCGATGTCGGCACCGCTGGTGAAGACGTCGGACGAGGACTGGCAGCGGATGCTCGACCTCAACCTGACCGCGCCGTTCCGTTGCCTGCGCCGGGCGCTGCCCGGGATGACCTCCGGTGGGTGGGGACGGGTCGATCGTCATCGCCTCGGTCGCCGGCAAGCACGGCAGCGCCCGGATTGCGGCGTACGCCGCCAGCAAGCACGGCGTGCTCGGCCTGGTCCGCACCGCCGCCGCCGAGGTGGCGCGCACCGGGGTGACGGTCAACGCCGTCTGCCCGGGCTACGTCGACACCCCGATGACCGACGAGTCGGTCGCCAACATCTCGGCCGGCACCGGCCGGACTCCCGAGGAGGCGCGGGAGATCCTCGCCGGGATGCAGCCGATCGGGCGGCTGGTCACGCCGTCGGAGGTCGCGTCCGCGGTGATGCTGTGCGTGGGAACGGCGCCGTCAACGGGCAGGGCCTCAACGTCGACGGCGGTGCCGTGCAGTCGTGAAACTGCGCCAATGAACGAGTGAACCCACCGTCCCTGGCCGCCCCCTCCGGCTTCTCCCACGCCGTCGTCGCGACCGGTACGACGGTCTTCCTGGCCGGCCAGACCGGGATGGACTCCTCCGGCGCCATCGTCCCCGGCGGCGTGGTCGCGCAGTTCGAGCAGGCGTTGTCGAACCTGCTGGAGGCGCTGGCCGCGGCCGGCGGCTCCCCCGCCGACCTGGCGTCGCTGACGATCTACATCGTCGACATGGACGACTACCGCGCCCACGCCCGTGAGATCGGCGCCGTCTGGAAGCGCCTGGTCGGCACCGACTACCCCGCGATGGCCGGCATCGGGATCTCCCGGCTGTGGGACGCCGATGCGGTGGTCGAGGTGCAGGGGTTCGCCGTACTGCCCTGACCCGGACGCCGATCGTCCGCATTGGCGCGTACGGTGCCCGGCATGGCCATCGCACAATTCCCCAGCTTCGTCATCGACTGTCCCGACCCCGGCGCGCTCGCCACGTTCTACGGCGCCCTGCTCGACTGGAAGGTCGACATCTCCCCGGACTGGGCCGAGATCCGCGCCGACAACGGTCAGTGCATCTGCTTCCAGCCGGTCGAGGGCTACACGCCGCCTCGGTGGCCGGGCCAGGAGGCTCCTCAGCAGATGCACCTCGACGTGATGGTCGACGACCTCGACGCCGGCGAGAAGGCGGTGCTCGAGCTCGGCGCGACGAAGCACGACCACCAGCCGGGTACGACGTTCCGGGTGTTCCTCGACCCCGCGGGGCATCCGTTCTGCCTCTGCGTCGACTGACTCGCTTCGTTTCCGGGGCGACTCAGCCTCGCAGCGCCTCCTCGATGTGCCCTTCGTCCACGCCGAGTCCGTGTGCGAGGGCGACGGCGAACCCAGCCCAGCGCGTCGGGGCGACGGCGAACCGCGCGACGATGCCGCCGCCGTCGAGCAGCGTGATCGGGCCCTCCTCACGGTCTTGGATCACGACGCAACCACCGGCATCGGCGTGCTCGGTGACCTTGGGATGGTCGGCGTCGTTCGTGACGAGGCAGACCCGCGCGCCGCGGGCCGCCGGCGCGAGCCCCAGGCAGGCGGGGTCGTCGGCGTTGATGACCGCGAGCCGGGTGGCCGCACCGACGACGAGTTCGAGAGCCCGGCCGGCATCGCCCTGACTGGGGGCGTTGAGCACCGCCCCTGCCTCGCAGGCGTCCAGGCCGAGGCCGCGATTGCGGATCCGGCCCGGGGAGGCCTCGAGCACGGCCGCGTCGACGGTCGGGTCGAGCAGCACCGTGCGGACGGACGTCGGCGGGCTCAACGGCCCCTCCCGCACCGTCCGACCGTTGAGCAGGACGCCGTCGGCACCGGCCAGCCCGACGCTGTGCCCGGCCGCCTGGAGCATCCTGGCGAGCAGGCTCGAGGTCGCGTGCTTGCCCGCCTCGCCGCTGATCACGGCGATCGGGATCCGCGACCGCGCGCCCGGCGGGAAGAGCATGTCGAGGATCGGCCCCACGACGTCCCGGGGTTTGCCCTCGGCGGGGAACAGGTGCAGGCGAAGGTCGGGCTTGTCGTTGATCTCGCAGATCGCGCCGCCGGTGTCGAGGTACGAGCGGCTGATGTCGGTGGTCAGGAAGTCCACGCCGGCGATGTCGAGCCCGACGGCTAGTGCGGCGCGTACGGCCATCGTCCGGTTGTCGGGATGGACCTCGTCGGTGAGGTCCACGGGCATCCCGCCCAGCGAGACGTTGGCGACGTCGCTCAGCTCGACGACCTCGTCCGCGGCCGGCACGCTGCGGCGGTCGAACCCGCGCTGGGCGAGCATCCGCTCGGCCCGCTCGTCGAGCGCGAGGAAGGTCAGCGGTCGGCTGTGTCCGGGGCCGCGGCGGGGGTCGCGGTTCGCCACCTCGACCAGCGCCTCGATCGAGCTGACGCCGTCGCCGACGACCTGGGCCGGGACGCGCTTGACCACCCCGATGAGCTCGCCGTTGATGACGAGCATGCGGTGGTCGGCGCCCGGGAGGTAGTTCTGGACGAGCGGGATCCCGCGAGGTGCGGCGAGGTCGAAGGCGGCGCGGACCTCGACCGCGTTGTTGAGCCCGACCGTCACCCCCTGGCCCATGCTGCCGAAGTTCGGCTTGACCACGACCGGGTAGCCGATCCGCTCGGCCGCCGCCACGGCCTTCTCCGGCGTATCGGTCCACTCCTGCCTGGCCAGCGGCAGGCCCAGGGCCGAGAGCAGGCGGTGCGCGTACTGCTTGTTCGTGGCGATCTTGCTGCCGAGGTGGGTGGTGTGACTCGTGTGGGAGCCCCACAGGCGCTGCTGAAAGCGGCTCTGGCCGAGCTGGACCAACCGGTGGCGGATCCTGATCACCGGGATCCCACGCTCTCGCGCTCCGCGCACGATCGCGGCGTCGGTGGAGGACAGTTGTCGGTGCTCGGCCTCTTCGATGAACGCCGCGACCTCGCCGGCCAGGTCGTCGGTTTCGCCGGCGAGCAGCGCGCTGACGAGCCGCACCGCGAGCTCGCCGGCGGCGACGCCGACGTTCGGGTCGTCGTACGCGTAGACCGCCGCCGCGTCGACCCCTCCCGCTGCGGTGCGGGGCAGGTCGGCGCCGCCCAGGACCTGCAGCTCGGTCGCGACGCGGGCGACGACCTCGGTCAGCGGCACGTCCTCTCCGCTGCGCAGGCGGTCGACGATCCCGTCGAGCCAGACGGGAAGGCGCTCGAGCAGCGCCTGGGCGAAAGCCGGCCCAGCGGGGAGTCGTCCCGGCGGTTCTCGAGCGTCAGCCGGATGACCGGGACGGGCGCGTACACGTTGAGCCCCTGGAGCGCTCGTACGTCGGCGATGCGGACCGCGAGTCCGAACATGTACTCAGTGTGCGCGCACTGCGCGGCCTGCGCGGGCGCTTGGTCCAGCCCGCTCAGTGAGAACCCTCCAGCACGCAACGCTGCGAGGCGCTGAGATGGGCCAGCACCTTGTCGAGTCGGTCATAGGTCTCGCGCGATTCCTCGAGGAACTCGCGCCAGGCCTCCTCATCTGTCCATCGATCCACCGTGACGAATCGGGCCTCGTCATCCGTACTTCGGTAGAGCTCGGTTCCGACATACCCTCGGCCGGCTTGGAACAACTGCCCCCACTCGCCCTCCGCGCCATAAGCTGCGGCGAAGTCGTCGGTGTGGTCCGCAGCGACTTCGTATTCCCACACTCGGATGTACACGTCACCATTCGAGCAGAGGTTGGCCACCGCTACGAGGGCTTCGCACACAGCGGCTGATCCGTGCGGTCCCGCTTGTCTCGGGAATGCGCGCCGGCGCGACCCAACGCCGAGTGCTGGTTGAGCACCAAGCTCACCCTCGGCACAAACGAGCGAACGCGGCATGTTCGGGCGTCGCCGCGGTTGCCTCGGGCCGGGTCAGGAGTAGCGGTGGCTCTTGGCCGCGTGCCCGTGTTCGCGTGTGCAAGTGCGCCCGCTGATGGCCCGATGGCCGCACAGCTGCACCTCGGGCTCGGCTGCGGGAGGCTGGGCCTCGGCTGTTTTCGGAACTGGTCGCTCCGCCCATTTCGGCGCGGTCTGGGGCTTTGCGGCAGCGCGGGCCGCCCCTTCCTCATAGCGAGCCTCGCGCATGGCGCGCAGATCATCCATCTTGCTCATCGGTGGTTCACCAGAGTGACTCTAGCTTCAGTGCGGGACAATTCCCGACAGGCGCCTCCGCACCTTGTTCGCGGCATCAGAGGGCGCCTCGCTCACTCGCGGTTGGCGTCTGGAGCTGTGGAAGGAAAGTGTTCCCAGTGCCCTTCTGACACGACCTCGACGGCGCCATCGACCACCTTGATGGCCGTCTCGTCGTCCATCGCGTACGCCGGACCCGAGATGGCGGCCGCCCATTGTTCCGCCTCGGCCATGGAGTTGCCCGGCATACCGTCCTGAGCCAGGTGTGGACAGATTGAGAAGTCAACGATGCCCAACGTGCTGTCGTCACCGGTCGGTGGCCTCCACTGGACGAAGTCCTCACCGATCCTGGGGGTCATCACCATGCTTCCGGCGCTCAGGCCGACCCAGACCGTCTCGCTCAGGGACGGAAGCAGGTCCGCCAGTCCGGACTGTCGCATCCAGTGGCACAGGTAGAGGGCATCGCCGCCCGCCACCAGCAGGACGTCCGTCTCCCGGACCACGGGCACCCAGCGCTCTTCATCGATGCTGGGCAGCGCGGTGAGCTCCAGCACGCCGACGGACTTCCAGCCCAGGTCGACCATGGGATTGTCGGAATTCCCGCTGATGAACCGCCAGGCCCCGACGCCGGGGCCGACCATGGGGTGCCCGTACTGCGCGGTGGGGATGCACAGGGCGCTGGAGTCGGCGATCGGCTTGCCCAGGAGGTCTACCAACGCCTGGTGGATGCTGGCGTTCTTGACGCCCGCGGACGTGAGAAGAAGTCTCAAGATGCCTCCCGATTCGAGTGCGATGGAGCTGTCGAGGTACTGACTTGGGGACACTACGAAACCCATCGCTGCCGAATCAGGCAAGCGTACCTGCACAGCCCGATCACAAGACGTCATACGGGCGGAGCAGGCGGTTGCACTGTCCGCATGACGTCCTCGGGTGTGTGCGGATCTCGGAATGAGCGTGCGCGGTTGTGGGCGGTCCGCCCGCATCGGTCAGGCACCCCTCAGATGCGACCGGGAGCGCTTCCAACGGAAAGCTTGGCGATGACCAGGGCCGCCTCGAACCCCGAGGTATACCGTCGAAGGGTCAGGACTTCTCTGCTCCGGGAGGGCACGAGATGGCGACGAAGCACTCGCTGCAGGACAACCACGTACTCCTCCCGCTCGCAGTGCTCGGCGTGCTCGCAGGCATCGATGCGACCTTCCCACCCGAGACCCTGGTCAGCAGCTCGTACGGCGTCGCCGCACTTGTGGCATGCGCCATCACCACGGTGCGCATCACGGCGATCTTCGGAGTTGCCGGGTCGGTGCTGGCCGCCGTGTCGTCGATCTGGAACGACAACTTCGCCACCCTGGGCTGGTGGATCCACGTGTCCATGACGATCGGCATCGGGGCCCTGGCGGTCGTCCTGGCCCACATCCGGATCGGCCGCGAACAAGACCTGCAGCACATGACGACCATCGCCGAGACGGCGCAACGCGCTGTCCTGCGGGTGATCCCCAGTTCGGTCGGCACCATCAGATTCGCCACCCGCTACGTCTCAGCGACGAAGGAGGCGCTGGTGGGTGGGGATCTGTACGAAGTGGTCCAGATCCCTGACGGCGTCCGCGTCATCGTGGGCGACGTCCGTGGCAAAGGCCTGGATGCCGTGCAGATGGCCGCCACGGTTCTCGCGGCGTTCCGTCGAGCGGCCGTCCAGGAGGTCTCCCTGACCGCGATCGCCGCCGATCTGGACAACGTGGTGACCGCTGTCGCCGGGGACGAGGACTTCGTCACCGCCGTACTGGCCGAGTTCCATGACGACCACACCGTGACCCTGGTCAATTGCGGGCACCACCCGCCACTGCTCCTCACCAATGGAGACACCGGCAGGTTGATCGACACCGGGGAGCCCCAACCACCACTGGGTCTCGGTCCCACCCCGGACCCGGTCACCAGCCACCTGCCCGACGGTGCCCGGATGCTGTTCTACACCGACGGCCTGATCGAGGCACGCAATGGCCAGGGGGCTTTCTTCCCGCTCGCAGAGCGCGCCACCACGCTGGCCGGCGGAAGCCTCGATGACGCCCTCGACGGCCTGCTCGGCGAACTGGTCGAGCACGCGGCCGCCGAGATGGACGACGACATGGCCCTCGTGCTCGCGGAGCGGCAACCCGCCTAGATCACACGTACGGCTGCAGCGCCTTCACCGACTCCGTCGGAACCTTGACCGCGATCCCCTCGCCGATCGCCCGCAGCTTCCACTGCTCACCGTCCCGGAAGAGCTTGGCCATCACCAGGCCGGTTTGTGGCACTCCGCCGGTGAGCCGGAAGCGAGCCAGCTCGACGTCGTTCTCGTCGACGAGGCGGCAGTAGGCGTTGGCGATCCACTCGAGCGTGTGGCCCTGATAGCTGCTCACGAACAGAACGATGGTGTCGACCTTCCCGTACACCTTGCTCAGGTCCACGGTGAGCACCTCGTCGTCGCCCTCCCCGCGTCCGGTGGTGTTGTCACCCAGGTGCACGACAGAGCCGTCGCGGGTCTTCAGGTTGTTGTAGAACGCGAGATCGAAGAGCTGCCCGCTCGCGAACTGCACAGCCGAGGCGTCGAGGTCGATGTCCGGCGCGCCAGTGCCGATGAAGCCCGCTGTCGGTTCCTTGTCCCAGCCGACCCCCAGCTGCAGTCGGGCCAGCGGCGCTCCGTCGTCGGTGGTCAGCGCCAGCTCCTGGCCCTTGGTCAGCTCGATCACGGTCGGCCCTCCCGTCGGTGGTCCCTCGAACCTACCCGGCGCGCACCAGCGGCACGGGTGTGTCGGTGGCCCTCCTGGGCTGTTCTCATGGGGAGATCGGCGGGGTAGGTGCAGATGCTCACGCACCATGTGCACGAACATCCACACCGTCCGGCGGCACTCACTCCGGCACCCCGTGCACGATCGCGTGGGCGTGGGTGTGCGCGTCCTCGCGCAGGCGGGAGTCCAGCGAGACGAACAGCTCGGCTGCCTCGATGCCCGGCCAGTCCGGTGGCAGATGCTCGAGCGGCAGGCCGGGGTCGAGGTACGGCAGCCGCCGCCACGCGGTCAGCATCGGGACGTAGGCCGCGAACGCGACGGCAGGGGACAGAGCGGACCGACGGCGGGCGACCGGACGGTAGGCGCGACAGAAGTCGGAGTACAGCGCCGTCAGTGACGCGAGGTCCCACCACTCCCCGATCCGCGCGGCCACGTCGCCGGCTCCGAGGTAGTCGCCGCGGAACAGCTCGGTGTACGCCGTCAGCCCCTCCCGGTCCAGGGCCCGCACCGTCTCGTCGTACAACGTCGCGGGGGCGACCCAGACGCCCGGCGCGGCTGTCCCGAAGCCCAACCGCGAGAGCAGCGACCGCAGGGCGTGCCGACGCTCGCGTTCCGACTCCGGGACCGAGAAGACCAGCACCAGCCAGCCGTCGGCGGCGGTGGCCCGGGGCCGGGACCAGATCCGGCGGTCCCCTTCGCGCAGCACCTCCAGCGAGTCGGCCGAGAGCGCATAGCCGGCCTGTCCGTCCCTGCGCGCGGCCTCGAGCACCCCCCGCCGCTTCAGCCGCGACACCGAGGACCGCACCGCCGCGGAGTCGGTGCCGAGGTCGGCCATCAGCGCGATCAGCGACGCCACCGACAGCCAGTTGCCCTCCTCGCGGGCATAGAGGCCGTAGAGCGACAGGATCAGCTGCCGCGGAGGCACGTCCACGGCGTCAGGCGTCCGTACGCAGCCGGAACCGCTGCAGCTTGCCGGTCGCGGTGCGCGGAAGCTCGTCGACGAACTCCAGGGCGCGGGGATACTTGTACGGCGCGATCTCGGCCTTGGCGAAGTCCTGCAGCTCGTGCACCTTCTCCGGTGAGCCGAGCGACGCGTCGGTGAGCACGACGTACGCCTTCACCACCGAGCCGCGCGCTTCGTCGGGTACGCCGACCACGGCGCACTCGGCGACCTCGGGGTGCTTCAACAGCGCCTCCTCCACCTCCGGAGCGGCGATGTTGTAACCCGAGGAGATGATCATGTCGTCGCTGCGGGCGTGGTACCAGAAGTAGCCGTCGTCGTCGCGGCTGAACGTGTCGCCGGTGATGTTCCAGCCGTCCCGCACGTAGGCCTCTCTGCCGTGGGTCGGAGAGGTAGCGGCACCCGGTCGGGCCCTTCACCGCGAGCCGCCCGGGCTCCCCGGGGGCCGCCTCGGCACCGTCCTCGTCGAGCACGGTGGCGGTGTAGCCCGGCACCGCCCGTCCGGTCGAGCCCGGCCGGATGTCGTCGCCGGCCGCGGAGATGAAGATGTGCAGCATCTCGGTGGCGCCGATCCCGTCGATGATCCGCACCCCGGTCGCCTCGCGGAACGCCTCCCACGTCGCGGCCGGCAGGTGCTCGCCCGCGGAGACCGCGGCCTTCAGCGACGGAAGCGTGGCCCCGGCCGCGAGCATCGCCTTGTAGGCCGTCGGGGCGGTGAAGCAGGTCGTCACGCCGAACTCGTCGATGATCCGGGCCAGCTCGGGCGGGGTGGCCTTCTCGACCAGCACCGTCGAGGCGCCCGCGTGGAGCGGGAAGAGGAGCACCCCGCCGAGCCCGAACGTGAAGGCGTACGGCGGTGTCCCGGTGAACACGTCGTCGGGCGACGGCCGCAACACGTGGCGGGAGAAGGTGTCGCAGATCGCGAGCACGTCACGGTGGAAGTGCATGGTCGCCTTCGGCCGCCCCGTGGTGCCGGAGGTGAAGGCGAGCAGGGCCACGTCGTCGGAGGAGGTGGCGACGTCGTCGTACGACGTCGGCTTGTCCTCCATCAGCGACGGCAGCCCGGTCGAACCACCGAACGGCACCACCCGCACACCGAGATCCCCGGCGAGCCCCTCGGTGCCCTCGAGGAACCGCTCGTCGACCAGCGCCAGGTCGATCCGCGCGATCTCGTGGATCGTGGCCAGCTCACCCGGGCGCAGCAGCGGCATCGTGGTCACCGCCACCGCGCCGGCCTTCAGCACCCCGAACCAGCAGGCGGTCAGCCACGGGTTGTTGGGGCCGCGCAGCAGCACCCGGTTGCCGGCGACGATGCCAAGGTCCTCGACCAGGGCGTGGGCGATCCGGTTCGCGGTGGCCAGCAGGTCGTCGTAGGACCAGGTGTTGCCGCCGGGCGCGTGCAGGCAGGGCCGGTCACCGCCGTGCTCGGCGATCACGTCGTCGAGCAGCGCCGTCGCGCAGTTCAGCCGCTCGGGGTAGGCGAGCTCCGGGAGGTCGAACCTCAGCTCCGGCCACTGATCGGCCGGCGGCAGGTGGTCGCGGCAGAACGTGTCGACGTGGGCGGACGGCAGCAGGTCCATCCCGGCAACGTATTGACCGTCTCCAACGACCGTCAAGAGTGCGACATATACCCCGGCTCAGGCCCGCGGACCGAAGGTCACTTCACAAACCGTTCGGGATGGAGGAATCTTGACGTGGGGCCACAGCTCCGGGGCCCCCTGCCCAGGAGGTGGCCCATGACCGCAACCATCACTACCTTCGAAGCCCGGGTCGCACCCTGCGGCAAGCAGCACCCGGGTGAGCAGTTCGTGAGCGAGGACATGCACGGCCTGGTGACCGAGGACCTGCGCTTCGACTGCGGGTGCCAGAGCCACCGCGAGGAGTTCCACGACGGCAGCGTCCACCACATGGTCGTGAACCATCACGGCAAGGTGTTGGTGGACGAGGAGTTCCGGGGTGAGTGAACCCCCGACAGCCGGCACGCACGACGTGCTCCTGGTGGGTGGGGGTGCTGCTGGCCTGCGCGCGGCCATCGCCGTCGCCGAGACCCGCCCCGACCTGGACGTGGCCGTGGTGTCGAAGGTCTACCCGATGCGCAGCCACACCGTCTCCGCCGAGGGCGGCGCGGCCGGCGTGATCGCCGAGGGCGACACCATCGAGGAGCACATCTACGACACGATCTCCGGCAGCGACTGGCTGGGCGACCAGGACGCGATCGAGGCGTTCGTGCACGAGGCGCCGCGCGAGCTGCTCCGGCTCGAGCACTGGGGCTGCCCCTGGAGCCGGCAGCCGGACGGCCACGTCGCGGTCCGCGCGTTCGGCGGCATGAAGAAGATGCGCACCTGGTTCGCCGCGGACAAGACCGGCTTCCACATGCTGCACGCGCTCTTCCAGACCTCCCTCAAGTTCGGCGGGGTCCGGCGCTACGACGAGTGGTTCGTGACCCGGCTGCTGGTCGACGAGGGCCGGGTGCACGGCGTGGTGGCGGTCGAGCTGCGCACCGGCCGGATCGAGGCGATCACCGCGAAGGCGGTCATCCTCGCGACCGGCGGCTGCGGCAAGGTCTTCCCGTTCACGACGAACGCCAACATCAACACCGGCGACGGCATGGCCCTGGCCTACCGCGCGGGCGCGCCGCTCAAGGACATGGAGTTCGTGCAGTACCACCCGACCGGGCTGCCGTTCACCGGCATCCTGATCACCGAGGCCACCCGCGCCGAGGGCGCGTGGCTGCTCAACAAGGACGGCTACCGCTACCTGCAGGACTACGACCTCGGCAAGCCGACCCCCGAGCCCGAGCTGCGGAGCATGGAGCTCGGCCCCCGCGACCGGCTCTCCCAGGCGTTCATCCACGAGCAGGAGAAGGGCCGCACCGTCGACTCGCCGTACGGCGACGTCGTCCACCTCGACCTGCGCCACCTCGGCGCGAAGCTGATCGACACCAAGCTGCCGTTCGTGCGCGAGCTGTGCCTGAAGTACGAACGCATCGACCCGGTCACCGACCTGATCCCGGTCCGCCCCGTCGTCCACTACATGATGGGCGGGGTCTCGACCGACGGCGACGGCGCGACCCCGCTGGCCGGTCTCTACGCCGCCGGCGAGACCGCCTGCGTGAGCATCAACGGCGCCAACCGGCTCGGGTCCAACTCGCTGCCCGAGTGCCTCGTCTTCGGCGCCCGGGCCGGACGTGGCCGCCGCCGAGTACGCCGGTTCCGCCGCGCCGCCGTCCCCGGCGATCGACGGCCCAGGTCGCCGACGAGGTCCGCCGGATCGAGCGGGTGATGGGCGAGGTGCCGCGCGACGACTCGGTCGCGTCGATCCGCACCGAGATGCAGGAGACGATGGAGGAGGCGGCCGGGATCTACCGCACCGGCGAGGCGCTGTCGAAGGGCGCGGACCTCCTGCGGGAGCTGCAGGGCAGGCTGCCCAAGGTCGGGGTCCGCGACACCAGCCGGAGCTGGAACACCGAGCTGGTCGGGGCCCTCGAGGCCGCCAACATGCTCGACATCGCCGAGTGCATGCTGGCGTCGGCGCTGCAGCGCGAGGAGTCGCGCGGCGCCCACCAGCGCACCGACTTCCCCGCCCGCGACGACGAGCGGTTCCTGGTCCACCAGCTCAACCACCGCGACGACGACGGCACGCCGCGGGTGGAGAAGCTGCCGGTGACGATCACCCGGTGGCCGCCGGGCGAGCGGGTCTACGGGAGGTGACGCATGGACGACCAGATCAGCCTGCGGGTGACCCGCTACCGGCCGGACAAGGACCTGGAGCCGTCGTGGCAGGACTACGACGTACCGCTGCGCGAGGAGTGGACCGTCCTCGACGCGCTCAACCACGTGAAGAGCGACCTCGACACCACCCTGGCGTTCCGCTGGTCGTGCCGGATGGGCATCTGCGGCAGCTGTGGCATGAACGTCGAGGGCGAGCCCCGGCTGACGCTGCGCGACGTTCCTGTCCGACTACGCCCCCGGTCCGATTCGGGTCGAGCCGCTCGGCAACTTCCCGGTCGCGCGTGACCTGGTCGTCGACATCGAGGACTTCATGGAGAAGCTGCCCCGGGTGAAGCCGTGGATCATCCGCGACGAGGAGCAGTCGGTGGACGACGGGGAGTATCTCCAGACGCCGGAGGAGCTCGACGCCTACAAGCAGTTCAGCATGTGCATCAACTGCATGCTCTGCTACGCCGCGTGCCCGGTCTACGGGCTCGACCCGGACTTCGTCGGACCCGCGGCGATCGCCCTGGCCGAGCGCTACGACCTCGACTCCCGCGACCAGGGCGCCCGCGAGCGGCTCGACGTGCTGATCGAGCACGAGGGCGTCTACGGCTGCACCTTCGTCGGCGAGTGCACGCGGGTCTGCCCCAAGCACGTCGACCCCGCCGGCGCCATCCAGCGCTACAAGCTGAAGGCCGCCCAGCAGTCGGTCAAGGCGTTCCTGCTCCCGAGGGCGCTGCAGGGATGAGCGAAAGGAGCGACCTGCTCTACCGCCGGCCGATCTCGGTCTGGTGGTGGACCCGCAAGCGCACCTACTTCCTGTTCGTGATGCGCGAGCTGAGCAGCCTCTTCATCGCCTGGCTGGTGTGCTACCTGCTGCTGTTCATCCGCGCGGTGAGTCGCGGGCGAGGCGGCGTACGCCGACTTCCTGGACCGGGCCTCCTCGCCCTGGCTGGTGGCGCTGAACCTGGTCGCCTTCGGGTTCGTGCTCCTGCACACGGTCACGTGGTTCTCGCTCACGCCGCAGGCGATGGTCGTGAGCCTGCGCGGGCGGCGGGTGCCGGCGGCCGCGATCATCGGCGCGCAGTACGCCGGCCTGGCCGTGGTCTCGGCCTTCGTGTTCTGGCTGGTGACCCGATGAGCACCCCACGGATGAAGTTCCGGATCTATCCCTTCCTCTGGCTGGCGTTCAGCGGCGGCGGGGTGATGGCCGCGGTCTTCCTGCCGGTGCTGGCCTTCCTGTTCGCGCTCGCGTTCCCGCTGGGCTGGATCGACCCGCCCGACCACGACCAGATCGCCGCCGTGGTCGGCCACCCGGTGACCTTCCTGGTCCTGCTCGGCCTGTTCCCGGTGATCCTGATCCACGCCGCACACCGCTTCCGCTACACGCTCTACGACGGCCTCCAGGTCAAGCACAAGGGCCTGGTCGCGTTGCTGTGCTACGGCGGGGCACTCGCCGGCAGCTTCGCCACGCTGGTGTTCCTGGGGAACGCGCTGACCGCCTGACGTGCGTCGGCTTCGCCCCACGTCGTACGTTGAGTACGACGACTACAGGAGGACACCATGCAGTGCCCCACCGACGGAGCCACGCTCGTGATGAGCGAGCGCAGTGGCATCGAGATCGATTACTGCCCCACGTGCCGCGGCGTGTGGCTGGACCGCGGCGAGCTGGACAAGATCCTCGAGCGGTCGTACGCCCAGGCAGCCCCTCAGTCAGCTCCTCCAGCAGCGCCGCCTCAGCAGCAGTACGAGCAGGGGCACCAGCAGCGGGACCACGGATACCAGAAGGGCTACCAGCAGGGCCATCCACGCAAGCGCAAGGAGAGCTGGCTCAGCGAGATCTTCGACTGACCTGACGGGGGGCCGCATGGAGTACGCCGAGATCGCGCGCGCCGAGTCCGAGCGCGGCGAGCTGGTGCTGCGCCAGCGCCAGGAGAACGGCGGACCGTCCGTGCTCGAGCTCCGGGCGAACGGTGTGTTCGTGATGGACACCCTGGAGACCAGCACCGAGCAGGCGCTCGCGGACGCCGCGCTCGCCCTGGTGGCGGAGCCGCGCGACGTGCTCGTCGGCGGGCTCGGGCTCGGCTACACCATGCACCGGGTGCTGGGCGACCTGCGGGTCGAACGTTGCTCGGTGGTCGAGATCGAACCCGCGCTGGTGGAGTGGATGAGGGACGGGACGATCCCGCACGGGCCGGCGATGCTGGCCGACGAGCGGGCCAACCCGGTCGTGGCCGACATCGGGCCTGCGATCGGTGAGGTGTCCGACGCGTCGTACGACCTGGTGCTGCTCGACGTCGACAACGGTCCCGCCCATCTGGTGCACGAGCACAACGCCGCGCTCTACCGGCCGCCGTTCCTCACCGAGGTGCGGCGGATCCTGCGCCCGGGTGGTGCCGTGGCGATCTGGTCCGCGGAGGCGTCGCCCGAGCTGGAGGCCACCCTGGAGCAGGTGTTCGGCAACGCCGAGACCATCGGGTACGACGTCACCCTGCAGGACCGCGAGGAGAAGTACTGGCTGCACGTGGCACGTGTCGGCGCAGTAGCCTCTGCGGAGTGAGCGAACAGCAGGAGTACCGCATCGAACACGACTCCCTCGGCGAGGTCCGGGTCCCGGCCGACGCCCTCTGGCGGGCCCAGACCCAGCGCGCGGTCGAGAACTTCCCGATCAGCGGGACCCCCCTGGAGTCGAGCCACGTCCGCGCCCTCGCGCTGATCAAGGGCGCCGCCGCCAAGGTCAACGGCGAGCTCGAGGTGATCACCCAGGAGCAGGCCGAGGCCATCGCGGCGGCAGCGCGCCGCGTCGCCGACGGCGAGTACGACGACCAGTTCCCGATCGACGTCTTCCAGACCGGGTCCGGCACCAGCTCGAACATGAACATGAACGAGGTCATCGCCGGCGTGGTGGCCGCCGACGGCGGGGACGTCCACCCCAACGACCACGTCAACGCCAGCCAGTCCAGCAACGACATCTTCCCGACGTCGATCCACGTCGCGGCCACGCTGGCCGTCGTGGACCAGCTGATCCCGGCCCTGGCCACCCTGCAGCGCAGCCTCGAGGGCAAGGCCGAGGAGTTCGCCGAGCTGGTGAAGTCGGGCCGCACGCACCTCATGGACGCCACCCCGGTGATGCTCGGGCAGGAGTTCGGCGGCTACGCCGCCACCGTGCGCTACGCGCGGGAGCGGCTGGACGGCGTACTCCCCCGGGTGCGGGAGCTGCCGCTCGGCGGCACCGCGGTCGGCACCGGCATCAACACCCCGCCCGGGTTCGCGGCGCGGGTGATCGAGGAGCTGGCCGCCGTGACCGGCCAGGAGTTCACCGAGGCCCGCGACCACTTCGAGGCCCAGGGCACCCGTGACTCCCTGGTGGAGCTCAGCGGCGTGCTGCGCACGATCGCGGTCGGCGTGACCAAGATCTGCAACGACCTGCGCTGGATGTCCAGCGGCCCGACCACCGGCCTGGCCGAGATCCACCTGCCCGACCTGCAGCCCGGGTCGAGCATCATGCCCGGCAAGGTCAACCCGGTGCTCCCGGAGGCCACCCTGATGGTCTGCGCGCAGGTGGTCGGCAACGACGCCACCGTGGCCTGGGCCGGTGCGAGCGGCAACTTCGAGCTCAACGTGATGCTGCCGGTGATCGCCCGCAACGTGCTGGAGTCGATCCGGCTGCTGTCGACCTCGAGCACGCTCCTGGCCGAGCGCTGCGTCGACGGCATCACCGCGAACGCCGAGCGGATGCGCGCCTACGCCGCGTCGTCACCGTCGGTGGTGACCCCGCTCAACCGCTACATCGGCTACGAGAACGCCGCCAAGGTCGCGAAGCGGGCCCTGGCCGACGGCGCCACGATCCGCGAGACGGTGATCGCGATGGGGTTCGTCGAGCGTGGCGAGCTCACCGAGGAGCAGCTGGACGAGGCCCTCGACCTGGCGTCGATGACCCACCCGTGAGGGCTCAGTACCAGTTGTTGCTCTGCTTGAACTCCCAGGCGCTGCACGGCGAGCCGTAGGAGTCCTCGATGTACTCCAGGCCCCAGCGGATCTGCACCTCGGCGTCGGTGTAGTAGCCGGCCGGGAGGTCGTGCATGGAGGTCAGCGCCTGCGGGATGCCGTACGCCGACGAGGTGGGGTTGTCGGCATCCACCCGCCAGTCGCTCTCGCTGACGTAGAGGGCGTCGAGGCAGGAGAACTGGTCGGCGGAGAAGCCGTACTCCGGGAGCAGCGCCAGACCGATCTCGCGGGGATCCGCATCGCTGAGGTCGTCCTCGGTCTGGCTCTCGTCGCTGCTGCGGGCCGCTCCTTGGGCCGGTCCTTGGTCTGGTCGGCGTCCTTGCGGCCCGCGGACCGCGAGAGCGGGGTCGAGGCGCGGAGGGCTTCAGTGCGCTCGGTCTGTGGGCTCGGTCTCGGTGACGCGCTTGGAGGCGGTGCCCAGCGCGACCGGGGGGTCGAGGCGATCCCGGTCGTCACGACACCGGCGGTCGCCGCCGCGGCGACCGACGACAGCATCACCGTGTTGCGCAGCACCCTGCGGGGGGCGCGGTTGGCGACGACTGACGAGCGGGACTTGCGGTGCTTCGGGACGTGCTTGCCAGATGTATGAGACATACGGGAGAACTCGCGGGGGTAGACGACGCGGGTGGCAGGCAGTGGTTCGTTGAACCAGCCCGGGGGAACACCCAGTTCACGTGCAGGAGCCACCATGCAGGACAGTGCGCGAGACGCGCAAGCCGACGACGGCCTCTGCGGGGGCGAGCCTGCTCACACCGGTCAGAGGGTGACGTTCTCGAGCATCTCGGTCACCAGGGCGGCGATCGGCGAGCGCTCCGAGCGGGTGAGCGTGACGTGGGCGAACAAGGGGTGCCCCTTGAGCTTCTCGACCACCGCCACGATCCCGTCGTGGCGGCCCACGCGCAGGTTGTCGCGCTGGGCGACGTCGTGGGTGAGCACCACCTTGGAGTTGGCACCGATCCGCGACAGCACGGTCAGCAGGACGTTGCGCTCCAGGGACTGCGCCTCGTCGACGATCACGAACGCGTCGTGCAGCGACCGGCCCCGGATGTGGGTGAGCGGAAGCACCTCGAGCATGCCCCGGTCGAGCACCTCGTCGATCACGTCCGGCGAGGTGAGGGCACCGAGGGTGTCGAAGACCGCCTGCGCCCAGGGCGACATCTTCTCCGACTCCGAGCCGGGCAGGTAGCCCAGCTCCTGGCCCCCGACCGCGAACAGCGGGCGGAACACCACGACCTTCTTGTGCTGACGCCGCTCCATGACCGCTTCGAGCCCGGCGCACAGGGCCAGCGCGGACTTGCCGGTGCCGGCCCGGCCGCCGAGGGAGACGATGCCGACCTCCGGGTCGAGCAGCATCTCGAGGGCGACCCGCTGCTCGGCCGACCGCCCGTGGATGCCGAACACGTCGCGGTCACCGCGGACGAGGTGGACCTGCTTGTCGGGTCCGACCCGGCCCAGCGCGGTCCCCCGGTCGGAGAGGAGGACCAGGCCGGTGTGGCACGGGCAGGTCGCGGGCGGCCTCGAGGTCGAGGCAGCCGTCGTCGTACAGCTCGTCGAGGTCGCCCGAGGTGACGTCGAGCTCGGCCATGCCGGTGTAGCCGGTGTCGGAGTCGCTGATCGCCTCGGCGCGGTACTCCTCGGCGTCGAGGCCGACCGCGGACGCCTTGATCCGCAGCGGCAGGTCCTTGGAGACCAGGGTGACCGCGTGCCCCTCGTTGGCGAGGTTGCGTGCGACCGCGAGGATCCGGGTGTCGTTGTCGCCGAGCCGGAAGCCGGACGGCAGCGAGTCGGCGTCGGTGTGGTTGAGCTCGACCCGGATCGACCCGCCCTCGTCGCCCACGGGCACCGGCTCGTCGAGCCGGCCGTGGGTGATCCGCAGCTCGTCGAGCATGCGCAGCGCCGTCCGCGCGAAGAACCCCAGCTCCGGATGGTGCCGTTTGCCCTCGAGCTCGGTGATGACCACGACGGGCAGCACCACCTCGTGCTCGTGGAACCGCCTCAGCGCACCTGGGTCGGCCAGCAGGACGCTCGTGTCGAGCACGAACGTGCGGGCGGACGGTGTGGCGGCGCTGGTGGCCTTCGACTTCTTCGCCGTGGACGGCACGATGTGACACCTCCCGTTCCGACGAGCTTCCCCACTCGTCGTTACGACGGAAAGTACGCCGCTCCCGCCCGGCTACCCCCTCGACACGCCCGAACGGGGGGTGACGGGCGGGTGACCGGTTCACCTCAGGAACCGAACCGGCGCTCCCGCTGGGCGTAGGCCCGGATGGCGCGCAGGAAGTCGACCCGGCGGAAGTCGGGCCAGTAGGCCTCGCAGAAGTAGAACTCGCTGTGCGCGCTCTGCCAGAGCAGGAACCCGCCGAGACGCTGCTCTCCGGAGGTGCGGATCACCAGGTCGGGGTCGGGCTGGCCCTTGGTGTAGAGGTGCTCGGCGATGTGCTCGACGTCGATCACCTCGGCGAGGTCCTCCAGGGTCATCCCCTTGCTGGCCTGCTCCTGGAGGAGCGACCGCACGGCGTCGGCGATCTCGCGGCGGCCGCCGTACCCGACGGCGATGTTGACGAGCAGCCCCGGGGCGTCCTGGGTGGCGTCGGCCGGCTGCCTTCAGCTTGGCCGCGGTGGACGCCGGCAGCAGGTCCAGCGCACCGACGGGGTGCAGCCGCCAGCGGCCGGCCTCGGCGAGCGTGGCCACGGCCCCCTCGATGATCGACAGCAGCCCGGCGAGCTGGTCGGGCGGCCGGTTGAGGTTGTCGGTGGACAGCAGCCAGAGGGTGACGACCTTGACGCCCACCTCCTCGCACCAGTCGAGCAGCGGCTCGATGTTGGCGGCGCCGGCCTGGTAGCCGTGCGCGGTGTCGGCGCCGACGGCCCTGGCCCAGCGCCGGTTGCCGTCGAGCATGACGCCCACGTGCTGGGGGATCTGGTCGGCCGGGAGGGCCTTGACCATGCGTGACTCGTAGGCGGGATAGAGCATCCGCCTGATCCCGCTCTTCCAGTCCGTCACGCCTCCGATGCTACTGCCGGGCCCTCGGCCGGAAGTTCGGGTGACCTTCGCCGCGTTGAGGTTTCCGGTCACCCCTTCTCGGGTAGGTTCTGGGTGATGAACGACGCGATCCGCTCCCGCTTCGACCACGTCGTCGACAACGTCACCGAGACGCTCGCCGAGGTCAAGCCGAAGCTCCGAGGCTGGCTGCACCTGGCCGTCGTACCCCTGACGGTCGCCGCCGGGATCGTGCTGATCGCCCTCTCCCCGACCGAGACGACCCGGATCGGCTCGAGCGTGTTCGTGGCCTCGGCGCTGATCCTGTTCACCGTCTCCGCGATCTACCACCGCGGCACCTGGTCACCCCGCACCTGGACCCTGCTGCGTCGGTTCGACCACTCCAACATCTTCATCCTGATCGCCGGGTCCTACACCCCGTTCACCCTGATCTTCCTCGACGGCACGTCTCAGGTCGTGCTGCTGACGACGGTGTGGACCGGTGCGGTCCTCGGGGTCCTCTTCCGCGTCTTCTGGGTCGATGCTCCACGCTGGCTCCACGTCCCGATCTACTTCGCGCTGGGGTGGGCCGCGGTGTTCTTCCTCCCGCAGTTCGTGGAGGGTGTGTCCCGGATCGGGATCGGCACCGGCGTCGCCGCGCTCGTGCTCGTGGGGGTCGGCGGCATCCTCTACACCCTCGGCGGCGTGGTCTACGGCTTCCGGCGGCCCAACCCCTGGCCGACGTGGTTCGGCTTCCACGAGGTCTTTCACTCGTTCACGATCCTCGCCTTCGTCACCCACTACGTCGGCGTCTCGCTGGCGACGTACTCCCTGCGCTGACCGCACCCGCATGCGCGCGGTCAGGCGGGTCTTTCTGGAGGTGCTCGGCTGGGCGCTGGTGGTCGGCGGCATCGCGGCGCTGGTGCTGCCCGGGCCTGGGCTGCTCGCCCTCTTCGCGGGCCTCGTCCTGCTCTCCCAGCAGTACACCTGGGCCGAGCGGCGGGTGGAGCCGGTCAAGGAACGCGCCCTGAAGGCCGCGGCCGAGGGGTGGAGACCTGGCCACGCATCCTGCTCTCGATCCTCGGGGTCCTCTGGCTGATCGGCACCGGCATCGTCTGGGCGGTGCGGCCCGCCGGCGCCGGGCTGGTGGCCGGTCGCGGAGCACTGGTGGCTGCTCGGCGGCTGGGCGGCCGGAATCACCCTCATCGTCTCCGGGCTCGCCGCCGGGGCGGGGATCCTCTACGCCTTCCGCAACTACCGGCACCCGCGCTAGCGCCGGCGCTGGATCAGCGCTCGCGCCGGACCCGGCGCCGCAGCTGCAGGATCCGCAGGGCCCCGGCGATGACCGCCACGATCATGCCGCTGGTCGCGGCGATCAGCAGCGCGACGGCCAGCGGCGCCCGGCCGGACCAGCCGAAGAAGGCGACGCGGACGTCCTGGGTGTTCTGGCCGATGAAGATCACGAGCAGGAGCAGCAGCAGCACCAGCAGCGGTGACGCCGACCCAGGTCGCGCTGGTGCGGGAGCCGCGGAGCGGGTCGGTGCCGCCTGCGGGGGTGGACGGCTTCGTCTGTTCCTGGTCGCTCGTCTGTTCCTGGTCGCTCACAGGTCCAGCCTAGCCGCGGCGGGCGTCCGGGTTGACCATCAGCCGGGCAGGTCTGCAGGATCGGTCACCGGACGCTCACACACCTGGTGCCGGCACACGTACGCCGCCGGGCGGCCGTCCACCGGTGGTCCGCCCGGTCAGCAGCGGGATGTCGTCGCGCGGACCGTCGCTGACGACGACCACCGCACCCGGCACCCGGCGAGCCCGGTCCTCGAGTGCGCTGCGCTCCGGCCCGGGCGGGCCCACGACCGCGATCTCGAGCGGCCCGTCGAGCATGGCCTCGGCCGCGGCGAGGGACCAGCCCGCGAACCGGGGAGCCCGCTCGGCGAGCGCCCGCGTGGTCGCCAGCGCCTCCTCCGCGGCCTGCCGGTGCCGCCCGGAACCGGTGAGGGCGGAGTAGGTCGCCAGCGCGTGCACCGTGGCGGAGAGACCGGAAGGACTGGCGTTGTCGGACGGGTCGCGGGGCCGGGCCACGAGGGCCTCGGCGTCGTCGGCGGTGTCGTGGAAGCCGCCGTCGTCGGCCCGGAAGTGGTCGAGGGCGACGTCGAGCAGGTCACCGGCCGGGCCGAGCCAGCGGGCGTCGCCGGTGGCCTGGACGAGGTCGAGGAAGCCGGACTGCGACGCAGCCGTAGTCCTCCAGCACCCCGGCCGGCGAGCCCGCGACACCGTCCCGGGAGACCCGCCGGAGCCGACCGTCGACGAGGTGGGTCCGCAGGAGCAGCTCCCCGGCCGCGACCGCGGCGTCGACGTACGCGGGCAGCACCGAGCCGGGTGCCGGCGACGCAGAGGCCGCTGATGGCCAGGCCGTTCCAGGCCGCGACCACCTTGTCGTCGCGGGCGGGCCGCTCCCGCAGCTCGCGTGCCTCGCGCAGCCGCCGCTGGCAGTCGAACCACCGCTCGAGGTCGTCCGGATCCTCACGCAGCTGCAGGGTGGAGGTGCCGTGCTCGAACGTGCCGGCGTCGGTGACCGACAGCAGGCGGGCGGCCCACGGCCCGTCGTCGGGGCCGAGCACCTCGACCAGCTGGTGCGGTGTCCAGACGTAGAACGTGCCCTCGGCGCCCTCGGAGTCGGCATCGAGGGCGGAGGCGAAGCCACCCTCAGGTGTCCGGAGCTCCCCGAGCAGGAAGTCGGCGATGCCCTCGGCCGCCCAGACCCCGCACGTCGGTGCCCCAAGTGGCGTAGACGCCGCAACAGCTGGGCGTTGTCGTAGAGCATCTTCTCGAAGTGCGGCACCACCCAGTCGGCATCGACGCTGTAGCGGGCGAAGCCGCCGGCGAGCTGGTCGTGGATCCCGCCACGGGCCATCGCCTCCAGCGTCCCGGCCGCCATCGCCAGGGCACGCTCGGAGCCGTGCCGGAGCAGGAACTCCAGCACCATGGACGGTGGGAACTTCGGGCGCGCCACCGAAACCGCCGCGCTCGGCGTCGTACTCCTGCTCGAGCAGGGCGACCGCTCCGTCGAGGACCTCCCGGTCCAGGCTGCCCGCGGGGAGGGAGGCCTGACGACGCAGGTGGTCGCGCAGGTTGCCGGTCACGCGGCGTACGTCGTCGCCGCGGTTGTGCCACGCGTCGGCCAGGGCCTCGAGCACCTGCCGGAACGCGGGCTGGCCGTGCCGCGGCTGGTCCGGGAAGTAGGTGCCGGCGAAGAACGGGTTGCCGTCGTGGTCGAGCACGCACGTCATCGGCCACCCGCCGTGCCCGGTCATCGCGGTCGTCGCGTCCATGTAGACCGCGTCGACGTCGGGTCGCTCCTCGCGGTCGACCTTGATGCTGACGAAGTGCTCGTTGAGGTAGGCCGCGGTCGTTTCGTTCTCAAAGGATTCGTGAGCCATCACGTGGCACCAGTGGCAGGCGGCGTACCCGACGCTCAGCAGCACCGGGACGCCACGCGTGCGCGCCTCCGCGAAGGCGTCCTCGCCCCACTCCCACCAGTCGACCGGGTTGTCGGCGTGCTGGAGGAGGTACGGCGACGTGGCGTTCACCAGTCGGTTCGGCATCCACCCACGCTATCCGCCGGCAAACGTCCAGCCGAGCGAGGCGACGTAGCGGTCGCCGGGCTCGAGGACGGCCGAGGGCCACTCCGGGTGGTGTGGTGAGTCGGGGAAGAGCTGGGGCTCCAGGGCGACGCCGTCGCCCTGACGGTAGAGCCCACCGCTGATCGAGGGCCGGCTGCCATCGAGGAAGTTGCCCGTGTAGACCTGCAGGCCCGGCTGGTCCGTGCTGACGTCGAGCCGCGTCGCGGTCCTGGCCGACTCGAGGACAGCCGCGGTCCGCAGGCCACGACCGCGGATCACGAAGTTGTGGTCGACGCCGCGGGCGAGCTCGACCTGCGGGTGGCGTCGCCGCACCGCTGGTCCGATGGCCGTGGGCGACCTGAAGTCGAAGGGCGTCCCGTCGACGGCCTCGTGCCCGCCGGTGGGGATGCCGGTCGGCGTCGACCGGGGTGTAGTCGTCGGCATGGATCGTCAGCGTGTGGTGGTCGATCGTGCCGGCGTCCTCGCCGTCCAGGTTGAAGTAGGCGTGGTTGGTGAGGTTCACGACGGTGCGCTGGTCGGTCGCCGCCTCCATGCGCACCGTCACCGAACCACCCTCGACCCGGTAGTGAACGTCCGCTGTCACGGTGCCGGGGAACCCCATGTCGCCGTCCGGGCTGACCAGACGCAGGTGCGCCGCATCGCTGGCCACGTGCCACCACGTCCCACAGCCGGCGGTCGAAGCCGTCGGGTCCGCCATGCAGTGAGTTGCCGCGGTCGTGCGTCTGCAGCTGGACCTCATCGTCGCCGAGCCGGAAGCGGCCACCGGCGATGCGATTGGCGTAGCGACCGATCGTTCCCCCCAGGTAGTCGCTGGACGCCAGTCGGTCAGCCACCGTCGCGTGACCCAGCACCACGTTGCGCCGACGGCCGTCACCACAGGTCACCTCGAGCCGATGGACGCCTGCGCCCAGGGTGATCAGGTGGACGACGGGGCCAGGAGCAGCCCCCAGGACGATCCGGTGCACCTGGCGCCCATCGGGCATCCGGCCGAACCCGGTCACGTCCACGCAGTGAACGCTAGCGCCGGCCGCCCCACCGTGAGGCGGGGTTTGCTTCAATCGCGGGTGTGGACGCGAACGCCTGGGACGAGCGGTACGCCGCCAGCGAGCTGGTCTGGTCGGTCGGACCGAACCAGTTCGTCGAGGCCGAGTGCGCCGACCTGCCGCCCGGCCGGGCGCTGGACCTGGCCGCCGGCGAGGGTCGGAACGCGATCTGGCTGGCCCGGCGCGGCTGGGACGTCACCGCCGTGGACTTCTCGCAGGTGGCGCTCGACAAGGGCCGCACCCTGGCCGGTGACGTCGACGTGGAGTGGGTCTGTGCCGACGCGACGACCTGGACCCGGGCGGACACCTACGACCTGGTCGTCATCGCCTACCTCCAGCTGCCGGCGTCCGGAGCGTCGCGAGGCGGTACGCCGCGGCTTCGCCGCCCTGCGTTCGGGCGGCACGTTCCTGCTGGTCGCCCACGACACCACCAACCTGACCGAGGGCACCGGCGGGCCGCAGGACGCGAGCGTGCTGCTCACCGCGGACGACGTGCTGGCGGACCTGGCCGGCGAGGAGCTCGAGATCGTCCGGGCCGGGCGGGTCGAACGGGTCGTCACGGGCGCCGACGAGCACGGCGGCCAGGTGGAGCAGACGGCGTACGACTGCCTGGTGCGGCTACGGCGTCCCTGATGTCCTCGTCGGGCTCCTCGGGGTCGTCGTAGACCCCGGCGTCCTTGGCCGCCTGCGCCTTGCGCAGCTGCTTGACCAGGCTGAACCCGAGGAACACCACGGCCGCGGCCAGGAGCAGGAAGATCACGAGGGCGGTCCAGCCCGCGGTGACGTCCTCGGGCTCGGGAGCCGGGTCGGCGAGGAGCGTGATGAGGTCGGGGAGCGCCATGCCGACATCCTGTCAGGCGGGGCGTTGCCCGTTCGGATCGGGGATGCCTGCGAACAGGTCGTCCTCCGGGGATCGGGGACTCGACGTGGCTGACCACCAGCTCGAAGTCCTCCGTGGGCCACACGCTCGCCTGGATCTCGTGCGGGATCGCGAACCACGGCCCGTCCGGGTCGATCTGCGTGGCGTGCGCCATCAGCGCCTGGTCGCGCACCCCGAAGTAGTCCGAGCACGGCACCTTCGTGGTGATCCGGGCGTCCCACTCCGGCTCGGGCTCCCACTTCTCGAGCCGCTCGGCGTAGGGCGACTCGAGCCCGTGCCGCAGCATCTCGTCGTGCAGCGCCTGGGTCCGGGGACGGTTGAAGCCGTGGTGGTAGTAGAGCTTGAGCGGCTGCCACGGATCCCCCAGCTCGGGGTAGCGGTCGGGGTCACCGGCCGCCTCGAACGCCGCCACGGACACCTTGTGGCACATGACGTGGTCGGGGTGGGGGTAGCCTCCGCGCTCGTCGTACGTCGTCACGACGTGGGGCCGGAAGCTGCGCATCAGCCGCACGAGCGGGGCGGCCGCCTCCTCGACCGGGAGCGTCGCGAAGCACCCCTCCGGGAGCGGCGGCTTGGGGTCGCCCTCGGGCCACCCGGAGTCGACGAACCCGAGCCAGTCCTGCCGGACGCCGAGGATGTCGCGGGCCCGCTCCATCTCCTGGCGGCGCACCTCGGTGATGTTGGCCTCGATGTCGGGGCGTTCCATCTTCGGGTTGAGGATCGACCCGCGCTCCCCGCCCGTGCAGGTGACGACGTGGACGTCGACGCCCTCGGCGACGTACATCGCGGTGGAGGCGGCGCCCTTGCTGGACTCGTCGTCGGGGTGGGCGTGCACGTGCATCAGGCGGTAGCCCGCACGCGGGCGATCGGCGGCGTGAGTGATGGGCGGGGGTGCTGCGGCATGGCGCGAGTCTAGGAGGAAAGATGGGGGGGTGAGCCAGCAGGACAGCCTGACCGAGAGGTACGGCGCCCCGTCACCGGTCGCGCGTCGCGCGCTGGTCGCGGTGGTCGTCGTGGTGGCTGCGGCGTTCCTGGGGTGGCTGGCCTGGACGGCGCTGGCGCACGGCGACCCGGACGTCACCTCGGAGCTGGTGGGCTTCACCGTCGACGACGAGCACCAGGTGACGGCCCGGGTCGACGTACGGATCGACGACGAGGACGTCGTCGCCACCTGCCTGCTGCGGGCGATCGCGGAGGACCACACGGTCGTCGGCGAGCTGCACTTCGACGTGCGCGCCGCCGACCTCGAGGACGGCAACGTGCTCGAACGCCAGATCCGCACCGAGCGCCGAGGCGACCAGCGTGGAGGCGGTCGGCTGCACCACGACGGACCAGCAGCGTCCTCGCTGACTCCGTCGATCTGCATCGGCGGGCCCGAGTTGTTAGGCTGGTCCGATACCCGGCCCGCCAGGCCGACCGGGCGACACCGGTCGTGAGCCGGCAACGGACCACCCGAACCCCAACGAGCACGTGGGTGTGACACGTCATACCCATCACCTCACCGCAGGAGAAGCAATGACGCAGTCGAGCGAGCAGAGCACGGTCTGGCTGACCCAGGACGCCTACGACAAGCTCCACGCCGAGCTCGCGGACCTCAAGGGTCCTCGCCGGCAGGAGGTCATCGACCGGATCAGCTCCGCGCGCGACGAGGGCGACCTGAAGGAGAACGGCGCCTACCACGCGGCGAAGGACGAGCAGGGCAAGATGGAAGCCCGGATCCGTCAGCTCGAGAGCATGCTGCGCAACGCCGAGGTCGGCGAGACTCCCCCGGACGACGGCATCGTCGAGCCGGGCATGGTGGTGACCTACAAGTTCGCCGGTGACGCCGACGACGAGGCCGAGAAGTTCCTGCTCGGTGCCCGCGAGATCGAGCCCGAGGGGCTGACCGTCTACTCGCCGCAGTCGGCGATGGGCTCGGCGATCCTCGGCTCCCGCAAGGGCGACACCGTCAGCTACACCGCGCCCAACGGCAGCGAGCAGCGGGTCGAGATCCTGGACGCGGTGCCCTACAAGGCCTGATCGATCACTCGAAGATGCGGTAGCCCCGCTCGCGCAGGCGGGCAAGGACCTGCTCGGCGTGCGGTTCGCCGCGGGTCTCCATCTGGATCCGCACCTCGACCTCGTCGAGGTGCAGCAGCGGCGAGATCCGCTCGTGGGTCACGTCGAGGACGTTGCCGCCGGTCTCCCCCACCTCCGTCAGCAGCCTCGCGAGTCCCCCGGGCAGGTCGGGGATGCACACGCGCAGGTAGAGGTAGCGGCCCGCCGCGGCAAGGCCGTGCCGGATCACCTTGCCGAGGAGCAGCGGGTCGATGTTGCCGCCCGACAGCACCGCGACCGAGGGCGTGGAGTACGCCGTGGGGTCGTCGAGCAGGGCCGCGACCGCGGCCGCGCCGGCCGGCTCGACGATCATCTTCGCCCGCTCGACCAGCGCCAGCAGCGCTCGTGACATGGACTCCTCGGAGACGGTGACGATGTCGTCGACGTACTCCCGGACCGCGGCGAAGGTGATCTCCCCCGGCAGGCCCACGGCGATGCCGTCGGCCATGGTCTTCATGGACTCCAGGCGGACGGGGGCGCCGGACTCCAGCGACGCGGGATAGGCCGCCGCGCCCTCGGCCTGCACCCCGATGACGCGCACGTCGGGCCGGGTCGCCTTGACCGCGATCGCGATCCCGGCCAGCAGCCCGCCGCCGCCCGTGGGGACGAGCAGGGTCTGGACGTCGGGGGCCTGCTCCAGGATCTCGAGGCCGGCGGTGCCCTGCCCGGCCACGATGTCGACGTGGTCGAAGGGATGGATCAGCACCGCGCCGGTCTCCTCGGCGAACGCCTTCGCGGCGGCCAGCGCGTGCTCCAGGTGTCCTGGCTCGAAGACCACGTCGGCGCCGTACGCCCGGGTGGCCTTCTCCTTGGGGATCGGCGCCCCCTCGGGCATGAACACGGTGGACTTGATGCCGAGCAGCTGGGCGGCCAGGGCGACGCCCTGGGCGTGGTTGCCCGCCGACGCGGCCACGACACCGTTCGCCCGCTCGGCCTCGGAGAGCTGGGAGATCCGGACGTAGGCCCCGCGGATCTTGAACGACCCGGTGCGCTGGAGGTTCTCGCACTTGAGTGCGACCGGCCCTCCGGCGAGGGAGGACAACCACCGCGAGTCCTCCATCGGGGTCCGGATGGCGACCCCCTGGAGCAGCTCCGCGGCGGCCTCGATGTCGGCCAGCGTCACGCGCGGCACCTCAGTCACTGGCCCCTCCTTCTGATCGGCCCTGGCCTTCCGGTGGGAGCGGTGGTGCGTCGGCATCCACCTCTTCGATGTCCTCCTCGAGCGCCTCGTCGGGTTCGTCCTCACCGATCTCGGTGCCGCCGGCGAGGTGCTGGACGACGGCGTTGCCGGCCGCGGCCAGCGGGACGGCGACCAGGGCGCCGGCGATCCCGGCGACCAGCACGCCGCAGCCGATGGCGACGATCACGCCCAGGGGATGGACCCGGACGAAGCGGCCCATCAGGAACGGCTGCAGCACGTGGCCCTCGAGCTGCTGGACCGCGATCACGCCGCCGAGCATCAGCAGCGCCGTGATCGGCCCCTGCGCGACGAGCGCGACCAGGACCGCCACGGTCCCGGCGATGGTGGCGCCGATCATCGGCACGAAGGCGCCGAGGAAGACGAGCACGCCGATCGCCAGCACGAACGGAACACCGAGGACCGCGGCCACGATCATGATGCCGATCGCGTCCACCGCCGCGACGAGCACGGTCGCCCGGACGAACTGGGTGAGCGACACCCACGCGACCCGGCCGGACCCGTCGACGTGCTCACGGGCGGCACGGGGCGCGAGGCGCACCGTCCAGGCCCAGATGCGTTCGCCGTCGGCGAGGAAGAAGAACGTGGAGAACAGCACGATGAAGAATCCGGCGACCACGTGTCCGACCGCCGTACCGAACTCGGTGACCTGGCTGAGGGCCCCGCTGTCCTGGGACTGCTCGGTGATCGTCTCCTGGGCGCTCTGGATGACGTCGTTGATCTGCGAGTCGCTGGCGTTCAGCGGGCCGGTCTGCAGCCAGTTGCGGATCTCCTCCAGGCCCGCCACCACCTGGTCGGCCAGGTCGGCCGCGCCCTGGGCGACCTGCTGCCCGGCGAAGGTGAGCAGGGCGGCGATGAACGCGATGCCCCCGACGACCACGAAGGCCGCGGCCAGTCGCCGCGGCACCCCGACCGAGTTCAGGCCGCGCACCACCGGGGTGACCAGGGCCGCGATCAGCAGGGCGACGACGAGGGGCAGCGTGATCACCGCGAAGAAGCCGAGGACCCGGGCGATGAGGTAGCCGGCGGCGACGATGACGAGGAAGCCGCCAGGCCCACGCCGCGGCCAGGTCGACGCCCCAGGGGACCTGCGCCGGCGCGAGGTTGGACGGGCCGGTCGGGATGGGAGCGGGCTCGGGGCCGGGGCGACGCTCCGCGCGGGCCGTCGCCCACTGCTGGGCGAACTGCTGGGTCAGGCGTTCGCGGAGACGCCCCTCTTTGCTCACGGCGACAGGCTATGTGAGACGTGTCACCAGCCGGTACGCCGCCTGCGGGTGTCGGCCCGCGAGGAGCCCTGCGGCGGCCAGCACGTAGTCGTGGTCGACCACGACGCGGGGTTGCCGGGGAAGCTGCCACCCGCCCTCGACGTCGGCCCCGGTGCTGCCGTCGAGGACCCGCTCGGCGACGCCGGGTCGGCCGTTGCGGAACACCCCGCCCGAGCACACCAGCAGGTCGACCTCGCGCAGGTCCTTGCCCGAGCGCTCGACGCACCCGGCCCTCGGGACTGACCACGACCCGGGAGCGGCCGGCGTGCCGGCGCAACGCGAGTCCGGCGGCGGCCGCCGCGATGGCTTCGTCGATCTCGGTCTCGTGGTCGGTGTCGGGCAGGTAGTCGGGGTCGGTGCGCCGGTGCTCCGCCGCCTCGGCCAGGTCGCCGAGCCCGGCCTCGGTGACGGTGGAGGTCGCCGACCAGCGCATGCCGAGGTCGCCCTCGACGGTCCGGGTCACCGGCGTGGTGGCCACCACCTCGCGCGACAGCCCGCCCGCCCCGGTTGACTCCGCCTCGGGGTCCGGTTCGACGACGCTGTGCACGTCGGTGGTCGCGCCTCCCACGTCGACGACCACGACGTCGCCGGCGCCGGGGTGCTCGGCGTCGAGACCGCGGGCGAGGAGCTCGACCGCGGTGAGGACCACGTCGGGCGTGGCGCCGCGGACCAGCCGCGCGAAGTCCGCCCGCTTGCTCAGGTGCTTGCCGCCGATCACGTGGGCCAGGAACATCTCGCGGATCGCGGCCCGCGCCGACTCGGGCGCCAGCACCCCGATCCGGGGCACCACGTTGTCGGCCAGGACGTGCGGGAAGGCGCCGAGGATGCTGCCCACGTCGTCGCGGGCGTCGACGTTGCCGGCCACGACGACCGGGCCGCTCCAGCCGCTGTCGACCAGGGCCTCGGCGCCGCGTGCGGATCGGCTCGGCGTTGCCGCCGTCGGTGCCACCGGTCAGCAGCACCACGTCGGGTGCGCAGCCGGGGAGCTCCGCCAGGTGGTCACCGCTGCGAGAAGACACCGACGACCTTGCCGCCGCTGGAGAGGGCGACCCGCCGGCCGGCCTCGGCGGTGACCAGCTCCTCGTTGCCGACCACGGCGATCCGCAGACCACCGCCGGCGCTGGAGCAGGCGAGCACCTCGGCATCGGCCGCCCGCGGGTCCTGCTCGACGCAGGGTGGCGACGCAGGCGTCGTACCCGTCGAGGACGTCTGTGGCGATCGTGGTCGGGTGGGACGCCGAGGCGACGATCCGGCCCTCTGCGAGGTCGACCAGGGCGGCCTTGGTGAAGGTGGAGCCGAAGTCGACGCAGACCACGCAGCCGGCAGTCCGGCTCAGGCACCGATCACCACCGACAGAGCGGCGGCGACCAGGCAGATCAACGACGGCGAGGGCCAGCAGGTGGGCGGTCTGGTTGGCCGGCAGCACGTCACCCGAGCGGATCGCGCGCTCGACGCCGCGGTAGCGCAGGTAGCCGCCCAGGGCGGCCACGGCGCCGGCCACCAGCAGAAGCGCCCCGAGCAGCTGGAGGCGCCCAGTCCTCATCGAGCAGGTTGAAGACGGCGAGCGACGGCAGCCACCAGACCGATGGACGTCCGCTGGTAGGCGAGGAAGGTCCGCTCGTTGGCGAGCGTGTAGCGGTAGTCCGGCTCGCCCGCGGGCGAACGCGGCTCAGCCGAGGGCACGGTCGAGGTCGGCGATCAGGTCGTCGGCGGTCTCGATGCCGACGCTGAGCCGGACCAGGTCGGCCGGCACCTCGAGGTCGGTGCCGGCGACGCTCGCGTGGGTCATCCGGCCGGGGTGCTCGATCAGCGACTCCACGCCGCCGAGGGACTCACCGAGGGTGAAGACCTCGGACCGCTCGCACACCGCCAGCGCCCGCTCCTCGCCGCCGGTGCACCGGAACGACACCATGCCGCCGAAGCGCTTCATCTGCTTCGCGGCCACGTCATGGCCGGGGTGCTCGGGAAGGCCCGGGTAGATCACCTCGCTGACGGCCGCGTGGCCGGAGAGGAACGCCACGATCCGCTCGGCGTTGTCGCAGTGCCGGTCCATCCGGATGCCCAGGGTCTTCAGGCCGCGCAGCACCAGCCAGGAGTCGAACGGCCCGGCCACCGCGCCCATGGCGTTCTGGTGGAAGGTCAGCTGCTCGGCCAGGTCGTGGTCGCGCACGACGAGCGCGCCGCCGATGACGTCGGAGTGGCCGCCGCAGTACTTCGTCGTCGAGTGGACCACCACGTCGGCGCCCAGGGTCAGCGGCTGCTGGAGGTACGGCGACGCGAAGGTGTTGTCGACCACCAGCAGCGCCCCGGCCTCGTGGGCCACCCCGGCCAGCGCCTCGATGTCGCCGATGTTCAGCAGCGGGTTGGTGGGCGTCTCGATCCAGACCAGCTTGGTCTGCGCCCGGCCGGATCGCCGCGCGGACGGCGTCGACGTCGGAGACCGGCGCCGGGCTGTGCTCGAGGCCCCAGACCTGCTCGACCTTGTCGAAGAGCCGGAACGTGCCGCCGTACGCGTCGTCGGGGATCACCGCGTGGTCGCCGGGGCGGCAGGTGGCGCGGACGAGGGTGTCCTCGGCGGCCAGCCCGGAGGCGAACGCGAAGCCGCGCTCCCCCTCCTCCAGCGCCGCGATGTTGCCCTCGAGGGCGGTGCGGGTCGGGTTGGCGGAGCGGCTGTACTCGTAGCCGCCGCGCAGCCCGCCGACGCCGTCCTGCTTGTAGGTCGAGGTCGCGTAGATCGGCGGGATCACCGCCCCGGTCATCGGGTCGGGCTCGTAGCCGGCGTGGATCGCACGCGTCTCGAAGCCGGACTTGTCCTGGCGTTCGTCCTGTGCTGTTGCTCACGGCCACGACCCTACTTGGGTCGGTTTGCGAGGATGAAGTGCATGTTCGGACGCCACAAGACCACGCTCCCCACGGCCGACGAGGCACTGCCCGGCCGCGCGGAGTCGCCCTTCCCTCTGGCCGACCGCCACGTCGTGCTGGACGCACCCGTGCGCACCGACGAGGTGCCCGAGGGCCTCGAGGTCGCGATCTTCGGGCTCGGCTGCTTCTGGGGCGCCGAGGAGATCTACTGGCAGCTGCCCGGCGTGTGGTCGACGTCGGTCGGGTACGCCGGCGGGGTCACGCCGCATCCGTCGTACGACGAGGTCTGCTCGGGCCGCACCGGCCACACCGAGGCGGTCCGGATCGTCTACGACCCGACAGTCGTGGCCTACGCCGACCTGGTGAAGCGCTTCTTCGAGATCCACGACCCGACGCAGGGCATGCGGCAGGGCAACGACGTCGGCACGCAGTACCGCTCCGCGATCTACTTCACGACGCCGGAGCAGGAGGAGACCGCGCGCGAGCTGACCGAGGTCTACGGCGCCGAGCTGAAGCGCCGCCGGCTCGGCTGAGATCACCACCGAGATCAAGCCCGCGCCGACGTACTACTACGCCGAGGACGTGCACCAGCAGTACCTGGCGAAGAACCCGTACGGCTACCGCTGCCACGCCAACACCGGCGTCAGGTTCCCCGAGACGTCCTGACGGCCCACAGGGTCGATTTTGGTGGCGGCTGGAGACCCGCGTCGAGGGCAGGGCCGGGCCCGGCATAGCGGTGGTGCTGTCGTTCGCGCTGCGGCTGCAATGAGCGGAGGTATCGCACAGGGTCGCGGGTGCTAGGGCCCGCTGGGTGGAGTCCAGTGGCTCAACCGTCCAGCGTGGCCTGAGCCGGTGCCGCCCAGGACGCGAGCAGTTGGAGTCGTTCGGCGGAGGGGGAGCCTGGTTCGGCGGTGTAGATCAGGAGCACGAGGCCGGGTTCGGCGGTGATGGCCAGTTCTTCGTAGGCAAGGGTGAGTTCGCCGACGATGGGGTGGTTGAAGCGCTTGGTTCCGGTGCCGTGGGTTCGGACGTTGTGGTCGGCCCAGAGGCGGCGGAAGGTGTCGCTGCGGGTGGAGAGTTCTCCGATCAGGTCTTGGAGGCCGCGGTCGTGGGGGTCGCGGCCGGCTTCGGCGCGCATGACGCCCACGCACATCTCGGCGAACAGGTCCCAGTCGGGGTAGAAGTCGCGGGAGGCGGGGTCGAGGAACTGGAACCTGGCCAGGTTCGGCTGTCGGCCGCCGTCGCCGATCACCGGTGAGTAGAACGCCCGGCCGAGGCTGTTGGTGGCGAGCAGGTTCTGGTGCGGGTCTCGGACGAAGGCGACGCCGTCCTTGATCGCCTCCAGCGCCCAGTGGAGGCTGGGTCGTGAGGCGGACTTGCTCGGGGCTCGACGGCGGGAGCGGCCCGAGGTGGGGATGCCGTCGGCGGCGCGGGCGAGGTCGAAGAGGTGGGCCCGTTCGGTCTCGTCGAGCTGGAGGGCCCGGGCGAGGGCGTCGAGGACGCCGGCAGAGGCGCCCGCGATCTGTCCTCGCTCGAGACGGGCGTAGTACTCGACGCTGAGCCCGGCGACGGCCGCGACTTCGCTGCGCCGCAGCCCCGGCACGCGCCGGGTGCCGACCGTCGGGAGGCCGACCTGGTCGGGGGTGAGGCGGGCGCGGCGAGTGGTGAGGAACTCGCGGACCTCTGCTCGGTTGTCCACGCCATCGAGGGTATGCCGATCCCGCATCGCGTCCGAGCGGCCAGGGGTGCCCTGTCAGTGCACCCATCAACAGGGACTCCCGCCCGCGCGGCCCGGCGGGTTGACTCGATGTCGCGGGCCCGCCCGGTCCGCACAGGCGGGAGTCGCCCGCGAACCCGAGCAACGAAGTGGAGCATCCGCCATGCGTGGAGTTGTCATGCACGCCCCCGGTGACGTGCGAGTCGAGGACCGCGAAGACCCGCGGATCGTCGAGCCGACCGACGCCATCATCCGGCTGTCCGCGACCTGCATCTGCGGGTCCGACCTGTGGCCCTACCGGGGCGTCGAGCCCGTCGACCACACGCTGATGGGTCACGAGTACGTCGGCGTCGTGGAGGAGGTGGGCGACGCAGGTGCAGACGGTGAAGCCGGGCGACTTCGTCGTCGGTTCGTTCGTCATCTCCGACAACACCTGCGAGATCTGCCAGGCCGGGTTCCAGTCCAAGTGCGTGCACGCCGAGTTCGTGCACGCCGGCATCGGGACCCAGGCCGAGAAGGCGCGCATCCCGCACGCGGACGGCACGCTGGTCGCCACTCCCGGGTCAGCCCGACGACGACCTGATCCCGTCGCTGCTTGCCGCCTCCGACGTGCTGGGCACCGGCTGGTTCGCCGCTGACGCCGCCCAGGCCGGCCCCGGCAAGACCGTCGCGGTCGTCGGTGACGGCGCGGTCGGCCTCATGGCGATCCTTGCCGCCAAGCAGCTCGGCGCGGAGCGGATCATCGCCATGTCGCCGGCACCCCGAGCGTCAGGAGCTCGCCCGCTTCTACGGCGCCACCGACATCGTCGAAGAGCGCGGCGAGGAGGGCGTGGCGAGGATCAAGGAGCTCACCGGCGGGCTCGGCGCGCACTCCGTCATCGAGGCCGTCGGCACCCAGGAGTCCTTCATGCAGGCCGTGGGCGCGACCCGCGGCGGTGGCCACCTCGGCTACGTCGGGGTCAACCACGACGTGCAGATCCCCGGCGATCCAGCTCTTCTTCGCCGGCATCCACGCCCTCGGCGGACCGGCCCCCGTGCGGCGCTACCTGCCCGACCTCATCCAGCTCATCTGGGACCGCAAGATCGACCCCGGCAAGGTCTTCGATCTCACCCTGCCGCTCGATCGGGCAGCCGAGGGCTACGCGGCCATGGACCAGCGCACCGCCACCAAGGTCCTGCTGACCGTCTGAGCCCGATGACCATCACGAGAACGATGCTGACGGCAGTGCCGACGATCACCCTGGCCGCCCTGCTTGGCGCCGGATGCGGCGCCGGCGGCGAAACGAGCGCCGACCAGGGCGCTGACGACCTGGACTCGACCGCCCAGTCCAGCCCGATGCCACCCCCCTCACAAAGTCCTGCGGATGAGCCAGAAGAGAGTGAAGAAGACCGCTCACACTTCGCTCGAAGAGGGCGGCAATACCAATTTCGCGGGGACCTTCCCGCTCTGGGACATCCTGTTCGGCACGTACCGCATGCCGGAGAACCAGCTGCCTGACGGTTACGGCGTGCACGATCAGGAGATCCCCACCGAGATCGGCGGGCAATTGGCCTATCCGTTCCGCCAATAGCGCATCATCCGGAAAACGCCGCGTGCCGGTACGCGACAGGGAAACGCTTCGCAGCAGGAAACGGGGGTCCGGTTTGAACCGATCGCGCGCCACGGCGCCGGGCTGGAACATGTCATGAGCATCGACGCCACAACAATTCACCAGGCGAAAGCCTCCGGCTTTGGCCAGGTCCCGGCCTGGCTATGGCTTGGTGCCGGCCTGTATGTGCTCCTGCTGGTCAACAGCAGCGGGCTTCTGAACGATTCCGACACCTACTGGCAAATCGCCGTGGGCCAATCGATTCTCGATCACGGGGCGCTGCCGCGCGTCGATGTCTATTCTTTCACCAAGCCTGGCGAGGCCTGGATTTCATCATCCTGGCTTGCGCAAATCCTCTATGCCGTGAGCTACAATCTGGCCGGCTGGACCGGGCCGGTCGTGCTCGCGGCAGGCGCGATCGCTGCGACCTTTGGGCTGCTCGCGCATATTTTGGAGCGCCGCCTTCCCTCGACCTATGCGGTCCTGGTGGCGCTGGCGGCCATGGTGCTGTCGACGCCGCATTTTCTGGCGCGTCCGCACGTGCTGGCGATGCCGGTCATGGTTGCCTGGGCGTACGGTTTGATGACGGCGAGCGAGCGCCGTCAGCCGCCGTCATTCTGGTTGCTGCCGCTGATTGCGCTTTGGGCCAACCTCCACGGCGGCTTCGTGTTCGGTCTGGTGCTGGCAGGCGCATTCGCGATCGACGCTCTGTGGAACGCCGAGCCGTCGCAGCGAAGCCCTCTGGCGCTGCGCTGGTTCGCGTTCGGGCTGGCTGCATTGGCGGCCTGCTGCGTCACGCCTTATGGCTGGGAATCGATCCTCGCTTCACGCAAGATTCTCGATCTTGGAGAGCTCCTGCGGCTCATCAGCGAATGGGCGCCGGCAGATTTCAGCAAGCTCAGTCCGTTCGAGCTGACCATTCTCGCCCTGATCGCGGGAGCGCTTTATCGCGGCGTCAAGCTGTCGCCGCCGCGGATAGCGCTGGTGCTCGGCCTGCTGCACATGGCGCTCTCGCATGGCAGGAATTTGGAGATATTTGCGCTGCTGCTGCCGATCGTCGTGCTGACGCCGGTGTCACAGCAGTTCGCTCTGCAACCGGCCCGACCGGGCAGGGTGACGCTGGTGTCGGCGGCGCTGCTCGCCGTCACGCTCGGCATCTCGACCTGGGCTCTCGCGGCGCACCAGAGGTATTCGCCTCCGAAAACCCAGTCGCCGGCCGCGGCGGTCGAAGCCATAACGGCGCACAATCTCCGGCGGGTTCTCAACGACCGTGCCTTCGGCGGCTACCTGATCTGGCGGCAGATGCCCGTCTTCATCGACGGGCGGGCCGAGCTGTACGGCGAAAAATTCACGATGGCCTATTACAACGCGCTGGAGCTCAAGGACGTCAGCCAGTTTCTCGGTCTGCTCAAGGACTACGACATCGACGGCTTGCTGCTGCAGCCGGGCACGCCTGCGGCGGGTCTGCTCGATCATCTCGGCCACTGGCGGAAGGTCTACGCCGACGACGTGGCCATCCTTTATGCGCGCAGCGGAGGTTGACCGGTGAGGGCGACGCTATCGGCTTCGTCCGTTCATTTTCACGCGGGAACGTCCCGTGCGGAATATGCCGCCGTTCGTAAGCGGAATTTTCCCGCCGTTCGCGGGCGGCCGGCATGAACACAAACGTTGCGGCGGCATCCAGCGCGAATTCCTCCATTGTCGGCCAGGTGCCGGCATGGCTCTGGCTCGGAATTGGCGTTTACGCGCTGGTGCTGATGGGCGGACCGGCGCTTCTGCAGGATTCCGATACCTACTGGCAGATCGCCGTGGGCCAGTGGATCCTCGATCACCACGCATTGCCGCGCGTCGACATCTACTCCTTCACCAAGGCGGGCGAGCCGTGGGTGTCGTCGTCCTGGCTGGCGCAGGTGCTGTATGCGACGAGCTATAATCTCGCGGGCTGGACCGGGCCGGTGGTTCTCGCCGCCGGCTGCATCGCAGCCACCTTCGCATTGCTCACGCACATTCTCGGCCGCCGCGTTCCCGCAGCCTTTGCGGTCGCCGTCGCGATCGTGGCGCTGGTGCTTTCGAAGGGGCATTTTCTGGCGCGCCCGCATGTGCTGGTGCTGCCGATCATGCTGGCGTGGGCGTACGGGCTGATGTCGGCGAGCGAGCGCGGCCGGGCGCCGTCGCCATGGCTGCTGCCGTTGATCGCGCTGTGGGCGAACCTGCACGGCGGGTTCGTGTTCGGCCTGGTGCTGGTGGGCGCGTTCGCGCTCGACGCGCTGTGGAATGCGGACCGTGCAGAGCGAAAGTCGCTGGCGCTGCGCTGGACGGCGTTTGGTATTGGCGCGCTGGTAGCCTGCTGCGCCACGCCTTACGGGTGGGGATCGATCCTCGCCGCACGCAAGATCCTCGATCTCGGCCAACTCCTGCATCTGATCTATGAATGGATGCCGGCCGACTTCAGCAAGTTCGGCGCGTTCGAGATGGCGATCCTCATGCTGATCGGCGGCGCGCTTTACAGCGGCGTCAGGCTGACACCGCCGCGGATTGCGCTGGTGCTGGGCCTGCTGCACATGGCGCTGGCGCACGTCAGGAACGTCGAAATATTCGCCCTGTTGCTGCCGATCGTGGTGCTCGCACCGGTGGCGTCTCAGTTCGCGCTGCGGCCGGCGTGGCCCGCTCGCGCCGGTGCCCCGGCGCCGGTGATGGCCGCGATGCTGCTCCTGCTCGGCGGCTGGACATGGCTGCTCGCCGCCAACACGCCGATTGCCGTGCCCGAAAGCCAGGCGCCGGCGGCGGCCGTCGAAGCGCTGAAGGCGCATCATCCCAAGCGGGTTCTCAACGACCTTCCGTTCGGCGGCTACCTGATCTGGCGGCAGATACCCGTGTTCGTCGACGGACGCGCCGAGCTCTACGGCGAAGCATTCGACATGGCCTTCTACCGCGCGATGCAGCTCAAGGACGTCAACGAGCTGCTCGACATCCTCAAGAAATGGGACATCGATGCCGTGCTGCTGACGCCGAACACCCCGGCGGTCGGCCTGCTCGATCATATCGGTGGCTGGCGGCGCGCCTATGCCGACGGGAACGCCGTGCTGCACGTTCGCACGGGCAACTGATCCGGCCGGCCTTCAGGGGCGTCAACTGGCGGGCAGGCCGGGATTCTGGTACGCCGGTCGAAATGAACCTGCCGACCGAAATCGTCGAGATGCTTGGCCAGACCCTGGCCAAGGTGGTGCCGGTCACGATCGCGCTGGCGCTCGTGTTCTCGGTGCTGGCGCATTTCTGGGCCTGCAACCCCGGCAGGCCGTGGTGGCGCAAGCGCGAGCTCGTCACCGACGTCTGCTACTGGTTCCTGGTGCCGCTGTTCGCGCGCGTGTTCCGCATCGGGCTGTTGGTGCTGGGCGCCGCCCTGCTGTTTGGAATTCGCGACGCCGACGAACTGATCGCGTTCTACGACAACGGCCATGGCCCGCTGTCGAGGCTGCCATTGTGGCTGCAGGCGATCCTGTTCCTGGTCGCGGCCGATTTCATGATGTACTGGCTGCACCGCATGTTTCATGGCGGCGGGTTCTGGAAATACCACGCCATCCACCATTCGTCGGAAGACGTCGACTGGATCTCGGCGGCGCGCTTTCACCCCGTCAACCTGCTGTTAGGCACCATCGGGGTCGATGTCGTGCTGCTGGTCGCCGGCATTTCGCCGGGCGTGATGCTCTGGCTCGGGCCGTTCAACATCTTCCATTCCGCGTTCGTTCACGCCAACCTCAACTGGACGCTCGGTCCGTTCAAATACGTGCTTGCCACGCCGGTGTTCCATCGCTGGCATCACACCTCGCTCGAAGAGGGCGGCAACACCAATTTCGCGGGCACCTTTCCGCTCTGGGACATCCTGTTCGGGACCTTCCGGATGCCGAAAGGCGCGCTGCCGGACCAATATGGCTTGGACGATCCGTCCTCGTTTCCCCGCGAAATCATCGGACAACTGGCCTATCCGTTCCGCAAATAGCGCGTGATCTGAAAAGCAGGCTGCCGTTCTCCCTGCGACAAACGCGCGGTCGTATGGAGATTTACGCGCAATTAAGCATGCTGGCCCGCGGATTTGTTACCCCATTTCGGGGCCTATTTGCCCTTTGTTCATGAATTGTCGTCAGATTCACCTTGTCGGGCGCCGGTTCCGCTGCGTATCGCCACTGCCGGCTTGTTGCTGCCCCGGGGAAAAGTATGTCGTTCAAGTCCCAGCGTACTCGCGCACGCGCGCGTTTCGGATTTCGTTCCCTCGCCGCAGGAATCCTGCTGTGGCCGGCCGTTTGCCTGGCCGCACCCGATCCCGACCGTATCGCCGTCTATGTCGATCAGGCAAAGCTCGTGAAGCTTCCCGCCAAGGTCTCCACCATCGTGGTCGGAAACCCGCTGATTGCGGATGTGACCCTGCAAAGCGGCGGCATCGTCGTCGTCACCGGGAAGGGCTACGGCGCGACCAATTTCATCGCCATGGACCGCAACGGCGACGTGCTGGTGGACCGCCAGATCCAGGTCGAAGGCCCGACCGATCAGCTCGTCACGGTCTATCGCGGCGTCGAACGCGAGTCGTATAGCTGTATGCCGATCTGCCAGCGCCGGATTACCCTTGGCGACGGCGAAACCTACTTCAAATCGGTGATCGACCAGGCTGGTACTCTCAGCGGTCAAGCCAGCGCCGCCGGCACCAAATCGACAAACTGACCCGCTTTCGGCCCTGATTATCAGAGCCGACGTTCAGTCCTCGTCGACGTGGCTTCTTCACGTAGCCGGCTCCGCTTTGCTTGAAACGCCTCGACCGGCATCTTTCGTCGGATGGCCCGGCGGAGCTTGCCGGCGCATCCAGCAGATACCCCGTCCGCGAATCGATCTTGGCTGAACGAGGTCTGCTCCGGCGATGGTTAACGGTCGGTTAGCGGCCCGGGCCGCTCTGCTTCGATTTGACGAAACACTTCCACAATCACTTTCAGTTAGTTCTTGCGGGCAGATATCGCTGCCGTCCGGGGATTTTTTGATGTCGTCACCCGCTGTTGAAACAGCCTCTGTCAGAGGTGTGCTGGACCGGTTTCGCCGCAACCGACGGGGCTCGGCCGCCGTCGAGTTCGCGCTGGTCGCGCCGTTGTTCTTCTGCATGCTGTTTGCGATTCTCGAGACGGCGATTGTCTTTTTTGCCGGCCAGGTCCTGGAGAACGCAACGCAGGAAAGCGCGCGACTGATACTCACCCGTCAGGCCCAGGCCTCCGGCATGACCGAAACCGCGTTCAAGACCAACCTCTGCAACCGCATCAAGGTGATGTTCAACTGCGAGGGCAATCTGGCGACCATTAACGTGGACGTGAAGTCGTTTGCACCTGGCGCCGCGATCACGATCACCGAGCCGATCGTCAGCGGCAGCCTGACCGGCCCCTTCGTATATTCCCTGCCGCCATCCGGCTCTCCCAATACCATCGTGGTTCGCGCCTTTTATGAATGGCCGCTATTCGTCACCCGGCTGGGCTACAACATCGGCAAATCTCAACGGCGGCAAGCGGCTGCTCTCCGCGACCGCCGCTTTCCACGTAGAGCCGTGATGCGATGATGGTGTCCCCGATGCAGAAGATGTCGCTTCGCGTACGCGGTCTGTTGAACGATCGCAGCGGTCTCGCGGCCGTCGAATTTGCCATGGTCTTTCCGATCATGGTGGTGTTGTACTTCGGAGTGGTCGAATTCTCGTCGGCCATTGCCGTGGATCGCAAGGCCACCCAGGTGGCGCGAACGCTTTCCGATCTGACGTCGCAGAGCATCAGTGTGGGAGATGCCGATATCAAGAATTTTGGGGAAGCGGCAAAGGCCATCATGACGCCTTACCCGCCGTCGCCGCTGGTATCCTCGATTACCGAGGTCTACATCGACAGTGTGTCGGGGATCGCGCGCGTCCAGTGGAGCAAGGGGTTGACGATCGGTGTGACAGGCGATGTCTCGATCGCGGCCACGGCGCCTCATAATCCGGGCGATGTCGTGACATTGCCGACGACTCTCGTCGCGGCCAAGGGGACATTCGTGATCTGGAGCGAGGTCAGCTACAAATATACGCCTGCGGTCGGAATTGTGCTGGGGCAGACCGGCATAACGTTCAGGGATGTCTCCTATACGCGCCCGCGCCTCGTTCTCTGCGTCATTTATCCGACGGGTGGCAGCTCCACCTGTCCGACCCGTTGTGACGGCAGGGGGTCTCGGACGGGTTTCGTAACAGCTTTCACCGTTCGCCGCGCCTTCCGTGAATGAGGGGCGCGTTGCATCCCGGGGCGCAGCAGTTCGGGCTTCGGCAGGGCGGGCCTGATCCGTCGCCGCATTGAAAGCGGCTCCGGACGCAGCATTGCGTTGGTGCCGGACGCGCCCGGACTCTCCGTTTGCAACACAGGACAGGCGGCCCTGCCTCGCGCCGTCGCGGGGCTTTGGAGCAGATGGGTTGTGCCATGACGACGGACCATCTCGTGACCCGGACGCAAGCGGCCTGAGTGCTGCGAGCCAGGCCATTCTACTTTGCATGGGGTTGTTTTCGCGATTTGTGTCCGGACACCTGCGTGTGGCCGAAGCGTATCAGGGCTGCGTCGGGAATTTGTCTCCAACCCATCCCGCTCTGGCTGCAGTGGCGATCCGGCGCCGGCTTTCCTTCGGGACAAGTGCGCAGGGTTGGCCGCAGGCGAAGCTCGCCGGGGGCCCAACTGGCGACCGGTTCCTTCTGATGCGTCGCTCGAGCTGCGACGCTTCCTGGCGCTGCGCGACACGCTGTCGGCGTCGGCCGGCGCGATTGGGCCTCAAAAGAGCCGGAGCGTCATCCCGCTCGATCTTTTGATTTGGGGCAGCGTCCGCGCAGAACGCGTTCCGCGTTTGCCGCGAGAGAGCCGAAGCCCCCAGGGCCAACGGCCGTCTGGGGGCCCGACGGCCGGGGCTCTTCTGCCGGGTCAGTTGGTAATATGCGCGGTCTGCAGGGCGTGGTTGAACATCGCGTTCAGCGCGGCGGTGATATCAGAGGGCGAGTTCGCGGTGTAGAAGAAGCCAGGCGACGCGCATTTCTGCAGGCTGGCCGGAATATACGCAATGTTGTTGTTGGCATAGGTGCCTTCATTGCCGGCAAAGCTCGTATTCACGGGAGCGATCTTTTGATAGGGAATGTAGAGCACGGAAACGATGACGCCGCGGCCCTTGAGCGTTTCGCAGGAGGGAACGGTCGTCAGGGTGTTCTGGAGATCAATCGTGGTAGCGCGGTTGCTGCCCGACCAGGAACCGTTGGGAACGCCTTTCACCTGGTTGTCTTGTGCGCCGTCGGTGACGAGGAAGACGTAAGGCTGCGGGGTGGTCGGCGTGCTGCCGTCGCCGACGGGGCCGGTGCCGGTGCCGATTTTGGTATTGATCGACGTCAAGCGCGGTATCGATATGCGTGCCGCCGGAGCCAAGGTTTGAATTAATATTTGTGTCAAGCAGCGTGGCAAGGTTTGCGGCCGCGTAGTTGATGGTGCCGGGGGCGGTGGAAAGCCGTTGATGTCGTTGGTCATCGGAAAATAGGCGTAGAGATACCGAATGAACGGGTAGAGACCGATCCGGAACTGGTCGGGAACCTTCTTGGAGGCGTTCGCGGTTTTGAACAACTCGGTCACGGCGTAGCCGACCGCGTCGAGGCGCAACTGGATGCAGTCGTCGGTGCCATCGGTCTTGCAGGTTGAAACCGCGGTCAGGCCCCCCCCGGTCAGGCCCGACTTCGGCCCGGAGTTCTTGGGGGCATACAGCGAGTTCGGCAGGCCTGAAACGATGCCAGTCGGCAGTTGGCTGCTGTTTGGGATAACTGGTGTTTGTCATGAGGAGACTTTGTATCCGCTTTGGCTGACGCGCGAGATCGCATAGCCCATGCAATAGTTGTTCGTTGGGTATCCTTGGGTCCCGGTATTGGTGCAGGCGCTGTTTTGCGGCGCAAAATGGCAGGCGAAGGTGCAGCCGGTCGGATATTGGCGATAGTTGTCCGGGTTGATCTGGGAAAGCCGCGTCTGCTCGGCGGGCGTCGACGCCAGGCCCATCGAGCCCGAGACGTCCAGCGTCAGATAAAAATCGAGATACGGCGGCAACGTGGCCTCCGAGCTTGAAAGACCCGATACCGTCAGCTTGCTGTAATTGATCACCTTCAGGAAGGTTGTCGGCACATCGGCCGTGAACGTGACGCTGGCGGCGAGCTTGATCCCGGTCTTCGTAACGGCGACGTCTTTAACCAGGTTTTGATAGCCGGTGATCCCGTCCATGTTGCCGTTAAAGACGTTCGTCGCGTCGGTCACGCCGGCGGCGACCGTGCCGTTGCCTGTCATGACCGAAGCCGCAAGGAAGCCGGGCGATTTCTGCGAGAGCGCGGCAATGCTCGCGGCGTCTGCCGCGGATTGCAGTTTTGCCTTCATTCGGGTCGCCATCGAGTAGTCCACCGCGCAACCGATGGCCGAGATCAGGGGAATTGCGGCGACCGTGAAAATGATGGCGACATTGCCGCGCCTGTCGCGGCGGAAACGGGAAAGATACTGCTGAAGACGAATTGGCACGAGCGCGCCCCCTGATTATCCAAAAGCGCGTGATCGTAGCCGCAGGCTCCCTAAATGCCCCTTAATATGATTGTCGAAAAACGGGCCGATCTCCGTGCGAGCGGTTTCAGCAGCCACAGGTTACGATCTCTTTACTATGTTGTCCGGTGACGGCGCAGCGCCTGCGCGTTCTTGGTCGATCGCCGGATCGTTCGTATCGACCGAATTAAAAAGGCCGCGCATCAGCGCGGCCTTTCTATTCTTTCGATTGGGATTTCCTGGCCGGGGCCGGAGGAAATCCCTTATCCGGCGGCGCGTAGATTGTCGGCCGAAGATTTGCCAGAGCGGCGATCTGCCACGATTTCGTAGGAGATCTTCTGGCCTTCACGAAGCGTTCCAAGACCTGCACGCTCGACAGCGCTGATGTGCACGAACACGTCATTGCCGCCGTCATCCGGCTGGATGAAGCCGTAGCCCTTGGTTGCGTTAAACCACTTCACGGTTCCCATGCTCACGGGGGTAGTCCCTTCTCAGATATACAAGTCGTAGCCCACCCTTCGATGGGCTGGTGAGATCGAATTTTTGGAAGGGTCGTCAGCGTCTAAACCGGCTGTACCGGTGGATAGCTAATGTCGTCCGGCCGAAAATCGATGGACAATATTATTCGATTGCATCCCTCAAAACAATCCTGACGTGCACGATTTTTTGATTCGGCCGGCCAACCGCCCGCGTTCGCGCACGATAGGGGTTATCGGGCGCGTTTTCGCTCAAGGTCGGGGA
>CAWKEX010000019.1:0-19058 GCA_963848795.1 uncultured Actinomycetota bacterium
GTGGCGGCGGCGGTGGCCGCGACCGGGGCCGCACCTGAACCGGTATCCCGATCGTGAGCTGACCGACCTGCGGGCCGCGCTGGCGGAAATACCTCTCCTCCGACGGGAGCCCCGGCCTGCGACCCGAGCAGGTCTGGGCCGCCAACGGCAGCAACGAGGTGATGCTGCAGCTGCTCCAGGCCTTCGCCGGGCCAGGGCGGACGGCGCTCGGCTTCGCGCCGACGTACTCGATGTATCCCGAGTACGCCCGGGAGACGACACCCGATGGGTGGTCGGTCACCGCGAGGACGACTTCTCCCTCGACCTCGACCACGCCAGGGCTCAGGTGGAGGAGCACCGACCGACCGTCGTGCTCCTGCCGTCGCCCAACAACCCCACCGGTACGGCCCTGCCGCCGGAGGCGGTACGCGCTGCTCTGCGAGGCGGCCGGAGACGGGCTGGTCGTGGTCGACGAGGCGTACGGCGAGTTCCGCCGCGACGGGACGCCCAGCGCCCTCGAGCTGCTGCCGCGGCACCGCAACCTGGTCGTCACCCGCACCATGAGCAAGGCCTTCGCGCTCGCGGGCGCCCGGCTGGGCTACCTCGCGGCCGCGCCGGAGATCTGCGACGCGCTCCGGATCGTCCGGCTGCCCTACCACCTGTCTGCGGTGACCCAGGCCGTGGCCCTCGCGGCGCTGCGGCACGCGCCCGAGCTGCTCGGCAGGGTCGCCGACCTCCGTGCCGAACGGGACGCGTGCGTCGAATGGCTGCGCGCGCAGGGGCTGAAGGTTGCGGACAGCGACGCCAACTTCGCGCTGTTCGGGAGCTTCGCCGACCGGCACGCCGTCTGGCAGGCTCTGCTGGACCGCGGGGTGCTGATCCGCGAGACCGGGCCCGACGGCTGGCTGCGGGTCTCCATCGGCACCGCCGCGGAGATGGGAACATTCAGGAAGGCACTCACCGAGGTGCTGGCCACCATGTGGTGGCAACGAGCGGGATGGAGGAGGAGAGATGAGCCGTACGGCGACGATCGACCGCACCACCAAGGAGTCGCAGGTCCACGTCGAGGTCGACCTCGACGGCACCGGCAAGGCCCAGGTCTCCACCGACGTCGGGTTCTACGACCACATGCTGCAGTCCTTCGCCCGGCACGCGCTGATCGACCTCACGATCCACACCGTCGGCGACACGCAGGTCGACGCCCACCACACGGTCGAGGACACTGCGATCGTGCTCGGTGAGGCGTTGCGGGAGGCGCTCGGCAACAAGCGCGGCATCCGCCGGTTCGGCGACGCCACGGTTCCGCTGGACGAGGCGCTGGTCCAGGCCGTCGTCGACGTGTCCGGTCGCCCCTACTGCGTCCACGTCGGCGAGCCCGAGGGGCAGGAGTACGTCGTCATCGGCGGCGACTACTCAGGTTCACTGACCCGCCACGTCTTCGAGACCCTCGCCTTCCACGCCCAGATCGCCGTGCACGTCCGGGTCCTGTCGGGCCGCGACCCCCACCACGTGGTCGAGGCGCAGTTCAAGGCGTTCGCCCGTGCCCTTCGCGACGCGATTGCGATCGACCCGCGCGAGCTCGGCGTCCCCTCCACCAAGGGAACACTCTCCTAGGTGAGCTCCGTCGTCGTCCTCGACTACGGGTCGGGGAACCTCCGGTCGGCGGTCCGCGCCCTGGAGCGTGCGGGCGCCGAGGTCGAGCTCACCGCCGACCACGCGGCCGCCGCGGAGGCCGACGGCCTCGTCGTGCCCGGCGTCGGCGCCTTCGCCGCCTGCATGAGCGGGCTCCGGGAGGTCAAAGGTGACCGGATCATCGGGCGGCGCCTCGCCGGCGGACGGCCCGTGCTCGGCATTTGCGTGGGCATGCAGGTCCTCTTCGAGTACGGCGCGGAGCACGGCGTGGTCTCAGAGGGCTGCGCGGAGTGGCCCGGGACGGTCGAGCGGCTCAAGGCACCCGTCGTACCCCACATGGGCTGGAACACCGTCGAAGCGCCTACGAGGTCCGCAGCTCTTCGCCGGCGTCGAGCGCGAGCGCTTCTACTTCGTGCACTCCTACGCCGCCCGCACTGGAGCTGATCACCAATGGCCGCACCCGGGCGCCGCTGGTGACCTGGACCGAGCACGGCGGCGACCGGTTCGTCGCGGCCGTCGAGAACGGTCCCCTCAGCGCCACCCAGTTCCACCCCGAGAAGTCCGGCGACGCCGGGGCCGCACTGCTCCGCAACTGGGTCGGGACCCTCTGACCGGAAGATGACCATGACACGTCTCGAGCTCCTTCCCGCCGTCGACATCGCCGACGGCCAGGCCGTCCAGCTGGTCCAGGGCGTCGCCGGGTCGGAGAAGCGGTTCGGCGACCCCGTCGAGGCCGCCCTGCGCTGGCAGGAGGCGGGGGCGGAGTGGATCCACCTCGTCGACCTCGACGCGGCGTTCGGCCGCGGCCACAACCGTGAGCTCCAGGCGAAGATCGTCGGCACCCTCGACATCGCCGTCGAGATGAGCGGCGGGCATCCGGGACGACGAGTCGCTCGCGGCCGCGATGGCGTCCGGATGCCGGCGGGTCAACATCGGCACCGCCGCACTCGAGCAGCCGGAGTGGTGTGCGGCCGCCATCGCCGAGTACGGCGACCGGGTCGCCGTCGGACTCGACGTACGCGGCCGGACGCTGGCGGCGCGGGGCTGGACCCGCGAGGGCGGCGACCTCTACGAGGTGCTGGCCCGGCTCGACTCCGAGGGCTGCGCGCGCTACGTCGTGACCGACGTCAACAAGGACGGCATGCTGCAGGGGCCGAACGTCGACCTGCTGCGCGACGTCTGCGCCGCGACCGACCGGCCGGTGGTGGCCTCGGGCGGCATCACCGAGCTCGCGGACCTGGAGGTGCTCCAGGGACTGGTGCCGGACGGGGTCGAGGGCGCGATCATCGGGACCGCCCTCTACGAGGGCCGGTTCACCCTCGAGGACGCGCTCGCGCTGACCAAGGGAACTCCGATGAGCCTCGCCGTGCGGGTGATCCCCTGCCTCGACGTCGACGCCGGCCGGGTGGTCAAGGGCATCAACTTCGCCGACCTCCGCGACGCCGGCGACCCCGTGGAGCTGGCCCGGACCTACGACGCCGAGGGCGCCGACGAGCTCACGTTCCTCGACATCTCGGCCTCCCACGAGGGGCGCGCCACGACGCTGGAGATCGTCTCCCGGACCGCGGAGGAGGTGTTCATCCCGCTCACGGTCGGTGGGGGAGTCTCGTCGGTCGAGGACGTCGACCGGCTGCTGCGGGCGGGCGCCGACAAGGTCGTCGTCAACACCGCCGCCATCGCCCGGCCCGACCTGGTGGCCGAGATCGCCGACCGGTTCGGCAGCCAGGTGCTGGTGCTCTCGGTTGACGCCCGCCGCGCCGACGGCACCGACTCCGGCTTCGAGGTGACCACCCACGGCGGTCGCCGGGCCGCCGGCCTCGACGCGGTCGAGTGGGCGGCCCGCGGCGCGGCCTCGGGGCGGGGGAGATCCTGCTCAACGGGATGGACGCCGACGGCACCCAGGACGGCTTCGACCTCGACCTGATCCGGGCCGTCCGCGACGAGGTGACCGTCCCGGTCATCGCCTCCGGCGGCGCCGGGCGCACCGACCACTTCCCACCGGCGGTCGAGGCCGGCGCGGACGCCGTACTCGCGGCCACCGTGTTCCACTTCGGCACTCTTCGGATCGCCGAGGTCAAGGAGACCCTGGCAGCCGCCGGCCACCCAGTGCGCTGACCCGGCGTGAGTTACCGCCGGAACCCGCCGACCCGGCGCGAGTTACCAACAGGAGTGGTAACTCACGACCGCTCGGTGGGGTGGGAGCGGTAACTCACGACCGTTCGGTCAGAGGCCGAGGCCGGCGGTGCGGAGGCTGTCGATGTGCGCGTCCGGGCCGGTGAACGCCAGCCCGCGGTGCTGGTCGCGGCCGTAGAGGAACATCACGATCTCCGACGGCATCCCGGCGAGCACGGCGGGGTCGGCACCACGCCGCAGCGTCGCCTCGGCTCCGGTGTCGGTGCGCCGGATCCGTACCGGCACGCCCGCCGGTCGGACCAACCCACGGCCGAAGACCCGGATCGCGGACCACAGCGCCGACTCGTCGGCGCGGTCGAGCTCGCGGGGCGTCCACCCGGCCTGGGCCCGACGCAGGTCCTCGTGGTGCACGAAGTACTCCAGCGTGTTGACTGCTCGGTCGACGGCCGGGATGGCGTACGGCGTGAACCCGTGCCCCCGCAGCCGCTCGACCAGCACCGTGAAGTCCTTCTTGCCGATCCGCGCCATCTCGAGATCGGTGAGGCGCGGAGAGCGGGCGGATCAGCAGCCCGGGGGCGCCGAGCAGGCTGTGCTCGCGCAGCAACAGGTGGGTGACGAGGTCCTTGGCGGTCCAGTCACCCGACAGCGTGGGCGCGTCCTCGCCGAGGACGAGGGCGAGGTCGCACAGGTCGTGGCGTTCGCGTCGCGCGAGCATGGTCGTCATCACTGGAGCGAGGTTACGGCGCCCGCGCCGACGGAGTGGTAAGGGGTTGGGCAGGTGGAATACCCTGACAGTCGCGATGGCTGTGATAGCCGGAGGGGGCTAACGAACACGTGACGGACGAGCAGGCGAAGCCGCGCGGAGCAACGACGCGCGAAGGCTTCGCCGTACTCGGTCACGCCATCCGCCGCGAGCCCTGGATCTTCGTCCTCTCCACCGTCGGCAGCGTGCTGTTCGCCCTGCTGACCGTCGCCGACGCCTGGGTGCTCGGCTGGTCCACCGACCACGTGCTGATCCCTGCCTTCGAGAACGGTGAGATCGATCCCGGCGCTGCTCTGGACGGTGCTCGCGCTGTTCCTCGGCGTGGCCATCCTCCGCGCGGTCGGCATCGTGGCCCGCCGCCTCGGCGCCGGGGTCATGCAGTTCCGGATGCAGGCCCACACCCGCCGGGCCGTCACCCGGCAGTACCTCTCCCTGCCCATGGAGTGGCACCAGCGCCACCCCACCGGGCAGCTGCTCTCCAACGCCTACTCCGACGTCGAGGCGGCCTGGGGCCCGATCGCTCCGCTGCCGATGGCGCTCGGCACCGTGGTGATGATGGCGATCGCCGTGGTCCAGATGCTGTTCGCGGACGTGGTGCTGGCCATGGTCGGACTGCTGGTCTTCCCCGCCGTCGTGGTCGCGAACCTCGCCTACCAGCGGCTCGCCTCGCCGCTGATGACCCGGGCGCAGGGGCTGCGCGCCGAGGTCAGCGAGATCGCCCACGAGTCCTTCGACGGCGCGATGGTGGTCAAGACCCTGGGCCGGGAGGGCGAGGAGACCCAGCGGTTCAGCGCCCGCGCCCACGAGCTGCGCGACGTCAACACCCGGGCCGGCGCCATCCGTGCCGCCTTCGACCCGACCCTCGCCTCGCTGCCCAACATCGGCGTTCTCGTGGTCCTGGCCGTCGGCACCTCGCGGGTGCTCGCCGGTCACACCGACGCCGGCGACGTCGTCACCATCGCCTACCTGCTCACGATCGTCTCGTTCCCGATCCGGGCCATCGGGTGGCTGCTCGGCGAGTTCCCCCGCTCCGTCGTCGGCTTCCGGCGCACCCGCTCGGTGCTCCGCGCCACCGGCGCGATGGTGCACGGAGACGCGACCCTGCGCGGTGCGCCCGTCCACGGCGCCCGGGTCGAGGTCGACGACCTCCACTACTCGTACGACGGCGACGTCGCACTGCTCGACGGTGTCTCGTTCGTCGTCGAGCCGGGACGCACGGTCGCCCTCGTCGGGGCGACCGCCTCCGGGAAGAGCACCCTCACCAGCCTGCTCACCCGGCTCGTCGACCCCGACTCCGGGCGGATCCTGATCGACGGGGCCGACATCCGTGACCTCCGCAAGGGGGCGCTCGCGGAGTCGGTGTCCCTGGTCCCGCAGACCGCGTTCCTCTTCGACGACACCGTGCGCGACAACGTCACCCTCGGAGCCGACGTGTCCGACGAGGAGGTGTGGGCAGCCCTGCGCGCCGCGCAGGCCGACGGCTTCGTCGCCGCCCTCGGCCAGGGGCTGGACAACCAGCTCGGCGAGCGAGGCACCTCGCTGTCCGGCGGACAGCGGCAGCGGATCAGCCTCGCCCGGGCCCTGGTGCGCCGCCCGCGGCTGCTGATCCTCGACGACGCCACCTCGGCGGTCGACCCCGAGGTCGAGGCTCGGATCCTGCAGGCCCTGCGGACCGGAGGCACCGGCGCGACCCTGGTCGTGGTCGCGTACCGGAAGGCGACCATCGCCCTGGCCGACGAGGTTCTCCACCTCGAGGACGGCCGGATCGCCAGCCGGGGCACCCACGTGGAGCTGCTCGAGCGCAGCCCGTCCTACGCCCACCTGGTCAACGCGTACGAGCAGGCCGCCCACGACGCGGAGGAGGTGGATGCCCGATGACGACACTCACCACCGCGCGCACCAGCGGCACGACGATGGACACCGGCGACGACATCAAGGCGATGGACACGCTCCGTCGCGGGATGCGGATCTCGCCCGAGCTGCGGGAGGGGTTCGGGTTCACGCTCTTCCTCGCGGTGATCGCCTCGTGCGGCCAGGTGGTCGTCCCGATCGCGGTGCAGCAGACCCTCGACCGGGGCCTCAACGGCTCCGGTGGCCCCGACGTCAGCTTCGTGGCCTGGATGGGGGTCCTCGCGGCCCTCGCGATCGGGGTCACCAGCGCGGCGTCGTACCTGATGACCAAGCGGCTGTTCACCTCCTCCGAGCGCGGCCTGGCGACCCTGCGGATCAAGGCGTTCCGTCACGTCCACGACCTGCCGCTGCTCACCCAGAACACCGAGCGCCGCGGTGCCCTGGTCTCCCGGGTGACCAGCGACGTCGACCAGGTCAGTCAGTTCCTCGTCTTCGGCGGCCTGTTGTTCATCGTCAGCATCGGCCAGATGCTGGTGGCGACGGTGATCATGGTGGTCTACAGCTGGCAGCTGGCGCTGGTGGTGTGGATCAGCTTCGCGCCGCTGTTCCTCTCCATCCGCTACTTCCAGCGCAAGCTGTCCGAGGCCTACGGCATCGTCCGCCACCAGGTCGGCGTCCTGCTCGGGGCGATCTCCGAGCCCGTCGTCGGTGCCGCCGTGGTCCGCTCCTACTCCGTCGAGGGCCGCACCCAGGACCGCATCGACACCGCCATCGACGACTTCAAGGCCGCGTCCATCCGCGCCCAGCAGTTCACGGTCGTCTCGTTCTCCCTCGGCGGCATCTCCGCCGGCCTCGCCAACGCCTGCGTCCTGATCGTCGGCGTGTTGCTCGGCTTCACCGGCGACATGACGCCGGGCCGGGTCCTCGCGTTCGCGTTCCTCGTGACGCTGTTCGTCGGCCCGGTCCAGATGGGCACCCAGATCCTGACCGACGCCCAGAACGCCATCGCCAGCTGGCGGCGGGTCATCGGCATCCTCGAGACCCCCGCCGACCTGGTCGACCCGGGTCCCGACGGCCAGGTCCTGCCCGCGAGGTCCGATCGACGTCCGCTTCGACCACGTCACGTTCGCCTACCCCGGCGGGCCGCCGGTGCTGCGCGACGTGGACATGTCGATCGACTCCGGCTCCCGGATCGCGATCGTGGGCGAGACCGGGTCGGGGAAGTCGACCTTCGCCAAGCTGCTCACCCGGCTGATGGATCCCGATGAGGGCGCCGTGCTGCTCGACGGCGTCGACGTACGCCGGATCGCCGGGGACTCGCTGCGTCGCAGCGTCGTGCTCGTCCCGCAGGAGGGCTTCCTCTTCGACGACACCCTGACCGCGAACGTCCGCTACGGACGGCTCGACGCCGGCGAGGAAGACATCCTCGCCAGCGCCGAGGAGCTCGGCCTCGGCGACTGGGTGGCCGGGCTCCCACGGGGCCTCGACACCCGGGTCGGCCAGCGAGGTGAGTCTCTGTCTGCGGGGGAGCGGCAGCTCGTCGCCCTGCTGCGCGCCCACCTCGCCGACCCCGACCTGCTGGTTCTCGACGAGGCCACCAGCGCCGTGGACCCAGCCCTGGAGATGCGCATCGGGCGGGCCCTCGAACGCCTGATGAGTGGCCGGACCTCGGTGACCATCGCGCACCGGCTCTCCACCGCGGAGAACGCCGACGAGGTCGTGGTCGTGGACCGCGGCCGGGTCGTCCAGCGCGGTCCGCACGCGGAGCTGGTGCAGCAGGAAGGCAGCATCTACGCCGGCCTGCACGCGTCCTGGATCGCCCAACACGGTTAGCCAACACGGGTAGCCGGCAGAGCCCGGTGGTCAATACCACCCGGTCGGGTCATTTACCCGTCAACCAGTCTCGTGGTTCCGTGGACGTCAGAGCCCGGGGTGGGGCCAAGCGTGATGCGCGTGTGCGCTTGGGCCTGACACACCAGGAGCAGCCATGAAGCGTCCCGGACTCCACACCACCGCAACAGTAGGCGCGGTCGCCCTGACCGTGAGCCTCGCCGGCTTCCTCCCGGCGACCACGACGGCGGGCAACGCCTCATCGGCAGCACCCACGCCCGCGGCAGCCCGAGCCGGTGATCAGGCCCTCCGCATGGCGGTCCGTGCGGTCGGTGGGCCCCGGGCGCTGCGCGGCCTCCGGTCCTTCCGGTACTCCGCCACCGGTCAACGCTGGATCTACGACGAGGGGATCCGTCCGGGGGACCGGGCCAAGCCCAGCGCCACCTTCGACGAGCGGGTCCGGTACGTCGTCGCGAACCGGCGTACGCCCAACCGGGTCCGGGTCGACGTGGTGCGCAACTCCACCGGGGTGGACCGACCGGTTCACGAGATCATCTCCGGGCCACGGGGCATCATCCGCGGCGTCGACGCCAACAACTCCTCGCCCGCCACGAAGGCGATGACGGCCGACCGGGGCGCGGCGATCCGCGAGGAGCTGGCCCTGCTCAACCCCCACGTGCTGCTCCAGCAGGCTCTCCGCAACCCCCGGTTGGCGCGGGACGGAGGCACGCAGGTCCTGGGCGGACGGACCTTCCGGGTCCTCGTGCTCCGGCACGCGGTCGCACCCGTGCGCCTGTTCGTGAACCCGAGGACCGGCCGGATCGCCCGGCTGCGCACCTTCCAGCACGACTACCTGCGCCGGAACGTCATGATCGAGGTGCGCTACGCCCGCTGGAGTCCGGCCGGAGCAGGGCTGCGGTTCCCGCGCACGGTCGCGCTCTGGTCCGACGGCCAGCGGCTGCACCGGGAGCTCCGTCCAGCCGGCACGGTGGACGCCAACCCGCGGCTCGCCGCCGCGGCGTTCCGGATCCCCGCCTCCGCGCAGGCGCCCCGGTTCGGCGCCCGGTTGACCTCGGTCGGTCGAAAGACCTCGGAGTGGGTGATGTCCTTCGCCAACCTCGGGTTCATCAAGGACGGCGGCCAGACCGCGATCAACCCGCAGCGGATCGCACCGGGCGTCATCCTGCTGAGCGGCGTCGCGAACAACTCCATGGTGGTGCGACGCGCCAGCGGGGTCGTCGTGGTCGAGGGTGCGCTGCACGACCTCCGCGCCGAGGCCGTGATCGGCTTCGTGCGCAGACGGTTCCCCGGTCAGCGGATCACCCACGTGATCACCACCCACCACCACTCCGACCACGCCGGCGGCCAGCGGCCCTACGTGGCCCTCGGTGCGCGGGCGGTCCTCCACGAGGCGGCGATCCCGTTCTTCCGGCGCGTGTTCCGCGAACGCAACTCGACGATCATGCCCGACCGGCTCGACCGGACCAACCGGCCCGCCCGGTTCACTTCGGTGCCGAATGGTGGTCAGGTCGTGCTCAACGACGCCGACCAGCGGGTCCAGGTGCTCTCCTTCGACGTGCCCCACTCGGTGGACATGACCGTCACGTTCGTGGAGCAGGGCGGCGTGCTCTTCGTGAGCGACGTCTACACCCCGGGTGCGCCCCCAGGTGATGGCGGCCAGGCGCTCAACGACCTGATCGAGGCGAACAGCCTGAACGTCGAGTGGATCGCGGGCGGTCACGGAGGCTTCATCTCCTACGACGACTTCCTGGCGGATCTGGCCGGTTGAGGTGCGGGCGGTCGGCCCGCCGGGGCTTCGAGGGTCGCTCCGCTCGCACTTCGACTCCCGGCGGCCTCGCCGCCGGGACACCGGGATACTGGTGGGGTGAGTGAACTCGACCCTGCCGTGGCCGCCCGGCTGAAGCGTTCGGCGGAGGGGCTGGTGCCGGCCGTCGTCCAGCAGCACGACACGGGTGAGGTCCTGATGCTGGGCTGGATGGACGACGAGGCACTGGCCCGCACCATCAGCACCGGCCGCGCGACGTACTGGAGCCGCTCGCGGCAGGAGTACTGGGTCAAGGGCGAGACTTCCGGCCACCGGCAGCACGTCAGGGAGGTCCGGCTCGACTGCGACGGCGACACCCTGCTGGTCAAGGTCGACCAGGAGGGCGCCGCCTGCCACACCGGCGACCGCACCTGTTTCGACGCCGACCTCGTCTGGACCGATGCCTGAGCCCCGGCGGACGTTCGTGCCCGTGGTGGGCCTCGGGCTCGCCGCCGGCATCCTCACTGCCGTCGCGCAGCAGCCGTGAGTGGCTGGCGTACGACCAGCCGGATCCGCGGGTGACTTGCTCGGTGCTGCCGGACGACACCCTCGGCCAGGTACCTCTCGCCGAGGCGCTGAGCCTGGTCTTCTTGGCGTGTTGGGGCGTCGTCCTGGTCACCCGCGGGGGAGTCCGCCGGGTGGTCACCGTGCTCGCGCTGCTCGCCGCGGTCGGAGTCGTTGCCACGCGTGGTGGTACGCCCGGTTCGTGCTGCCCGATCAGTGACTCGAGGCCGGCGACTCTCGGAGGCTCGACAGTCGGGGCTGCGGTGGACCGGGTGGTACTGGGCCGCCGCGGTGGGCGCCGTGGCCTCGGCGTTACGCGACCGCCCTCGCCGTGCGGTGGGTCGGGCACTGGCCCGAGATGGGCAGCCGGTACGACGCCCCGGGCGGCGCGGGCGAGCGGCGAACGTGCCCCGCCGGAGGACCCGAGCAGCCTGGACCTGTGGAAGTCCATCGACGAGGGCCGCGACCCCACCGTGTGACCCGGCTGAATACACTGGCCCGAGCACATCTGCTTGGCACGCCCGCCCGTCCCGAGGAGCCCCATGACAGCCCACCATGGCAACACACCCGCGGCCTGGACCGCCGTTGTCGTCGCGATGCTCGGCTTCGTGGTCGGCGGCGTCGCCCTGATGCTCGACCCGGTCAACATGACGCTCTTCTGGATCGGCTGCGCGCTCGGGCTCGTCTCCCTGGTGGTGTTCGCCGTGATGGCCAAGATGGGCCTCCACGGCAGCCGCGACTGACATGACCCCCACGGCCGTCTCCCCGGCGGCACGCACTCGGCCGCAGCGGGTCGTCGCGCCGGTCGCCACCATTGCCGGCCTCGCGGCCGCAACAGTCGCCCTGCACCTGCGCGACCCCCACGCGTCCGGGAGCTGGGGCTACTGCCCGATCTCGCTGCTGGGGATCTACTGCCCCGGCTGCGGAGGTCTGCGAGCCGTCAACGACCTGACCCACGGCGACCTCATCGGTGCCGCCTCCAGCAACGCGCTGCTCCTGCTCGCCATGCCCTTCGCCGTCTTCCTTCTGGCGCGGTGGGCGATCGACGCGTGGCAAGGACGACAGCGCGGGCTGCCCGCGCTGTCGTCCTGGCAGGTGCTGTCGGTCGGGATCGCGCTGACCACGGTGTTCACCGTGGCCCGCAACCTGCCGGGGAGCTGGCTCGCTCCCTGAGGCCGATCAGGGTGTGGTGGTTCCCGTGTCGAAGGAGTCGAAGGTCAGTGCGCCGGTGGCGAACAGGATCACCTGCAGCAGCAGGAGCGCCAGCGCGACGATGCCGAGGATGAAGCCGGCCTTGGCCAGGCCGGCGCCGCCCTGACCGGTGGCCCGGATCTCCTGCTCTGCACTGCGGCCCAGGATGATCGCAACGACTCCCAGCGGGCTGCAGCACAGCAGGCCCAGGATGCCCGTGACCAGCGCCCAGGTCGCCTTCTTGTTGTTGCCTCCGGGTGCCGGTGCGCCGTAGCCGGGCTGGCCGTAGCCGCCCCCGGCGGCGGAGGAGGAGGTGGCTGCTCGGTCATTCGTGACTCGCTTCCGTGTTGGTGCCGCACCTCATGGCGCGGCGTGGCCCGGGTGGATCCCGGAGTTCAGTAGCCGGAGTTCAATGCCAGAGCTCAGTAGCCAGAGCTGTCGAACGTGGTGTTCGACGACAGGGATCCGAACACAATGAGGAGGATCACCAGCAGGATGAAGACGACCATGAGGATCATCGCGATCAGCCCAAGGATCCAGCCGGCCTTGGCCAGCCCCGCGCCGGACAGGGTGCCCTGCGACGCGAAAATCTCACGCTCTGCGCGTCGGCCGATGATGTACGCCGGGATTCCCAGCGGCGTGCAGATGACCAACGACAGGATGCCCAGCACGAGGGCGGTCGTGGCCGAGCCGTGGGTGGGGGCGGGCGGTCCGCCGTACGGCTGCTGTCCGTAGGGCCCGTTCGGGGGTGGTGGCGTGCCGTAGCTCAAGGAGTGCCCCTCATGCGTTGTTGTGGTCAACTTCGCGCGAGGCTACACAGGTCTTGGCCCCGGGAGGTGGAGATCGGACGGGCGGCTCGCCGTGAGAGGCTGGTTCCGGCAGAGATCGGAGTGGATCAGGCTCAGGAGTTGGCGGCAGCGGTGAGTTCAGTGCTCGACGACATCGTCGCGGGCGTGCGGATCGACCTCGCCCGCCGCGAGGCCGATACGACCCCCGCCGACCTGCGCGCGGCCCTCGCCGACGTCGCACCGCCGCGCGACCCGATGCCCCACTTCCGCGGGCCGGGCGTCAGCGTGATCGCGGAGGTCAAGCGACGCAGCCCGAGCAAGGGCGAGCTGGCCGAGATCGCCGAGCCCGCCGTCCTGGCCGAGGCCTACGCCCGGGGTGGTGCGGCCGCGATCAGCGTGCTCACCGAGGAGCGCCGCTTCGGCGGGAGCCTGGCCGACCTCCGTGCGGTCCGTGCAGCCGTGGACCTCCCGGTGCTGCGCAAGGACTTCATCGTCACGCCCTACCAGCTCCTCGAGGCCCGTGCCGCGGGCGCCGACCTCGCGTTGCTGATCGTCGCCGCCCTCGACGACGACACGCTCCGCAGCCTCCACGACGAGGCCCGTGAGCTGGGACTGACCGTCCTGGTCGAGGTGCACGACGAGGCCGAGACCGAGCGCGCCGTCGCGCTGGGCGCGGAGCTGATCGGGGTCAACGCACGCAACCTGCGGACCCTCGCCGTCGACCCCGACACCTTCGGCCGGCTGGCGCCGCTGGTCCCCGACGACCGCGTCCTGGTTGCCGAGTCCGGCATCGCCGGGCCCGCCGACGCGGCCCGTTTCGCCGGCGAGGGGGCGCGGGCCGTCCTCGTGGGTGAGGCGCTGGTCCGCGACGGCGACCCCGAGGCCGCGGTGCGGGCCATGGCGGGAGGCACGCCGTGACCTACGACGCCGACGAGCGCGGCTACTTCGGTGCCGCCGGTGAGGAGCAGTGGGGCGGGCGCTTCATGCCCGAGGCACTCGTGGCCGCCCTCGACGAGCTCACCGTCGCCTGGCAGGACGCCATGGCCGACCCGGCCTTCACCGCCGAGTTCGAGCAGATCCTCCGCGAGTACGCCGGGAGTCCCCAGCCCGCTGTACTTCGCCGAGCGGCTCAGCGACCAGGTCGGCTGCCGGATCCTGCTCAAGCGCGAGGACCTCAACCACACCGGCGCCCACAAGATCCGCAACGTCCTTGGCCAGGCGCTGCTCACCCGAAGGATGGGCAAGACCCGGGTGATCGCCGAGACCGGCGCCGGGCAGCACGGCGTCGCCGCGGCGACCGCTGCGGCGTACTTCGGCCTGGACTGCACCGTCTACATGGGCGCCGTCGACACCCGCCGGCAGGCCCTCAACGTCGCCCGGATGCACCTGCTCGGCACGAAGGTGGTGCCGGTCGAGTCCGGCAGCGCGACCCTCAAGGACGCGATCAACGAGGCCCTGCGCGACTGGGTGGCGACCGTTGACAAGACGGCGTACCTCTTCGGCACGGCCGCCGGGCCCGCACCCCTTCCCGAGCATGGTCCGCGACTTCTGCCGCGGCATCGGCGACGAGGCCCGGGGCCAGTGCCTTGAGCGGTACGGCGTCCTGCCCGACGCCGTCGCCGCGTGCGTCGGCGGCGGCTCCAACGCCATCGGCCTCTTCAGCGCGTTCCTCGATGACGAGGACGTCGCGATCTACGGCTTCGAGCCCGGCGGCGAAGGGGTCGAGACCGGCCGGCACGCAGCGACCATCGCGGCCGGCGAGAGCGGGGTTCTGCACGGGGCCCGCAGCTACGTCCTGCAGGACGAGGACGGCCAGACCATCGAGTCGCACTCGATCTCTGCCGGCCTCGACTATCCCGGCGTCGGGCCGCAGCACGCACACCTGGCCTCCACGGGCCGGGCAACATACGTCCCGGTCACCGACGCCGAGGCCATGGACGCCTTCGCGCTGCTCAGCCGCACCGAGGGCATCATCCCCGCGATCGAGTCGGCCCACGCCGTCGCCGGCGCGCTCGCGGTCGCCGAGAAGCTGGCGGCGGAGAAGGGCCCCGAGGCGACCATGATCATCAACCTGAGCGGCCGCGGCGACAAGGACATGGACACCGCCATCGACTGGTTCGGGCTGGGCGACCCCGACGAGGTCACCGCCGACCCCGTGGGAGACGAGGAGTGAACGTCTCCACCGCGTTCGACCGGGCGCGGCAGGAGGAGCGTGCCGCCCTGGTCGGCTACCTGCCCGCCGGGTTCCCCGACGTCGACGGCGGCATCGAGGCCCTGACCGCCATGGTCGACGCCGGGTGCGACGTGATCGAGGTCGGTCTGCCCTACTCCGACCCGGTCATGGACGGCCCCACGATCCAGGCCGCCGCCCAGCAGGCGCTGGACGGCGGGGTCCGCACCCGCGACGTGCTGCGCACCGTCGAGGCGGTGGCCGCGACCGGCACCCCGACCCTGGTGATGACCTACTGGAACCCGGTGGAGAGGTACGGCGTGGAGCGGTTCGCCGCCGACCTGGCCGCCGCCGGGGGAGCGGGGCTGATCACGCCGGACCTGACGCCCGACAGCGCCACAGCCTGGATCGCCGCCGCCGACGAGCACGACCTCGACAAGGTCTTCCTGGTCGCACCCAGCTCCACCGACGCCCGGATCGCGATGACGACCGCCGCCTGCCGCGGCTTCGTCTACGCCACCGCCGTCATGGGCGTCACCGGTGCCCGCGAGAGCACCAGCGACCTGGCCGGGCCGCTGGTCGCCCGCACGCGCAGCACCACCGACCTCCCCGTCGCTGTCGGACTGGGCGTCGGCAACGGTCGGCAGGCGGCCGAGGTGGCGGCGTACGCCGACGGTGTGATCGTCGGCTCGGCCTTCGTCCGCGCGCTCCTCGACCACCCCGACGACCGGGTGGCCGGGCTCCGCGCGCTGACCGCCCTCACCGAGGACCTCGCCGGCGGTGTCCGTGCGTAGGCTCGTCGCGCTCCTCGCAGCGACCGTGCTCGTGCTCGCCGGGTGCGGCGAAGATGCGTCCTCGGCCGAGGCCGACTTCCACGGCGCGGTCCTCGACGACCAGTACGTCGTCCCCGAGGCGGCCCTGACCGACACCGAGGGGGAGCGCTACTCGCTGGCCTCGGACACCGACCGGCCGCTCACCCTGGTCTTCTTCGGCTACACGCACTGCCCCGACATCTGCCAGGTCGTGATGTCGTCGCTGGCCTCGGCGATGACCCGCCTCGACGAGCAGGACCGGGAGCGGGTCGACGTGGTGTTCGTGACCACCGACCCCGCCCGCGACGACGCGCGGACCCTCCGCACCTACCTGGACCGCTTCGACCCCTCCTTCATCGGGCTGACCGGCGACCTCGACACCATCGTCGACATCGGCAAGCCGCTCGCGGTGGCGGTCGAGCAGGGCGAGCGGCTGCCCAGCGGCGGCTACGAGGTCACCCACAGCACCCAGGTCACCGCGATCGACGAGCACGACCGCGTGCCGATCCTGTGGACCCAGGGCACCTCCTCCGCGCAATTCGCCGACGACATCCACCGACTCCTCGAGGACGCCGCCTGATGGTGACCATGCTGACCGTTCTGTCGATCCCGAGCCCCAGCGACGGCGTGTGGAACCTGGGCCCGGTGCCGCTGCGCGGCTACGCGCTGTGCCATCGTCCTGGGCATCGTCGCCGCGATCTGGATCGGCGAGCGTCGCTGGGTGGCGCGCGGCGGCAAGCCCGGCGAGGTCAGCGACCTCGCGGTCTGGGCGGTCCCGTTCGGGCTGGTCGGCGGGCGGCTCTACCACGTCATCACCGACTACCAGCACTACTTCGGCGAGGACAGCAACCCGGTCACGGCGCTCTACCTCTGGCGGGGCGGGCTCGGGGTGTGGGGCGCGATCGCGATGGGCGCCCTCGGCGTGGTCATCGGCGCCCGCCGCAAGGGGATCCGGGTGCTGCCGGTCCTGGACGCGATGGCCCCCGGCGTGCTGGTCGCCCAGGCGATCGGCCGCTGGGGCAACTGGTTCAACCAGGAGCTGTTCGGCCTGCCCACCGATCTGCCGTGGGCGCTCGAGATCGACGAAGCGCACCGGCCGCCGGGCTACTTCAACGTCGAGACCTTCCATCCCGACGTTCCTCTACGAGTTCCTGTGGTGCCTCGTGGCGTTCGCGGTCGTCGTCTGGGCCGACCGACGCTTCCGGCTCGGCCACGGCCGGGTGGTCGCGCTCTACGTCATGGCCTACACGCTGGGCCGCGGCTGGATCGAGATGCTGCGCATCGACGACGTCCAGCTGCAGGACGTGCTGGGCCTGCGCCTCAACGTGTGGACCTCGATCGTCCTGTTCGTGGCCGCCGCGACGTACTTCGTCGTGGTGGGGCGTCGCCATCCCGGCCGCGAGGAGCAGGTCTACACCCGGCCGGAGGAACCAGCGGAGTCCGAGGAGACCGACACCGGGGCCAACGCCGACCCGGCGTGAGCTGTCCGGGAGTCAGTCAGCCCCTCGGACGCGCCGAAACCCGGTGGTAACCTGACTCTCCGCTCGGGCCAACGTCGTCCCCTGCACAGCTTCAATCCGTACTGCCAGCTTGCCGACCACGCGCGGTGCGCTGCGCCCCTCCGCAGGGGCCGGCGGATCGGCGCAGACGACGACGGGAGAATGCCCGGTGCCGAGGACAGCACGCGTTCCCGCCGCCCCAGGGGCTCTACGACCCTCGCCACGAGCACGACTCCTGCGGCGTGGCGTTCGTGGCGAACCTCTCCGGCGAGTCGAGCCACGACATCGTGGCCAAGGCACTGAGGGCCCTGCGCAACCTCGACCACCGCGGGGCGGCAGGCGCCGAGCCCAACTCCGGCGACGGGGCAGGCATCCTGATGCAGATCCCGGACGCCTTCCTGCGCGAGGTGGTCGACTTCGAGCTGCCGCCGATGTCGTCGTACGCCGTCGGCACGGCATTCCTTCCCGGGCGACGACGAGCAGGTCAAGAAGACCCGGCGGCGGATCGAGGAGATCGCGGCCGAGGAGGGACTCGCGGTCCTCGGCTGGCGCGAGGTCCCCGTCGACCCCGACCTCCTCGGGGCCACTGCCCGGGGCGTGATGCCGGTGTTCAGCCAGCTCTTCGTCGCCGGCGCCGGTGCCCGCGTGGGCGGGATGGCGCTGGAGCGACTGGCGTTCTGCCTGCGCAAGCGGGCCGAGCACGAGACGGAGGTCTACTTCCCCTCGCTCTCCGGCCGGACCCTCATCTACAAGGGCATGCTCACCACCGACCAGCTTGACCACTTCTATCCCGACCTCACCGATGAGCGGTTCGCCTCCGCACTTGCCGTGGTCCACTCGCGGTTCTCCACCAACACCTTCCCGAGCTGGCCGCTGGCCCACCCGTTCCGGTTCATCGCCCACAACGGCGAGATCAACACCGTGATGGGCAACCGGAACTGGATGCGGGCCCGCGAGGCGCTGCTCGACTCCGACCTGTTCAACGGCGACCTGGACCGGATCTTCCCGATCTGCAGTCCTGGCGCGTCCGACTCCGCGTCGTTCGACGAGGTGCTCGAGCTGCTCCACCTCGGCGGCCGGTCGCTCCCGCACTCGGTGCTGATGATGATCCCCGAGGCGTGGGAGAACCACACCGAGATGGACGAGAAGCGCCGGGCGTTCTACGAGTTCCACGCCTCGCTCATGGAGCCGTGGGACGGCCCGGCCTGTGTGGTGTTCACCGACGGCTCGCAGATCGGGGCCGTCCTCGACCGCAACGGGCTGCGGCCCTCGCGCTACTGGGTCACCGACGACGGCCTGGTGGTCCTCGCCTCCGAGGTCGGCGTACTCGAACTCGACCCCGCCTCCATCGTCCGCAAGGGCCGGCTCCAGCCCGGCCGGATGTTCCTCGTCGACACCGACGAGCACCGGATCATCGAGGACGAGGAGATCAAGGCCGAGCTCGCGGCCGAGAAGCCCTACGACGAGTGGCTGCACGCGGGCCAGATCCACCTCGCCGACATCCCCGAGCGCGAGCACATCATCCACACCCACGCCTCGGTCACCCGACGCCAGCAGATCTTCGGCTACACCGAGGAGGAGCTGCGGATCCTGCTCACGCCGATGGCCAACACCGGTGCCGAGCCGATCGGCTCGATGGGCACCGACAGCCCGATCGCCGCGCTCTCCGACAAGCCGCGGCTGCTGTTCGACTACTTCAGCCAGCTGTTCGCCCAGGTGACCAACCCGCCGCTGGACGCGATCCGCGAGGAGCTGGTCACCTCGCTCGCCGGCACCATCGGGCCCGAAGCCAACCTGCTCGAGCCGGCCCCCGCGTCCTGCCGCCAGGTGGTGCTGCCCTTCCCGGTCATCTCCAACGACGACCTGGCCAAGATCCGGCACATCAACCGCGACGGCGACATGCCCGGCTTCATCACCCACGTGTCCCGCGGGCTCTACCCCGTCGAGGGCGGCGGCGCCGCCATGGCCGAGCGGATCGACGAGATCTGCGCCGAGGTGTCCGAGGCCATCGCGGGCGGCGCCCGGATCATCGTGCTCTCCGACCGCCACTCCACCGCCGAGACGGCGCCGATACCGTCCTT
>CAWKEX010000020.1:0-99886 GCA_963848795.1 uncultured Actinomycetota bacterium
TCGGCCTGGGCCTCGACGACGTCGCCTGGCAGGTCCCGCACGTCTACGACGACGGCGCGATGCTGTTCCAGGCGACGCTCGACCAGGGCCTCGAGGGGATGGTCAGCAAGCGGCGGTCCTCCCGCTACGACTTCGGGGTGCCGCAGCCCGCACTGGCTGAAGTTCCCCCACCGGCACCGCACCTCCTGGGTGGTCGGCGGCTGGCGTCCCGGAGACCGGGTCGGCCACCCGGCTCGGCGCGGTGCTGGTGGGCGAGCCCACCCCCGACGGGCTGCTCTACCGCGGGCGGGTCGGCAGCGGCATCGCCGGCAGGGTCGGCCCGCTGCTCATGGAGGTGCTGGAGCCGTACGCCCCGGGAGGCCAGCCCGTTCACCGACGAGGTGCCGCGCGTGGACGCGCTGGGCACCCACTGGGTGAGCCGGTCCTCGTGGTCGACGTCGAGTCCCTCGGGCTGTGGCGCCCAGCACCGCCTCCGCCAGCCGTCGTACCGTGGCGTCCGACCCGACCTCATCCCGAGGACCTGACATGAGACCGACTGCTCACCGCCACTCCTGCTGGCCGCCCTCCTTCCGGGCGCGCCGCCACCGGCGTACGCCGCCGCGGGCGAGGTCCGCCTCGACGGGGTCACCGTCCACCTGAAGCAGGGCACCCGCCAGGTCGTCACCGTCAACCACACCTCGGGCTTTCACGCCCGGGTGAGCTACTGGGCGTTCCGGCAGGGGCAGTGGCGGCTGCAGTTCCGCGCCCACGACGGTCGGATCGGCTACAACGGCCTGGTCCTGCCGCGGAACCGGGTGCAGGGGTCCGGGAAGACCCCGCTGGGCACCTTCACGTTGCCGTTCTCCTTCGGCACCCACCGGCAGCGCACCGCCTGGGACCCGAGCTACCGGAAGATCCGCCGGGGCGACTACTGGGTCCTCGACAACCAGTCGAGGTTCTACAACCGCTACCGCAACAAGAGCCGCGGCGGCTTCCGCTGGTGGCTGCCGGCCAGCCACCGCAACGCCTCCGAGCGGCTCAGGGACTACCCCAAGCAGTACGAGTTCTCGGTGGTCACCGACTTCAACGCCAGCCAGGTACGACGCCGCGGCGGCGCGATCTTCCTGCACGTCAACGGGTCCGGCGCGACCGCGGGCTGCGTCAGCGCGCCGCGGTGGTTCCTGCTCCGGATGATGAGGCGGCTCGACCAGGACCGTGTGCCCGTGATCGCGATCGGCAGATAAGGCACCAATGACTCCGACGGGCGAGGAGCTCCGGGTCGACGTCGAGGGCCGCACGCTGAAGATCAGCAACCTCGACAAGGTGCTCTACCCGCGCACCGGCACCACCAAGGGCGAGGTGCTCAACTACTACGCGCAGGTCGCGCCGGTGCTGCTGCCGCACCTCAAGGACCGGGCGGTGACGAGGATCCGCTGGCCGCACGGGGTGGCCGACAAGAGCTTCTTCGAGAAGAACACCCCGGCCGGCACGCCGTCGTGGGTGCGCACCGCCAAGGTGCCGACGACCGGGTCGCGGGGCAGCTCGCGGCACGGCGACCACCTGGTGTTCCCGATCGTCGACGACCTGGCCACCCTGACCTGGCTGGTGAACCTGGCGGCCCTGGAGCTGCACGTCCACCAGTGGACGGTCAACCGCACGGGCCGGCCGCGCAACCCGAACCGGCTGGTGATCGACCTCGACCCCGGCGAGCCTGCGGGCCTCCCGGAGTGCTGCAACGTCGCCCTGCTGGTGCGAGCCCGGCTCGCCGAGCGTGACCTCGACGCCCGCGCGGTCACGAGCGGCAGCAAGGGCCTGCACCTCTACGCCGCCCTGCCCGGCAAGCTCAACCCCGAGGAGACGACCGGGCTGGCCAAGGAGGTGGCCGAGGAGCTGCAGAAGGAGCACCCGAAGCTGGTCACCGCCACGATGACCAAGGCGCGGAGGTCGGGGAAGGTGTTCCTCGACTGGTCGCAGAACGCCGGCTCCAAGACGACCATCTCGCCGTACTCCCTGCGCGGCCGGGAGCGCCCCACCGTCGCCACCCCGGTCACGTGGGACGAGGTGGAGGCCGGGGCCGAGGATCCGCTCGGGCTGGAACAGTTCCGTTTCGAGGAGGTCCTGGACCGCATCGCGGATCACGGCGACCTGTTCGTGCTGTGAGCCCGGGGTGATCCGGTCGGGTCATTGACCTGCATCGGCCGCTGGCGGATCGTCTGGTGACACCACCGACTGCTCGGGAGTCACCATGGCGGAACTGGACCGGCTGGAAGTTGCTTCGCGCAAGACCTACCGCTACCTGCGCGTGGCTGTGGTGGCCATGGCGGTGCTGCTGGGGGTGTCGGTCGGCATCGAGATCGTGTTCGGCCCGCGCGGCGGCATCCTCGACTCGATCAGCGCCTACTACTACACGCCGGTGCGCGGGGTCTTCGTCGGCGCCCTGCTCGCGGTCGGGCTCGGGCTGGTCGCGATCAAGGGTCGGGAGGGTCCGGAGGACATGATGCTCAACCTGGCCGGCATGCTCGCGCCGCTGGTCGCGCTGGTGCCGACTCCGATCAGCGTCCCGGTGGCCGGCTTCGAGGTCGGGCAGCGCACGGTTCCGACCGCGCTGGTCCCGGCGGTCGAGAACAACGTCGCCGCGCTGCTCGTCCTCGGCGTCGTCGGCCTGGCGTTCGCGGCGGCGACGGTGCAGGACGGGCCCTACCGATCCGCACACTTCCGGGGCATCGCCGGGGCCGGTGTTCTGCTCGCCGGGCTGGCGGCGTGGTTCGGCCTCGGCCGCGAGTCGTTCCTCGAGTACGGCCACTACTCCGCGGCCGTGCCGATGTTCGGGCTGATCGTGGGGGTGGCCGTCGTCAACGCGCGGAACGCCCGCGAGGGTGCAGTGGTGTCACGGCTCGCCGCGGCGACGTACCGACGGGCGTACGCCGCGATCGCGACGCTCATGGGGGTCACCATCGTGGTCGCCGGCATCTTCTTCGTGCTGGACTCGACGGGCCACCGCCCGTTCTCCTCATGGCTGTTCTGGGTCGAGGTCATCTTGCTCGCGCTGTTCGCGGTCTTCTGGGTGTTCCAGACGGCCGAGAACTGGGACGTGGACCTCCCCGACGGTCTGCCGTGGGGCGGCGTGGGTGAACCGGTCCAGTCCCAGACGTAACGCCTGGTCAGCGGAACCGGGCCTGGCTGCCGATGGTGGGGATCGTCAGCGACGAGCCTCGTGCGACGTTGTTGAGCGACCCTTCGGCGAGGTCGACCGTTCCGGGGTTGCCGGGGACCGCCCAGACCGAGTTGGAGCTCTGCACCCGTAGGCCGATCCGGTGACCGGCGGCAACGGTGTAGTCCTGCGGCAGCAGGCGCACCGAGGCGGTCAGCCAGCGGTCGGTGGACGGATGGTCGGCGCTCAGGCCGTTGCGGTAGTCGAGGTGCAGGAATCCACGCTCGATCGTGCGCGTGGTGCCGTCGGGGGCGATGTCGATGAGCACCGGCGTCAGGTGCATCGTCTCGTTCGAGACCCTGACCTTCGCGTTGAAGACCGCGGAACCGACCAGACGGGTGGCCCGCGCGACGGGCGCGGACTGGTAGCTGAGCCCGTTGACCAGCGGGGCCTCCTCGACCGACGTACCGGTCTCGGTGTACGTCGCAACCTGACCGGATCGGTCCTGGCGGCCGGTCAGCTGGCCGCCTTCTCGCAGCCACAGTCGTGTGCTGCGAGTGCTCAGCAACGGGTAGTCGGCTGCCGTCGTGAACTCACCGGCCCCGGCGCTGGTGCGGCCCTGGGTGATCACCGGACCCTCGTTCGCGATCCCGGTCCGCGTGCCCTTGAGCGTCCGGGCGAAGAAGCGCTCCAGAAGGCCGTTCCAGCGCGGGCTGTTCGTGGCACCGGAGTGCGAGCCCTGGGTCAGGTGCATGATCTTGAACGGGACACCCTCGACGGCTCGGGTCCCGGGCCGGTCGACCGGGATCCTCCGGAAGAGCTCGGTGCCCTCCTCCTGCTTCACGTTGTAGTCCTGCCAGCCGTGCGCCAGCAGCACCGCCGCGCGGAAGTCACGGGCGTCCTTGCGGTAGTCGCGCTGCCGCCAGAACCGGTCGTAGTCAGGGTTCCGGTTGTACCCCTCCTCGGTGTGCTCGACCGCGCCGCACTCGGCGGCCTTGTCGCGGATCGTGTCGGCGAAGGTCTGCCCCATCGGATCGGCCGCGACCGTCTTGGCGAAGCCGAAGTCGAAACCGAGCGGGGTGTCGAAGCCCTCGTCGGACGGCACCTTCGAGTTCAGGAAGTAGCGGACGCCGTTGCCGTAGGCGTAGCCGTACCACCGGCTGATCCCGGCGATCGGCACGATCGCCTTCAGCTCGGGCACGTCGGCACCACGGGCGGCCACCATCGACGCGGTGGTGCCGTTGTAGGACCCGCCGATCATCCCGACCTTGCCGTTGGACCACTTGCGGTCCGCCAGCCACTTCACGACGTCGACGCCGGACTGTTGTTCCTTGGGGCCGCCGTAGTCCCAGCACCCGGTGGAACCACGGGTGCCGAGCACATCGGCGACCGCCCGGGCGTAGCCCTTCGGCACGAACGTCTCGCCCACCGAGTCGCGGGCGGTCTCGGGCTCGCTGAGAGAGTTGTACGGCGAGTAGGTCAGGATCACGGGCTGCTTGCGCGCGTCGTACGACGCATCCCGCCAGATCTCGACGCGGATCACGGCCTTGCCGACCGTCGGCACGTACCGCACCTCGTACACCTGGTCGGACCCCGCCGCGACGGCTTGCGGCGTCGTCGGCGCAGCCGCGACCCCGCCGACGGCGAGCGAGGCTGCAACTGCTCCGCTGAGAAGCAGGGAAATGGCTTTGCCGACCTGCACGGTCACTCCCGTCGGTGAAGATGGCTCCGAGGCTCAACGAGCAGGTCCGGTACACGTCACACCCGAGCCGGCGACGCCTCAGGAACCACACTGTCCACAGGTCCTGAAATCGCCCCTGTCGGGACGGCCCGGGTTGTCGTAGCCTCCCGGGAGGACCCCACTCGGGACAGGGAACCATGACGTTGACCGACGCCCACGCCGAGCTGGTCGACCAGCTCGACCAGCATGTCCGCGAGCTGGTGCGCCGCGAAGGAGTGGACCCGCAGCGGGACGCCCCGGTGGTGCGCCGGATCGCCGAGGGCGTGGTCCGCGACCACGACGAGCGCAGCCTCACCGGCGCCGTCGCCCCGGTCCCGAATCCGGAGTCGGTCGTCGGCGAGCTGGTCGCCCGGGTCTCCGGGTTCGGCCCGCTGCAGCCGTTCCTCGACGATCCCGCCGTCGAGGAGATCTGGATCAACGACCCGAGCCGGGTCTTCATCGCCCGCAACGGTCGTCACGAGCTGACCAACCTGATGCTCACCTCGGCCCAGGTGCAGGAGCTGGTCGAGCGGATGCTCAAGTCCAGCGGTCGGCGGATCGACATCAGCCGCCCGTTCGTCGACGCGATGCTGCCCGAGGGGCATCGGCTGCACGTCGTACTGGAAGGCATCAGCCGGGGCTTCAGCGCCGTCAACATCCGCAAGTTCGTGCTCCGGGCCGCTCGGCTGGAAGGCCTGGTGGAGCTCGGCAGCATGCCTCCGCGTGCGGCCGCGTTCCTCGAGGCATCGGTGCGCGCCGGCCTCAACATCCTCGTGGCCGGCGGCACGCAGGCCGGGAAGACCACCATGCTGAATTGCCTGGCGGCGGCGATCCCGGGGGGCGAGCGCGTGGTGTCCGCGGAGGAGGTCTTCGAGCTGCGCTTCCCGCACCCGGACTGGGTGGCCCTGCAGACCCGACAGTCCGGCCTCGAGGGCACCGGCGAGATCACGCTCCGCGAACTCGTCAAGGAGAGCCTCCGGATGCGCCCGAGCCGGGTGATCGTGGGGGAGGTGCGGGCCGAGGAGTGCATGGACCTGCTGCTCGCCCTCAACGCCGGACTCCCGGGCATGTGCACCATCCACGCCAACAGCGCCCGCGAGGCACTGGTGAAGATGTGCACGCTCCCGCTGCTCGCCGGCGAGAACATCTCGGCCCGCTTCGTCGTACCCACCGTCGCCGCGTCGGTCGACCTCGTCGTGCACCTCGGGATCGACCAGTACGGCGTCCGACGGGTCAACGAGATCGTCGGGGTGCCGGGCCGGGTCGAGAACGACATCATCGAGGTGGAGCCGATCTTCGAGCGGACGACGGGCGAGCTGCGCCGTACCGGCGGCATGCCGCCGCGCATCGAGCTCTTCGAGCGTCAGGGCATCGACGTCCACCGCGTCCTCAACGAGGGCAGCTGATGGGCGCACTCGTCGGGCTCGGCGTCGGGATCGGACTCACCCTGATCTGGTCTGCGTTCTTCGTGCCCCGGACCCCCCGGGTGCGGACCCGATCGGCAGGTCGGCTGCGCGAGCTCCTCGACCGTGCCGGGCTGGGTCAGGTCTCCACGACTGGTTTCGTGATCCTGTGCCTGGTCCTCGCGCTCGGTACTGCGCTGCTGATCCAGCTGGTGTCGGGAACGCCGCCGGTGGCGATCGCGTTCGGGGTGATGGGTGGCTATCTGCCGGCGGCGCTGGTGGCCGGACGGGCGCGACGCCGGCTGCGTGAGTTCGCGGAGGTGTGGCCCGAGGCCGTCGACAACCTGGCATCGGCGGTCCGGGCCGGGCTCTCGTTGCCGGACGCGCTGGGTGGGCTGGGCACTCGGGGCCCGGAGCCGCTGCGGGAGGCGTTCGACCAGTTCGCGCTCGACTACCAGGTGAGTGGCCGCTTCGGCGAGTGCCTGGACCGACTCAAGGCCAGGCTCGCCGACCCCACCGGCGACCGGGTCGTCGAGGGCCTGCGGGTCGCCCGCGAGGTCGGTGGGGGAGAGCTGGGCCGTCTGCTGCGCAACCTGTCGGGATACCTCCGCGACGACGCGCGCACCCGCTCCGAGATGGAGGCCCGGCAGGCCTGGACCGTCAACGGTGCTCGACTGGCGGTGGCCGCACCCTGGCTGGTCCTGCTCTTCATGACCTTCCAGTCCGAGGTGATCCGCCGCTACTCCTCGCCGGCCGGCGTCGTCGTCCTGGCCGTCGGAGCCGCCACCTGCCTCGTCGCTTACCGGCTGATGATGCGCATCGGCCGGCTCCCCACCGAGCGGCGGATCATGTCATGACCGCCCTCACCATGTGGGGTGCCGCCCTCGGTGCGATCCTCGCGGCCGGCCTGCTGCTCGTCCTGGCCCGGATCAAGGTGATCCGGCGCCCACAGCTGTCAGTGCGGGTCCTGCCCTACGTCCGGGACCTGCCGCAGGTGGGCCGGACGCCGTCGCTCAAGGTCGTCTCGTCCTCCCCGACCGCGGCCGCGGCCGGCGTGTTCGGTCCGGCCCTGCGCTCGGCGGCCGACGGCGTCGAGCGGGTGCTCGGCGGGTCCGCTTCGGTCCGCCGACGCCTCGAGCGCGCCGCGATCGAGCGGTCGGTGCACGAGTTCCGGGTCGAGCAGGTGCTCTGGGGGGTCGCCGCGTTCGCCGTCGCCGCGGCGTACGGCGTGATCCGGGCGGTCACCGGCTCCGGCGGCACGCTCTCGTCCCTGCTGCTCTGCCTGGTGGCGTTCGCCCTCGGCGTGATCGGCCGCGACAGCTACCTCTCCAGCCAGGTGAAGACGCGCGAACGCCGGATCCTCGCGGAGTTCCCGGCCATCGCCGAGCTGTTGGCGCTGGCCGTGGCCGCGGGCGAGAGCCCGGTCGCGGCGCTCGATCGCGTCTGCCTCCGCAGTGGCGGCGAACTGTCCCGGGACCTCGCCAAGGTGCTCGCCGCCGTCCGTACCGGCGAGCCCGTCGGGACTGCGTTCGACGCGTGGGCTGCGGCCACCGGGCCAGCCGCTGGTCGCGCGGTTCGCCCAGGGGATCGCCGTCGCCGTCGAGCGCGGCACTCCTCTGGCCGACGTGCTCCACGCCCAGGCCGCCGACGTCCGCGAGGCGGGCCGCCGCGAGCTGATCGAGATCGCAGCCCGCAAGGAAGTCTTCATGATGGTGCCGGTGGTGTTCCTGGTCCTGCCGGTCACCGTGTTCTTCGCCTTCTGGCCCGGCGTCGTCGGACTCAACCTCACGACCCCATGACCACCACTCCACGAGAACGGGGACACCCGATGCATCAGCTCACCGTGACGATCGCCTGCTGGTACGCCGTCCTGGCCGCGCCACGGGTCCGCGACGACCGCGGCGACGTACCCGGCTGGGTGCTGGTCACCGTGATGACCGCCGGCCTGGTCGCGGTGATCTGGGGCGTGGCCGACGACCAGCTGCGCGATCTCCTGCGCAGTGCGCTGAACTCCGTCCGCAACTAAGGGCGTAGCCATGCCCGCCGTACGGCGACGCTCGTCGCCGCAGCGCCCCGAACGCGGGTCGGCGATCGTCGACTTCGTGCTGGTGCTCCTGGTGATCACACCGCTGTTCCTGGGCATCCTCCAGGTCGCCTTGGTGCTGATGGTTCGCAACACCCTGGCCTCCGCGGCATCGGAAGGAGCCCGCTACGCCGCCACCCTCGACCGGGGGCCGGCCGACGGGGTGGCCCGGACCCGGCAGCAGGTCGACCGGGCGATCTCCGGACGCTTCGCGCGGGACGTCGAGGCGGACACGGTGCTGGTCGACGGCGCTCCCGGAGTGCGCATCACCGTGCACGCGACGGTGCCGGCCCTCGGGCTCGGCGGGCCCGGCGGTGCCGCTCGAGGTCACCGGTCACGCGATCGAGGAGCAGCCATGAACCGCCGTACCGAGCGTGGGAGCGCACTGGTCGAGCTGACCTGGCTCGGTCTCCTGCTGCTGGTGCCGTTGCTCTGGATCGTGCTGTCCGTCTTCGAGGTGCAGCGCGGTGCGTTCGCGGTCAGCGGCGCCGCCCGCGCCGCCGGCCGGGCCTACGCGCTGGCCCCGAGCGACGCGGTCGGCCAGGCACGGGCGCAGGCCGCCGCCAGGCAGGTCCTGGCCGATCAAGGTGTCGGCGAGCAGCCGCTGGGGCTGGTCGTGACCTGTGCGCCGGCCGGTGACTGCCACGCCCCGGGCGCGGTGATCACGGTCGACCTGCGCTCGCGCGTGGACCTGCCGCTGCTGCCGGACGTCCTCGGCGGCGGAGCGCCCAGCTTCGCCCTGAACGCGAGCCACACCGTCCCTGTCGGCCAGTTCCGGGACACCCAGTGACCCGGGACGAGCAGGGGCAGTCGGCGGTGCTGATCGTGGGTCTCGCCAGTTTCCTGCTGCTGGCCATCGTGGTGGTCGTCGACGCCTCGGCCGCCTTTCTCCAGCGGCAGGGCCTCGACACCGTCGCCGACGGCGCCGCCCTGGCCGGCGCCGACGCCGGCTCCCGCAACCTCGAGACGCTCTACGGCTCCGGGGTGGGGTCGCGGCCACGGCTCGACCAGGCCGAGTCCCTCGCGCGGGCCGCCGTGGAGGACTACCTCAACCGAACCGGTGCGCGGTCCGAGTACCCCGGTCTGCGGTACGACGTCCGCTTCGACCCGACCGACAACAGCGTGATCGTGCAGGTCCGCGCCCCGCTCGACCTGCCGCTGACGATCCCCGGCTCGCCCGAGCGGCCGGTCGTCGGCACCGTCGGGTCGGCCGTGGTGCAGGTCGAGGACCCCGGCTGAGGGCCACGATGAGAGGGTGCGGGCGTGGGCCCGCCGTACTCGTTCCGCCGTTCCTGGACCGTCCCGTTCCCGATCGGGCGCGTGCACGAGCTGCTGGTCGACCTCGAGCGCTACCCGGAGTGGTGGCCGCAGGTGCGGGCGGTGGCGAAGCTCGGCGAGGACGACGCGCTGGTGGTGTGCCGGTCGGCCCTGCCCTACTCGCTCAACCTGGTGCTGCACGCCGAGCGCCGCGACCCCACCCACCTCGAGACCACCCTGACCGGTGACCTCGAGGGCGTGGTCCGGTGGTACCTCGCCGACCTCGGGCCGGAGACCCGGATGGACTTCGAGCAGGACGTGCACGTCACCGGCCGGCTGCTGCGGCTCGCCTCCGGCGCGGCCCGTCCGCTGATGGAGTGGAACCACGACCGGATGATGAAGGGCTGCCTGGCCGGGTTGCGCGACCGGCTGGGATGAGTGGCGGATTGGTGTAGGCCGAGGGGCTGTTTCAGGCCCCCAACTCGCCAATCGTCGGCAGACCAAGCTGCTGGCGGACCCACGCGGTGCCCGCCGGTGTGAAGAGCGAGCGTCGGAGCAGGTCGTGCCATGCCCGGATGCGGCTCGGGTCGTGGGGTCGACCGAGGGTGAGGTCGGCGTCGCGCAGGATCGAGGTGGCCTGGTGCAGTACGTCGTCGGCGGTGAACCCGCGTCGCTACCAGTCGCCGTTGCCCAGTTGTCTGGCGCGCTTGAGGTCGGAGCGTTGACGTCGGCGCTTCAGGTGATCGCCGCCGTCGTACTCGTGGAGCATCTTGCGTGCCCACCAGCCAAAGGTCCCCGCGGCCGAGGAACCCGCCGTCTGCGCTGGTGACGACGTACTGCGGCTCGACCTCGATGTCACAGACGCGGTGGAGGATGCGCAGGAGGGTTTCCCACGCGGACTCGGAGCGCGGATCCGACCAGCTGAGGGCGCCCTGCAGTGGCAGCGAGCCCGGACGCCCGGACTCGGCCAGGTCCTGGACTTCGACGCGATCGCAGTCCCCACTCCGCAGGGCGGAGTCGAGCAGCACCGTGAGGTCCAGCAGGCGGAGGTGTCGGGCGCACGCCAGCAACGCTTCCGCAGCGGGCGCGACTCGGATGCCCTCCACCGCCTCCGGGGGCGGGAGGAACCGGTGGCGCGACACCCTCAGGCCGGGCCGCTGCGGCCGACTGTCACCCGGGACCGCCACGAAGACCGGGAGGTGGTCGGGAAGAGGCGGCAGCCACCATCCCCGGACCCGAGCCGCCGTGAGGTGGGTGAGCTGGGCGGTCGGAGGCAGCACGGCCTGCCAGGCCCGGAGCTCGGAGAGCACGGGATCGTCGGTGTCGCAGCGTCGGTGGGCTCCGCGAGTCACCCGGACCCAGGCTCCTCCGGCGCGCTTGCCCCGGGTGGTCAGCCTGATCTCGGGCTCGTCTTCCCTCATCGCGCCAGCCTGACTCGGGGTTCCGTCGTGCGCAGGACGGGCGGTGGGACCAGTGCACAACGCTGTCGTGACCCGCCCTTGTGGAGGACGAGTGGCGGGTTGGTGTCGCTATCGGCGGCCTATCGGGCCCCCAACTCGCCAGTCGCCGGCGGCTGGCCCTCAGGAACGGTCGAGGGCCGGGCGGTAGAACGCCTCGCCGGCGAACGGCCCGCCGACATGCGCGGCCTCCGCGGCGTCCTCGGGCCGGGCGGACACGGTGGCGGCGAACTCCTCGGCGTCGTCGACCGGTTCGTAGCCCAGGCGCCGTCCCGGCTCGAGGTCCCACCAGCGGCGGGTGTTCGCGGAGATGCCGTAGAGGACGGCGTACCCGGGAGCCGCGGCGGTCAGGGCGGCGTCGACCATCCGGACGCCGTCGTCGTGGGAGAGCCAGGTCGACAGGTGGCGGGCGGTCTCGGGCTGGGGGAGGAACGACCCGATCCGGCAGGAGACGGCGTCGAAGCCGTACCGGTCGGCGTAGAGGCTGAGCAGGGCCTCGGCAGCGACCTTGCCCACGCCGTAGAACGTGTCCGGCCGCGGGCGGACGTCGTCGCCGACCCGTGTCGTCGGGTCCGCGGGGCGCGGGGTGCGGCCGACGGCGTGGTTGGACGACGCGTAGACGATCCGCTGTGCATCGTGCTCGACCATCGCGTCGAGCAGGGCGGCGGTCGTCACGACGTGGGAGGTCAGGCTGTCGGGCAGGCTGGCCTCGCCCGGATGCCCCGCGAGGTGTACGACGGCGTCGGGCGACTCGGCCTCGAAGACCGACGCGACGGCGTCGGGGTCGGCGCAGTCCACGCTGTGCCACGGACCGTCGAAGCCCTCGGGCTCGACGACCCGGTCGAGGCCGATGACCCGGTGGCCGCGGTCGGCGAGCCCGACCGTGACCACACGTCCGATGCTGCCGGCGGCGCCGGTGATGAGTACTCGCACGGCGCCACGCTAGCGGTCAGGCAGGCTGCTCCTCGTCGTCGGACTCCTTCTTCGACTCATCTTTCGAATCGCTGTCCGACTTGTCCGAGCCGCCCGACCCGTCACCGCCGTTGTTGGGGCCGTGCCCGCGCTCGGAGGCCGGCTCGGCGGGGTCCACGAGCCCGCCACTGCCGCCCTCGTCGTCGTCGAACTTCCACTGGTCCTCGTCGAAGGTGCGGTTGGTGTTGTCGACCTCCGAACCCTCGGGCCGGTTCTCGGGGTCGAGGCGGCGCTCCCGCTCCTCCGCGATCTCCTTCTGCTCCTCCTCGTCGGGCGGGTTCTCCTTGAAGGCCTTGGTGGGATCGGCGGTCCCCGCGCTCCCTTCCTCCGCAGCCGGGTCGTCGCCGCCCGAGGAGTCGTCGTGGGACTCGTCCTGGGATTCCTTGTCGTCCGCGTCTGTCATGGGTCCTCCGTCGCAGTGGTGTCAGTTCATGCAATCGACGTACCCAACGGCTGTCAACGGATGCTCAGATCTGGGGGACGACCTGACCGAGCAGCTTGCCCATCCGGGTGGCTGCCGCCTGCCCCGCCGCGAGGACCTCCTCGTGGTCCAGCGGTTCGCCGGTGATGCCGGCGGCGAGGTTGGTGACCAGGCTGATGCCGAGGACCTCCATCCCGGCCTCGCGGGCGGCGATCGCCTCGAGGGTGGTGCTCATCCCGACCAGGTCGCCGCCGATCGCGCGCACCATCCCGATCTCGGCGGGCGTCTCGTAGTGGGGCCCCGGGAACTGGACGTAGACGCCCTCGTCGAGGCTCGGGTCGACGTCGCGGCACAGGTCGCGCAGCCGCGGGGAGTAGAGGTCGGTCAGGTCCACGAAGTGCGCGCCCTCGATCGGGCTGGTCGCGGTCAGGTTGATGTGGTCGCGGATCAGCACCGGCGTCCCCGGCGTCCACGACTCGTCGAGCCCGCCGCAGCCGTTGGTGAGGACGACGGCCCGGCAGCCGGCCGCCGCGGCCGTGCGCACGCCGTGGACGACGGCCGCGACGCCGCGGCCCTCGTAGAAGTGGGTGCGGCCGAGGAACACCAGCAGGTTGCGGTCTCCGGCGCGGACGGAGCGGATCTTGCCCGAGTGCCCCTCGACGGCCGGCGCCGCGAACCCCGGCAGGTCGGTGGTGAGCAGCTCGGCCGTGGTCTCGCCGAGCGCGTCGGCCGCCGGGAGCCAGCCCGAGCCGAGGACCAGCGCGGTGTCGTGGGTCTCGACGCCGGTGAGCTCACGGAGTCGGTCGGCGGCTGCGGAGGCCAGGGCGGAGGGCGGGGTCGTGTCGGTCACGGGGCGACTCTAGTGATTGTCGAGCGTGGCTCGCCTGCGGCACGATCGCTGCATGATCGATCACTTCGGCATCAACTGCGCCGACCTGCAGAAGACAGCGGCGTTCTACGACAAGGTCCTGGCCACGCTCGGGCACCGCCGGCTCATGGACTTCGAGGTCGCGGTCGGGTACGGCACCGACAAGCCGGACTTCTGGCTCTCCACGTTCGACGGCGTGGGCCCCAATCGGGAGGTGCACCTCGCCTTCACCGCGCCCGACGCAGCCGGCGTACGCGCCTTCTTCCAGGCCGCCGTCGACCTCGGGGCGGAGGTGCTGCACGAGCCGAGGCTCTGGCCGGAGTACCACGAGACCTACTTCGGCGGCGTTCGTCCGTGACCCGGAGGGCAACAACCTGGAGGCGGTCTGCCACCGGGGCGACAGCTAGAGGCCGGTGGAGCGGCAGGGGCGACGACGGAGGGCGGCGACGTAGTCGGCCGGGGCGTCGGCGGCCTCGGCGGCGTCGGCCAGCACCCCGAGGTACGACGCCGACGGCAGCCCGCCCTCGAACGCGTCGAGGACGTAGGTCCACACGACCATCTCGCCGTTCATGGTCGACACCCGGACCCGGGTCTTGCGGTAGAGGCCGAGGTCGGCCCCCTCCCACCCGTCGAGCGACGCCTCGTCCTCGCGGGTGATGTCGTAGACCGCCACGAAGACCTGCTCGATCGGGTCCTGGACGATCGTGGAGAGGGCACCGTCCCACCCGTGCTCCTCGCCGCCGAACGTGAGCCGCCAGCCGGTGAGCCACCCGGTCGTGCTGAGGGGGGAGTGGGGGCAGCGCTCGCCCATCCGGGCCGGGTCGAGGTTGGTCCCGTAGGCGGCGTACAGCGTCACGGCTAGAGATTAGCGAGCCGCGCGGCCCGTTAGGCTGACCGCGTGAGCGATTCCCACTTCGATGTCCTCGTCCTCGGCGCCGGCCCCGGTGGCTACGTCGCCGCCATCCGCGCCGCCCAGCTCGGCAAGTCCGTGGCGGTCGTCGAGAAGAAGTACTGGGGCGGTGTCTGCCTCAACGTCGGCTGCATCCCCTCGAAGGCGCTGCTGCGCAACGCCGAGCTGGCGCACATCATCACCCACGAGAAGAAGACGTTCGGGATCGAGGGCGACGCCACGATGGGCTACGCCACCACCCACCAGCGCAGCCGCAAGGTGGCGGAGGCCAGCGCCAAGGGCGTGCACTACCTGATGAAGAAGAACAAGATCACCGAGATCGACGGCTGGGGCACGCTCACCTCGCCGACCGGGATCGACGTGAAGAACGGCGACGAGACGTCGTCGTACACCTTCGACAACCTGATCATCTCCACCGGCGCGCAGACCCGGCTGGTGCCCGGCACCGAGCTCAGCGAGCGGGTGGTGACCTACGAGGAGCAGATCCTCACCGAGGAGCTGCCCGAGTCGATCGTGATCGCCGGCTCGGGCGCCATCGGCGTCGAGTTCGCCTACGTCCTGGTCAACTTCGGGGTCGACGTGACGATCGTGGAGTTCCTCGACCGGATGGTGCCGACCGAGGACAAGGACGTCTCCAAGGAGCTGCTCAAGCAGTTCAAGAAGCTCGGCGTCAACGTGATGCTCTCCACCAAGGTCGAGAAGATCGACGACTCCGGCGACAAGGTCAAGGTGATCGTCAGCAAGGACGGCGAGGAGGAGACCCTCGAGACCGACAAGGTCCTGCAGGCCATCGGCTTCGCGCCGCGGATCGAGGGATTCGGCCTGGAGGAGATCGGGGTCGAGACCGAGCGGGGCGCGATCGTGGTCGACGCCCGCGGCCGCACCAACGTCGAGAACGTCTACGCGATCGGCGACGTCACCGGCAAGCTGATGCTGGCCCACACCGCCGAGGCGATGGGCGTGGTCGCCGCCGAGACGATCGCCGGCGCCGAGACCGTCGAGATCAACTTCGACATGATCCCGCGGGCCACCTTCTGCCAGCCGCAGATCGCGTCGTTCGGCTACAGCGAGGAGCAGGCGAAGGAGAAGGGGTACGACGTCAAGGTCGCGATGTTCCCGTTCTCGGCCAACGGCAAGGCCCGGGGCATGGCCGACGGGGTCGGCTTCGTGAAGATCGTGGCCGACGCGGAGTACAACGAGATCGTCGGCGCCCACATGATCGGCCCCGAGGTCACCGAGCTGCTGCCCGCGCTGACCCTCGCCCAGCAGTGGGACCTCACGGCCGACGAGGTCGCCCGCAACGTCTTCGCCCACCCGACCCTGAGCGAGGCGATGAAGGAAGCCGTCGAGGGCATCGCCGGCCACATGATCAACCTGTGAGCGCCCAGCTGTGAGCACCGAGAGAGTCGTCATCATCGGCGGCGGCCCGGGCGGCTACGAGGCCGCGCTGGTCGCCGCGCAGCTGGGCGCCGAGGTGACGGTCGTCGACAGCGACGGGATCGGCGGCTCCGCCGTACTCACCGACTGCGTGCCGAGCAAGACCCTGATCGCGACCGCCGAGCTGATGAGCGACCTCTCCGGGGCCGCCGAGCTCGGGCTCAGCTTCCTCGACCACGAGGGCGACGACGCCCAGTCGCTGCACGTCGACCTCGCCCGGGTCAACGCGCGGGTCCAGCAGCTCGCCGCCGACCAGTCCGCCGACATCGGGCGCCGGCTCGACCGCGAGGGCGTCAAGGTCATCCGGGGCCGGGGGCGCCTGGATGGCTCGGGAGACGCCGTGGGAGTCCGGCGGGTCGCCGTGACCGGCGAGGAGGGGGACCAGGTCCTCGAGGCCGACGCCGTCCTGATCGCCACCGGGGCCGCGCCGCGCACGCTCGAGACCGCCCAGCCGGACGGTGAGCGGATCCTCACCTGGGAGCAGGTCTACGACCTCACCGACGTGCCGCCGAAGCTGATCGTGGTCGGGTCGGGCGTCACCGGCGCCGAGTTCGCCAGCGCCTACCTCGCCCTCGGCGTCGACGTCACCCTGGTCTCCAGTCGCGACCGGGTGCTGCCGAGCGAGGACGCCGACGCCGCCCTGGTGCTCGAGGACGTGCTCACCCGCAACGGCATGGAGGTCCTCTCGAAGTCGCGCATGGAGTCGGTGACCCGCGACGGCGACGCGGTCAACGTGAAGCTCACCGACGGTCGCACCGTCACCGGATCCCACTGCATCCTCGCGCTCGGCTCGGTGCCCAACACCGAGGGCCTCGGACTCGAGGAGGCCGGCGTCGCCACCGACGAGGCCGGCTTCGTGACGGTCGACCGGGTCTCCCGGACCTCCGCCCGCGGTGTGTACGCCGCCGGCGACTGCACCGGCGTGCTCATGCTCGCCTCGGTCGCCGCGATGCAGGGCCGGATCGCGATGTGGCACTTCCTCGGCGACGCGGTCCGGCCGCTGGACAAGAAGATGGTCTCCTCCAACGTCTTCACCGCCCCGGAGATCGCCACCGTCGGCTGGTCGCAGAAGGACGTCGACGAGGAGGAGATCCAGGCCGACGTGGTCACCCTGCCCCTGTCGGGCAACGCCCGCGCCAAGATGCAGGGGATCCGCGACGGCTTCGTGAAGCTGTTCTGCCGGCCCGGCACCGGCATCGTCGTCGGCGGGGTCGTCGTCGGGCCGCGCGCCAGCGAGCTGATCCACCCGATCTCGATCGCGGTGACGGAGTCGCTCACCGCCGACCAGCTGGCGCAGGTGTTCACGGTCTACCCCTCGATCAGCGGCTCCATCGCCGAGGCGGCGCGCCGGCTGCACCGCGTCTGACCTGCACAAACGACCTCCGGGCGAACTACAGTCTGTAGTTCCCCCGGGTTCGATTGCGCGACCCCGCAGGCCGTGGTCCGATTTCCCTCGGTTCACATCTGTCCCAGTCGTCACAGCCTGCCGAGGAGGTCACCCATGCGCACCACCCGCGCTGTTCGTGCCCTCGCGGTCGCCTGCGCCGTTCCGCTGCTCCTCGCCACCATCGCGTCGCCGGCCACGCAGTCGACAGCTGGCCGGTGCCCCGGAAGGCGTGGATCACGATCAAGGGGCACGGCTACGGCCACGGCCACGGCATGTCGCAGTACGGCGCCGAGGGCGCCGCCCGGCAGGGCCTGACCTACCGGCAGATCGCCGACTTCTACTACCCCGGCACGACCTGGGGGACGGCGCGGGGGACGGTCCGGGTCCAGATCTCGGCCGACACCACCGACGACCTGGTCGTGCTCGCCCGCGAGCGGGCTGCGGTGCGGGACTTCGGCACCGGAGTCGTGACGCCGCTGCCCGCCAACGGGGCGACCCGCTGGCGGATCATCGCGGACAGCCCGAGCGCAGGACCGAGTCGCCTACCTGACCGACCGCTGGCGGCCCTGGCGCGTGCTGGAGGGCGAGGGGGCGTTCTCCGCGGGCGGTGCCCCGGTCACCCTGGTCACGCCGTCCGGCAACGCCGCTACCGCGGCCGGCTCGCCGCGCCGCGCCGCCGACCGCCGGCAGCGGAGCGCGCAACACGATCAACACGCTGAGCCTCGACAACTACCTCAAGGGAGTCGTGCCGCTGCGAGATGCCCGCGCTCTGGAGCCCGGCGGCGGTGCGGGCCCAGGCCGTCGCGGCGCGCACCTACGCGGCGTACGAGCGGGAGCACCTCACCGGGCCGCTCTGCGACACCACGTCCTGCCAGGTGTACGGCGGCTTCGCCGCCGAGCACCCCGCGTCCAACGACGCGGTCGCAGGCGACCGCGCCACCAGGTCCTGCTCACAGGGAGCGCCCGCGTTCACGCAGTTCGCGTCCAGCAGCGGCGGCTGGACCTCCGCCGGGTCGGTGCCCTACCTGCCCGCCAAGGCGGACCCCTACGACGGCTGGGCCGGCAACCCCGTGCACTCCTGGTCGACGCGCGTCAGCGACGTGCTGATCGAGTCCAGGTGGCCCGGCATCGGCAACCTGACGCGGATCACGGTCACCCAGCGCGACGGTCACGGCGAGTGGGGCGGCCGCGTCCGATCGGTCCGCCTCGTGGGCGGCCGGGGGCGGGTCACGTCAGCGGCGACACGCTGCGCTCGGCCCTGGGACTGCGGTCGACCTGGGTTACGTTCGGGGTGAGGCGGCGCGGCTGAGCCGCACACCGCGTCGACGCTCGACTGCTGATTTCGGGCCGCTCACTACCGTCGCTGGAGTGAGGTCGAGAACTGTCGGCGCGGTCGTCGTCGTCGCGGTGCTGGCGGCCGTGGGCGTGGTGGCGGTCCTGTCCCGCACCCCCGCGCCGGCGCCGGCCCCCGCGCCGGTCGACTACGTCGCCCTCGGCGACTCGTTCAGTGCCGGCCCGCTGGTCCCCGACGCGCGGTCCGACCCTCCCGGGTGCTTCAGGTCGACCAACAACTACCCGGCGTACCTCGCGGGACACCTCGGCGTGCGGACCTACCGCGACGTCACCTGCTCCGGCGCCCAGACCCGGGATCTTCTGCGGCCACAGCGGATGGTGTTCGGCCAGATCACCCCGCCGCAGCTCGATGCCCTCTCCGCCCGCACCGACCTGGTCACCGTCGGCATCGGCGGGAACGACTACGGGCTCTTCGGCTCCATCGTCGGTACCTGCGGCGCCCTCCGGGACCGCGACCCGCGCGGGGCGCCGTGCCGGCGCTCGTTCACCCGCCGGATCGACGGCCGACGGGTCGACACCAAGGCGCGCGACGCCCGGAGGGTCGAGGACCGGGTCGCCCGGGTCCTTCGCGCCGTCGCCCGACGCGCTCCGGAGGCCGACGTGTACGTCGTGGGGTACCCACGCCTGCTTCCGGACCGCGGCGGGTGCGCCGCGGTGTCGTTCGCCGCCGGTGACTACCCGTGGGGCCGCCGCGTCGAACGACTGCTCAACCACTCGCTGAGCGCGGCGGCGGAGCGCTCGGGCGCGACCTTCGTCGACCTCTACCCCGCCTCCCGTGGCCACGACGCCTGCGCGGGGAGCCGGGCCTGGCTCAACGGGAGCCAGACCCTGTTCGGGCTGGCCGCGGGGTTCCACCCCTTCCAGGAGGGGATGCGGGGGATGGCACGGGCCGTCCACGCGTTCATCACGGGAGAGCCGGCCCCACGGAACGCGGACGCCGAGCCGCCGCCGGGGTCCGTGGTCCGCAACGGTCCGCCCGAGACTGGTCAGCCCGAGGCTGGTCAGCCCGACGCGAGGAACTGATCGACCAGCCCCGGCACGGCACGTGGACGACACCGCCACCGCGTCCGGCTCGGGTACGTCGAGCGCGGTCACCGACTGGCTCCCGCCGGCGGTGGTGGCGCTGAGGGTCGTCAGGCCGGCCCGGCGCTGGAACCAGGTCGAGCGGAAGTTCCATCCGATGATCGCCGTCGTCTCCAGGGCCTGGCGCTGCCGGTAGAGGCTGCCGGACCTGGCCACGAAGTGACGCTCGGTCAGGGCGTGCCCGAGCGACCTCACCCGGTCGACCGCCAGGGCCGCGGCCACCGCGGGAAGGGCCGACCGCGACGACCAGGAGCCACGTCGGCGCCCCGGCCACCACCGCGAGGACGAGGGCGAGCGAGAGCACCAGGGTCGGCACCAGGGCGCGGGAGAACCGGCGGGTCCTGGCCCGCGGCCCGTGCGAGCGGAGCGTCGTGGTCACCGGCTCGTCGGTGCCCAGGACCTGCCGGCGACCCCGGTCACGACCGCCTGGGGGGCCGGGGGCACCAGCATCGAGCTGCCCGACTGCCGGCGGTCGAGGCCGGTCACGATCGCCGAGAGCCGTCCGCCGCCGGGCCAGGCGCAGCCCGATCGGCTCGCCGATGCTCACGCCGCTGACGCGCTCGTCGTCCAGGCTCGTCTCGCGGGTCGTGAACAGTCCGCGGCGCAGGTGCCAGGAGCCGTCGCGCGCCGCGTGGGTGAGCGTGAACCCCCAGTTGGACACCAGGTAGCCGGCGACCGCGAGCACCGAGATGGCACGCGAGCAGGACCGGGATCGCGAGCAGGGCGATGCCACCAGGACCCGCCGATCTCGGTGAACGCGTCGTCTCCACCTCGACCCCGGGCCCGCCACCGACGGAGTCGAACAGCTGGCTGCCGACGCCGATGATCGCCGCGGTGGCGACCACGCCGCTGCTGGTCAGCGGGGCGAACCGGGCCCAGGCCGGGTCCAGGCGCAGCACCACCCGCGTCGGTGGCCGGACGGCCTCCTCGGCCGGCCGGCTCGCTCGGTGTCGACCGGGGCGGCGTGCAGCAGGTCGGCGCGCAGCCGGCGCGCGCGCTCGGCGGGCAGGCCGTCGAGGTCCAGCCGGTCCTCGCCGCTGGTCGAGGCGGTGCCCGTGCCGACCCGCACCGTCGTCAGGCCGAGCAGCCGCTGGATCGGCTGGGCCGTCATCTCCACCGTCCGGACCCGTTCCAGGCGGGTGGAGAGCACGTGCTTGTTGACCAGTCCGCGACGGAGCTCGATCCGGTCCTCGCTGATCCGGAAGCTGGTGGTGAAGTAGCGCAGGATCCCGAGCGCGACCGGGAAGGCGATACCCAGCAGCTGCCACGGGACGTCCGTGCCGCCCGACGCCCGACCGAACACGAACAGGCCCACCAGCACGGGGAGGAACCGCAGCAGCTCGCGGATCGGGTGGACCAGCAGCATCCGGCGGTCGAGACGCTGCCACTGGCCCTCGCCGACGAGACCGGCCGGGGTGGTCGTCATGTCGCGTCGCCGGGGACGGCGTCGGCCTGCACCGTGAGCTCCTCGGCCAGCCGCTGGGCCAACTCCCGGTCCAGCCCGCTGATCTCCAGGGCGCCGGCCGCGGACGCCGTGGTCACCGTGACGCTGGCCAGCCCGAAGAGCCGCTCGATCGCGCCCTCGGAGTAGTCGACGGTCTGGATCCGCGACATCGGGGCGATCCGCCGCTCCCGGGTCCACCAGCCGACCTGGGTGTAGACGGCGGTGTCGGTCACCTCCCAGCGGTGGACGGCGTACCTCCAGAGGGGTACGACGACGACGTACGCCCCGAGCAGGGCGCCCGCCAGCGCCGGCATCCACCAGCGGACGTCGAACGGCGCCCAGACGTAGGCGATCAGCAGGAAGGCGGAGAAGAGGAACAGGCTCTCGAGGAGCGCCCCGACCAGCCACATCCAGCGGGCGCTCGGGCTGACCCGCTGGCTGGGCTCCCGCAGGCTCGTCGTGTCCACGCCCCGAGCCTAGACACCCGGGTCTCGACACGCCGGTCGCGACGTCGCGGGCTCCGTCGCGCGGCTCGCTCGAGCCACCACCATCGCATCCGCTGACGCGGCTGCGATCAGTCCTTGAGCTCGCAGATCACCGCGCCGTTGGTGACGGTCTGGCCGACCTCCGCCTGCAGGCTGGTGACCGTGCCGGACTTGTGGGCCTTGAGCGGCTGCTCCATCTTCATCGCCTCGATGACCACGATCGGGTCGCCCTCGGCGACCTCCTGGCCTTCCTCGACGACGACCTTGACGATGGTGCCCTGCATCGGGCTGGTGACCGAGTCTCCGCTGGCCGCAGCCCCGGCCTTCTTGCCGCCGCTGCGCTTCGGCTTCTTCGCGCCACCGCCGGTGGCCGCGAGCCCGCCCAGGCCGGCGGGCAGCACGACCTCGATCCGCCGACCGCCGACCTCCACGGTCACCTTCTGGCGCTCGCCCTCGCTCCTCGGCCTCGGCGGACTCGCCGGCGTAGGGCTCGAGCTGGTTGTCGAAGTCGGTCTCGATCCAGGTCGTGTAGACGTCGAACTTCTCGCCGTCCCCGATGTACGCCGGGTCGTCGACCACCGCCTGGTGGAACGGGATGACGGTGGGCATGCCGTCGACCACGAACTCGGCCAGCGCGCGGCGGGAGCGCTCGAGCGCCTGGGTGCGGTCGCGTCCGGTGACGATCAGCTTCGCGACGAGGGAGTCGAACGAGCCGGGGATGGTCTCGCCCTGGTCGTAGCCGCCGTCGACGCGTACGCCGGGCCCGACGGCTGGTGCCAGCGGGAGAGGGTGCCGGGGGCGGGCATGAAGTTGTTGCCGCCGTCCTCGGCGTTGATCCGGAACTCGATGGAGTGGCCGCGGACCTCCGGGTCGTCGTAGCCGATCTCCTCGCCGGCCGCGATCCGGAACATCTCGCGGACCAGGTCGATGCCGGTGACCTCCTCGGAGACCGGGTGCTCGACCTGGAGCCGGGTGTTGACCTCGAGGAAGGAGATGGTCCCGTCGCGGCCGACCAGGAACTCGCAGGTGCCGGCGCCGACGTAGCCGGCCTCCTTGAGGATCGCCTTGCTCGCGTCGTAGAGCTTCGCGCACCTGGTCGTCGGACGAGGAACGGTGCGGGCGCCTCCTCGACGAGCTTCTGGTGCCGGCGCTGGAGCGAGCAGTCGCGGGTGGAGACCACCACGACGTTGCCGTGCTGGTCGGCGAGGCACTGGGTCTCGACGTGGCGCGGCCGGTCGAGGAACTTCTCGACGAAGCACTCGCCGCGACCGAACGCCGAGACCGCCTCGCGCACCGCCGACTCGTAGGCGTCTGCGACCTCGGACATCTCGCGCGCGACCTTGAGACCACGGCCGCCGCCACCGAACGCAGCCTTGATCGCGATCGGCAGGCCGTTCTCCTCGGCGAACTTCACGGCCTCGTCGGCGTTGTCGAGCGGGTCCTTGGTGCCGGGGGCCAGCGGGGCGCCGACCTTCTCGGCGATGTGGCGGGCCTTGACCTTGTCGCCCAGGTTCTCGATAGCCGTCGGCGGAGGCCCGATCCAGACCAGGCCGGCGTCGAGGACGGCCTGCGCGAAGTCGCGGTTCTCCGCGAGGAAGCCGTAGCCGGGGTGCACCGAGTCGGCCCCGGACTCCTTGGCCACCGCGATGATCTTCTCGATGTCGAGGTAGGAGTCGGCCGGGGTCGCCCCACCCAGGGAGTGGGCCTCGTCGGCCAGCCGCACGAAGAGGGCGTCGCGGTCGGGGTCGGCGTACACCGCGACGCTGCCGATGCCGCTGTCCTTGCACGCGCGGATCACGCGGACCGCGATCTCGCCGCGGTTGGCGATCAGGACCTTCTGCAGTGGTTGGGGCTCCGGCACCTGGCACTCCTGGGCTCGCTGACGTGGCTGCCTCGGCAGCCTATCGTCGCCGCGCTCGGCGCGATCCTCAGGACGCCAGGACTTCCTCCACGGCCGCGGTCTCGATCATCTCGATGCGGCTGTCGCCGATCTTGACAAGGTGGCGCCGCTCGGGCGGGATGCCGTGGATCCGGTCGCGGATCCGTTGCGTGGCGGTGCGCTCGACGCGCTCCAGCTCCGCATTCATGACCATCTCGGTCGCGTGCTTGGCAGCTGCCCGCCGGTCGATGGCTGCTTCTGTCATGTGCTGTTCTCCCCCGTACTAGACATCAAGCGTGCGCTCTCCCGGCCCGGGCTGTCCAGATGACTAGTCCGGCAGAATGGCCGGGTGCGCCGCCCTCGCCCCGAGCACCACTACGAGGAGCCGGTCGACCCGGACCTCGATCCCGCCCAGCTGGTCGTCGTGCTGGCCGTCTCGGTGGGCGGCGGTGCCGGGGCGGTGGCCAGGCTCGCCGCCCACCGGGTGGCGCCCGAGGTGTGGGCGACCCTCGCGGTGAACCTGGCCGGCTGCGCCCTGATCGGGGTGCTGGTGGTCCTCACCACCGAGGTCTGGCGGGCCCACCCGCTGATCCGGCCGTTCCTCGGCACCGGTGTCCTCGGCGGCTTCACGACGTTCTCCACCTACACCCTGGATGCGCACGGGCTCTGGGTGGCGGGGGACCGGGCGGCGGCCGCCGGCTACCTGGTCGGCACCCTGCTGGGCTGTGTGGCTGCCACGGCGGCCGCGGTCGCCCTGGCCCGGTCGCTCGTGGCGGGAAGGCAGCCGTGACCTGGCTGCTCGTCGTCCTCGGCGGCATGGTCGGGGCGCCCGTGCGCTACCTGGTCGACGTCCGGGTGACCGCGCGGCTCGGGGCCGGGTTCCCGTTCGGGACGCTGGTCGCCAACGCGGCGGCGTGCGTGCTGCTCGGTCTGGTGGCGGGCCTCGGACTGGCGGCCGACTCGCCGGCGTACGTCCTGCTCGGCACCGGCGTGGCCGGGGCCATGTCGACCTACTCGACGTTCGCGTTCGAGACCGTCCGGCTCGCCGAGGAAGGCCGGGCGCGGCGCGCGGTGGCGTACGCGGTGGCGAGCCTGGCCGTGGGGCTGGCCGCCCTCCTGCTCGGGCTGGCGATGGCCTGACCGAGCAAGGCCCGGGGGTAACCCCACGCTGCCCGCGTCGTTGGGACCAGTGTCTAGACCAATCCACCGAAAGGCAGCCCATGCGTCCGGTACGCACCCTTGCCCGCCTCACCGCAGCCGCTCTCGTGCTGGCCGGAGCCCAGCTCGCGGCGAGCCCGGCCGACGCCATCGTCGGCGGCTACCAGGCCGAGGACGGGCAGTTCCCGTTCATGGCCTCGATCCAGCTCAAGGAGTACGGCGACGGCACCGACGGACACATCTGCGGCGGCTCGGTGATCGGGACCCGGTGGATCCTCACCGCGGCGCACTGCATGGTGGACACCAAGCCGAGCGAGGTCCAGGTCGGCGTGGGCCGCACCAACATCAACGACTTCTCGACCGGCCAGACCCTCGACGCGGACCGGATCGTGGTGCACCCCGACTACGAGGAGACCGGCACTTTCGACGCCGCGCTCATCCACGTCAACGGCGACATCGCCGCGCCGTCGATCGCGCTGGCCCCGCAGGGTGACGACACCCTCGAGCAGCAGGGTGCGCCGATGACCGTGGCCGGGTGGGGCACGGAGTTCTTCGGCTCGCCGATCATCCCCGAGAACCTCAAGGCCGTCGACGTGACCGCCGTGGCCGACGACAACTGCACCACCAATCAGACGATGGGCTTCCAGCCGGACTCCGAGGTCTGCGCGGAGACGCTCGGCGGCGACTCCTGCCAGGGCGACTCGGGCGGCCCGATGTTCGGCACCCTCGCCGACGGCCGGCTGGTCCAGGTGGGGATCGTGAGCTACGGGCTCGGCTGCGCCGTGCCGGCGTTCCCGGGCGTGTACGGCGAGGTCAACAACCCGTCGATCCACGACTTCATCACCTCGACCGCCGGCCTGTGATCTCTCCCGTGCGGCCGGGGTCAGGGGTTCCGGCCGCGCGGGAGTCCTACGCCCCTGGGCGTTGAAACCAGTGAGGTCGTGGGCACAAGGTCAGCCGCCGGGAACGTGCTGGCCCGCAGCAGCTGCACGAGCGGAACGCGGCAGTTCCGCGCGTCCTGGACGGCATCGATCACAAGACGTCATACGGACAGAGCAGGCGGTTGCACCGTCCGCATGACGTCCTCGGGTGTGCGCGGATCTCGGGTCACAACTCGGCTGCGGGCCTGCCGGGAACCTGTACGCAACGCAACCAGCCGCCCATCCGCCGCAGCGCGGGCCGGGTCAGCCACCAGTAGGCCACCCCGACCGCCAGCGACGCGAGCAGGGCCAGCACCGGGTGGTCCATCTCGAGGTGCGGGTAGACCTGCCAGTGGGTCAGGTAGACGAACAGCGACGCCCCGGCCAGCGCCGTGACCGCCGGTGCCAGCAGGCGCGGGACGCGCACGGTGGGGAGCCACAGCAGCGCGGCCACACCGGCCACGACCAGCAGCTCGCGCTCGGGGTCGCCGAAGAAGCCGGCGTACGCCCCGGCCGCCGCGAGGAGCACGGCGACCCGCTGCCAGGCGGTCCGGGACCGTGCGGCCGCCCACCCCAGCGCGAAGCACCAGAGGACCACGCCCGGGGTGTAGCGCTCGGTGGCGCCCGCCTCGACCCCGGTCCAGGCGAACCGCAGCGCGAGCGTCGCCAGCAGCAGGACGCCGGCGAAGGCGAAGGGGGTCCGCCGCTCGACCCGGTCGAGGGCGGGGACCGCGATCAGGGCGACGGCGCCCAGTGACGTCCACACCAGCGCCTCGAGGAACCAGAACTGCCAGTCGAGGGTCCACGTGTCGCTGCCCAGCAGCCCGTTCAGGAAGAGCGCGGTCGGCGGGTCGTAGTCGCCGGTGAGCAGGGCAACGGCGCCGATGAAGAGCGAGCTCGGCACCACCACCTGGGCGACCGCGACCAGCCCGTTGCGGATCCGGTCGGCCCGCGGCACCTCGGCGAGCTGGAACCGGGCGAAGTTGTAGCCGGCGACCGCCAGCAGGAGGTGGGCGCCGCCGACCAGGGTGAAGACGTTGGCGTGCGTGCCGACGATCATCAGGATGCAGAGGGCCCGCAGCGCGACGGTGGAGTCCATCTGGCGGCCCAGTCGGCGGCGGCGCGGCGGCGCGTCGGTCGACGCGGGCGCGGCCAGCTCCGCGATGGTCCGCGTGTGCCATCCGGGCGGCAGCCGGTCCATGCGGCGGCCGAGCCGGGTGGCCAGCTCGACGTAGGACAGCGAGTCGCCGCCCAGGCTGACGAAGCTGTCGGCCACGTCGGCGTCGGGACGGCCCAGCACCAGGGCGAACTCGTCGCGCAGCGACGACGCGGTGGCGGTGGGGTCCGGGCCGTCGGCCTCACCGGCCGGCGGGGCCGCGACCAGGCGCGCCTGGCGCTCCAGCGCCGCGTGGTCGGGCTTCCCGGCGGCGGTGCGCGGCAGCTCGGCGACGGCGTGGACCCGGACCGCCGAGGTCGGCAGCCCGCACAGCTCGGACAGCTCGGCACGCACCCTGGCGGAGGATCGGCGCCGGGTCGTGAACGCGTGCAGCACGTCGTCGACCGCGAGGCATCTCACCTCGGTGTGCGGGACCCGGGCAGTGAGCGGTGCTCTCGATCCGGTCCAGGTCGAGTCGCAGGCCGAACACCTTGGCGTGGCGGCTGCGGCGTCCGACGATCTCGACCAGGCCGTCGGAGATCCGCGCCAGGTCGCCGGTCCGGAGCGCGTCGACGGTGCGGCCCTCGGCCAGGTCGGCCGGGGACTCGGCGTACCCCAGCATGACGTTCGGGCCCTCGTAGACCAGCTCGCCGACGCCGGGCTCGGTGGCCTCGGGCACCGGGTCCAGCCTGAGGGAGCCGCCGGGGATGGCGACGCCGATGGCCTCCGGTCGGCTGGCGGCGAGCTCGGCGGGGAGGTAGGCCATCCGGGCGGTGGCCTCGGTCTGGCCGTACATCACCACGAAGTCCCAGCCCCGCCGCTGCCCGAGCTCGGCCCAGGCCCTGACCCGGTCGGGCCCGAGTCGGCCGCCGGCCTGGGTGATGGTGCGCAGGCTCGGCAGGTCCCGGTCGGCGAAGCCGGAGTGGTCGAGCAGGTCGAAGGTGTAGGGAACACCGGCGAACGACGTCGCGCCGGCGTCCTCGAAGCGCTGCCAGAAGCACTCGTCGACGACGGAGTCCTCCGTCAGGACCAGTCCGGCGCCGGTGAGCAGGTGGCTGTTCACGACCGAAAGGCCGTAGCAGTAGTGCAGGGGGAGCGACGTGGCGGCGCGGTCGTCGGGCGTGAGCCGGAGGTACGACGCGATGCTCGCCGCGTTGCTGCGCAGGTTGTCGTGGGAGAGGCGGACCAGCTTGGGTGACCCGGTCGATCCGGAGGTGCTCAGCAGCAGGGCGAGATCGGGGTGCAGGTCGTGGGCGGTGCCGCGGCGTCGCCGGTCGGCGAGCCAACGGTCGTCGTCGTGGCGCAGGACCACGTCGGGGTCGTAGGCGTCGACCATCTGCTGCAGCTGCGCGGGCCGGCCCTGGGGGACCAGCAGGGCGACGTGGCCGTGCTGCAGCGCCGCGAGGTAGGCCGTGACGGCCTCCGGGGTGTTGGCGCCCTCGATCAGGACCAGCCGCCGGGTGGATCCCAGCACCTCGTCGGCGAGATCGGCGGCGCGGTCGGACAGCTCGCGGTAGCTGATCTCTCCGGCCGCGGTGTGCAGAGCCGTGCGTGAACCGTGACCAGGGAGGTCGAAGACCGGACGGGCCGGAGCGCGTTCGGGAGACGGGAGGAGCAGGCTCACCGGCGCAGTCTAACTTAGGATTGCCTTACCTTACGAGCGGGCTGGGTTGCTCAGCCGGGGAAGGCGACCACGCCGCCGGCGACGCCCACCTTCACGATGCTCCCGATCGCCGGCGCCTCGAGACCGATGATCCGGGCGACCAGGGAGGGGCCGTCGGGCTGGAGGTCCAGCCGGCAGGCGGCGTCGTGGCCGTAGAAGCTGACCTCGGTGACCCGGGCCTCGACCACGGCACCGGTCGCGGCTCCGTCGAGCCGCACCTGCTCGGGGCGGACCAGGACCTCGGCCGCGCCGTCGGGGCAGGCGCCGGCGAGTGGGAGGTCCCCGAGGACGCACGACGCGACTCCGGCGCTCACGTGCGCGGGGAGGGCCGTCGCGCCCCCGACGAACCGGGCCACGTCGGCGTCGACCGGGGAGCGGTAGAGCGTGTAGGGGGCGTCTGCCTGAACCAGCCGGCCGGCGCGCATCACCGCGACCTGGTCGGCCAGGGACAGCGCCTCGTCCTGGTCGTGGGTGACCAGCACCGCGGTCGCCGAGGCGGCGTGCAGGGCGCGGACGACGGCCTGGCCGGTGCTGGTGCGCAACGAGGCGTCGAGCGACGAGAACGGCTCGTCCAGGAGGACCACCGTGGGGTTCGGCGCCAGCGCCCGGGCCAGGGCCACCCGCTGCTGCTGGCCGCCGGAGAGCTCGTGCGGGTAGCGGCCGGCGTACGACGCCGGGAGCTCGACGAGGTCCAGCATCTCGGTGACGCGGGTCGACTTTTGGCCGTTCTGGGCAGACCGGCGTTGCGATCGGGCCAGGCCGAAGGAGATGTTCGCGGCGACGTCGAGGTGCGGGAACAGCGCGCCCTCCTGCGGGACGTAACCGACCCGGCGGGCCTGCGGCGGCAGGGCGCGACCGGCCCCGGCCACCACCTTGTCGCCGAAGCGGATGGTGCCCGCCTCGGGCTCGAGGAAGCCGGCGATCAGCCGGAGCAGGGTGGTCTTGCCGCAGCCGGACGGGCCGAGCACCGCCGTGATCGAGCTCTGCGGGACGGACAGGTCCACGCGGTCGACGGCCACCACGGGGCCGAACGACCGGGTCACGCCGTCGAGGTGCAGGCTGCTCATGGCGCCATTCTCTCGGAGGGGGCGGCCAGGGTCGCGTGCCGGCCCAGCAGGATCGTCGCCGGGATCGAGATCAGGACCAGCAGCAATGCGTAGGGCGCCGCCGCACCGTAGGCCACCGACGAGGAGGCGGACCAGAACTCGGTGGCCAGGGTCGAGGTGTCGATCGGGGACAGCATCAGGGTCGCGGTCAGCTCGGTGGAGACGGCCAGGAAGACCAGCGCGGCACCGGCCCCGATGCCGGGCGCGATGATCGGGAGGGTGACCCGGCGCGCGGTGGCGATCGGGCCGGCGCCCAGGCTGTGGGACACGTCGTCGAGGACGACGGGGGCCTGCTCGAGCGCGGCGCGGACGCTGACGACCGCACGGGGCAGGAACATGATCGCGTAGGCCACCAGCAGCAGCCCGAAGGTCTGGTAGGCCGGCTCGACGACCCGGATGGACACGGTCACCAGCGCCAGGGCGACGACGATGCCGGGCAGCGCGTTGGCGACGTAGGTGCTGCGCTCGACCGCGGTGCTGGCCAGGGTGCGGTAGCGGATGGCGAGCCAGGCGACCGGCAGCGCAAGGACCACGGTCAGCGCCGCACCGGCGGCGCCGAGCCCGATGGAGGTGCCGGCGGCCGCGAGCAGCTCGCCCACCGGGAACTCCGTCGAGGAGCCCACCGACAGCCAGTGCAGCAGGCTGTAGGTCGGCACGCCCAGCGCGAGCGCCAGCAGCCCTGCCAGCAGCGCCGCCACCAGCCATCGCGCCCGGCCGAGACGCTGCCGCTCGACCGGCCGCGCGGCCCCATGGGCGACGCGCGCGTAGCGGCGGTGTCCCCGCAGCCGCAGCTCGGCGGTGAGCAGGAGCGCGCAGCAGAGCACGAGCACGCCGGCGATCATGTTGGCCGCGGGCCCGTTGAACGTGGAGCGGTACTGGTCGTAGATCGCGGTGGTGAAGGTCGGGAAGCGGAGCATCTGGAGCGCGCCGAACTCCGCGAGCAGGTGCAGCCCCACGAGCAGGGAGCCGCCGAGCATGGCCGGCCGCAGCTGGGGCAGCACCACCCGGCGGAACGTGCGCCACCGGCCGTGCTCGAGGGAGTACGCCGTCTCCTCGAGCGCCGGGTCGAGCCCGCGCAGGGAGGCGACGACCGGCAGGTAGACCAGCGGGTAGTAGGAGAGGGTCACGATCAGGACCGCGCCGGCGTACCCCTCGACCGCGTGGGTGAGGGACACCCAGCCGAAGCTGTTGACGAACGCGGGCACCGCGAGCGGCGCCACGAGCAGCCCGTGCCACAGCGGCCGCCAGGGGAGGTCGGTCCGCTCCACGACCCACGCACAGCCGACGCCGATCACGAGGCTGGCGCAGACACAGCCGGCGACGAGACGGGCGGTGTTCCAGAGCAGCTCCCCGATCCGGGGCCGCACCAGCAGGTCCCATGCCTCGGTCGGTCCGATGATCACGGTGTAGGCGACGACGAAGCCGAGCGGCACCAGCGTCGAGCAGGGCCACGGCCAGCACCCGAGATCATCAGCAGGGGAGGCGTCCGCCGGGCCGACTGCGGAGCCACGTCTTCTGCTCCGGTCGGCCCTGCGGGGCGTCCAGGTCCCGCTGCAGGACGGGCGCGTCGGTGGTCAGAGGAGGCCTTCCTCCTGCATCAGCTCGGTCACCGGCTCGCTGTTGAGGGTCGCCACGTCGATCTGGGGTGGCTCGAGCTCGTCGAACGGCTTCACGGGCGGGTCGAGCGAGACCTCGGGGTTGAGGGGGTACTCCAGCGCGTAGGAGTCCGCGATCGCCTGTTGTCCCTCCGCGCTGGCCAGGAAGTTCACGAACTTCTGGGCGTTCGTCTGCTTGTCGCTCGACGCGAGCACGCCGGCGCCGGAGACGCTCACGAAGGCACCGGGATCCTGGTCGCCGAAGAAGTGGAGCTCGGAGCTGTCGCTGTGCTCGCCCGCCTCCTTCTGGTCGCGATACCAGTAGTAGTGGTAGGCGATCCCGGCGTCGACCTCGCCCGAGTCGACAGACTCGAGGACCACATCGTTGCCGTCGTACTCCGTGCCGTTCTCGGCCAGTCCGTCCAGCCACTCGCGCGTGGCCTGCTCGCCCTCCAGCTCGAGGACCGCGCTGACGATGGCCTGGAAGTCCGCTCCGGTCGGGGAGTAGGAGATCCGGCCGGCCCACTCGGGATCGGCGAAGTCGAGGATCGAGTCGGGCATCTCCTCGTCGCTGAGCGCGTCGGTGTTGTACATCGCGACGGTCGAGCGGCCCATGAAGCCGATCCAGTTGCGGTTGGCGGGGACGTACTCCGGCGGGATCAGGTCGAGGGTCTCCTGGTCCACCTTCGTGAACATGCCGGCGTTGTCGACCAGTGACATGGCGGGGGAGTTCTCGGTGAGGAACACGTCGGCCGGCGATGCGTCGCCCTCCTGCACCAGCTGGTTGGCCAGCTCGAGGTCACTGCCGCTGCGCAGCTTGACCTCGATGCCGGTCTCCTCCTCGAAGAGCGGCGCGACCTCGGCGATCAGCTCCTCGTGCTGGGCGTTGTAGACGGTGATGAAGGGGCCGTCGTCGCCGCACGCGGTCAGCATCGGGGCGGTCAGCAACACCGCGGCACAGGCCATCAGCAGGTTCTTGGTCACGCGGGGATCCGATCTCGACTCGACTGCTTAGGGTCGCCTAACCTTACCTGACCCGTTCGGGCGCGCCGATTCGTCCCGATGGTGGTTAACGATCGCTAACTTCCTCGGCTAGCATGACGGCCATGAGCTTCGAGCTGTCACCCGAGCACGAGCAGTTCCGGCGCACGGTCCGAGACTTCGCCGAGAAGGAGATCGCGCCCCACGCGGGCACGTGGGACCGCGAGCACCACTTCCCGGTCGACGTCGTGCAGAAGATGGGCCAGCTCGGCCTGTTCGGCCTCACCGCGCCCGAGGAGTACGGCGGCGCCGACGGCGACTTCACCAGCCTCTGCGTGGCGATCGAGGAGATCGGCCGGGTCGACCAGTCGATGGGCATCACCCTCGAGGCCGCGGTCGGGCTCGGCATCAACCCGATCCTCACCTTCGGCAGCGACGAGCAGAAGCAGACCTGGCTCCCCGACCTGGTCAGCGGCCGGACCCTCGCCGGCTTCGGACTCACCGAGCCGGGATCCGGCTCCGACGCCGGGGCCACCCGGACGAAGGCCGAGCTGGTCGAGGGCGAGTGGGTCATCAACGGCTCCAAGCAGTTCATCACCAACTCCGGCTCCGACATCACCAGCCTGGTCACGGTGACGGCGCGCACCGGGGGCGGCGGCGACGAGCGCCCCGAGATCAGCAGCATCATCGTTCCGGCGGACACGCCCGGGTTCACCGCGGAGCCGGCGTACGACAAGCTCGGCTGGCACGCCTCCGACACCCACCCGCTGTCCTTCGAGGACGTGCGCGTGCCGGAGGCGAACCTGCTCGGCGAGCGTGGGCGCGGGTTCGCCCAGTTCCTCGCCATCCTCGACGACGGCCGGGTGGCGATCGCGGCCCTGGCGGTCGGCTGCATCCAGGCCTGCCTCGACATGAGCCTGCAGTACGCCGGCGAGCGGCAGACCTTCGGCGTGCCGATCGGCCGCAAGCAGGGCCTGGCCTTCCAGATCGCCGACCTCGAGGTGATGCTCCAGTCGGCTCGGCTGCTGGTCTACAAGGCGGCGGCGATGAAGGACGCCGGGGCTCCGGTGAAGGACTTCAAGCACGCCGCGTCGATCGCCAAGCTCCACGCCACCGAGTCGGCGGTGACCGCCAGCCGGATCGCGACCCAGGTGTTCGGGGGCTACGGCTTCATGGAGGAGTACCCCGTCACCCGCTTCTACCGCGACGCCAAGGTCCTCGAGATCGGTGAGGGCACCTCGGAGGTGCAGCGGATGCTGATCGCGCGCGGACTTGGCCTGCCCGTCGAGTGAGCTGACACCGGCTGCTCAGGTCGAGTGCATCAGTACGACGTCGCCGTGTCCGCCGTACCCCATGACGCGCTCGGCGTACTGGGTGTTGTCAAAGGTGACCATCCACCAGCCACCACCCGGGTCCGGGACGAGCTGGGGATGGGGGATGTTCGTCGGGTACGGCGCATCCAGGCGGCCCCGGCGCTGCCCGTCGAGGTCGAAGACGGGGTAGTGCTGTCCCACCTTGTCGCTGGCCAGCAGCCAGGTCTCGGATCCCACCTGCGCGAAGAGCGGACCTTCGCACTGGGTCAGGTCGTCGGCGGCGGCCACCAGCTCGAGGCTGTTGGTCCACGGCTTGCCGTCGGGCGCCTGGGTGCCGGATCCCTCGGGGCCACGCGCGAGGGCGGGATGGAAGTTCCAGGGCTTCTGTGACGGGCTCTCGACGAACGCGACCAGCCAGCTCCCGTCGTGGAGCAGCAGGGAGGGGTCCCAGGTGCCGTGCTCCGTCGGAAGCGGCGTGGGCTCGGTGTCGATCACGTGCACATCGGAGAGGAGATCGGCATCGGTCTCGGCGTGCCGGACGTGGATGTTGCCAGGTGCGAAGTCGCCCCAGGAGCTCGTCACCAGCAGCCAGCGGTCCCGGTGCCGGACGAGCTGGCCGGCATGATCGCCCTGCACGAGCCCGTCGCGGCGGCTGAAGAGCTGCGACTCCAGGCGCATGTCCCGAGGCGAGGCGGGGTCGAAGGACCACACCGTCCAGTGCGCCTGCGGGAAGGACCCGAGACCGGCACAGGTCCAGGTGAGGAACTGCCGCCCTTCCCGCTCGTACGGCGAACCGTCCGCATGCTGCACCAGGTGGGGGTCGCGGAGGCCGGTCATGCCGAACAGCCCGGCCCGCACGGCTGATGCGGTGACGCCGGTGGTGCCCCAGGCGTAGCGGAACCGGGCGAGGGTCGTCTCGCGACGGAGGTCGACCAGCCGCGAGACCTTGTCACGCTCGGTGAGCAGCGGCTGCCACCCGTCGCCGGTGTCGACCAGGGCCGTGACCTGGTTCTCGCACAACGCGAAGGCAAAGGCGGCGCCGCCACCGAGCCGGACCTTCTTGCGTCGCAGGACCCGCGTCCGCCCACCGATGCGGACCTCGAGGGTGACGCGCGAGGTCTCCGCCTTCCACCGGACGAGGACGTGGTCGCCGTCCTCGGTGCCGAGGCCGAGCGCGATCGTCCCCCGGGCAGCGGGCAACGTGGCCTCGACCGCCGCGAACGGCGCCTCCGGTCCCCGGGTGTGGAGCGTGAGGCCTCCAGCGTCGGGAGCCGGGCGGCCCACGTCCGCGGCGACGAAACCGGGTGCGATGAGCTCGAAGGGCCGGTGCCGGTCGGTCCGGCGGAGGGTCAGGTCGAAGATGCTGACCAACCTACGTGCGGGACTCGAGCAGGTTGCCCGCGAGTCGACGGTGGGCCGGGGTTGCCCGTGGAGTGGGGTTTGCCCGAAATGCGTGGACGCGCCGGGTTAGCCTTCTCGGCATGGGTGAGCGCTGGGAGCGGTTCGCGGGCGAGGTGGGACGGTTCCTCGCCGTGGGCCTGCTGGCCACGATCGTGGCGCTGATCCTCTTCAACTTCCTGGTGCACGGCTTCAACACCGCCAACTACGCCCTGCTCAACGACCAGCCCGAGCTCGCCTACCTGATCGCCAACCTCGTGGGGATGGCGATCAGCTTTCGTTTCACCAAGGGCTGGGCCTTCCGGGAGCGCGAGACCAACCACCCCGACGGCGGGCTGCTCGCGTTCGTCGCGATCAACTTCGCGACCATGCTCGTCCCGATGGCCTGCCTGTGGGTCAGCCGCAACGTGCTCGGTGTGGACGATCCGATCTCCGACAACATCTCCGCCAACGTGATCGGCCTGCTGCTGGCCAACACCGCGAGGTTCTTCCTGTTCCGCGAGCTGGTCTTCCGGCACCCCGACCGGTTCACGCACTCCACAGATCGGTCCACGATCGACCCAGTTCCGCCGTCAGCTCGCGGACCAGTGGGAGGCTGAGGCCCACCACGTTGTGGTGGTCGCCCTCGATCCCGGTCACGAACGCTCCGCCCATCCCGTCGACGGTGAAGGCGCCGGCCACGGCCAGCGGCTCGCCCGTGGCGACGTACGCCGCGATCTCGTCGTCGGTGACCTCCGCGAAGTGGACGGTGGTCGATGCTGTGGCCGCCGCGACCTGTCCGGACGCGGTGTCGCGCAGGCTGTGGCCGGTGTGCAGCACGCCGGAACGACCGCGCATCCTGCGCCACCGGGCGGTGGCGTCGTCGGCGTCGCTCGGCTTGCCCAGCGCCTGGCCGTCGAGCTCGAGGACCGAGTCGCAGCCGAGGACGAGGGCGTCGTCCGGCAGTCCGTCCCGCTCGGCGACGGCCGCGCACTTGAGCTCGGCGAGCTGCAGGGCGAGCTCGGCCGGTGGCAGCCCCTCGACCTGGCTCTCGTCGACGCCGGAGACGATCACCACCGGTTCGACGCCGGCACTGCGCAGGGTCGCCAGGCGGGCGGGGGACGCGGAGGCCAGCACGAGTCGCATCCGGCGAGAGTAGGGCCTCAGTCGACGTTGACCTCGGAGACCCGCGCCAGCCGCGGACGGTCGTGGTGGCCGCCGTCCACGACACCCGTCGCCCACCACATCCGAAGGCCCGAGTCGGTCACCTCGAGGGTGGCCAGGTTGTTGTCGAACCACGGCCCCTCGAGCGGCTTCCACGTCAGCGGCGCGTCGGCCACCTTGGCCGAGCGGGCCACGAGGTGGCCGATCGGTCCGGCCACGCCGTAGGCCAGCACGGCCACCAGGAAGCGGAGCCGGCGCGGCATCGGGTTCCGGATCGGCGAGCAGGTGGCCTGGATGATCCGGCTGTGGATCGGCCCGCGCTCCTGGAACTCCTCGGGGGTGGGCCGCGCTTCGGACACATAGCTGTGGTGGACGTCGCCGGAGAGGAACGTGATGTCACGCGGGGGCCGGCCACGCGCTCCGCGGGCGACCTCGAGGGCCATCGCCGACACCGTCTGGAACGCTTCCTGGAAGGCCGCCCAGTGCTCGAGGTCCAGGGCCTGCCGCAGCGTCTCGCCCGCCTTGCGGGTCCGCCTGCGTCCCCAGGCCCCCTGGGCGAGTGCCTCGCTGAAAGCCTCGGCATAGTGCAGTCCGGGGCCGAGCAGGAACGGCAGGGAGGTGCCGATCAGCAGGTGGTCGACATCGCCGCGCATCCGGTCGTCGAGCCAGGCCATCTCGCCTTCGTCCAGCATGGAGCGGCGATCGGGCTCCAGCACCCGGGCGGCGCGGGAGTCCACCACCAGCAACCGGGCCTGGTCGCCGAACTCGCGGGCATAGCTCCAGCGGTAGCTCTCCGGCTCCTGGTCGGCCCGCTCGGCGAAGGCGTCGAGCACGTCGGAGGCGTCGTACTCGTCGTCGCCGTCGTGGTCCTGGATCGCCTGCCAGCTCGCGTCCTCGGCCCGCTCCTCCGGCGTCATGTTGCCGAGGTGCTGGTAGACCCAGTACGACGCGAGTCCGGCCACGATCCGGCCGTTCCACCAGTCGGTGGCCTCCATCTCCTGCTTCCAGGACCAGGAGGTGTTCCAGTCGTCGCGGATGTCGTGGTCGTCGAAGATCATGGCGCTGGGCAGCGTCGACAGCAGCCACCGGTTCGCGGGATCCGACCAAGCCAGCTTGTAGAGGTGCGCGTACTCCTCGTAGTCCTTGAGCTCGGTGCCGGGAGGTTCGTCGATGTCACGGCGCGACTCGATGAACTCCTGCATCTCCGCGGTGGTCTCGTCGGCGTAGACCTGGTCGCCGAGGAACAGCACGAGGTCCGGCCAGCGGGCCTGGTCGCCGGGATCGGGGTCGTCCTCGGCGCCCGGGTCGGTGATTCCTGCCATCCGCAGGGCGTAGGCACGCAGGGCGTCCACGCCATGCAGCTTGTTGCCGGCCTTGTCGTGGGTGACCGAGGTGCGGCAGGAGCCGAAGGCCAGCCGCAGCGGCTTGCCGTGATCGAGCGTCGGGATGAGCGACGGGGGATATGGCGAGTCCGGCTCCGGCCACACCTGCGCGCCGTCGACGCTCACGGTGTAGGGGGTCTTGGTGCCCGGGGGCAGGCCCTCGATGCAGACCAGGGCGTAGTGGTGGCCATGCACCCCGAAGCTGCGCGACTCGGCCTCGTGCTCGCCGGCGCTCACGCTCACCATTCCGGGCTCCTCGGTCTCGACCCAGACGCACGCGCTGGTCTCGTCGACGTGGCGGAGGAGGGGGCCGAGGACGAGTCCGGTCATGGAGTTCACCCTTGCACAGGTCGAGTCTGTCCAGCAGGTGGAGCAAGATGGCACCGTGCGTGACTGGTGGCGTCGAGTCCTCACCCGCGGTAGGGCGCGCCTGCACGAGGGCGGTCGGGCGGCTGTGCTGTGGTCGATGCGGATCACGACGGCCGCGGTCGCGAGCTACGTCGTCGCGACCCTGTTGTTCCCCGGCACCCAGCCGCTGCTCGCCCCGCTGACCGCGATGCTGGTCGTGCAGGTGACGCCGGTGTCCCTGCTCGCCAGCGGCCTGGACCGCGTGGTGTCGGTGGTGGCGGGCGTGACGCTCGCGGCGGCGTTCGCCGAGGTCGTGCCACTCGAGTGGTGGAGCTTGGGGCTGCTGATCCTGGCTTCTATCACCATCGGCCAGGTGCTGCGGCTGCGAGACAACCTGATCGAGGTCGCCATCAGTGCCATGCTCGTGCTGGGCGTCGGCTCGCTGAGCACGGGGTCCGCGGCGTGGCAGCGGATCGCCGAGACACTGGTGGGCGCCGCGGTCGGGATCGCTGCGAACCTGCTGGTGCCGCCCCGGGTCGCCACGGCCGACGCCGGCCGGGCGATCGACGGTCTGGCCGACTCGATCAGCGATCTGCTCAACCGGGCGGCTGACGAGCTGGCCGAGCTGGTCGAACGGGGCGGGGACCTCCGCCCAGCCGCCCGGGCGTGGCTCGACGACGCACGACAGATCACCTACGACATCCCCCGGATCGGTGCCGCCCTCCTGCACGCCGAGCAGGGACGCCGGTTGAACGTCCGCGCGGTCGGTACGCCGAACGTGGGCCCGGGGCTGCGCCAGGGCCTGGAGGCGCTGGAGCACTCCGCGGTCGCGATCCGGGCGATGTTCCGCGCGGTGATGGACACGACCCATGACCCCGCGTGGTTCGACGACGACCAGGGGACCGACGACGTGACGCTCGGTCTTGCCCAGGCGTTCCGCGAGATGGCCGCCGTGACCGATGCGTTCGGTCAGCTCGTCCATGACGAGGCCGAACCGGCCGTCCACCCCCGTTCGCCGGACGTCCGTGTTCTCCGGGAGGCGCTGGAGGGGCTGCAGGAGGCACGTGCGCGCTTCGAGCATCTGCTGATGGCCGACTCCCGTCCGGCGATGCTGGAGCTGCACGCCGCGGTGCTCTCGACCGCCAAGCGTCTGCTCCAGGAGACCGACCTCGGCGAGCGGCTCCGCCGCCAGATCAGGTTGGGGGGCACCGCCCGCCGCCGGACGCTCCCACGCCCCCCGACGCCGACAGCACCACCATCGTGGGGGGAGTCCACCCCCGATGCCGAGACGCAGCCGATGCCGAGACTTTCTGGCGAGGACCGCGATGAGCGGACGTGAGGATGTCTGCCCGCAGCTGCCTCAGCTGAAGGCGGAGGGGAAGGCGTCCCGGTAGGCGCGCATCCCCTGGGTGGACTCGGCGGCGATCATCGCGCGGGCGACGGCGCGAGTGACGCAGGTGCCCGCGGTTTCGAGGAGCGCGTGGAAGGCGAGGGGGTCGGGCGCCTCGCCGGCGCAGGTGGCGAGGGTGAAGACAGTGTCGCCGTCGAACATCGTGTGCACCGGGTTGATCGCGCGGGCCAGCCCGTCGTGGCCGAGGCCGCTCACCTTGGCGCACTGGGCCTTGGTGAGGGTGGCGTCCGTCGCGATCACGGCCAGTGTGGTCGCGAGGGGCGGCCGGCGGTCCCTGTCCTGTGCGGCCGCCTCGACCTTGGCCGCGAGCAGCTCGGCCTCGGCCGGTCGGCGGAGGGCGGGGAGGTCACCGTCGAGGCAGTGCCGCGCGGCCCAGAGCTCCCCCGTGGCTGGGTCGACGCACGATCCGGCGGGGTTCGCCACGACCAGGGCGCCGACCGTCGTACCGTCCCGGAGGGTGGCGCTCGCCGTGCCGACCCCGCCCTTGAGGCCACCGGCCTTCGCGCCGGCGCCGGCGCCGTGGTTGCCTTCCTCGACATCGGTGGCGGCGGCGTCGTAGGCGGCCTCGCCGAACCCGGCGTCGGGGTGGTGGGCGAAGGTCCCGCCCCGACCGAGGTCGAAGATGACCGCGCCGGGCACGATCGGCACGACCTCGCCGGGGCCGCCCATCGGGTAGCCGATGCCGTCCCGCAGCAGACGTTGCGCCACCCCGTCCGCAGCCGCGAGCCCGAGGGCGGAGCCGCCGCTCAGGACGACGGCGTGGACCCGCTCCACGAGGTTCCGGGGGTCGAGCAGGTCGGTCTCGCGGGTGCCCGGCCCGCCGCCGCGTACGTCGACGCCCCCGACGGCGCCCTCGGGCGGGGCGAGCACCACGGTGGTGCCGGTCAGCCAGCCGTCGCCCACGCGCTCGGTCTGGCCGACCCGGATCCCGGCGACGTCGGTGATGGCGTCATGCACCTGCCAACCCGACCACGTCCACGTCGTGCTCGACAAGGCCCGAGACTCGGACCCCTAGCTCCGGGCCTGGCCCATCGCCCGGCGCAGGGCTTGCTCAACGCGCTGGGTCTCGTCGTCTGACCCGCTCAGGTCGGGCCGGATGAGCAGCACGGTGGTGTAGATGCCGCCGAGGCACGCCTGGCCGGAGATCGCTTGGGGGTCGTTGGCGTCTGGAATCAGGTTGACGGTCACGTTGGAACCCTTCGGAAGCCCGTTCAGCTCGACGAGCTTCGTGAAGAGATCGCATGCCTGGTCCGCCGGGATGGACTCGCCGGTGGCGACCAGGTCGGCGGCGTCTTCGAGCTTCTGGAGAGTCGCGGCGTCCGCAGCTCCGCTCGCCTTGAGCTGTTCGACGACGGTCGGCAGCCCGCGCGCCCAGACGACTGAGCTCACGGACCCCAGCTGGACGCCCTTCACCGGGGTTCCCCACACACATGCAGGCAGTTCACCGGCGATCGTGTGCGGCTGCTTGCCGCCGACCGGCTCGCCCGCCAGCTCCGCGATCTGCGCGTCGGTCAGGAGCCCACACTGGTCGATGTCGCTGGCGTCCGAAGTCTCGGGGGAGGTAGTCGTGGCCGGTGCGGAGGACGTGGCCTCGGGGGAGGGCGCGTCGGCGCCGGCCTCGTCCGGTTCGTCGCCGGCGCAGCCGCCCAGGGCGAGAACGAGCACGGACGAGACGACGAGGGTCAGGTTCCGAAACACCCCCAGATCGTGCCATTGCGGGTGTCGATCGTTCGGTCCGCCTCCCTCGACAGTGACAAAGGGGAGCGGGACGATAGTGGTGATGCGATGCGCCGCTGGAACCAGGCTGATCGTCGTGCTCGTCCTCCTGGCGGGCGCGACGGCCGGGTGCGGTGTCACCCGCGGCGACGACAGTCGCGACCTGCTGATGATCATCCCCAACAGCCCGGGTGGCGGCTACGACCAGACCGGACGTGCGGCCGTCGCGGTGATGGAGGACGCCGACATCACGGGCGGTTCGTTCACGGTCGACAACGTGGTCGGGGCCGGGGGCGCCGGTGCCATGACCTCGCTCGTCGGGCGCGCCGGTGACGAGCACACCATGATGACCGTCGGGCTCGGCGTCGTCGGGTCGACGTACTCCTTCGCCAGCGAGTACAGCCTCCAGGACGCGACCCCGCTCGCGCAGCTGATGAGCGAGCCCGAGGGGGTGCTGGTGCCCGGCGACTCCCCGTACCGGACGGTCGACGACCTGGTCGAGGCCTGGAAGGCGGATCCCGGCTCGATCTCCGTGGGCGGCGGCTCGTCGCCCGGCGGGCCCGACCACCTGTTCCCCATGCAGCTGGCCGACGAGATCGGCATCGACCCCAACGACGTCAACTACATCACCTACGACGGCGGCGGCCCGCTCACGAGCGCGCTCCTCGGCGAGAAGATCGACGTCGGCTTCTCCGGGCTCGCCGAGTTCGTCGGCCAGGTCGAGTCGGGCGAGCTGCGGGTGCTCGCCGTGTCCGGCCAGGAGCGCTATCCCGACGGCCCGTTTGCGGACGTGCCGACTCTGACCGAGGAGGACATCGACCTGGAGTTCCTCAACTGGCGCGGAGTGCTGGCGCCGCCCGGGATCAGCGAGGAGCGGACCGACGAGCTGACCGGGTACCTCGAGGAGATGCACGACAGCGAGGGCTGGCAGGCGGCGCTCGACGAGAACGGCTGGACCGACGACTTCAAGACCGGCGACGAGTTCGCGACGTTCATCGACGAGCAGGACGCCCGCGTGTCGGGGACGCTCCAGGACCTGGGGCTGCTGTGAGTGAGCCAGGGAGCGAAACCGCGACCCAACCGCCACCGGCGGTCGACAAGAGCCAGTACCTCCTGGCGGCGGCCCTGTTCGCCGTCGGGGTCTACACGATCATCGACGCGCGCGGGCTCAGCGTCGGGTTCGGCGACCCGGTCGGACCGCGGGTCTTCCCCTACCTGATCGGCACCGGCATGGTCGTGCTCGCTGTGCTGCTCGCGATCGCGACGGCGCGCGGCGACGTGGCCCAGGCCGAGGCCGGCGAGGACATCGACCTGACGACCCCGCCCGACTGGCCCACCGTCGGAAAGCTGGTCGGGATCCTCGTGCTCAACCTGCTGCTGGTCAACGTCCTCGGCTGGGCGATCAGCGGGACGCTCCTCTTCGCCGGCTCCGCGTGGGCGCTGGGCAGCCGCACCCCGCTGCGCGACGTGCTGGTGGGGGCGGTGCTCGCGGTGGGCGGCTGGTACTTCTTCTACGCGCTGGGCGTGCCGCTCACCCCCGGCATCCTCGACGGGATCCTCTGAGGCCGCCGTGGACACCCTGAACCTTCTCGCCGACGGCCTCCAGAGCGCGTTCACGCTGGAGAACCTGATGTACGCCGCGATCGGCGTGCTGCTCGGCACCTTCGTGGGCGTGCTGCCCGGCATCGGGCCGGCGATGGCGGTGGCGCTGCTGCTGCCGATCACCTACGGCCTCGACGTGACCCAGTCGATGATCATCTTCGCCGGCATCTACTACGGCGGCATGTACGGCGGCTCCACCACCTCGATCCTCCTCAACACCCCCGGTGAGTCGGCGTCGGTGATGACGGCGATCGAGGGCAACAAGATGGCCAAGCGCGGCCGGGCCGCGCAGGCGCTGGCCACGGCGGCGATCGGGTCGTTCATCGCCGGCACCATCGGCACGCTCCTCGTCGCGTTCTTCACCCCGGCCCTCGCCGGGCAGGCCGTCAAGGTCGGCGCACCGTCGTACTTCGCGATCATGCTGCTCGCGATGGTGCTGGTGAGCAGCGTGCTCGGTGCGTCGCGGCTCAGCGGGTTCATCGGCCTGTTCATGGGCCTCACCATCGGCCTGATCGGCCTCGACCTCTCCACCGCGCAGGCCCGGCTCACCGGCGGCCTGCTCGAGCTCGCGGACGGGATCGGCATCGTGGTGGTGGCCGTGGGCGTGTTCGCGGTGGGCGAGGCGCTCTGGACCGCGGCCCACCTGCGCCGGATGCCCGTCGACGTCATCCCCGTCGGCCGGCCGTTCATGGGGCGCGACGACTGGCGGCGGTCCTGGGGTCCGTGGCTGCGGGGCACCGCGCTCGGCTTCCCGTTCGGCGCTGTGCCGGCCGGCGGCGCCGAGACGCCGACCTTCCTGTCCTACATCACCGAGCGCAAGCTCGCGGGGCGCCGGGGCGGCGCGGACGAGTTCGGCCAGGGCGCCATCGAGGGCGTGGCCGGCCCCGAGGCAGCCAACAACGCCAGCGCGGCCGGGATGTTCGTCCCGCTGCTGGCGCTCGGCCTGCCGGTGACCGCGACCGCCTCGATCCTGCTGGCCGCGCTCACGTCGTACGGCATCGTGCCGGGCCCCACGCTGATGACCGACCAACCCGACCTGGTCTGGACGCTGCTGGCGAGCCTGCTCATCGGCAACACCCTGCTGCTGGTGATCAACCTTCCGCTGGCGCCGCTGTGGGCCAAGCTGCTGCGCATCCCGCGCCCGCAGCTGTACGCCGGCATCCTGTTCTTCGCCTCGCTGGGCGCCTACAGCGTCAACCAGGACCCATTCGACCTGGCCCTCCTGCTGGCCTTCGGCCTGCTCGGCTTCGCCATCCGGCGGTTCGGCATCCCCGTCCTGCCACTGATCCTCGGCGTGATCCTCGGCCCGCTGATGGAGGTCAAGCTCCGCGAGGCGCTCGATCTCTCCGGGGGCGACATCAGCGGCCTCTTCAACGAGCCGCTCGCGATCCTCTGCTACGTGCTGATCGTCCTGGTCCTGGTCGCGCCGGTCGTCCTCCGCCGGTTCCGCACCCCGGGCGAGGTCCTCGAGGAGAAGGAGGCGGTCCGATGACCGTCGTCGTCGGCTACATCCCGGACAAGTACGGCGAGGCCGCACTGACCGCGGGCGTCGAGGAGGCCCGGCGCCGCGGCACCAGACTGGTCGTGGTCAACGCGACCAAGGGCGACGCCCTCGTCGACCGTCGCTACGTCGGCGAGGAGGGGCTGGCCGAGCTGGAGAGCCGGCTCGCCGGCCTCGACGTCGGGCACGAGGTGCGGCAGGCGATGGGCGCCGACGTCGCGGACGAGATGCTGCGCGTGGTCGACGACACCCGGGCCCAGGTCCTCGTCATCGGCATCCGGCACCGGAGCCCGGTCGGCAAGATGATCATGGGCAGCGTGGCGCAGCAGGTCCTGCTCGACGCTCCGTGTCCGGTCCTCGCCGTGAAGCCGCCGGCGTAGCCGCATGTCAGCGGGAGCTGGTTTCATCTGTTCGGGTTCGGCGGCGAGCGACCAGGCGTCGGAGGACCACCACGTTCAGCAGGGCGGCGGCGGTCAGAGCGAGGATTCCGATGACCTCCGTTGTGATCGCGAACCAGGCCGCGAGGTCTCCCGTTGTAGATGCCTGACATTCCCCGGTCGGAGTGCACGAGCCCGATCCGCTGCCGCTCGAGGGATTCGCTCCAGGAACCAGGGCCAGCAGACCGTAGGCGAGGTAGTAGGCCGGAACGGCGATCACGCTCGACGGCAGCGCCAGGAAGGCCGCGAACAGAATCATTGACGTGGACCCCGTGGTGAACCCGATCGTCGCGATCACCATCACGGTCAGCGCATACGTCCACTCCATTGAAGTGAGACGCAGCATCCTGCCCACTGTCGGCACACGCACATCTTGCACCGAGTCGCCTGCTCACAGCCCGCTGCCCAAGCCTCAGCAACTTCTGGTCAGTTCACGCTCTGTTGATGACCCAAGTGGGCTATTTGACGCGTTGTTTATGGCTCAGGTTGACCATGGAGGCGACTGATCCGTGCGGAACAACGACTAGTCATCGGTGGCGAAGGCGTCGGACGTCATGCGAAACGTCGCCTATCGCGCGCGAGCTGTATGACGTCCGAGCGGCGTCAGCGGGGCAGGCCGCTCGAGCGCCAGCCGCCGGGTCCGTGCGGGTGGGTCGAGCGCACCTTGCGGTGGTGCGCCGACCACTCGGGACGGCGGGCCGGCGGTTCCGCGCCGGAGCCGAGGGCGGCGAACACCGCCACCAGGGCCGCGATCTCCTCCGGGGTGGCGTCTGGGGAGACGATCTTCAGCAGCGGGGGACCGTTCAAGACCCCCTCGGGTTCCGGTCCGCTTTCCGGTTTCTGGTTCGTGGGTGGGGTCGCCGACACGTCGTTAGCTTCCTCCCCCGCTTCGCTCCTCCGGAGAACTACCGACGGGTCGGCTCCGGATCCCCCTGCTCGGGGACGCTCCGCGCCCCCGCTCACAGGGGGATGTTCCCATGCTTCTTGGCGGGCAGGACTTCCCGCTTGGAGCGGAGGAGTCGCAGCGCCCGGACCACTTCGACCCGCGTCTCGTGGGGGGAGATCACCGCGTCGACGTAGCCGCGCTCGGCTGCGACGTAGGGGTTGGCGAGGTGGTCTTCGTACTCCGTGATCAGCTCGGCCCGCTTCTTGTCAGGATCCTTCGCGTCGGCGAGCTCGGAGCGGTAGAGGATGTTCACCGCACCCTGGGCGCCCATGACCGCGATCTGGGCGGTGGGCCAGGCCAGGTTGATGTCGGCCCCGAGGTGCTTGGAGCCCATCACGTCGTAGGCACCGCCGTACGCCTTGCGGGTGATGACCGTGACCAGCGGGACCGTGGCCTCGGCGTAGGCGTAGATGAGCTTGGCGCCGCGGCGGATGATGCCGTTCCACTCCTGGTCGGTGCCGGGGAGGAACCCGGGCACGTCGACGAACGTGAGCACCGGGATGTTGAACGCGTCGCAGGTGCGCACGAAGCGGGCGGCCTTCTCGGACGCATCGATGTCGAGCGTGCCGGCGAACTGCATCGGCTGGTTGGCGACGACGCCGACCGGCGAGCCCTCGACCCGGCCGAAACCGACGATGATGTTCGGCGCGAACAACGCCATCACCTCGAGGAAGTCCTCGTCGTCGACGACTGCGGTGATGACGTCGTGCATGTCGTAGGGCTGGTTCGGCGAGTCCGGGATGATCGTGTCGAGAGTGCGGTCGAGGTCGGAGAATTCAAGGAGGTCCGCCGCTCCGCCAATTTCGGTCGTACGACGGCGCCTCGTCGAGGTTGTTCTGGGGGAGGAACGAGAGCAGCGTCCTGACGTACTCGATCGCGTCGTCCTCGTCGTGCCCCATGTAGTGGGCGTTGCCGGACTTCGTGTTGTGCGTCCGGGCGCCACCCAGCTCCTCCATCGTGACGTCCTCGCCGGTGACGGTCTTGATCACGTCGGGACCGGTGATGAACATGTTGGAGCTGCCGTCGACCATCACCGTGAAGTCGGTGACGGCGGGGGAGTAGACGTGTCCGCCGGCGCAGGAGCCCATGATCATCGAGATCTGGGGGATCACGCCGCTGGCGTGGACGTTGCGGCGGAAGATCTCGCCGTAGAGCCCCAGCGAGACGACGCCCTCCTGGATCCGGGCCCCGGCACCTTCGTTGATGCCGATGATCGGGCAGCCGGTCTTGATGGCGAGGTCCATCACCTTGGTGATCTTCTCGCCGTAGACCTCGCCCAGGGAGCCGCCGAACACGGTGAAGTCCTGGGAGAACACGCACACCTGGCGGCCGTCGATGGCGCCGTAGCCGGTGATCACCCCGTCGCCGTAGGGGCGCTTCTTCGCCAGTCCGAACGCCGTCGAACGGTGCCGGGCGAGCTCGTCGAGCTCGACGAAGGAGCCCTCGTCGAAGAGCAGCTCGATCCGCTCCCGGGCGGTCTTGCGGCCCTTGGCGTGCTGCTTCTCGACGGCCTTGGCCGAGCCGGCGTGGACCGCCTCGTCGAGCCGGCGGTCGAGGTCCTCGAGCTTGCCCGCGGTGGTGTGGATGTCGATGTCGTCGGGAACATCGGTGCCCACGACCGGTTCCGCCGAGCTGGAATCTGCTGGACTCAACTGGCCTCCTCGTTGCCTCGTCGGCCAATCTAGTGCCCGTGACGGCCGCAGCCGACCCCCGCCCGCCTCTCGACCCCGAGCAGCTCGACGCGCTCGGCCGCGGCCTGCGCGTGGAGATCCTCGACGCGGCCGCTTCCACCAACGCGCTCGTCGCCGACCGCGCCCGCGAAGGTGCACCGCACGGTCTGGTGGTGGTGGCCGAGCACCAGACGGCCGGCCGCGGCCGGCTCGACCGGTCGTGGGAGACCCCCGCCCGGGCGGCGCTGACGTTCTCGGTGCTCCTGCGGCCGCGGGTGCCGGCGGCGGAGTGGCCCTGGCTCCCGCTCCTGGCGGGCCACGCGCTGGCCACTGCGCTTCGGGAGGCCGAGGTGCCGGCCGGGCTGAAGTGGCCCAACGACGTGCTGGTCGGCGAACGCAAGATCGCCGGCATCCTGCTGGAGCGCGTCGACACCCGGGACGGTCCGGCGGCCGTCCTCGGCATCGGCCTCAACGTCAGCACCACGGAGGCCGAGCTGCCGGTCGACACCGCGACGTCGGTCGCGCTGGCCACCGGCTCGACCCCGGACCGGACCGAGCTGCTGACGCGGGTCCTGGGCCGCCTGGTCGACGAGTACGACGCGTGGCAGGCCGACGAGGGCCCCGGACGCGCCTCGGCCCTCCGGGCGGCGTACACCCAGGCGTGCGTGACGATCGGCCGCGAGGTCCGTGTGGAGCTGCCGGGGGGCGAGGTTCGCACCGGGACGGCGCAAGGCATCGACGCCGGGGGCCGGCTGGTCGTCGACGACGTCGCCGTCGGGGCCGGCGACGTGGTCCATGTCCGGCCGGTCCGATGACCCGATCAGTGCCATGATCGTCCTGTGGCCTTCTCGCAGAGTCTGCTCAACCCGGGCGAGCACGTCGTCGTGTCGACCCGCACACACCCCAAGGTGCTGCTGCTGCCGCTCCTGATCCTGGTGCTGACCCTGGGGGTGGCGGCGTTCGCGCAGCGGACCGGGGGCGGTGGGGCGGCCGACGTGCTGCACATCGGGGTCTGGGGCGTCGCCGCGGTCGTGATCGTGTTGTGGGTGGTCCGGCCGCTGGTGGCGTGGGCGACCACGACCTACACGTTCACCAACCGCCGGTTCATCAAGCGGTCGGGGCTGATCAGCAAGGAGGGACGCACCATCCCGCTGAACCGGATCAGCGGCGTCGACTTCGAGATCGGCGTCATCGACCGGATCTTCGGGTGCGGCACCCTGGTGGTCTCCGACGCCAGCGAGCAAGGTCGGGTCGAGCTCGAGGACGTCCCCCGCGTCGAGCAGGTGCAGCTCCAGGTGGCCGAGGAGCTCCACCGGCTGGCGGGTCACCGCAGCGACGATGGAACCTGAGGCGGAGACCGCGCGGGATCGGCTCGAACGCGCGATCCTGGGCGAGGAGCGGGTGTTCAACGCGCTCGAGGTGGCCGACGAGACCGGGGTGACCGTCGACCAGCTGCGCCGGCTCTGGCGTGCCCTGGGCTTCCCCGAGCAAGGCCTGGAGGTCGCCTTCACCAAGGCAGACGCGGACGCGGTGTCGCGGCTCAACGACATCGTGGAGACCGGCGTCATCGACTTCGACACGGCCGTCAACCTCACGCGCGCCGTCGGGCAGACGATGGCCCGGCTCTCGGACTGGGAGGTCGGGACCCTGGCGCACCGGGTCGAGGAGCTGGAGGCGGGCGACGAGGCCACCGGCAGCCGGAGCGGATCTGCCCTGCGGATGCTGCACGAGATCAACCCGGCGTTCGAGAGCCTCCTGATCTACGTCTGGCGGCGGCACCTCGCGGCGACGGTGGCCCGGGTCGAGGAGCTCGGGGCCAACGAGGAGGACCTGCACACGGCCCACGTCACGGTCGGCTTCGTCGACATCGTCGGCTTCACGGCCCTGTCCAACCAGATCGGGCAGGCCCGGATCGGAGACATCGTCGAGCTGTTCGAGTCCCGGTGCGCCGACGTGGTGGCGGGGAAGCGCGGTCGGGTGATCAAGAGCATCGGCGACTCGGTGCTGTTCGTGAACGACGACCCGATCCGCGCCTACGACACCGCGGAGGGCATCATCAACGTGGTCGGCCGCGACCCGCGGATGCCCGACGTCAGGGTTGGGCTGGCCAGTGGGTCGGTCGTGATGCGCCTCGGCGACGTGTTCGGCCCGCCCGTCAACATGGCGTCCCGGATGACCGCCGTGGCCCGCCGCAACCGGATCATCGTCGACGGGGAGACGGCCGAGCTGCTGCCGGCAGACCAGTTCGAGACGCGTCTGCTCCCGGCCCGGCCGGTCCGGGGGTTCGGACTGGTCGAGCCGGTCGCCGTACGCCGGCACTAGCCGATCAGGGCCCGATCGACCCCGCCGTCCAAACCCCAACGTTTGTGCAAGGTTTCGGCATTTTACGTTTGGGTGATGCCCCGATTCCTACCGTTGGCAGATGTTCAAGGTGCAGGATGTCGAGATCGACCCGGAGACGCGCAGGGCGTGGCGCGCCGGTCGGGAGATCGTCCTGTCCCGCAAGGAGTTCGACCTGGTCGAGGCGCTGATGTCGCGCGCGGGTGACATCGTGACCCGCGACGAGCTGATGCGGAACGTCTGGCACACCAACTTCTGGACCTCCTCGAAGACGATCGACGTGCACCTGGGCTGGGTCCGCCGCAAGCTGGGTGACGACACCCGGCGACCCACGCTGATCACCACGATCCGGGGCAAGGGACTGCGCTTCGAGAAGCAACGGGCACCAGCCACTAGCCTTTCGGTGTGACCGCGCCCGCACCAACCCTCGCCGTCATCGGCGGCGGGCAGCTGGCCCGGATGATGGCGCAGCCGGCGATCGCGCTGGGACTGCCGCTGCGGTTGCTGGCCGAGGGCGACGGTGTCTCCGCGGCCCAGGTCATCCCGGACCACCTCGTGGGCGACTACCGCGACCTCGACACCCTGGTGAAGGCGACCGACGGCTGCGCCGTGGTGACCTTCGACCACGAGCACGTGCCCACCGAGCACCTGCACGCGCTCGCGGAGTCCGGCCTCGCCGTACGTCCCGGGCCCGAGGCGCTGGTGCACGCCCAGGACAAGGCGGTGATGCGAAACGGCGATCGCGGGGCTGGGGTTGCCCTAGCCCGCGGATACAGCGCCGTCGGGACCTTGCGCGGAGATCGAGGCGTTCGGGTTCCCGTGCGTGCTCAAGCGGACCCGGGGTGGCTACGACGGCAAGGGTGTGTGGGTCGTGCGGAGCGCCGAGGAGTGCGACGAGCCGCTGCGGGCCGCGGCGGCGTCCGGCGTCCAGCTCCTCGCGGAGGAGCTGGTCGACTTCCGTCGCGAGCTGTCCGCCCTCGTGGCGAGGTCGCCGAGCGGCCAGGCCGCGGCGTACCCGGTCGTGGAGTCCACGCAGCGCGACGGCATCTGCCACGAGGTGGTCGCCCCGGCCCCCGGTCTGGACCCCGACCTGGCCAGCCGGGCGCAGGAGCTCGCGCTGCGGGTCGCCGGTGCCCTCGACGTGACCGGAATCCTCGCCGTCGAGCTCTTCGAGACCGCGGATGGTCGCGTGCTGGTCAACGAGCTGGCGATGCGGCCCCACAACACCGGCCACTGGACCCAGGACGGCGCCGTCACCTCCCAGTTCGAGAACCACCTCCGCGCCGTGATGGACCTGCCGCTCGGCTCACCCGCGGCCCGGGCGCCGTGGACGGTGATGGTCAACATCCTGGGCGGGCCGGCGCAGACCGGTCGGCTGTACGACGGGTTCCCGCACGCGCTGGCGCGCGACCCGTTCCTGCGGGTGCACCTCTACGGCAAGGAGCTGCGCCCGGGCCGCAAGGTGGGGCACGTCAACGCCTACGGCGACGACCTCGAGGACTGCCTGGAGCGTGCACGGCACGCCGCGGCGTGGTTCCGTGGTGACCTCGGAGATGAGAGTGAGTAGACATGGCTGACCCGCAGGCCCGCGTGGGCATCGTGATGGGCTCCGACTCCGACTGGCCGGTGATGAAGGACGCGGGCGAGGCGCTGGCGGAGTTCGACATCGCGCACGAGGCCGACGTCGTCTCCGCGCACCGGATGCCCGAGCAGATGCTGGACTACGGCCGGCAGGCCGCCGGCCGCGGGCTGCAGGTGATCATCGCCGGCGCCGGTGGCGCCGCCCACCTGCCGGGCATGCTGGCCTCGGTGACGGCGCTGCCCGTGATCGGCGTACCGGTGCCGCTGAAGTACCTCGACGGCATGGACTCCCTGCTCTCGATCGTGCAGATGCCGGCCGGCGTACCCGTGGCCGCCGTCGCGGTCGGCAACGCCCGCAACGCCGGGCTGCTCGCCGTGCGGATCCTCGCCGCGACCGACCCCGCGCTGCAGGAGCGGATGACCGAGTTCCAGGCCGAGCTGCGGCACAAGGCCGAGGAGAAGGGCAAGGCCGTGCGCGGCGCCTCGAGCGGAACGGGCAGGATCGGGTTCTGACCGGAGCGAGCCCGGCCCCGGCGAGCCGGAAGGATCGGGGCGTGACGAAGCAGCTGGCCGCGGACCGGCTGGTCGGCCTCGACGTGGCCCGCTGCCTGGCGCTGCTCGGCATGGTCGCCACCCATGTGCTCATCGACCGCGGTCCCGACGGTGACCTGGCGCTGCCGCAGGCGATCGCCGGCGGGCGCGCCGCGGCACTGTTCGCCGTGCTCGCCGGGGTGTCGCTGGCCCTCATCACCGGGCGCCGTGAGCCGGTCACGGGCCGGGAGCGGGCGGCCAGGTCGCTGGGGATCGCCGTCCGCGCCCTGCTGATCGCGCTGGTGGGGCTCTACCTGGGCATGCCTGGGCTCGGGGCTGGCGATCATCCTCACCTACTACGGCCTGCTGTTCCTGCTCGGACTCCCGTTCGTCGGGCTGCGGGCGCCGGCGCTGTTCGGCCTGGCCGGCGCCTGGATCGTGGTCGCGCCGGTGGTCTCACAGGTGGTCCGGCCCGAGCTGCCGCCGCGAGGCTTCGAGAGCCCGACCTTCGCGCCAGCTCGCCGATCCGGGTCAGCTGCTTGAGCGAGCTCCTGTTCACCGGCTACTACCCGGTCGTGCCGTGGCTGGCCTACCTGCTCGCCGGGATGGCGCTCGGGCGCCTCGACCTGGCGAGCCGCAGCGGTGCAGTGGTGGATCACCGGCACCGGGGCGGCGTTGGCGCTGGTCTCCTTCGTGGTGTCGCGGATCCTGACCGGACCCGTGGGGATCGCCGAGGACCTGGCGGGCTCCCCGGGGGCGCCCGCCGCCACCGGGCCCGACCTGCTCCAGGAGATTGCCGGCGGGATGTTCGGGACCACGCCGACCGGCGGGCCCTGGGAGTGGCTGCTGGTCGTCGCCCCGCACAGCGCGACGCCGTTCGACCTCGCCCACACGATCGGGACGTCGTACCTCGTCATCGGCGCCTCGCTGCTCCTCGTCGGACTCGTGTCGACCAGCCGACGCCGGGCGGTGGCGATCGCCTTCGGGGCCGGGACGATGACGCTGTCGCTGTACACGCTGCACGTGGTGATGCGGACGCCGGCGGTGCTGCCGGAGGAGACCCCGTCGTCGTTCCCGCTGCACGTGGTCGCGCTGCTCACGATCGGTGGCCTCTACGTCTACGGCCGGCGGCGCGGGCCGCTCGAGTGGATGGTCGCCGCGACCTCCGCGCGCGCGGCCGAGCAGGTACGCCGCCGGACGAGTGACCGTTGACCGGCGCTCTCAGCCTTCCTGCCGGCAGCTCGTCGGCCGTGGGGATCGGCCCGCCGCCGTTCGGGATCCAGCGGCCGGAGTCGCGCCACTGGACCGCCGCGTGGAAGCCGTGCGTCTCGGCGAACTCCTGGAACCAGCGGCCCTCGGGCGAGTGGCGGGTGATGCCGTCGAAGAGCGTGGCCAGGATCTGGGTGCCGTGCAGGCCCATGTTGTCGTAGGCCTGGTTGATCATCAGCTTCTGCATCACCAGCTGGTTGATCGGCACGCCGGCGATCCGGTCGGCCAGGTCCTCGACCGCGTCGTCGAGCTCGGTGGCCGGCACGGACTCGAGGACCAGTCCCCAGTCGGCGGCGGTCGGCCGTCGATGGTGTCGCCGGTGAGCAGCATCCGCTTCGCCCGCTCGGCGCCGAGCCGGTACACCCACATCGCCGTGGTCGGGCAGCCCCACACCCGGGCGGGCATGTAGCCGATGCGGGCGTCGTCGGCCATCACCACCAGGTCGCAGCACAGGGCGATGTCGCTGCCGCCGGCGACGGCGTGCCCGTGCACCTTGGCGATCGTCGGCTTGAGCGAACGCCACAGGGTGAAGAAGTCGTCGGTGTTGCGCTTCATCAGCCGGTAGTCCTTGATCGGGTCCCACACCGGCGGCTGGAGTGGTCGCCTCGCTCGGCGTACTCCTTGAGGTCGTAGCCGGCGCAGAACGCGTCGCCGGCGCCCTGCAGGACGATGACGTGCACGTCGGGGTCGTCGTTGGCGGCGGCGACCGCGGCCGGGATCTCCGCGGCCATCGCCGCGTTGATCGCGTTGAGCCGCTCGGGCCGGTTCAGCGTGATGTAGGCCTTGCGGTCGCGGGTCTCGTAGGTGAGGGCCTCGAATGGGTCATGGGTCTGCTTACTCCTCGCGCACCCGACCGCGCAACGACTTGGTCTCGCCGCGCTGACGCTTGGCGTCGAGCCGGCGCTGGCGGGCCCGGCGGGAGGGCTTGGTCGGGCGACGCGGCGGGGGCGGCGGGGCCAGGGCGGACCGCAGCAGGTCGGCGAGGCGCTCGCGTGCCGCCACCCGGTTGCGGTGCTGGGACCGGTGCTCCGAGGCGTCGACGACCAGCTTCCCGTCGACGAGCCGCGGGCCGAGGTTCGCGAGCGCGCGGTCGCGCTGGGTCTGCGAGAGGGCAGTCGATCCGGCGACGTCGTACTCGAGCTCGACCCGGCTGTCGGCGGTGTTGACCGACTGTCCGCCGGGGCCCGAGGAGCGCGAGAACCGCTCCACGAGCTCGGCGGCCGGGATCACCAGCCCGGACGGGAGGCCCGGTCCGGGGCTGACCTGGAGGTCGCGGCCGGGAGTGGTCACGGACGGCGTCGCCCCCACTCGATGGCGGGGCAGGTGTCCATCACCATCGGCACCCCGGCCTCGGTCGTCCGCCGGAACGCGTCGTGGTCGATCACGCCGAGCTGGAACCAGACGCCCCGGGCGCCGATCGCGACCGCCTGGTCGGCGAACTCCCCGGCCGCCTCGGAGCGCCGGAACACGTCCACGACGTCGACGGGGAAGGGCACGTCGGCGAGCGTGGCGTAGCCGGTCTCGCCCAGGACCGTCGGCGCCTCGGGGTGGACCGGCACGATCCGCTTGCCCCGGTCCTGCAGCATCTGGGCGATCCGGTACGCCGTCCGGTCCGGGTTGCCGGACAGCCCGACCACCGCCCATGTCTCGCAGTCGTCGAGCAGGAACCGGATGTTCTCCGGGTCGAGCCACTCCGCCGTGGCGGCGTCCTCTGCGCTGGAAGCCATGTCGCAAGTCAACCAGCCCACGGGAACCCAGCGGCCCCCCTCGCGTCGGAGTGGCATGAGCACCCACCCCGCGGCTCGCGCTCCCCGGGCTGGTCCTGTGTCCTCGCTGCTGCTCGGCTGCGGGGAGGTCACGGCTGACGAGCCGCCGAGCCCCGGTGCGGACTCGGGGATCGACGGCGAGTACGTCGGGGACGGCCCGGTCCGGCTCTTCCCCGACGGCTCCGCGCCGATCCGGCTCACCCTGCGCGACGGCGAGATCTCGTTCACCGCGTCCTGCAACCACTTCTCCGGACAGGCGACCTGGGACGACGGCGTCCTGCGGACCAGCGCGCTGGGCGGCACAGAGATGGGCTGCCCCGGCGCCCGGCAGGCGCAGGACGAGTGGATGGTCGACTTCTTCGGATCGTCGCCGGAGCTCGAGCTGGACGGGACCGACCTCGCGATTCGGTCGGGCAAGGCCCGGTGTGGTTCGTGCCCGCGGACGAGGTCGCCTCCGACGAGCCGGGAGACGCCGACGACCTGATCGGGACCCACTGGCGGCTCACCGGCATCGGCGAGCGCGACGGTGACTTCGTCGGCATGATGGTCGTCCCCGACGACGTCACCGCCACGATCCGCTTCGGCAACGACAGAGGTCAGCTTCGACGCCGGCTGCAACTCCGGCGGCGGCCGAGCCGCGGTGTCGGGCGACACCATCACGTTCGGCCAGATGGGGATGACGCTGAAGCTGTGCCCGGGCGCGGCCGGCGAGGTCGAGCGCGGGGTGACCCGGGTGCTCCAGGGCAAGAGCACGGTCTCCTGGTCGATCTCCGGCGACGAGCTCCGGCTGGGTCACGAGTGACGGGCGGCACGGGCTGGTGTTCCACCGCTGACGGCGCAGCCGGGCCGGCCGCACCCGGAAGTACGATCCGGGCATGAGCGACTTCCCCCTCTTCGCCCTCTCCGAGGAGCACCAGGCCATCCGCGAGGCCGTGCGCGCCGTCTGCGACGCCAAGGTCGCGCCGTACGCCGCCGACGTCGACGAGAAGGCCCGCTACCCGCGCGAGGCGGCCGAGGCGCTGCTGGCGGCCGACTTCCACGCGCCCCACGTCCCCGAGGAGTACGGCGGCGCCGGCGCCGACGCGCTCGCGACCGTGCTGGTCATCGAGGAGGTCGCCCGGGCCTGCGTCGAGCTCCAGCCTGATCCCGGCGGTCAACAAGCTCGGTTCGCTGCCGGTGCAGATCGCCGGCTCGCGAGGAGCTCAAGAAGAACTACCTCAGCCAGCTCGCCGCGGGCGAGGGCGGCTTCTCCTACTGCCTGTCCGAGCCCGAGGCCGGCTCCGACGCGGCGGCGATGAAGACCCGCGCCGTGCGCGACGGCGACGACTGGGTGCTCAACGGCGTGAAGCGCTGGATCACCAACGCCGGCGAGTCGCGAGTTCTACACGGTGCTCGCCGTGACCGACCCGGAGAAGCGCAGCCGCGGGCATCTCGGCGTTCGTCGTCGAGAAGTCCGACGAGGGCGTCTCCTTCGGCGCCCCCGAGAAGAAGCTCGGCATCAAGGGCTCGCCGACCCGCGAGGTCTACCTCGACAACGTCCGCGATCCCCGCCGACCGGATGATCGGCGAGGAGGGCAACGGCTTCGAGATCGCGATGCGGACCCTCGACCACACCCGCGTCACGATCGCCGCCCAGGCCGTCGGCGTCGCGCAGGGTGCCCTCGACTACGCGCTCGGCTACGCCAAGGAGCGCCAGCAGTTCGGCAAGTCGATCGCCGAGTTCCAGGGCCTGCAGTTCATGCTCGCCGACATGGGCATGAAGGTCGAGGCCGCCCGGCAGATGACCTACGCCGCGGCCGGCCGCTCCGAGCGCGGCGACAAGGACCTGACCTTCTTCGGCGCCGCCGCCAAGTGCTTCGCCTCCGACGTCGCCATGGAGGTGACCACCAACGCCGTGCAGGTGCTCGGCGGCTACGGCTACACCCGCGACTACCCGGTCGAGCGGATGATGCGCGACGCCAAGATCACCCAGATCTACGAGGGCACCAACCAGGTCCAGCGGATCGTGATGGCCCGCCAGCTGCTCGCCGGGGTGCAGTCGCAGCTCTGACGGGCCGTCTCACACGAGGTGGTCGAGCCGGTGCCGGGCGCCGGTCGGCGGTGTCGATGAGCGCCGCCCTGGTGACCGGCGCGGTCAGCGGCAGGACGTCGTACACGATCCGGGCGACGGCCGGGAGGTCCGTGGTGTGCAACCTCGGGGCGAGGGTCAGGTGGGGCACCCACACGCCCGGCCGGTAGTGGCGGTGCAGGTCCGCGCCGGTGTCCAGGACGGCCTTGACCACCGCCTCCTGGCGGGCCACCAGGTCGGCCGACGCCGCCGGGGCCAGCCAGCAGCGGCTGCGCCGGAAGGCGCCCAACGCGTCGAGATGGAGCACGTCGGGCAAGGCGACCGCGAGCCCGGCCAGGGCCTGCTGGACGTCGGGGATGCGGTAGGTGCGGAGCGCGGCCAGCGTCAGGTGCGGGACGTGCCGGCCGTGGGTGTGCGTCGCGAGGCTGGGTACGCCGGCCTCCTCGAGCCGGCGCCACAGCTGCCGGATCGCAGCGTCGGCCGGGTCGTCGATCAGCAGGCAGACCGCCAGGCTCATTGCAGGTGCCGCCCGGGCAGCGCCGACTAGGACCCGTCGCGGGGTCGGCGCTCGGCGTTCTGGATCACCTCGCGGGCGACCTCGGTGAGCTTCATGTTCATGTCGTTGGAGGCCTTGCGGAGCAGCTCGAAGGCCTCGTCCGACCCGATCTCGTGGGCGGCCATCAGGAGCCCGATCGCCTTGCCCACCTCGCGGTTGGTCTCCAGGCCGCGGCGCAGCGAGTCGGCCCGGTCCCGGTTGGCCACGGACATCAAGGCGACCGAGGCGAAGGCAGAGAGCACGGCGCCCTCGTCACCGCCCTTCTCGAACGCGCCCGGGGTGTCGGAGAACAGGTTCAGGGCGCCGACCTTCTTGCCCTCGATCACGAGCCGGTAGCCGGCCATCCCTCGCACCGGGGTCTCGGTGAGGACCCGCTCGGCCAGCCGCGGCCAGGAGCTGTGCTGGCTGATGTCGGGGTCGATCTGGCCGGCCTCCTCTTCGATCGCGTCCACGCAGGGTCCTTCGCCCAGCTCGCGCTCGAGCGCGTCGATGTGGCGCGCCACGTCGTCGCTGGCCGCAACCGTCTCGTAGCCGTCGCGACGCGCGAGCATCAGGCTCGCGTGGTCGCAGCCCGAGACGATCCGGGGAGCCGTGTACACCAGCTGCTGGAAGACCTCGTCGAAGGTCGACCCGATGTAGATCAACCGTGCCAGCGCCTGGAAGACCTGGTAGGGGTCGTTGTTGTCCGGTTCGTTCACGGCGACATCCTGACACGCAGCGCGCAGCGGCGGGTCAGGTCAGCAGATTCACGAGCTCCTCGTTGAAGGCGGGGAGGTCGTCGGGCTTGCGGCTGGTCACGAGATTGCCGTCGCGGACCACCTCGCGGTCGACCCACTCGGCACCCGCGTTGCGCAGGTCGGTGCGCAGGCTCGGCCACGACGTCACCGTGCGGCCGCGCACCACGTCGGCCTCGACCAGGGCCCACGGCGCGTGGCAGATCGCCGCGACCGGCTTGTCCTCGGCGAAGAACTCCTTGACGAAGCCGACGGCGTCGCTGTCCATCCGGAGCTTGTCGGGGTTCACGACCCCACCGGGCAGCACCAGGCCGTCGTACGTCGCGGCGTCGGCGTCCGCGACCACCGCGTCCACCTCGAACGTGTCGGCCCGGTCGCGGTGGTTGAAGGCCTGCACCTTGCCGGCCTCGGTCGAGAGAAGTCGCGGAGTTCCGCCCGCCTCCTCGACCGCCGCCCACGGCTCGGTCAGCTCCACCTGCTCGACGCCCTCGGGCGCCACCAGGAACGCGATCGTCTTGCCGTCCAGGCTCGCCATGTCAGCCTCCTCGTCTCGTCGGTGACACGGAGGACGTACCCGCCTACCCGCGCACTCATGCCCTGTTTGTGCCGAGTGCGGATCGGGTACGCACCGCGACGTAAAGAAAGGAGCCGGGATGCCGCAGCAGGCCTGGAGCAAGAAGCGCGAGCGCCAGTACGACCACATCAAGGAGGGCCTCGAGGACAGCGGCCGGAGCGAGGACGAGGCCGAGGAGATCGCCGCCCGGACGGTCAACAAGGAGCGGGCGCGGCACGGCGAGGCCGAGCGAGAGCAGCCGGACGTCGACCGAGGACATCTCCTCCTCGCGGCGCGGCGGCCTGCGGTCCCACTCCGGCCCGGGCGGCCGGACCCGCGACCAGCTCTACAACGAGGCGAAGCAGAAGAACATCAAGGGCCGCTCGAAGATGACCAAGGCCGAGCTCGAGAAGGCCGTCGGTCGCTAGCCTTCCCGGATGACGCCGGAGGAGACCGCCCGCCGCAGCGGCGAGGCCATGTGGGCCGGGGACCGCGCCAGCCAGGCCCTCGGCATGGTCCTCGACGAGGTGGGGCCCGGGCGGGCCACGGTGCGGATGACCCTGCGCGAGGACATGGTGAACGGTCACGACATCGGCCACGGCGGCCTCACCTTCACCGTGGCCGACTCGCGCGTTCGCGTTCGCCTGCAACTCCTACAACCGACGCACGGTCGCCGCCGGCGCCGAGATCAGGTTCCTGGCGCCGACCCGGCGGGGCGACGTACTGGTGGCGACGGCGACGGAGCGGGAGCGGGAGGGTCGCGACGGCGTGTACGACGTGACCGTCACCGTCGGCGAGACCGTGGTCGCGACGTTCGTCGGCCGCTCGAAGGAGATCGGCGGCTCGTTCTGGGACGCTGGCTGACATGCCCGGCGAGATCCCGAACCCCACCCGCGCCGAGCTCGAGGCCCTCCAGCTCGACCGGCTGCGCGAGACCCTGACCCGCGCCCACGAACACGTCCCGCACTACCGCCGGGCCTTCGCCGATGCGGGCGTGACGCCGGATGACCTGCACACGCTGAGCCGACCTGGCCCGGTTCCCGTTCACCGCCAAGGACGACCTGCGGGCGAACTACCCGTTCGGCATGTTCGCGGTCCCCCGCGAGGACGTGGCGCGGGTGCACGCCAGCAGCGGGACCACCGGCCGGCCCACCGTCGTCGGCTACACGCAGGCCGACCTCGACACCTGGGCCGAGGTGATGGCCCGCTCGATCCGGGCCGCCGGCGGCGTGCCCGGCGACATCGTGCACGTCGCCTACGGCTACGGGCTCTTCACCGGCGGGCTCGGCGCGCACTACGGCGCCGAGCGGCTCGGCTGCACGGTCGTGCCCATCAGCGGCGGGATGACCGAGCGCCAGGTGCAGCTCATCGTCGACTTCCGGCCGCGCATCATCATGGTCACCCCGTCGTACTTCCTGGCCATCCTCGACGAGATGGAGGCCCAGGGCGTCGACCCCCGCTCGACCAGCCTCGAGATCGGGATCTTCGGCGCCGAGCCGTGGACCGACGAGATGCGGCGGGCGGTGCAGGAGCGGTCGGGCATCCGCGCCGTCGACATCTACGGCCTGTCGGAGGTGATGGGGCCGGGCGTCTCGCCAGGAGGCCGGCGAGACCCAGGACGGGCTGCACGTGTGGGAGGACCACTTCCTGCCCGAGATCATCGACCCGGTGACGCACGAGGTGCTGCCGGACGGCGAGGAGGGCGAGCTCGTCTTCACCACGCTCACCAAGCAGGCGATGCCCGTCATCCGCTACCGCACCCGCGACCTGACCCGCCTGCTGCCCGGTACGGCGTACCCCGCGTTCCGCCGGATGGCCAAGGTCACCGGCCGCACCGACGACATGATGATCGTCCGCGGGGTGAACGTGTTCCCCAGCCAGGTCGAGGAGCAGATCCTCGCCGTCGAGGGCCTCGCTCCGCACTACCTCTGCGTGCTGACCCGGCCGGGCAACCTCGACGAGCTCACCGTCCGGGTCGAGGCCGCCTCCGACCCTTGCGACGAGGGCCTGGGCGCGGCGCTCGCCGAGCGGATCAAGAACCGGATCGGGGTGACCGCCCGGGTCGAGGTGCTCGCCCCGCATGCCCTCGAGCGGTCGCTGGGCAAGGCGAAGCGGATCAGCGACGAGCGGTGAGGCGCTCAGGACGGGAAGACGTCGGGCAGCTCCGACGCCCGGCCGGTGAACTCGGGCTCCCGCTTCTCCCGGAAGGCGGCCACGCCCTCCTTGCCGTCGCCGAGCGACGTGTAGTACATCGCGAGCGAGTCCGCGAGGTGCGCCTCCAGCGGCTCAGCCGCCGCGCTGTTGCGGTAGACCAGCTGCTTGGCCAGGGCGAGCGCGACCGGTGAGCGGCCGACGACGAACGACCGGGCCAGGTCGTGGGCCGCCGGGAGCAGGTCGTCGGGCTCGTGGACCGAGCGCACCAGCCGGCCGGCCAGGGCCTCGTCGGCGGTGAGGATGTCCGCGGAGTAGATCCACTCCAGGGCCTGCTGCACGCCGACGATCCGGGGGAGGAACCACGTCGAGCAGGCCTCGGGGACGATGCCGAGCCGGCCGAAGACGAACCCGATCCGAGCCTTGGTCGAGGCCAGCCGCAGGTCCATGGCCAGGGTCATGGTGGCGCCGATGCCGACCGCCGGGCCGTTGATCGCCGCGATCACCGGCTTGGGGCAGGCGTGGATCGCCAGCGTCACCCGGCCGCCGGTGTCGCGCACGCCGTCGTGGTACGGCGCCTCCGTGAGGTGGTCTCGCAGCTCGGCGGGGGTCGGCCGCACCGACTCGTCCAGCCCGAAGACGTTGCCCGAGGCGGAGAGGTCCATGCCGGCGCAGAACGCGCGGCCGGTGCCGGTGACCACGATCGCCCGCACCGAGTCGTCCTCGGCGGCGTCGAGGAAGGCCCGCTCGAGCTCGCGAGCCATCGTGACGTCGAAGGCATTCAGGGCCTCGGGCCGATCCAGGGTGAGGGTCGCGATCCCGTCGTGGTCGACGGACCAGGACAGCGTCTCCCAGTCCGTCACCGGGCCAGCCCGGTCGGCGTGCAGAGCCGCTGGCCGATTCCGTCGGTGTCGTCGTCGATGATGTGCTGGAACATCTGCTCGGAACGCTCGGGATCCCAGTTCACGGCCAGGTCGGCGATCGGCACCGTGCAGGTCAGGCCGTCCTCGCCGTTGACCCGGGTCATGGCGTAGGCGAACCGTGCCGCCGAGAACATGCTGGTGCCCTCGCTGACCCGGATCGCGTCGGCGGCGGACATGTTCAGCCGGTAGTAGCGGACGGGGTTGAGGATCGACCACGGCGAGATCGCCTCGTGTCCGATGGCCGACACCACCTCGCGCTGCGCCCGCGCACGGTCGATGTCGCCGCGGGCGGCGTAGGTCTTGCGGGAGCGGGAGTAGGCGAGGGCGGTGAGGCCGTCGGCCTCCTGGCACCCACTCTCGATGTCCAGTCGGGCATCGGGGTCCTTCATCGCGGTCCTGGGGCAGATCTCGACGCCGCCGACGGCGTCCACCATGTTGATCACGCCGCCGAAGCCGATCTCGATGTAGTGGTCGATCCGGATCCCGGTGTTCTGCTCGACCGTCCGCACCAGCAGCCTCGGGCCGCCGAACGCGGTGGCGGCGTTGATCTTGCTGCTGCCCTGCCCGGGGATGTCCACGATGGAGTCACGGGGGATCGACATCAGCAGGTTCGGCCCGTCACCGGTGTGCAGCACCATGATCGTGTCGGTGCGGTTGCCCGAGCGCTCGCCCGCGCGGACCACGCGCCGCTGCTCCGCGGTGAGGTCGTCGGCACTGTCGCTGCCGACGACCAGGTAGGTCGTCCCCGGCTGTTCGTCCGGGCGGCTGCCGGCCGGCTCGGCGTCGACCTTCTCCACGGTCGTCCACGCCCAGATCGGGATCGCGATCAGGAAGACCAGCCACAGGAGCAGCAGGATCCACAGCCACCGCAGGCGGGGCCGCGGGAGGCGGGACCGCCAGGAGGAGCCGGTCCGCGTGCGGGGTGGCGGTGCGACGTTCGGTGGGACCGGGCGACTCGTGCGGGACTCCCGCGGGGCGCCGGCGGGCATCACACGTGTCTCGTCGCCGGCCGACGGCTGGGCCGACTGTTGGGGCACCTTCCGGGTGGCGTCGTCCGGGGTTCCGGAGCGGCGCTTGTCGCCGTAGAGCCAGTTGTACTCGGGGGTGCCCTCGCGGGGACCCCCGTCTCCCCGGGGACGATCTGCCATGCCGCGACGCTATCGTGCCGGGCCGGAGCCCGCCGTCGGCGCGTCGTACCGGGTGTGACGCGTGTGACTGGTGATACTTGCCGTCGACCCTGCTTCCTTCCCCGAGCAGAGAGGCTCCACCATGTCCTCTGGGCCGCCCGCAGCTTCCCCCGGGTTGCTCACCGCCGGAGACCGCGCCGCACGCGTGCGCTTCCGTCGCGCCGTCGCGCTGATGGTGATGACCCTGGTCCTGCCCGGCTCCGCGCAGCTGGTTGCCGGCAACCGCCAGGTGGGCCGCGTCGCCATGCGGATCTGGATCGTCCTCGTGGCCGCAATCCTGGCGGCGTTCGGGCTCGGGCTGGTGTGGAGCGGGTTCGCGTTCTGGCTGGTCTCCGACACCCGTGTCCTCGGCCTGCTGCGGGTGGTGCTGATGGGGCTCGCCGTCGGGTTGGGCGGCCCTGTTCATGGACGCCTGGCGGATCGGCCAGCCGCTCACGCTGTCGGCCCAGCACCGTCGGGCGGTCGTGGGGGTCAACGGGGTGCTGAGCCTCTCGGTGGCGGGCGCCTTGCTGTTCAGCGCCCACCTGGTCGGCGTCCAGCGCGACTTCATGATCACGATGTTCGGTGACGGCCAGGTCACCGATGCCCACGACGGCCGCTACAACGTGCTCCTGCTCGGCGGCGACTCGGGCGCCGGGCGGTGGGGCCTGCGACCGGACTCGCTCACCGTCGCCAGCATCGACGCCGACACCGGCCGGACGGTCCTGATCAGCCTGCCCCGCAACATGGCGAACTTCCCCTTCCCCGAGGGCTCGGTGATGCACCAGCAGTTCCCGACGGGCTTCGACTGCGAGGGCTGCTACCTCAACGGGGTCAGCACCTGGGCCCAGGACCACACCGACCTCTTCGGCAAGTCGGACAACCCGGGCGTCGACGCCACGGTCATGGCGGTCGAGGGGATCACCGGCCTGGAGGTGAACTACTGGGCGATGGTGAACCTCGAGGGCTTCAAGGACCTGGTGGACGCCGTCGGCGGCGTCACCCTCCAGGTCCGCGCCCCGATCCCGGTCGGTGGCCTCGGCAGCGACGTCACCGGCTACATCCAGCCCGGCGTCCGCCGGCTCGACGGCCACGACACCCTCTGGTTCGCCCGGTCGCGGGAGGGCTCCGACGACTACTCCCGGATGGCCCGGCAGAAGTGCGTGATGAGCGCGATGCTCCAGCAGATCAGTCCGCAGGTCGCGCTGCGGAACTTCCAGAGCATCGCGAAGGCGAGCTCGGAGATGCTCTCCACCGACATCCCGTCCAGCGAGGTCGACCGCTTCATCGACCTCGCGCTGAAGGCCAGGGACCAGCGGGTCTCCTCGCTCTCCCTGGTGCCGCCGATGATCAACACCGGCGACCCCGACATCGACCTGGTCCAGGAGAAGGTCGCGGCCGCGATCGACAAGGCCGAGGGGCAGGCGCCCCCGCCGAGCCGCACCAAGAAGAAGCCCCAGGCGGTCACGGGTGGCTCGCTGGGGAGCCTCAGCGAGGGGTACGCCGCCAACCAGGCCGACGACGTCGGAAGTGCGTGCTAACCCGTCGTCCGTGACGTTCGGGCGGTGGAGAGCGCGCATTCACTGCCCGAACGTCACGGACGACGGTGGGTCCGTAGGGTGTTCGCCGTGACCGATCAGCCGATGCACGACGCTCCACGCGTCGTGGCGGTCGTGGTCACGTTCAACCGGCTGCCGCTGCTCCGGCGACTCGTGAGCAGGCTGCAGGAGGTGCCGGACCTGGCCGAGATCGTCGTCGTCGACAACGCATCCACGGACGGGACGGGCGAGTGGCTGACTGCGTCGGCCGCGGCAGCACACGAGCCGGACGTGGTCACCCGCACCCTGGACCGCAACCGTGGGGGCGCCGGCGGGTTCCACGAGGGTCTGCGACTGGCGGTCGAGCGCGGCGCGGACCTGGTCTGGCTGATGGACGACGACGGCCTCCCCGACCCCGACTGCCTGAAGACGCTGCTGGGCCACGCGGGCGACCACGACTTCTGGGGCCCGGTCGTCGTCGACGAGGACGACCAGGACCGGCTGGTGTTCCCGATCCGGCTGCCGGGAGGCGCGGCCGTCGTGCACCGGATGGCGGAGGTTCGCCGGGCAGCGCCTGACGGAGTGATCCCGGGCGTGGTCATCCCGTTCAACGGGGTCCTGGTCACCCGCGAGCTGGTGCAGCGGATCGGCCTCGTCCGCGAGGAGTACTTCATCTGGGGCGACGACCACGAGTACCGCCTTCGGGCCGAGCAGGCCGGCGCCCGGATCGCGACCCTCACCGACGCCCGGGTGCTGCACCCGGCGGTCGGCGACCTGGGCACGCCGATGATGTTCGGCAGGACGACGTACAACCACACGCCGAGCGACCTCAAGCACTACTGCATGGCCCGCAACAACCTGGTCAACCTGCGCGACTACCGCGGCTGGCCGCACGCGCTCGCATTCGTGGCCAAGACCCTGTGGTTCTACTCGTTCACGCGCCGCGACCCGGCCCGGCTGCGACTCAGCGTCGAGGGGATGCGGGCCGGGCTCCGCGGCGACTTCACCGGGCACGAGAGGTTCCTGTGAGCACCCCGTCCGAGTCCGTGGCGGTCGTGATCGTGACCTTCAACCGGGCCGACCTGCTCACCCGGATGCTCGACGGGCTCGCGGCCCAGACCCGGGTGCCCGACGCGGTCTTCGTGGTCGACAACGCCAGCACCGACCACACCCGGGAGATCCTGGCCGCCCGGCGAGAGCACCCCGAGCTGCCGCTGCACGTGACGCACAGCGAGGAGAACCTCGGCGGTGCGGGCGGGTTCCGGCTCGGCGTGCGCCTCGCGTACGTCGCCGGCCACGACCGGATCTGGCTCGTCGACGACGACGTCGTCCCCGCCGCTGACTGCCTCGCGGTCCTCCTGGCCGCCGACGAGCCCTGCGTCGCGGCGATCCGCGAGGACGTGAGGGGACAGCTGGTCGAGAAGGCAGCGCTGGACTTCGACCTCAGCAACCCGCTGGCGATCCGTCCCAAGCGGACCTCCGTCGACGACACCTACGCGGACCGGAAGGACATGCCGGAGCGGGTCGAGCTGCAGAACGTCTCGTTCGAGGGGTTCATGTTCCGCCGCGAGGTGGTGGACACCATCGGGCTGCCGGACGCGTCGTACTTCATCTTCTACGACGACGTCGACTTCGCGGTGCGCGCCCGTCGGGCCGGCTACCGGATCTGGGGGCTGCGCGACGCCGTGCTCGTCCGCCAGCTCGACTTCGACCAGCAGCACGCCCTCGACACCTGGAAGGGGTTCTACATGTTCCGGAACCTCTTCGTGGTCCACTTCCGCTACGGCGAGAACACCCTCGTCCGGCTCAAGCCCTGGCTGATCACCGTCGCCGTGGTGGTGCTCAGCCCCTTCCGTGGCGGCCGGGCCGAAGCCCGCAATGTGATCCGCGCCATTCGGGCGGCGCGGGGAATGCGGGCCGCTCCGCCCACGACCGTAGACTGACCAACTGCGTCGACCCCCACGAGGAGAAACACCCCCTTGACGAGTCCAGATCTAGTCATCGTCGGCTCCGGCTTCTTCGGCCTCACCATCGCCGAACGCTGCGCCAACGAGCTCGACCTGCAGGTGCTGGTCCTCGAGCGCCGCCACCACCTCGGGGGGAATGCCTACAGCGAGAGGGAGCCGACCTCCGGCATCGAGGTGCACAAGTACGGCGCGCACCTGTTCCACACCTCGAACGAGAAGGTGTGGGAGTACGTCAATCGCTTCACGTCGTTCACCGACTACAAGCACCGGGTCTTCGGCAAGTACCAGGGGCAGGTCTACTCGCTGCCCATGAACCTCGGGTTGATCAACCAGTTCTTCGGGAAGTCCCACACGCCCGACGAAGCGCGAGCGCTGATCGCCGAGCAGGCCAGCGAGATCGCCACCGAGGACGCGACGAACCTCGAGGAGAAGGCGATCTCGCTGATCGGCCGGCCGCTCTACGAGGCCTTCATCAAGGGCTACACCGCCAAGCAGTGGCAGACCGACCCGACCAAGCTGAGCGCCGACATCATCACGCGGCTGCCGGTCCGCTACACCTTCGAGAACAGGTGGTTCAACGACACCTACGAGGGCCTGCCCGTCGACGGATACACCGCCTGGCTGACCAGGATGGCCGACCACCCCAACATCGAGGTCCGGCTCGAGACCGACTTCTTCAACGTGGCCGACGAGTACAAGGGGCAGGTGCCGATCATCTACACCGGCCCGGTCGACGAGTACTTCGGCCACTCCGAGGGCCGGTTGTCCTGGCGCACCGTCGACCTCGAGGCGTCGGTCGAGGACGTGGATGACTTCCAGGGCACGGGTGTCGTCAACTACAACGACCAGGAAGTCCCCTTCACCCGGATCATCGAGTTCAAGCACTTCCACCCCGAGCGGGTGAAGACCCATCTGCCCGGCAAGACCGTGATCGTGCACGAGTACTCCCGGTTCGCCAAGGACGACGACGAGCCCTACTACCCGATCAACACCGCCGAGGATCGCGAAAAACTGCTGAAGTACCGCGAGCTCGCGAAGAAGGAGTCGATGGTCCTCTTCGGCGGGCGGCTCGGCACCTACAAGTACCTCGACATGCACATGGCGATCGGCTCCGCGCTGACGATGTACGAGAACAAGCTCAAGCCTCACTTCGCCGAGGGTGCGGCCCTGACCAGCGGAGGAGTGGACGAATGACCCGGTCGACCAAGAAGCGCGGGGCCACTCCCACCAGGCGGCTCCTGCAGCGGCAGATCCTGCCTATCGACGGTGACACAGACGTCTTCCGGCTGTACGTCGACCCCGAGGCCATCGTTCTCGACGCGGACAAGTACGAGGTCGGCTCCAGCCGCGCGGCCCAGCAGCTCAACGCCGCCCAGATCCGGCAGTCGACTTCCACGGGCGTCGCCATCCACCCCGACCAGATCCTCAGCCGCACCGCCCTGCGGCTGCCCGCCGAGCAGCGGATCTCGTTCGGCTCCTACTTCAACGCCTTCCCGGCGTCGTACTGGCGTCGCTGGACCCTTGTCACCGACGTCACTCTGACCCTGAAGGTCGAGGGCCGCGGCGCCACGGTCACCGTCTACCGCTCGATGGCCAACGGCCGCTCGCAGCGCGTCGAGACCGTCACGACGGGCGACGAGGATGCCGCCACGTTCTCGTTCGAGCTGCCGCTCAAGCCGTTCGTGGACGGCGGCTGGTACTGGTACGACGTCGTCGCCGCCGACCACGAAGTGGTCGTCCGCTCCGGCGAGTGGTCGGCCGAGGTGCCCGCCGACCGTGCCGAGCACGGCACCGTCGACATCTGCATCACCACGATGAACCGCCCCGACTTCGTGGCCAAGCTCATCGGCCAGCTCGGCGACACAGAGGAGCTCCGCGCCCTACCTCGACGAAGTCCTCGTCATGGAGCAGGGCACCCAGAAGATGAGGGACTCGGAGTTCTTTCCCGCTGCCGAGAAGGCGCTGGGTGACACCCTGCGCGTGATCGAGCAGGGCAACCTCGGCGGATCGGGCGGCTACGCCCGCGGCCAGCTCGAGTCGGTCCGCAAGGGCACCGCGACCTACGCGATGATGATGGACGACGACGTCATCTGCGAACCCGAGGGCATCATCCGCGCGGTCACCTTCGGCGACCTCGCCCGTCGCCCCACCATCGTGGGCGGCCACATGTTCAGCATCTACGCCCGCACGCGCCTGCACAGCTTCGGCGAGGTCATCAACCCGTGGCGCTTCTGGTGGCTCGCGGCGCCCGGCGTCTTCCCCGACTGGGACTTCGGCGCCCGGAACCTGCGCTCGACCCGCTGGCTGCACAAGCGCATCGACGTCGACTTCAACGGCTGGTTCATGTGCCTGATCCCGCGCCAGGTGCTCGACGAGATCGGGCTGAGCCTGCCGCTGTTCATCAAGTGGGACGACTCCGAGTTCGGCCTCCGGGCCAAGGAGGCGGGCTACCCGACGGTGAGCTTTCCCGGCGCGGCCGTCTGGCACATCCCGTGGACCGACAAGAACGACGCCCTGGACTGGCAGGCCTACTTCCACCTGCGCAACCGGTTCGTCGCGGCGCTGCTGCACTCGGCGTACGAACGCGGTGGCCGGATGGTGCGTGAGAGCCTCAACCACCAGATCGCCCACCTCGTCTCGATGCAGTACTCCACCGCGGAGCTGCGGCTGATGGCGCTCGAGGACGTCCTCGCCGGTCCCCACCGACTCCACGAGCTGCTCCCAGGCAAGCTCGCCGAGGTCAACGCGTTCCGCAAGCAGTTCACCGACGCCCAGCTGCAGGCCGACCCCGAGGCGTTCCCGTCCGTACGCCGGCACAAGCCGCCGCGCAAGGGCAAGGACGACAGCGGCGTCCCCAGCCGCGGAGCGCAAATCGTCAGGGCGGCGACGATGCCGCTGCGCCAGCTGAAGGGCGTCCGGCCGACTTCGCGTCAGCACCCGGAGGCGGAGATCCCGGGCATGGACGCGAAGTGGTACCGCATCGCGCGCTACGACTCGGCGATCGTCTCGATGCCCGACGGCAACGCCGCGGCGCTCTACCAGCGCGATCCTGCGAGGTTCCGCGACCTGATGAAGCGCACGCTCGAGATCCATGCGCGTTTCCAGCGGGAGTGGCCGCGCCTGGCAGCGGAGTACCGCCAGGCGTTGGGCGACGTGACCTCACCAGAGACGTGGGAGAAGACCTTCGCCCCCTGGCTGGACGGCGCTGATGACCGGTAGCACCACCATCGACGGCGCCACGCCCGAGCTGCCGCCGCTGGTCCCGGCCAGCCACAACAACGGACTGCTTGAGGTCTTCCGACGGCGCTACCTGCTGCGCCTGCTGGTCCGCAGCACGGTCCAGGCGCGCTACCAGGGGACGCTCCTGGGGTGGATCTGGAGCTACCTGCAGCCGGCCGTGCGGTTCTGCATGTACTACTTCGTGTTCCAGGTGCTGATCGAGCGCGGTGGTGCGGACGTGTACCCGTTCGCGATCCACCTCGTCTGCGGGATGGTGATGGTCCACTTCTTCACCGAGACGTTCAACGGCGGCACGCGCTCGCTGGTGAGCAACGGCAACCTGATCGTGAAGCTGCCCATGCCGAGGGAGCTGTTCCCGGTGGCCAGCATGCTGGTGGCCTTCTGGCACACGGTGCCGATGGTGATGATCACGATCTTCGTCAGCGCGCTGCTCGGCTGGACGCCCGACCCGATGGGCTTGCTCGCGGCGGCGATGGGGCTCCTGATGGTCGGCGTGCTCGGGCTGGCGCTGGCCCTGATGTTCAGCGTCGCCAACGTCTTCTTCCGTGACTTCAGCAAGGTCACCCAGACCCTGACGCAGTTCACCACCTTCAGCGTGCCGATGATCTACCCGTACTCGCTGGTGGCGGAGCGGTTCGAGAATGTTCCCTGGGTCGCCGACGTCTACATGCTCAACCCCATCGCGGAGGCGGTGCTGCTGATGCAGCGCTGCTTCTGGCTACCACTCACCAACGACCCCGAGACGGCGAAGGTTGAGGCCTTCCCGGCCGACCTGTGGAGTCGCGGGGTGATCATGCTGGTGCTCTCGTTCGTGGCCCTCGGCCTCGCGCAGATCTGGTTCAGCAAGCTCGAGCGTCGGGTGCCGGAGCGCCTCTGATGACGAACTTCATCGAGGTGGAGAACGCCACCAAGGACTTCACCATGCAGTACCACCGCTCGCTGAAGCAGATCGCTCTGGCGCGGATGCGTGGCATGAAGACACATGACCGGTTCCACGCTGTCGACGACGTCTCCTGCACGGTGCAGCAGGGTGAGTCCGTCGGCCTCATGGGCCTCAACGGGTCGGGGAAGTCCACGCTGCTCAAGCTGATCAGCGGCGTGATGCAGCCCGACAGCGGCCGGGTCCTGACCCGCGGCCGGGTCGCCGGCCTGATCGCGACCGGCGCCGGCTTCCAGCCCCAGGTGAGTGGCCGCGACAACCTCTGGCTCAACGCCGCCATCCTCGGCATGAGCGCGGCCGAGACCCGTCGCAAGCTGGACGAGATCATCGACTTCGCCGACCTCGGCAAGTTCATCGACACCCCGGTCGCCTACTACAGCTCGGGCATGAAGGCCCGGCTCGGCTTCGCCGTCGCCATCAACGTCGAGGCCGACATCTTCATCGCCGACGAGGCGCTTGCGGTGGGGGACCGGCCGTTCAAGCGCAAGTGCAAGCTGAAGATGCGCGAGATCCGCGAGAACGGCACGACCATCTTCTTCGTCAGCCACGCCCCGGGCGCGGTTCGCCAGCTGTGCGACCGGGTGCTCGTCCTCGAGAAGGGGAAGCTGGGCTTCGACGGTGGCGTGGACGAGGGCATCAAGTACCTCCACTACGACGAAGGCGATGACGGCGACGACGACGAGGGCTTCGGTCCAAGAGACTGAAGGCCACATTCGCCTCCCTGACTTTGGGGCTCTTCGGCGTGTCGACTGGAAATTACAGTCTTGTAGTTACTCAGAACCGGTATCGCGGCCCATGTTACTGATGTGAAACTTGCTGCTCCTGTGATTCTTCCCCCGCCCTGGAGTAGCCGAGAATGCGTCCGAGCCAGGCTCGTTTCGTCACCGCCTGCCAGCAGCTGCTGGCCCTGGGCGTCGTGCTTGCCGTGCTCACTCCGGCCGCGGGCATCATCAGCATCGACGTGGTCGGGGAGGCGCCCGGCGCCGCACCACGCGACCCTGCCGGCGGCGCCGCGTTCGCGGCGTACACGCAGGAGGCGGCCCGGCCGTCGGTGCTCCCCGGCGGGGCCGTGGACGCGAAGGTGCGGGAGTACCCCCTCACCGCGGACGCGGGGCTGAAAGCTGATTCGCGTGGTCTCGCCGCCCGGACCGCGATGCGCGCGGGCACCACGGAGGTCACCAGCAGCCCCGAGCCGGTGGTGGGGTACGGCGCGGTCGGCGTGACCTGGGCCCCCGGGCAGCGGCCCGACGGGTCACTGGACTTCGAGGTGCGGACCCGCACCGACGCGGACTGGTCCCGGTGGATGACCCTGCCCTACGACGCCGACCACGGCCCTGACCCCTCGAGCGAGGAGGCCCGCCACGCGCGGCCCGGCACCGACGTGCTGCTCGTCGGCAAGGTCGACCAGGTCCAGGTGCGCTCGGAGAGCACCGAGGGTGCGCCGCCCGCCGACATGACGATGTCGGTGATCGCCCCGGGCCACGCGGCGACGACGACGACCGAACGGGCCGCCATCGAGACCGCCGGCCTCGCCGAAGGCGCGTCCGCGGGCTCCGCGGCAACCGGAGCCACCGAGGGGCTCGACCTGCAGGCCACCACGTTCACGCCCAAGCCGGTGATCTACTCCCGCAAGCAGTGGGGGGCCAACGAGCGCATGAGGGACCGGGGCTCGCTCCACTACTTCGAGGTCCACGCCGGGTTCGTCCACCACACGGTGAATGCCAACGACTACACCCGGGCGGAGGTGCCGGGGATCCTGCGCAGCATCTACGCGTACCACACGCAGTCCCTGGGCTGGAGCGACGTCGGGTACAACTACCTCGTCGACAAGTTCGGTCGGATCTGGGAAGGCCGTGCCGGCGGGGTCGACCGTCCCGTGGTCGGCGCCCACACGCTCGGCTACAACGACTGGTCCTTCGCCATGTCGGCGATCGGCAACTACGAGACCGTGGGGCCGAGGGACGCGATGCTGCAGGCCTACGGCAGCCTCTTCGCCTGGAAGCTCTCGCTCCACGGCGTCGACGCCTCGTCGGACCGCCAGTGGGTCGGCACCCGTAACTTCAGGGCGATCAACGGCCACCGCGACGCCGGTTCGACCGCCTGCCCGGGCCGCTACCTCTACGCCAAGCTCCCGGTCATCCGGCGGTACGCCGCCCAGGCGCAGCGCGGTTGGTCAGGTCGGGAGCTCAAGTCGGACCTCGCCGGCACCGCCCACCCCGACCTGGTCGTGCGGCGCTCGAGTGACGGGCAAGCCTTCATCGTCCCGACCGGTGGCCTGCTCGGCCTGAAGCGACCGGTGACCCAGACGGGAGTCTGGGCCGGCGCCGACACGGTGGTGGGCTCGCCCGACCTGACGGGCGACGGGCGCGGCGACCTCGTCGTCCGCTCGACCAACGGCAACGCCACGGTCAGGCCGGGCTCGACGACAGGTTTCGGGGACTCCGATCAAGTCCACCGCGGCCTTCGCCGGGCGCGACCTGCTCACCGCGGTGGGCGATCTCGACGAGGACGGCCACAACGACCTGGTCGCCCGGAACCCGGCCACCCACGTCCTCAACACCTATCTCGGAGACGGGACCGGAGGCTTCACCCGCCGAGCGCTCACCAGTGACTGGCGCGGCTACAACAAGCTGGCCGCGACCGGCGACCTGAACGGCGACCACCACGTCGATCTGCTCGCCCGCGACGTCGATGGGCGGCTCTGGCTCCATCCCGGTACCGGGACCGGCGGCCTCGGCGGCCGGGTCCAGCTGGGCGGACAGTGGGGTGGGTACGACACCATCAGCGGCTTCGGTGACTTCACCCGGGACGGGAAACCCGATCTCGTCGTCCGGCGCGCGGGCAAACAGGGCTACATCCTTCCCTCGCACGGCGACGCGACGTTCGGTCGCAAGATCGGACCCTTCGCGCGGCTGACCCACGGCGGAGCGATCAGCGGGGTCGGCAACACGACCGGCAGCCGTGCCCCCGACCTGGTCGTCCGGCGGGGCGACGACCTCGTGACCATCGCACATCAAGGCACCTTCAACCTGGGTCGGCCGATCCCGACCGGAGTGAACCTCACGGGTGCGAGCGCCCTTCTCAACGTCGGCGACTGGGACCGGGACGGCTCGGGCGACATTGTCTTCCGGCGCGGTGCCGACGGCGCGCTGATCCTTCGGCGCGGCGACGGCCGGGGTGGTTTCGCCGCCGCCGTCAAGATCGCTGACGGGTTCGGCGCGGTCCGCCTGCTGGCGGCGGTGGGCGACATGACCGGGGACGGCCGCCCGGACCTCATGGGCCAGCCCAGGGGTGGCAGTCTCCGGATCTACCCCGGCAACGGGGTGGCGGGGCTCAAGTCGAGCTACGTCGCGCACAGCCCGATCACCGCGACGAAGCAGGTCGGCATCGGACGGTGGAACTCCGACGGCGCGCCGGACACCCTCTTCCGCAGGGACAACCGGCTCCACGTCTTCTTCGGCAACGGGCCCGGCGGCCTCACCGGGTCGAACGCGCTGGCCCCCGACCTCACGCCGTACAGCTGGGTGATCGGGATCGGTGACGTGCGCCTGAGCGGGCGCGGAGACCTGCTCGCGCGGGCGCGCGGGACCGGGGACCTCTACCTGCTGGAGGCGACGTCGAACGGGTTCCAGCCGCGCCGGTACCTCGGTGACGGCATGGCCGGCTTCGACCTGGCGGGATAGGCCTCAACCAGATGGGAAGCGGACGGTGGCGCGCTCGGCGGCGTACGTCGCGTCGAGCCGGTCCGGGTCCGCGTGGGCGACGAGGACCAGCGAGCCGCCGCGGACGAGCGGCTCGGTGAAGGAGGGGAGCCCGGACGGGGAAGCCGGGTTCTCCTCGGTGAGGACCCGGCCGCCGTCGGCGAGGACATCGCCGGCGGCGGCCGCGGCCCACAGCTCCTCGTGGGTGGTGTCACCGACCGCGAGGTCGTGCGGTCCCGGAGGGTCGAAGGCGACCCAGGCGTCCGGCTGCGACCACACCTCCACCCCGTAGTCGTGCACGCCCGGCGGGAGCGGCTCGGCGAACCGGGTGCCGAGGGGCTGGAGTGCGCTGGCGAGGACCACCGCGTCCTGCCCGGCCCACCGGGCGAGGCTGTCGGGGCCGCAGACGTAGGCGTCCGCGTCATCGCCGTCGGTCACCGCCAGTCCGACGGACCACGCGGCACCGAGGAACACTGGGCCCAGCCAGTGGATCGGCAGGTCGATCCGGATCAGCTGGCCGCGCGTGAGGTCGAGCTCCTCGGCCAGCAGGCCGGCGGTCTTGGCGACCCAGTTCGCGTACGTCGTCACCGACAGCTCGGTGCGCTCACCACTCGCGTGGTCGTAGAACGTCACGAGGGGTCGGCCGGCGTCACCGCGCAGCAGCCCCTCCAGCACCGCGGCAAAGGTGGTCATCGGGCCACCCTAGGGAGCAAGCCGCCTATGGTGGCCACCATGCCGGTGATCGAGAACTTCTGGGCCGTGGTACCGGCCGGGGGTGCGGGCACCCGTCTGTGGCCGCTCTCGCGCACGGCGTCGCCGAAGTTCCTCCACGACCTCACCGGGAGCGGGCGATCGCTCCTGCAGGAGACCGTGGACCGGCTGGAGCCGCTCGTCGAGGACCGTTTCCTGGTGGTGACCGGTACTGCCCATCGCGACGCGGTGGTCGCCCAGCTCGACGGGCTCGACCCGACCGCGGTGCTGGCCGAGCCGTCTCCGCGCGACTCGATGGCCGCGATCGGACTGGGGGCCGCACTGCTCGAGCGGCGTGACCCCGAGGCCGTGATGGGCTCCTTTGCGGCCGACCACGTGGTCACCGACCCGGACGCCTTCGCCGAGGTGGTCCGGTTGGCGGCGGAGGTGGCCCGCGACGACTGGCTCGTGACCCTGGGCATCGAGCCGACCCACCCGTCGACCGCGTTCGGTTACATGCTGATGGGTGAGCCCCTCGCGGAGCATCCGGGCGCCCACGTCGTGGCCGGCTTCGTGGAGAAGCCGGCGATCGACCAGGCCGATGAGTACCTCGCCTCGGGGAGGTACCGGTGGAACGCCGGCATGTTCGTGGTCCGGCCCGCGGTCCTGCTCGACCTCCTGGCGCGGTGGCACCCCGACTTCGCCGACCGGCTGCGCCGGATCGCCGCGGACATGTCCCGGCTCGAGGACCTGTGGCCCACCCTGCCCCAGATCGCGCTGGACCATGCCGTGGCCGAGCCGGCGTCGGACGCCGGCCGCGTCGCCGTCGTACCCGCGGCGATCGGGTGGGACGACATCGGCGACTTCGACTCCCTGTCGCACCTGCTGGAGGCCGATCTCGGGCACCTGACCGTCCTCGGAGAGGGGGCGTGCGTCAGCGGCGTCGACTGCTCCGGGCTGGTCGTGGCCGGCTCCGGCCGGGTGATCTCGGTCGTGGGGCTCGACGACATCGTGATCGTGGACACCCCGGATGCGCTGCTGGTGACCAGCCGGGACCGCGCGCAGGACGTCAAGCAGGTGGTGCACCGGCTCCGTCAGGAGGGCCGGTCCGACCTGACCTGAGCGGGCGCGGTTCAGGCAGCTCCGGGTTCGGGGGAGTCGGTGTAGGGGTACTCGAGCATGAAGTCCTCGAGCGCGGCGCCGCTCACGTCGGAGCAGTACTGCCATGCCCCCTCCTGCGAGCCCTCCGCGGCGCCCTGGCCGCCGGCCGACCAGTGGGTGATCGCGGCATGCTGGTCGTCGGGGAAGGGCTTGCCGTCCGAAGCCGTCCACGGCGCCGCAATGAACTTGTTGCGGAAGTTGTCGTCGTCAGTGAACTTGTCAGCGATGGCCCCGAGCTCGTTCATCGCCTCGTCGTCGTTGGCGATGGACTCGTCGTACCAGAGGATCGTGTAGCCGTGCTCGAGGTTGTGGACGAGGGACTCCAGCTCGGGGCGATCACCCTCGGTGTAGAGCTTGCGCTCCATCGGTGCGGGGGCCGTCCCCGGTTCGTTCCAGTGGGGACCGAAGGCGGGCGGTGAGTCCTTGTAGGGCACCGGGGTATCGGTCGGAACGTGCTCGGAGCTGCCGGTGGCCGGCTTGGTCTCGACCTTCTGGCAGTCCGATGCGGGCGCGCCGAGCTCATCGAGGTTGAGGCTCTGGAACTTGCGCGCCTCGAACCACTGGGGGGTCAACGGGAGTCCGGAAACCCACCAGGCGGAGCCAACGATGAGCAGGGCGATCACCACGCAGACGCCGACGATCATGAACCCGCGCCGACGCTCGGCGCCCTTCTGCTTGCTGCGGATCTGGTCGATCTTCGCCTGGCGGTCGGTCTTGGCGGTCTTGGCCACGAGTGGGTTCCTCGGTGTGGTCGTCGGAAAGGCGCGAGGGCGGTCTGTCGAGGGCAGAGTCTACGGAGTGGCAGGTCGGAACCGGACACCGTCGGCGTCCGGGGCGTCGTCGGGGGCGTCGACGGGGCACCAGCCGAAGGCGTAGGCGAGACCTGCGAGCGTCCTCGCCTCCCCTCCGATCACGACCACCGCACCGTCCTCCGGCCGCACCGAGGCGTCCGGAAGGACGAAGCGGATCGCGGCGGCGAGCTCGTCCGCCTCGGCCGGCGCACCGAAGGCCGGCTGGTCATCCTCGTCGCCGCGAAGGGCCCGGACGACGGCTTCGCGGGCGCCGTACCCGAAGAGATCGGCGCCGTCGGGGCGGACCAGCGCCGAGGCGCCCGTCCCGTGCTCGCCCGGTGGCAGGACCAGGTCGTCGCGGCCGCGCACGACGGCGATCGGGCGAGCGGCAAGCTTGCCCTGCGCCAGCTCGGCCGCCCCCGCGAGCTCGTCGGCGACAGCCGGCGCGGTCACGGCGAGCTCGTTGCCGTGCGCGTCGACGGAGCCGGCGAGGTCCACGAGCACGCGCAGCCCGGCGGCACCGATCGCGATGTCGGTCTGTCCCTCTCGCCACGCGCGGCCGGCGGTGTCGGTCACCAGCACGCCGACGTTGCGGCCGGTCCGTGCGAGGACGGACTCGCGGATCGCCCGCGCCGACGCGTCGGGGTCCTCCGGCAGCAGCACGACGGTGCCGGGGGCCACGTTGGAGGCGTCGATGCCGGCCGCGGCCAGGGTGAGCCCGTGCCGGGTCCGGACGATCGTGGTCGGTCCCCGGCGGGCGACCACGCGCCGGGTCTCGGCGGGCAGCGCCTCCTCCCGGGTGCCGGGACGGACCCGGCCCTCCGACTTGCTCACCACCTTGCTGGTGACCGACACGATGTCGCCGTCGGCCAGGTCGAACAGCTCGGCCACGAGTGCCGCGAGGTCGTCGACCGGGACCCACCTCCGGCGCCCCGTCGGGCGCGTGGACGCTGATCACGCGCGGTCCCGCGACACGTGGCGGGCCAGGTCGACCGCGGCCGCGGCCATCGCGGCGGTGGCGTCGTGGTCGGTCATCATCAGGGGTACGGCGCGGCACGCGATGCCGGCCTCCTCGACCCGGGCGACCTCCTCGGCATCGACCTCGTCGACCAGCCAGCCGTCGAGGATGCCGCTCGCCGCGCGGCCGCCGTAGTGGAGACCGACGCCGGCCGCGCTGACCTCGACCCCGATCGACGTGAGCAGCTGCTCGGCCATCCCGCGCACGTGGGCCCCACCGACGATGGGGGAGAGTCCGACGACCGGGGCACGGGTGGCGGTGATCGCCTCGCGCACCCGGGGCACCCCGAGGATGGTGCCGACCGAGACGACCGGGTTGGACGGCGGCAGGATCACCAGGTCGGCGTCGGTGATCGCGTCGATGACCCCGGGTGCCGGGGTCGAGTCGGCCAGGCCGACGAACACCACGGTCTCGGCCGGTACCTCTGCGCGCAACCGCACCCAGTACTCCTGGAAGTGGACGACCCGCCGGCCGCTCGGTGCGTCGGCGTCCGCGATCGCGACGTGGGTCTCGACCCGGTCGTCAGTCATCGGCAGTAGCCGGACTGCCTGCCCGTGGATCGGGTCGAGCCAGCGGCGGCACAGCGCCTCGGTGACCTGCGAGAGGGGGTAGCCGGTGTCCAGCATCTGGGTGCGGACCAGGTGGGTGGCCAGGTCGCGGTCGCCCAGCCCGAACCAGGTGGGCTCGACGCCGTACGCCGCGAGCTCGGCCGAGACGCTCCAGGTCTCGTCGCGCCGGCCCCAGCCGCGCTCGAGGTCGATCCCGTCACCGAGCGTGTACATGACGGTGTCGAGGTCGGGGCACACCTTGAGCCCGTGGATCCACAGGTCGTCGGCGGTGTTGGCGATCACCGTGACGGTCGCGTCGGCGTCGACCCCCGGCAGGGCTCCCGTGCGGATCCCGTGGCACAGTCCCTGCAGGAACCGGGCTCCGCCCATCCCGCCGGAGAGCAGAGTGATCGCACGCATGCGGACAGCCTGCCGCACGGGAAATATGGCCCAGATGGGTGGTTGTGCCCCATAGCAGACTCACGCTTGACTTCTCGCGTACGACAGGCATGTAATTCCCACAGTGTTGTTCGTGACTGACCGGAAGCTTCTCGGGTACGGCCGGTCGCGAAAGGGAACACAAAACGGGGTGCGCGGGACGGCAGGTTCCGGGCGCAGGGTCGAAAGGGCGAGTGCCGTGAGAGAACTACTTCTCCTCGACGTGGAAGCCGACGAACCGGGATGGCAGGAGCGCGCGTTGTGCGCCCAGACCGATCCCGAGGCGTTCTTTCCGGAAAAAGGGGGATCAACCAGGGAGGCCAAGAAGGTCTGCCTGACGTGCGATGTGCGGAGCGAGTGTCTCGAGTACGCCTTGATGAACGACGAGCGCTTCGGGATCTGGGGCGGGCTGTCGGAGCGCGAGCGTCGCAAGCTGAAGAAGCGCGCGGTCTAGCGGAGCCGCGCTAGCGGATCCGCTGATGGTGGTCGAGCAAGCCGTCGTCGACCGAGCCTGCGAGGGCGGCGAACCGGCGTCGGCCAGGGTCTGGTGCGTCCGGGTCGACGGCTCAGCGTCGGCTGGGTCACACTCCCCGCCTGACGAATCACGGTCCGTAGTAGTCGGCCGTTAGGGTCAACGACCGTGAATTCCTCGGTCGCCGCCCTCATCGTCAGCCATGACGGTGCCCGCTGGCTTCCGGCCGTCATCGAAGGGCTGGGGGAGCAGCGGGCACCGGTGGATGCCGTGGTGGCGGTCGACACGACCAGCCGGGACGACAGCACCGAGCTGCTCCGGCAGGCGTTCGGCTCCGTCGTGGAGGCGCACGGCTCGACCTCCTTCCCGGACGCGGTGACGCTCGGCCTCGAGCACCTCGGCGACTGCGAGTGGGTGTGGCTCCTGCACGACGACTCCAGGCCGGACCCGGGGGCGCTCGAGGCGCTGCTGGCGGCGGCGGAGGCGAACCCGGACGTGGACATCCTGGGACCCAAGCTGCGCGAGTGGCCGTCGCTGCGCCGGCTGCTGGAGCTCGGCATCACCATCAGCGGCACCGGTCGCCGCGAGACCGGCCTCGAACGCGGCGAGTTCGACCAGGGACAGCACGACGACGTCCGCACGGTGCTTGCGGTGAACACCGCCGGGATGCTGGTGCGGCGCTCGGTGCTCGAAGAGCTCGGCGGCTTCGACCGGCAGCTGCCGATCTTCGGCAACGACATCGACTTCGGCTGGCGCGCGGCCGCCGCCGGCCACCGCACGATCGTGGTCCCGCAGGCCGTGGTCTTCCACGCCGAGGCGGCGCACCGCGGGGTGCGTCGCACCCCCATCACCGGTCGGCACACGCACTACCAGGAACGGCGGGCGGCGCTGTACACGCTGCTGGTCAACGCGCCGGCCCGGTGGCTGCCGTTCCAGGTGGTCCGCCTCGGGCTCGGCACCCTGATCCGGATGGTCGGGTACCTGCTGGTGCGCCAGGTCGGGCAGTCGCTCGACGAGCTGGCGGCGCTGGTCTCGCTCTACTCCAGCCCGCGTGAGCTGCTCGGCGCCCGCCGGAGCCGCGCCCGCCGCCAGCCCGCCGAGCCGCACGACGTACGCCACCTGCTCGCGCCGCGCTGGTTGCCCTACCGGCACGGGCTGGACTTCGTCAGCGACCTCGCCGCAGCGGCGACCATGCAGGCCTCCGACGTCGCCGAACGCCGGAGGGCGGCCAAGCTGGCCGAGTCCGGGACCCCGGTCCGCCGGGCGGACAAGGACGAGGACGAGGACGACCTGGCCGAGGACACCGGGTTCGTGGTCCGGTTCCTGACCAACCCGGTGGCCGTGGTGGTCACGCTGTTCGTGATCGTCGCCCTGGTCGGAGCCCGCGACGCGTTCGGCGCCGTCTCCGGCGGTGCGCTGTCGCCCCCACCGGGGGAGGCGACGGACTGGTGGCGGCTCCACATCGACTCCTGGCACGCGATCGGCCAGGGAACGCCGGTCCCCGCACCGGCGTACGTCCTTCCGCTCGCCGTCGTGGCCTCCGTCCTCGGGGGGAGCCCGGCTGCGGCGATGAGTGCCCTGCTGGTCCTGGCCGTGCCGCTCTCGCTGTGGGGCGCCTGGCGGCTGCTCCGCGTGATCGGGCACCTGGTGGACGTGGCCGGCTTCCCCACCTGGCTGGTCGCCTGGGGTGCGCTGAGCTACTCCCTGGTGCCGGTGGTCAGCGGAGCCTGGGGGGAGGGCAGGTTCGGCGTGGTCGCCGCCGCGACGCTGCTGCCGTGGCTGGCCCACGCCGCGCTCGGGTTCGCGGACCCGGATCCCGACCGCCGGTGGCGGGCGGCCTGGCGCTCCGCCCTGTTCTTCGCGCTCGGCGCGGCCTTCGCGCCGATGGTGTTCTGGATCGGGGTCGTCCTGGCCCTGGTCGTGGTCGGTGCAGGCTTCCTGATCAGCCCGAGCGCGATGCGTGACCGGTCGGTGTGGGGCCCGCCCGCCGCCGCCATGGCCTCGGTGCCGGTCCTGCTGGCGCCCTGGTGGCTGCCGGCCGTGATCCACGGGGCCGGAGCCGGCCTGTTCTTCGACTCCGGACGGGTCCCGATGCCGGTTGTCGGGTTCCCGGAGCTCCTGCTCGGGAGGCTCGGAGACGCCGGTGCCCCCTGGTGGCTCGGCCTGGTGTTCGTCGTGCTGGCGGCGCTGGCACTGATCCCACGCGCGACCAGGATCCCGGTCCTGGTCTGCTGGGTGGTCGCGCTGGGGACGGCGGTGCTGGCGGCGCTGCTGGGTCTCGTCGATCTCGAGTTCCCCACGGTCACCACCGGTCCGGGGCTCGGCTTCCTCGTGGTCGTGCTGCAGGCCGTGTTCGTCGTCGCCGCGGTCATGGGCGCGCACGGCCTCCTGAGGGCTGTGCCTCCTGCGGCGCGCTGGCGCCGACCCGCTGTCGCCGTCCTCGCCCTGCTGGCCGCGCTCGTGCCGGCGTTCGGGCTCGGCTGGTTCGCGCTGGGTGGCCACAGCCAGCTGGGCGACGAGGCGGACACCGGCATCCCGGCGTACATGGTGCAGAACGCGATGCGCGGGCCTGAGCACGGGATCCTCGTGATCCGCGGTGAGGTGGCCTCCGGGCTCGACTACTACGTGCTCCGCGACGACGGGACCACCACGGGCGAGGACGAGATCGCGGCCCTGGCTGACGAGGACGAGTCCTTGACCCGGGACGTGCAGTCGTTGGTCGCGGGACCGGCGCCCGGCGCGGCCGGCGACCTGGCCGGTCACGGCGTGGAGTACGTCGTCCTCCCCGCCCCAGCTGACGGGAATGTGGCCTCCGCACTCGACGCGACGGCCGGACTGACCCAGGCGAGTGCGGAGGACCGGTCCACGCGCGCGTGGCAGGTCGAACGCGCCGTCGACCCGGACGCGGTGGAAGGGCCGGATTCCTGGCTGCGGATCGGGCTGCTCGTCGTGCAGGCCCTGGCGATCGTGGTGATCGCAGTCCTGGCCGCGCCCACGACCGGGAGGGGGAGAAGGTGAGCACCCAGCCCGGACGCCGCTCCGCCACAGGACGTCGTGGTGGCCTGACGTCGACCGCCCTCCTCGCCCTGGTGCTGCCCGCACTGACGGTCGGGATGCTGCTGCTCGTCCAGCCCCATGAGCCGGTCGACAGCGACCGTCCGCCCGAGCCGACCACGCTCAACTCCGCGTCCGTCGCCTGCCCATCGGCGCCCGGCGGCGCTGGAGCGGCGTACGTCGCCACCGGTCAACCGGACGTGCGCGGCGAGGTGACCGTGACCGCCGCCGGGCAGGAGTCGTCGGTGCCGGTGCGTTCCGGCCGGGTGAGTCGCATGCCGGCCACCGGACCGGTCGTCGCCGAAGGCGAGGGCGACCTCGCTCCCGGGCTGATCGGCGCCAGGTTCGGCGATCGCCGCCTCGCCGCCGTTGACTGTCCGCAACCGAGTCCGGAAACCTGGTTCACCGGGGTCGGGGCCGGCACCCGGCACAACTCGGTGCTCGAGCTGGCCAACCCGGACGCCGGTCCGGCTGTCGCGGACGTGATGGTCCTCGGCCGCGAGGGCGAGGCCTCCGCCAGCGAGCTGCGTGGCTTGACCGTCCCCGGCAACGACAGCGTCCGGGTCGACCTCTCGAACGCGGTGCCGCTGCGCACCGAGCTCGCCCTGCGGGTCGTGGTGTCGCGTGGACGGCTGGCCCCGACCCTGCTCGACGAGAATCCGAAGCTGGGTGCCCAGCCCCTCACCCAGGACTGGCTGTCGCCGCAGCCGGCGCCCGCTCGGAGGAACGTCCTGCTGGGACTTCCCGCCGGTGGGGGCACCCACAGCCTGGCCGTGAGCAACCCGGGCGAGGACGAGGCCCGCGCCAGCGTGAAGATCCTGACCGCCGACGCCGCTTTCGCCCCTCAGGGCCTCGATCCGATCCGGGTGCCTCCCGGCACCGTGCAGACCCTCGACCTCTCCCGCCAGGTGCGGCAGGCCGTCCAGGACGGGGCCATCGGAGTCGAGGTGACCTCCAGCGAGCCGGTCACCGCCGGGATCCGGTCCTTCGTCGACGCGGACCTGTCGTTGGCCGCCCCCGTGGTCCCTGGTGGCACGCCGATGTCGCTGGTCGTGCCCCCCGGCCGGGCGTCGGTGTTGCTGGCCGACGCCAGCGAGGTCGGAGTCGTCACGGTCTCGTCCTGGAACGACGCCGGCAAGGAGCTGAAGGAGCGGCGGCTCGAGCTGAAGCCAGGCACCGGCGGCGAGGTCGGCCTCCCCGCGGGAGCAGCCCTGGTCACGGTGACGCCCCGGCGTACCTCCGTCCATGCCGCTCTCATGACCACCGGCAACGGAGCCACGGTCGTGCCGTTCCACGAGCTCGTCACCGACGCGCTGATCCCTGACGTGCGGCCGGGCCTGCCCTGAGACATAGGGCCAGCGTTGTCGAGGTGTCCCTTGTGGGCGGGAGTGCTGTCCGGTTGGATGGCACGGACAGAAATCGTCTGAAAGTCAGCAAGGGAGACACGTGTTCGCCGACGACTACCCAAGGTTCATCGAAGTCAGCGAGCTCACGCCGGAACTGCAAGGGCAAGATGAACGCCAACGCAACCGCAGCGCCCTCGAGCAGCGGAACCGGATGAGCGAGCGCTACGAGGCGCTGTTTGCCAGCAACCGGGACATCTTCGACGGGGCGCGGGTGCTCGATCTGGCCAGTCACGACGGGCGATTCTCGATGGCCGCGCTGAAGGCCGGCGCGGCGCACGTGACCGGGGTGGAGGTCAGGCAGAGCCTCGTCGACAAGGCTAATGAGACATTTGCCTTCTATGACCAGGACCCGGAGACCTATCGCTTCGTCTGCGGCGACGTCTTCGAGGTGCTGGAAGAGGAGAAGTTCGACGTCGACGTCGTGCTGTGTCTCGGGTACCTGTACCACACCTGGCGGTACACCGAATTGATGTACCGCCTCCACAACCTGTCCCCAAGGCACCTGATCGTCGACACGATGGTCACGCCTGACACGCAGCCGACCCTCAAAGTGGTTCGCGAACCAAACGCCGAGGACATCCGCAGTGCCGCCCAGGATGCCTGGTCGGTGGATCGGGTATTGGTGCTGCGGCCCTCGGTGCCCGCGCTGCAGATACTGGTGCGCAACTACGGTTTCGAGATCGAATCCATGTACGACTGGAAGAGCAGGCTGGCCGGCCGACTGCCCATGCCTGGTCTCGACGGCTACGCGACGGGCAAGCGCGTGACCCTGCGATGCCGCTCCCGAGAAGCGGCTATCGCAGCCGGATTGGAGCCGGTGGCCCCTCTCCAGGTCGCCACGGCCCCACGACCCCGGACGGGCGGGGACGAACGGACCCCGCCACCGCCCGACGCGCAGCCGGCCGATGGGTGGCGCGGGCGGGTCAACAAGACGCTGGCCAAAGCCACGGGCTACGAGCTGCGGCGGGTGCCCACCAAGCGTTGACGGCTCGGGCGGAACCGGGCCGAGTGAGCCCGCCGACGTTGTCGTCCACGGCGAAGACCTAACCGAAAGGTTGACCAGCCTGCCCCTGGCTGCTTGCCGAGAAGCAGGTACCCGAACGGGTCAATCGGCGGATGTTCCGGAGCCTCAGGAGTGGTGCGATATGGGGGCCGACTTGGGAAGTCGGTGAACGACATCCGGCCCCGGTGTCCCCCGCGCCGGGGTCGGGTGCTCCATCGATCGCTCGCTGTTGCCGATGACAGCGCAGATGCTAGCCAGCCGACGACTGCCTCGTCTCCGGGTCAATCGGCCGGCCCAACTCCCACCGGGAGCAGCAACGCGTGCACTCGTGGTACGGCCAGCCGTCCTCGGTGAGCCGCGTGATTCGAGGCGTTACGAGCGCTCTCGCCGTTGGATATTGGGCCGTCCGCACACGCCACGTTCCGCTCGGTCGTGGCACGTCATGCGGACAGTGCAACCACTTGCTCCGTCCGTATGACGTCCCGCGACCGTTTGCTCGCAAGCAACTCTCTGGCGCCTTCACCTTGAAAAACTAACGGTGAGTTTACTCCTGGACTCTCGCGGGCGAACGCACGACATGTAGCCGCGATGCGTGCGCGCCATGGCTCATGTGCACGCGTCTCACCTTGAAAAACTAACGGCGTCGCCTGGAGGCTCGCGGGCGTGCCATTGCCCCCGCCCACTGGTGCTGTCGGGCGGGGTGCGGGGCGGGGTGGCTACTCGTCGGGTGCTGGGGCCGGTGAGCGTCGGTCGCGGGTGACGTCGAGGGTGCCTTCGTGGTCGCGGAGGTACTGGTAGCGGTGCGGGCTCGACCACAGATAGGTGCCGGGTTCGAGGATGGTGTAGGTCCAGCCGCCGTGGGTCTTGAGCCGATGATGTCGTCGGCACAGGGGCGCGATGTTGCACGAACAGGTCGGCCCTTCCCGGCCGTGGGGGACGACTGTGGTCGCAGTCGCAGGCATGCTCATCGGGACGGCAGCCGTCGGGCGGGTCGGCTGCACCAGGGGAACACGCAGGTCAGATCGCGCAGGGCGACCGGTTCGGCGATCCGGTCGGGCACCTCATAGGCCTCGACGTGGACGTGGTCGGCCAGGTCGATCACCGGCTTCACGGTCACCTGGGCGTCGGGGTGGCCGCACCAGGTCGCGGATCTGGTCGACGGTGACCAGGCTGCGGGTGTTCTCCACCCGACCGACCGACGCCGGCGCCCTCGATCGCGGACTGGTGCAGGTGCAGATACAGGGTGACCGGCCGCTGTCGCTTCCGGCCGGGGCGGCCTGGGCGTCGCCGGGCTGCAGGTCCAGGGCGAGCTGACGGCGGGCCAGCTCCCCGACCGCCATCGCCCGCCGCACGTCCAGCGACTCGGTGCACCCGAGATCCTTCAGGTGGTCCGCGCGGACGCCGACCGCCTGGTCCAGGTCGAGGGCGTCGGCCAGGTCCACCTCCCCATGGATGAGCGAGGTGCCGGCGAAGGACACCTGCTCGTGGTCGACGGTGAAGTGAAGTCCGTCCGCGGCCCGGCGCCGGGTCTCCTCGGCGGTCTCGGGCATGAACCGGGCGATCGCCTCCTCCACCAGCCGGTCCAGCGCGCCGGGCGGATCTTGTGCGCCACCGGAGCCGACGTGCCGGTCCACGAGCGCCGCGGCCTCCGCGGTGAGCCCGTGCGCGGTGGTCACGTCGGCGACCCGGCGGGCCTTCCACGCCGGCAGGTCCCCGGCCACCACCCGCGCCCACAGCCGCGGCAGCCGGTAGCGCAGCTCCACCGCGTGGCCGAGGTAGCGCTTCCCGGCCTCGGTGGACATCCCGACCGCGGCCGCGAACTCGGCCACACTGAACTCCGCGACCAGCGGCGCCCCGGGACCGGCGATCGGGACCGCGGTGTCGCCGAACCCACCGGCATAGCCCGACGTGCGGAACACCTCCGCCGCCTCCAGCGACTCGGCCGGGTGCTGGTCCGCCCACACCACCGCCGCCTGCAACAGCCGTGCCTCCGCCCGATCCGCGGCCGCCCGCTGCTCCCGACGCGAACGCCAACAACTGCGCCGGGGAGTCCAGATCCCCGACATCGACGGCGTGGCCGTGGTGGCTTCCATGGCCAAATTCAAGCAGCGACCACCGACACTCCGGCCCCCGAAATGGGGGTTTCTCACAACCGCAGACGAACAACTTTTCTGGTCGGAAAAGGGCGGCCGAAAACCCCAGGTCGATGACCAACCGGCCGGAGCCCGCAAGCCAACCGCGAGCGGCCACCGCAACCCACGCAAGCCGGAACCGACCGCTGTCCGACCCGCGGACGGGGACAGGGATCACTCCTCGGGCGCGGAATAGCGGGGGTCGACCAGCTCGGGGTCGATGCCGAGCAGCTCGGCGACCTGCTCGACCACCACGGTCAGCACCATTGCCTCGAGATCGGATCGGGTCTCGCAGCGGTGCTCGATCGGGCGGCGGAAGAGCACCAGTCTGGTCGGCGTGGCCCCGCTGCCGCGCACCAGCGAGGACAGGGGGACGGTGCCGGAGGTCCAGTCGTCGGGGATCTGGGGCGCGTCCTCGACGGCGTACTCGACCAGGCCGAGCCGGTCCTGCCAGCGGCGGTCGATGCCGGTGACGATGTCGAGGACGAGGTCGTCGAAGCGTTCGCGGGGTGTACGTCGTCCCGGCCGGCCGGCCGGTCCGGGAAAGACGCCGGGTCCCCGCATGCCGCGTTCGCGGCGATCCCGGCGTCGCCTGCGCCGCGCTGGCTCCTCCACAGCCGCGAGCCTAAACGGAAGGGCCTCACACGACCGGTACCGTCGGCGGCGTGAGTCCTGCCCGCCGCTGTTCGCGCACTGCGTGTGGTCGCAACGCCAGCACGACGTTGACCTACGTGTACGCCGACCAGACGGCGGTGCTCGGTCCGCTCGCGACCTATGCCGAGCCCCACGCCTACGACCTCTGTGACGCCCACAGCGAGCGGCTTTCCGCCCCGCGTGGCTGGGAGGTGCTCCGGCTCGCGCCGGACCCTGCCGCACAAGGGCCGACGAGCGACGACCTCCTGGCCCTCGCCGACGCGGTCCGCGAGGCAGCCCGCCCGGCCGTGGCCGCGATCCCCGGACCCGCGGCCGAGACCGGCCGCGAGGTCGCCCGGCGTGGCCACCTGCGGGTGCTCACGTCCGACTGACCCCACGACGGGGCCGGCGCGACGCTAGGCTCCGGCCATGGCCGAACCACGCGATCCGGCGACCCTCGAGGCGATCTTCAAGGCCTACGACATACGCGGCACGGTGCCCGACCAGATCGACGCACCCCTGGCGCGGAGCATCGGCGGCGCGTTCGTGCAGGTGGTCGAAGCCACCACCGTGGTCGTCGGGCACGACATGCGGCCCAGCTCGCCCGACCTCGCCGGGGCCTTCGCCGAGGGTGCGGCGGCTGCCGGTGCCGACGTGGTCCTGATCGGGTTGGCGGCCACCGACCAGCTCTACTTCGCCTCCGGCCACCTGGGCCATCCCGGGGCGATGTTCACCGCCAGCCACAACCCCGCCCAGTACAACGGGATCAAGCTCTGCCGCACCCACGCCCAGCCGGTCGGGATGGACACCGGCCTCGCCGAGATCCGCGACGCCGTGGCCGCGGGGGAGACCCCGTCGGCGCCCGCTCCGGGCACCGTCTCCGAGCAGGACGTCCTCGAGGCGTACGCCGCGCACCTGCTGTCGCTGGCCCCCGTCCGGGGCCGCCGGCTGAAGGTGGTCGTCGATGCGGGGAACGGTATGGCCGGCCTCACCGCGCCGGCGGTGTTCGACCGATTGGGCGCGGAGCGGGTCGAGCTCGTGCCGATGTACTTCGAGCTCGACGGCACGTTCCCGAACCACGAGGCCAACCCGATCGAGGCCGCCAACCTGGTCGACCTCCAGGCTCGGGTGGTGGCGGAGGGGGCCGACGTCGGGCTGGCCTTCGACGGCGACGCCGATCGCTGCTTCCTGGTCGACGAGCAGGGCGAGGCGGTGTCCCCATCGACGCTCACCGCGCTGATCGCGGCCCGGGAGCTGGCCAAGGAGCCGGGCGCCACCGTGATCCACAACCTGATCACCAGCCGGGCGGTCCCCGAGCTCGTCACCGAGCTCGGCGGAAAGGCGGTCCGCTCGCGGGTGGGTCACTCCTACATCAAGGGGACCATGGCCGAGACCGGGGCGATCTTCGGCGGCGAGCACAGTGGCCACTTCTACTTCCGCGAGTTCTGGCGCGCGGACTCCGGCATGCTCGCCGCGCTCCACGCGCTGGCGGCCCTCGCCGAGTCCGACCGTTCGCTGTCGGAGCTGCTCGCCGAGTACGAGCGGTACGTCGGGAGCGGTGAGGTCAACTCGACGGTCGACGACCAGGACGCAGTGCTGGCCGAGATCGAGAAGGCGTACGCCGACCAGGGCGCCGAGATCGACCACCTCGACGGGCTCACCGTCGCCCGCGACGACTGGTGGTTCAACGTCCGTGCCTCCAACACCGAGCCCCTGCTGCGCCTCAACGTCGAGGGGCGCGACGACCAGACCATGTCCCGGATCCGGGACGACGTACTCGCCCTCATCAGGAGTGACAATTGAAGCTCGACCCCGCCCTGCTCGAGATCATCGTCTGTCCCGCCTGCCATGCCGGCCTCGAGCCGCGGGCCGAGGAGCTGGTGTGCACCGGCTGCGGACTGGCCTATCCGGTGCGCGACGACATCCCGGTCCTGCTGGTCGATGAAGCCCGTCGCCCCGACTGACCGCCGCCTTCGATGGTGACCTGGTTCGACGAGTCCCGGCTCGACGACGAATCCGCGCTCGCGCAGAACGACGGCACCCTGCGGAGCCTCGCCGAGTCCGGCGCGCGGGTACGCCGCGAGGCCGGCGAGGCCAGCGAGGCGATCGATGAGGCCGTGGCCCGGACCGCGGAGGCGCCGCGGGTGCGGGCGGTGGTCGCCGCCGGACCGGACTCCCGCCTGCTGCGGGCGGTGCTCGAACCGTGGTGCCCCGTCCCGTTCGTCGCCTGGCCTTCGCCGAACCTCCCCGGGTGGGCGGGAAGCCTCGACCTGGTCGTGGTCCTGGCCCCGGACGGGGTCGGTGCCGGCGTCGCGTCCGCCGTCGCGGAGGCGGTCCGTCGGGGATGCCAGGTGGTGGTCGCCTGCCCGCCGAACTCGCAGGTCGCCGATCACGCGTCGGGCCGCTACAGCACGATCCTCCCCACCAGCAGCCGGGATCAGCTGGCCGCCGCGGTGGTCATGCTCGAGTACCTCGACCGGGTCTCCCTGGGGCCGAGCACCGACGCCGGCGGCGTCGCCGACGCTCTGGACGACGTCGCCAGGTCCTGCTCGCCGCGCCGGGACCTGGCGGTCAATCCCGCCAAGATGCTGGCGATCGCACTGGCGGACACCAACCCCATCGTGTGGGGCGGGTCCGTCCTGGCCGCCCGTGCCGCCCGACGGATGGCCGAGTCGATCCGCCGGGCCAGTGGCCGTACGGCGCTGGCGGGCGACGCCGAGCACCTCTTGCCGGTGCTCGAGGCGACCCGGCAGCGGGACGTGTTCGCCGACCCGTTCTCCGAGGGCGCTGGCGAGCTCCGCCCGATGCTGCTTGTGCTCGACGACGGCGCGGAGGAGGCCGTCGTACGCGAGGAGCGTGGCGTCCTGCAGGCCGCCGCCCGGGCGCGTGGTGTCCGGGTCGAGACGCTGACGACGGAAGCGCCGACCGAGCTCGCCCGCTACGCCTCGTTGTTCCTGAGCGGGTCCTACGCAGCGGAGTACCTCCGCCTGGGGCTGGTCGAGGAGTAGGCACACCGGAGCCCCGGCCGGCCAGGCGAAGTGACCGGATAGCCTGCCGCCCATGGCAGCGGATGGTGGCACCCGGGCGGTGGTCGCGGCGCTCCTCGCCAACACCGGCATCGCTCTGACGAAGTTCATCGCGTTCTTCCTCACCGGCGTGAGCTCGATGCTGGCCGAGGCCATCCACTCGGTGGCCGACGCGGGCAACCAGGGGCTGCTGCTGCTGGGCGGCAAGCAGTCACGCAAGGAGGCCACCGAGGTACATCCGTTCGGCTACGGCCGGGAGCGCTACATCTACAGCTTCATCGTGGCCATCGTGCTGTTCAGCGTCGGTGGCCTGTTCGCGCTCTACGAGGCCTACCACAAGTACCACGAGATCCACGAGGCCCACGGCCAGCCGGAGGACTCCATCCTCACCAGCCGGTGGTGGTGGGTGCCGTTGGTCGTTCTCGTCATCGCCATCGTCCTGGAATCGCTGTCCTTCCGCACCGCCATCCGCGAGACCAACAAGGTCAGGGGCGAGGCGTCCTTCGTGCAGTTCATCCGGAGGGCCAAGCAGCCGGAGCTGCCGGTCATCCTCCTCGAGGACCTTGCTGCACTGCTCGGCCTGGTGTTCGCCCTCGTCGCAGTGGGGCTCTCGCTGCTGACCGAGAACCTCTACTTCGACGTCGCCGGGACTGCCTTGATCGGAATCCTCTTGGTGACCGTGGCGATCACGCTCGCGATCGAGACCAAGAGCCTGCTGCTGGGCGAGTCCGCGTCCCCGGACGCGCAACGCAGGATCGAGGCCGCACTCGAGGAGACTCACGAGTTCGAGCGGATCATCCACCTCAAGACCCTGCATCTCGGCCCCGACGAGCTCCTGGTCGCCGCGAAGGTCGGAGTGGCCAGGGGAGTCTCCGCCGAGCAGCTGGCCGGAGCCATCGACACCGCGGAGGCCGCGGTCCGCGAGGTCGAGCCGCTGGCGCATGTCATCTACCTCGAGCCCGACATCTATCGCGAGGATCACGTCCCCGCCGAGCGCCCCGAGCCACCACCTCCCGTGGGCCACTAGGCAGCCTGGGGCAGGTGACGGGGGTCGTCGAGGATTCTTCTCGCGACCGGGTTCGGGGCTAGCCTTTTTTCATGGACTTCAAAGTTGCCGACCTGACCCTCGCCGACTTCGGCCGTACTGAGATCAGCCTCGCCGAGCACGAGATGCCCGGCCTGATGGCGATGCGGGAGCGGTACGCCGACTCCAAGCCGCTCGCCGGAGCGCGCATCGCCGGCTCGCTGCACATGACCGTGCAGACAGCCGTCCTCATCGAGACCCTCGTGGCGCTCGGTGCCGAGGTCCGCTGGGCCTCCTGCAACATCTTCTCCACCCAGGACCACGCCGCCGCTGCCGTCGCAGTCGGCCCGACCGGCACGCTCGAGGAGCCCGCCGGAGTGCCGGTCTTCGCCTGGAAGGGCGAGTCCCTGGAGGAGTACTGGTGGTGCACCCAGCAGATCCTCCGCTGGCCCGACGCGCCCGACGGGTCCGCGAGCTTCGCCAACATGATCCTCGACGACGGCGGCGACGCCACCCTGCTGGTGCACCTCGGCGTAGAGGCCGAGAAGACCGGTGAGGCGCCCGACCCGGCGTCGGCCGCCAGCACAGAGCAGCGCGTCGTGTTCGGTGTCCTCCAGCAGTCGCTGTCGGAGAGCTCGGACCGGTGGACCCGGATCGCCGCCGAGATCCGGGGCGTCACCGAGGAGACCACCACCGGCGTGCACCGTCTCTACGACATGATGCGCGACGGCTCGCTGCTGTTCCCGGCCATCAACGTCAACGACTCGGTCACCAAGTCCAAGTTCGACAACAAGTACGGCTGCCGGCACTCCCTGATCGACGGGATCAACCGCGCCACCGACGTACTCATCGGCGGCAAGGTCGCCGTCGTCTGTGGCTACGGCGACGTCGGCAAGGGCTGCGCCGAGTCGCTGCGGGGCCAGGGCGCCCGGGTCATCATCACCGAGATCGACCCGATCTGCGCGCTCCAGGCCGCCATGGACGGCTACCAGGTCTCGACCCTCGAGGACGTGCTCGACACCGCCGACATCATCATCACCGCGACCGGCAACAAGGACGTCGTCACCGTCGAGCAGATGAAGCGGATGAAGCACCAGGCGATCCTGGGCAACATCGGCCACTTCGACAACGAGATCGACATCACCGGCCTCGAGAACCTCCCGGACGTGGAGCGGAAGACCGTCAAGCCGCAGGTCGACGTGTGGACCTTCCCGACCGAAGGCGAGGGTGGGGGCCAGTCGATCATCGTGCTTTCCGAGGGACGCCTGATGAACCTCGGTAACGCCACCGGCCACCCCAGCTTCGTGATGTCCAACTCCTTCACCAACCAGGTGCTGGCCCAGGTGGAGCTGTTCACCAAGCCCGAGGCCTACCCGGTCGGGGTCTACGTCCTGCCCAAGCACCTCGACGAGGAGGTCGCCCGGCTGCACCTCGACGCGCTGGGCGTCCGGCTGACCACCCTCACCGGCGACCAGTCCTCCTACCTCGGCATCCCGGTCGAAGGCCCGTACAAGCCGGAGCAGTACAGGTACTGAGTCGCGGCGGACGGTGTCCGCACGGTCGGCTGGCAGACTTGACGCATGACCCATCCATCCGACGTCACCTCCAAGGGCCGTGTGCTCGTCGTCGACGACGACGCGTCCCTGGCGGAGATGCTCACGATCGTTCTCCGGCAGGAGGGCTTCGAGAGCCGCATGTGCACCCGCGGCAACGAGGCGATGGGTCACTTCCGGGAGTTCCGGCCCGACCTGGTGCTGCTGGACCTGATGCTGCCGGGCAAGGACGGCATCGACGTCTGCAAGGAGATCCGCTCCGAGTCCGGGGTGCCGATCGTGATGCTCACCGCCAAGGGCGACACGATCGACGTGGTGCTCGGCCTCGAGTCGGGGGCGGACGACTACGTCGTCAAGCCGTTCAAGCCCAAGGAGCTGGTTGCGCGGATCCGGGCACGGGTACGCCGCTTCGACGCCCCGGCCAACGAGTCGCTGACGATCGGCGACCTCAGCATCGACGTACCCGGACATGCCGTGACCCGTGACACGCTGCCGATCAACCTCACCCCGCTGGAGTTCGACCTGCTGGTGTGCCTGGCCCGCAAGCCGTGGCAGGTGTTCACCCGAGAGGTGCTCCTGGAGCAGGTCTGGGGCTATCGACACGCGGCCGACACCCGGCTGGTGAACGTGCACGTCCAACGCCTGCGCTCCAAGGTCGAGCACGACCCAGAGAACCCCGAGATCGTCGTGACGGTCCGCGGGGTGGGCTACAAGGCGGGGACTCCCTGAGCGGCATCGGGACGATCCGATGACCGATCGAAGCCTTCCGGCCGCCGCCCGGCGCGGACTCACGTTCTGGCGCCGGTCGATTCAGGCGCGCGTGGTCGCCAGCACACTGCTGCTCTCAGCGGCTGTCGTGGGCGTGGTCGGCTGGTTCCTGCTCCAGCAGACCCGCGACGGTCTGCTCGAGCAACGGGTCGACGCGGTGGTGGCGGAAGCGAACAACGAGACCACCGAGGCGCGCACCCGGCTGGCCGCGGCGCCTGGCACGGACATCGACAGGAGCGCCCAGCAGCGCGACCTGGTCGACCCGATCATCCAGCGCGGTGACACCCGCGGGTTCAGCGTGGTCCTGGCCGGACCGGTGGGATCCGACGGGCTGATCGCGGACGGCGTCGCGTTCCGGAGCGCCGACCTCGACACCTCGAGCGTCCCGGTCTCGCTGCAGCAGCATTTCTCCGAGCCCGCCGGCACCGCCTGGACGTACACCGAGATCTCCACCGGGAACGAGGACGGAAGCCCACCCACCACCGAGCCCGGCATCGTCGTGGGCTCGCAGGTCGTGCTGCCGGCCGACGGCTCGACGTACACCCTTTACTACCTCTTTCCGCTCACCGCCGAGCAGGAGACCCTGGCGCTCGTGGCCCAGGCGCTCCTGACCGCCGCGGTGCTGCTGCTCCTGCTGGTCGCCGGGCTGACCTGGCTGGTCACCCGGCAGGTGGTCACGCCGATCCGCCTCGCCCGACGGGTCGCCGAGCGCCTGGCCGCCGGGCAGCTCCAGGAGCGGCTGCGGGTGTCCGGCGAGGACGACCTGGCCCGGCTGGCCACGTCGTTCAACCAGATGGCGACCAGCCTGCAACGCCAGATCCGGCAGCTGGAGGAGCTGAGCCGGGTCCAGCGCCGCTTCGTCTCCGACGTGTCCCACGAGCTGCGCACGCCGCTCACCACGGTGCGGATGGCCGGCGACGTGCTGCACGACGCGCGCCGGGAGTTCGACCCGGTGACCGCGCGGGCCGCCGAGCTCCTGCAGACCGAGCTCGACCGGTTCGAGACGCTGCTGGCCGACCTGCTCGAGATCAGCCGCTTCGACGCCGGCGCCGCGGTCCTGGAGACCGAGGACGTCGACCTGGTCGACGTGGCACTCCGGGTGGTCGACCTCACCCGGCCGCTGGCCGAGCAGCGGGGCACCGTCGTGGTCGTCCAGGCTCGCGAACGCCCCTGCCTGGCCGAGGCCGACGTACGCCGCGTGGAGCGGATCGTCCGCAACCTCGTGACCAACGCGATCGACCACGCCGAGTCCGGCGACATCGTCATCCACGTGGCCGGCGACGACCACGCGGCTGCGATCGCGGTCCGTGACTACGGGGTCGGCCTGGCGCCCGGTGAGTCCGCGCTGGTGTTCAACCGGTTCTGGAGGTCGGACCCCTCGCGGGCCCGCTCCAGCGGCGGCACCGGGCTGGGCCTCTCGATCTCACTGGAGGACACCCACCTGCATGGTGGCTGGCTGCAGGCGTGGGGTCGGCCCGGGGAAGGCGCCCAGTTCCGGCTCACGCTGCCGCGCCGTGCCGGCGGGACGCTGCGACAGAGCCCGCTCCCGCTGGCGCCCCAGGATGCCGGGGTGAAGGTCCGATGAGACGGGCGGCGAAGCAGGCCCTGGTGGCCGTGACGACGGCGGCGGTGCTGCTCGGGGCGGCGGGCTGCGTGCGGATGCCCGAGAGTGGCCCGGTGGTCGGGACCGGCTCCGAGGGTCGGGCGGATGACCTCCCGGGCGTGTTCATCGACCCGAAACCCCCGGAGCCGGGTGCCAACCCGGCCGACATCGTCACCGGCTTCCTCGACGCGATGACGGCCACGCCACTCCAGACCAACGCGGCCAAGCAGTTCCTGACCCGCGACGCCCAGGCCGCCTGGACACCGGAGGCCGAGACGATCACTTATTCGGAGGCCTCGCCGCCGCGGGGCGGGCTGCGGGTCTCGGTCACGCTCGGAGGGGCCCGGCACCTCGACGGGCGTGGCGCCTACCTGGGCCGGCTGCCCGCCGAGGACCGGTCGCTGACCTTCCCGATGGCGTCGGAGGACGGCGAGTGGCGGATCGCCCGGGCTCCCGACGCCCTGATCGTCCCGGACTCGTGGTTCGAGCAACGGTTCCGTCAGGTCTCGCTCTACTTCTTCGACCCCAGCGGCCAGATCCTCGTACCCGAGCCGGTGTTCGTCCCGCGCGGTGAGCAGCTGGCCACGGCCCTCACCAGTGCCCTGCTCCGGGGGCCCGGTCCGGCCCTGGAAGACATCTCCCGCAGCTTCATCCCCGAGGGACTGAGCTTCGGGCTGTCGGTCCCCGTCTCCGAGGAGGGGGTCGCCGACCTCGCCCTGCGCGGCTTCTCCGGACGACTGACCCCCGATGCCAGCGAGCAGATGCTCGCTCAGCTGGCGTGGACCCTGCGCCAGGAGCCTGCGATCCAGGAACTGCGGGTGTCCGTGGGCGGCCAGCGGATCACGCTGTCCGGGGGAGAGAGCCTCTTCGACGTCGACCAGCAGGGGGCGGAGTACGACCCGACCGTGCTCGGTGCGAGCACCCTGCTCTACGGTCTGCGCGGCGGCCGGCTGGTCTCGGGTACCCCCGACTCGCTCGCCCCGGTGGACGGCCCCATGGGCGTTTCCAGGCTGGGCGTGCGCTCGGTGGCGGTCGACCTCACCGCCGATCAGGTCGTCGGCGTGTCGGCCGGGGGTGACAGCCTTCTGCGGACCTCCGTCCGCAACCAGAGCGACCGGGTGGAGTCGGTCGTCAGCGGCGCCCGCGGACTGCTCCGGCCGGCGTGGGACTTCAACGACCGGGTGTGGCTGGTCGACAACGGGCCCGGGGGAGCCCGGGTCTCCTACCTCTCCGGCAAGCTGCCCACCGCGGGTCCGGGTGCCCGGCGTCACCGGACACCGGGTCGACCACTTCACCGTGTCCCGGGACGGGTCGCGCCTGGTCGCGGTCGTCCGGGGAGGGAACGGCGACCGGGTGATGATCAGCCGGATCGTCCACGACGCCCAGGGCCGGGTGATCCGGGTCCAGCGCGCCACCCACATCGCCTGGGAGGGCGACAGCCGGCTCCAGGTCAGCGACCTCGGCTGGAGCTCAACCACCTCGGTCGCCGTGCTGCACCGATTGGCCAGGCAGCTGTTCCAGGTGCGCACCATCCCGGTGGACGGCTCCCCGCCCGGCCCGGACAGCCTCCTGACCACCCTCCCCGGCCAGGTGACCGCACTGGTCGCCTCTCCCGTGCAGAGCGAGAGCCTGTTCGCGGTCACCCGGACCGGCCTCCTCGACCTGACCCAGGACGCACCGGCAGCCGCCGTCGATCCGCGGGTCCGCAGCCTTCACTACGTCGGCTGAGGGAGCAGCGTTTCCACAGGTCGGCCGGGGCTGGTTGAGGACCCCGGGCCGGCCTGCTGCGATCGGCATCGATGCGGGACGTCTTCGCCGACCTGGTGCTGGGCGGCACCTGCGTCGGGTGCGGTCGCCCAGGCCGACCCCTGTGTCGGCCCTGCGCGGCGACGTTGCCGACCCGCGCCCACACCTGGTGGCCGAGCCCCGCTCCGGCGGGCATGGTCACCCCCTGGTCGGCGGCGACGTACGACGGCCTGACCCGGTCGATGGTGGTGGCCCACAAGGAGCGTCGCGTCCTCGCGCTGCGACGACCCCTGGCCCGGATGCTGGCCGCCGGCGCTGCTGCTGCGGCCCCGCGCGGCGTGCCACTCGTCCTGGTCCCGGTGCCCTCGCGGCCGGGCTCGGCCCGCGCCCGCGGACACGACCCCACCGATGCGTTGACCCGCGACGCCGCCCGCCTGCTCCGCAGGCAGGGGTACGACGCGAGGCGGGTGCGGCTGCTCGTCTCGCGCGGGGCGGTGGCCGACCAGGCCGGCCTCGACGCGACCGGACGCGCCGCCAACCTGGCGGGCTCGATGTTCTGCCCGACCGCCCGCCTGCGCCGGATCGCGGGCCGACGGGTGCACGTCGTGGTGTGTGACGACGTGCTGACGACCGGGGCCACGGCGCGTGAAGCGCAGCGGGCTCTCGAGGCGGTGGGACTCGAGGTGGCGGGGATCGCCACGGTGGCCGCGACCCGTCTGCGACGACACCGGCCGTCCGCCGGGCGGGAATCTTGACCCCACCGCTACCGCCTTGTCCCGCCAGCACGTAACGTCGTGACATGGAGTCCGTTCGGGTCCGTGGTTGCGTCATCGGGACGCGCTGGATCCCCAGGGCGTCCCCATGGCAAGCCGATGCCAGTCGCAGGCGAAACGGCCCACGTAACGTGGCCCTCCGGGGCCTCGGATCACGGTGCGGCTTAGACGTAAGTCCTGCCTCGCCGCCACCGTCGTACACGGTGGTGGGCGGGAGAAGGTCAGTAGTGGCACTCAAGCTGCGAGCACCTCTGCAGGCGATTGTGGGGACGAAGACCAGGTCGGCCGGGCGGGCTCCTGCCCACCTCAACCAGCGAGTGGGGACCAACCTGCGCGTGGATGAGGATCAAACGGATCACCGGAGGTTCACATGGAAGTTGTGGTCACGGGACGTCACTGCGAGCTCTCTGACCGTTTCCGAAGTCACGTCACTGAAAAGCTGTCGCGGCTGGAGAAGCACGACCACCGGATCATCCGGGTACAGGTCGAGGTCGAGTGCGAGCGCAACCCCCGTCAGCACGACCGCGCGGTGCGCGTCGAGCTGACCGCGTTCTCGAAGGGGCCCGTGATCCGCGCCGAGGCTGCGGCCGAGGAGAAGATGGGCGCGCTCGACCTGGCGCTCGACAAGATGGCGGCCCAGATGCGCCGGGCCTCTGACCGGCGCCGCGTCCACCGGGGGCGGCGCGCCCCCGTCTCGGTCGGCCAGGCCATGGCCGACGCGCCGGTGGACGGCCTCGGAGCCGACGACGAGGTGACGATCGACCGCAAGGTGGGCCCGATCAGCGTCACCGGTGACGGCCCGCTGGTCGTCCGCGAGAAGTCCCACCACGCGACGCCGATGAACCTCGATCAGGCCCTCTACGAGATGGAGCTCGTCGGCCACGACTTCTACCTCTTCGTGGACAAGGAGAGCGAACGACCCTCGGTCGTCTACCGGCGCCGCGGCTACGACTACGGCGTCATCTCGCTCGATCTCGGGGCCGCTGGCTGACCCAGTTGGCACCAACGATCGTGGAGGGGTGGTCCAGACGGGCCACCCCTCCACGCCGTCCGCCCCCGGAACGCGCCCCCAAACTCCCCCAAACATGTCATGATTGCCCTCGTGGTGACACGAACGGGGGAGCCCATCCGGGTACTGGTGGTCGATGACCAGGAACTGTTCCGTCGTGGCCTGACCATGCTCCTGGCCGCCGAGCCGAGCCTCGAGGTGGTCGGCGAGGCCGGTGACGGTGTCGAGGGAACGAATCTCGCAGCAGGTGTGGCGCCTGACGTCGTCCTGCTCGACGTGCGGATGCCGAAGCGATCCGGGATCGAGGCCTGCCGCGCCATCAAGGAAGCCGTCCCGTCCGCGAAGATCATCATGCTCACCGTCTCCGACGAGGAGGCCGACCTCTACGAGGCCGTCAAGAGCGGGGCGTCGGGCTACCTGCTCAAGGACTCCTCGATCGAGGAGGTCGCCCAGGCCGTCAAGGTCGTGGCCGAGGGGCAGTCCCTGATCAGCCCGTCGATGGCGGTCAAGCTGATCGATGAGTTCAAGCAGATGTCGAGGCCCGAGCGCCAGCACGTCCCCGGGCTGAGGCTCACCGAGCGTGAGCTCGAGGTCCTGCGGCTGGTCGCGAAGAGCATGAACAACCGCGAGATCGCCAAGGAACTGTTCATCAGCGAGAACACCGTGAAGAACCACGTGCGCAACATCCTGGAGAAGCTCCAGCTCCACTCGCGCATGGAGGCGGTCATGTACGCCGTCAAGGAGAAGCTGCTCGACATGCCCTGAGTCCGGCCGGAGGCCGGACTCAGGAAGGCATGGAAGGTTGAGCAAGCCCGCGCCCGAGCCTGCGAGGGCGCGACGGCGCGTCGAAACCCGGTGAGACGAAAGCCGACGGCGACCACCGTCGGTGACCAATGTCGGCGCCCCATGGTTGAGTTCAGTACGTGAGACGCAGTCGCTGAGCACCGCCCAGGCTCGCCGGATCGCCCTCGCCGCCCAGGGGTTCCTCGACCGACGCCACACCACCCCCACGATGCGCACGTTCGCGCGCACGCTCGACCGCACCGGCGTGCTCCAGGTCGACTCGGTCAACGTGCTCCAGCGGGCCCACTACATGCCCCTCTACTCGCGCATGGGCCCCTACGACACCAGGCTGCTCGACCGGGCCCAGACCGCCAACGGACGGGGGCCGCGGCGGGTGGTCGAGTACTGGGCGCACGTCCAGGCCCTGATGCCGGTCGAGCTGTGGCCGGTGATGCAGCACCGGATGGCGTCGTACCGCACCGAGCGGCACAAGTGG
>CAWKEX010000021.1:0-85766 GCA_963848795.1 uncultured Actinomycetota bacterium
ACGTCCGCGAGCGCCTCGGTCATGGTGGTCCCGATGCCGACCTGGTCGCCGTACGACACGATCACGAACTCCAGCTCCGGGAAGCTGGCGTCGGACAGCTCGCGGATGGCGTAGACCGGCTGGACGTACATCAGCCCGTCCTGCACCGGCAGCGTCAGCAGGTTGCCGTAGATCGGCTTCGACCCACCGGACTGGAAGGCCAGCAGCTCGGTCCGGACGTTCTCGCTGGTCGTCATCTCGTTGGCGATCAGGCCGGGGCCGGGCGTCTGCTCGTTCGGCAGCTGGAGGACCTTCATCTCGCCGTACCGGTCGCTGCTCGCGTCGGAGTTGACCGAGACGAAGGAGGCCAGGTTGTTCTTCCCCCGCGGCACGAACACCGACGTCAGCTCGAACGACTCACCCGTCTCGCCGGGCTGCTGCGACGAACATGCGGTACGGCGGCTGGTAGTTGCCGGGCGCCTCCGGGTCCTGCGGGACCTCCCAGCGGTTGTTGCCCTGGTAGAAGTCGTGCGGCTCGGTGACGTGGTAGCGCGCGAACTGGTAGCGCTGCACCTTGAACAGGTCCTCGGGGTAGCGCAGGTGCTCGATCAGGCTGTCGGGGATGTCCTCGCGGTCCTGCACCGTGCCGGGGAACGCGCCCCGCCAGGCCTGCAGGATCGGGTCGGACTCGTCCCAGGCGTAGAGGTTCACGGTGCCGTCGTAGGCGTCGACGGTCGCCTTCACCGCGTTGCGCATGTAGTTGATCTCGTCGGTCGGCAGGGTGCCGAACTGCGAGCCGTCGTCGAGCGAGTCGTCGGTCATCTCGTCGAACGACTCCTTCTGCGCCAGCGGGTAACGGTCGGTGGTGGTGTAGCCGTCGACGATCCACACGATCCGGCCGTCGATGACCGCCGGGTAGGGGTCCTCGTCGAGGGTGAGCCAGGGCGCGAGCTTCTCCACCCGCTCCAGCGGCTGGCGGTAGTAGAGAACCTTGCTGTTCTCGTTGACCCGCTCGGAGAGCAGGAAGTTCGGGTCGCCGAACTTCACGGCGTAGAGCAGCTGGTCGAGCAGGGAGTCGACCTCGACACCGCCGTCGCCGTCGTACGTCGTCGTCTCCCCCTCGTCATCGGTGCCGGCGTTGCCGAGGTCCAGCTCGACGTCGTGGGCCGCCGCCGACCTTGCCGACGATGGAGTAGTCGGGGCTCTGCTCGCCGTAGTAGACGCGGCTCTCGTAGCCGTCGGGGAAGAGCTTGGAGAGGGCGTCCTCGTTGGCCTGCTGACCCTCGGCCCACTGGATCCCGCCCCGCTCCGTCTCGTTGTCCCTGGGGCGCTGGTTGGCGAACGCGGCGATGACGCCGTTGCCGTGGGTGTAGACGGTGTGCAGGTTGCCCCAGTTGCGGTCACCCTCGGTGATGCCGCCCTGGTCGAGCTCGCGGACACCGAGCACGAGCGCGCGGTCCTCGCCCTCGATCTGGTAGCGGTCGACGTCGAGCACCGGCGAGACCGAGTAGTAGGCCCGCACCTGCTGCTGCTGCTCGAACGTCTGCGCCACCAGCTTCGGGTCGACCAGCGGAATCGTCGAGGTCTGCAGGCTGAGGACCCCGAGCCGGGCCGTGGCCAGCGAGACCTCGCTGGTGAACTCCTCGACCTCCACGTCCTCGAGGTCGTACGCCGCCCGGGTGGCGTCGATGTTCCTCTCGATGTAGGGCGCCTCCTTGTCGGCCTCGGTCGGGTCGACCTGGAACTGCTGGACGATGCCGGGCCAGATCATCCCGAGCAGGATCGCCGACAGGGCGAGCAGCGCGAGGCCGACCGACGGCAGCAGCCAGGTGCGGCGCAGCACGTTGGCGAAGAACAGCACGGCGCAGATGATCGCGATCGCCATCAGGATGTTCTTGGCGGGCAGGACGGCGTGGTCGTCGGTGTAGGTCACGCCGGTGATCAGGCGGCCGCTCTGGTGCACGAGGTCGAAGCGGTCCAGCCAGTAGTCACCGGCCTTCGCGAGCACGAACACGCCCACCAGCACGGACAGCTGGGCCTGGGCGGCGCCCCGAGAGCCGGTCGTGGCTGGTCTGCAGCCGCACCCCGCCGTAGAGGTAGTGCACGAGGGCCGCCATCAGCACCGCCACGACGGTGAACGCCATCACCGAGTCCACCAGGTAGTGCAGCCACGGCAGGTCGAAGACGTAGAAGCCGATGTCGCGGTCGAAGGACTTGTCGGTGGTGCCGAAGTCGGTGCCGTTGCGCCACAGCAGGTAACTCGCGCCACTGGCCGGCCGCCGACGTGCCGGCGAACAGGCCGAGCAGCACCGAGACGCCCACCAGCAGCCAGGTGCGGATCGGGTCGACGGCGTCCCGGTAGCGGTCGAGGCCGGTCTGCTCCGGCGAGTTCGGCCGGAACATCGGCCGCAGCCGGTAGGCGAGGTACATGTTGGCGCCGACGACCAGCGGCCATCAGGGCGCCGAAGACCAGGAAGAGCCCGGCGCGGGTCCAGAACAGGGTGCTGAACACCTCGGGGAACCCGACGGCGGCGTACCACATCCGGTCGGTGAAGAAGCCGGCCGAGGTGGTGAGCGCGAAGAAGCCGACCACGAGCACCGACGCCGTGATCACCAGCGCGCGCGAGCGGCGCGGCGGCGGGGGCGCCTGCCGCGGTGGGGTCGGGCGGCGCGGGTCGTCGTCGAACAGGTTGCTCACTCGTCGTCCTCCAGGGTGGCGGCCAGCAGCTGCAGCAGCCCCGGCACGAGGTCGCTGGCGCCGACGACGGACTGGTCGTCGTCGTGGGCCCGCATTCTCAAAGCACAGTACGTCGACCCTCCACGCGTGGCGCCGGCCACGATCCGCACCTCCTGCCGGTCGGGGTGCTCGCGGGCGAACTCCTCGGCATCGGCGGGGTCCTCGGGGATGTCGGCGTCCACCTCGGGCGGCAGCACCAGCCGCTCGACGACGGCGGCGCAGCCGGACACGGACGGAGGCCAGGTCGACCGACTCCAGGACCCGCTCGAGCGGGCTGTCCGGGGCCAGCTGGTCCTGCTCCACCGGGGTCAGGGACCCCTGCGCGGCCGAGGAGTCCAGGCCCATGGCCGCGGCCAGGGCGGGTTCGCGCTCGACGATCCGGGCGGTCTCGACGAGGGCGTAGAGCCGGGCCGGCTGGTCCCAGCCGGCCTCGGAGATGTGGGTCTCGATCTCGAGCACGGCGGCCGCCAGGGCGGGGTCGACGTCCAGGTCGTTCACGACGCTCCCCTCGCACAGCTCGGGAGGTCGGCGTCGGGATCGTCGGCCCAGGTCTCGAGGGCGTCGACGACGTCGTGCATCGTCGAGGCGCGCACCAGCCTCATGTCGCCGTTCGTCGCGCCCAGTGCCTCGCGACAGTTGGCGGCCGGGACCAGGAAGAGCGCCGCACCGGACTCGCGGGCGGCCGCGATCTTCTGCTGGATCCCGCCGATCGGGCCGACCTTCCCGTTGGGGGCGATGGTCCCGGTCCCGGCGATCACGTCGCCGTCGGTCAGCGAGCCCGGCGTGAGCGTGTCGTAGATACCCAGCGCGAACATCAGTCCCGCGCTCGGGCCGCCGATCTGGTCATCGATCCCGACCGTCACCTGGAAGGGGAACCGGTAGCTGGGCAGCAGCTCGATCCCGACGCGGGCCTTCCCGTCGCTCTCCTCCGGCGTCAGGGTCACCGTGCGCTCGGCGCCGGCCCGCTCGATCCGCAGGTCCAGGGCCTTGCCCGCGCCGGAGGCCAGCACCGCCTCCTCGACCTGGGACGGAGTCGTCACCGGCTTCTTGTCCACCGCCAGGATCAGGTCTCCCGTCTTGAGCACGTCCCCGGCCGGCGCCTTGGGATCCACCGTCGACGACCTTGGTCGCGTCGGCGTAGTCGATGTCGAGCTCGGTGAGCGCGACCGCGACGGCGGCGTCCTGGGAGCTCACCATCTCGAGCGGCGCCCTCCCTCTGGCTGGCCGCGTCGGTCTCGCCGGGCGGGTAGACCGCGCCGCCTCGGGTAGACCGCGTCGTCGGTGCTGATCCATCCCTCCATCAGCTGCAGCAGGTTGACGTCGCTCTCCGGTCGGGTGACGTAGACCGTGGTCAGGCGCAGCTGCCCGTCGTCCCGGTAGGTCTTGTGGCCGCTCGACCTGGATGGTCTCCTTGCCGTCGGGAGCGTCGAGGACGTCGACGGTCAGCCCGGGCTCGTAGGTGACGAACGGCAGCGGGGTCGTCAGGGCGATCGCCCACAGCGCAAGGAGCAACGGCACGGCCAGCAGGCCGGCCCAGGTGCGCTGCGTCATGGAATCAGTGTTTCACCTGCGGAAAGTCAGGCAGAGCGGCGGGGCCGACCGGTGGCTGGGGTGGCCCGCTCCCGGCGACCGGGAGGGACGTACGGCGATCCCGGTGCTGCGGTCCCGCATCGGCGTCGGGCGGGTGCTGGTGTGGGCGGGCGGCTCCTTCTGCAGGGCCTGCGCCAGGCGGCGTACGGCGACCTCCCGGTCGACCTCGCCGCGTCCCTCCCGGCCCAGCCAGCGTGACCCACAGCATGGCCACGACGGTCACGGCGGCCGGGGGCACGAGCCAGAGCAGGATCTCCACGGGACGAGGGCTAGGCCCCGGCTCGGGTGCGCGGGGGTCTCGACACGCTCGCTGACGCTCGAGGTCACCAGCGAGGGCTCAGGGCGTCCCGACCCACTCGTCGGTGCCGTCGGCGAACCGCTGGTGCTTCCAGATCGGCACCTCCGCCTTGAGGGTGTCGATCAGCGCCCGGGAGGCGCGGAAGGCCTCGTCGCGGTGGGCGCTCGAGGTCGCCACGATCACGGCGATGTCGCCGATCGCCAGCGGACCGGTCCGGTGGACGGCAGCGAGCCCGTGGACGTCGTACTCCTCGGCGACCCGCTCGCACACCTCCCGCATCCGCTCCAGCGCGCTCGGGTGCGCGGAGTAGTCCAGCCCGTCGACGGCGCGTCCGCCGTCCTGGTCACGCACCCGGCCCACGAACAGGGTCAGCCCGCCGGAGGTCGCGTCGGCCAGGCGAGTCGACCACCTCGTTCACGTCGAGCGGCGTCTCGCGCAGGTCGACGAGCCGGATGGCGGTCTGGGGGCCGGCGTGGGGGCTCACGAGGACGACCTTACTGGCGTACTCGCGGTTGGCCGCGACGCGTACGGTGGCACCATGAGCAACGACCCGGGCGACGCCTCCGACGGCCCCGACGAGGGCGGCCAGAACCCGTTCCGGGGCACGCCGTTCGAGCAGTTCTTCGGCGGGAGCGGGGCCCCCGACCTGGGGGCGCTGTTCAGCCAGCTCCAGGCCCTGATGCAGCCCCACGAAGGCCCCCTCAACTGGGACTTCACGATCGACCTGGCTCGCAAGACGGTGGCCGGTTCTCCCGACCCGACGCCCGACCCAGAAGCAGAAGGACGCCGTCTCCGACGCCCTCACCCTGGCCGACCACTGGCTCGACGGCGCCACCCAGTTCCCCTCCGGCGTCACCTCGACCGCGGCCTGGAGCCGCGCCGAGTGGATCGTGGCGACCACGGACGTGTGGAAGGTGCTCGTGGAGCCGATCGCGGAGAGCTCGGTCCAGTCCCTCAGCGGCGCGCTGCCGGAGGAGGCCAAGGCGATGGCCGGCCCGATCATGGGCCTGCTGGGCCGGGCCGTCGGCGCGATGCTCGCCTCCCAGGTCGGCTCCGGGATCGGGACCCTCGCCTCCGAGGTGCTCACCGCCTCCGACATCGGGCTGCCGCTCTCCAGCCCCGGCCGGGCCGCGCTGGTGCCGACCAACGTGGCGGCGTTCGCCGAGGGTCTCGACGTCGAGGAGGACGACGTACTCCTCTACCTCGCGCTGCGCGAGGCCGCCCACCAGCGGCTCTTCGCCCACGTGCCGTGGCTGCGCGAGCACCTGATCGGCGCGGTCACCGACTACGCACGCGGCATCGAGATCAACACCGAGTCCATCCAGAGCCGGATGGAGGAGCAGATGCGCGGCATCGACCCCACCAATCCCGAGTCGATGCAGCAGCTGCTCGAGGGCGGGCTGTTCGACCTGCCGAAGTCGCCGAGCCAGGAGGCCGCCCTCCAGCGCCTCGAGATCACCCTCGCCCTCGTCGAGGGCTGGGTCGACGAGGTCGTCGGCCAGGCCACCCACGAACGGATGCCGTCGGCGACGAAGCTCCAGGAGGCCGTACGACGCCGCCGCGCGGCCGGCGGTCCCGCCGAGCAGACCTTCGCCTCGCTGGTCGGCCTCGAGCTGCGGCCGCGGCGCCTGCGCGACGCGAGCACCCTGTGGGGCTCGCTGCGGACCCGGCAGGGGCCGGAGGCGCGCGACGGAGTCTGGATGCACCCCGACCTGCTGCCGACGGCCTCCGACCTCGACGACCCGCTCGGCTTCCGTGAGGGCGCCGGCACTCCGGAGGCGATGAGCGAGGAAGACTTCGACGCCGCACTCCAGCAGATGCTCGACAACGACGACTCCGGCCCCTCCGACCCGGAGTGACCCTCCACGCCGACGCGCTGGCCGTGCTGTCGCGCGTGGCAGCCTCCGACGCCCGCGCAGGAAGCGCTCCGAGAGCGGTACGTCGCCCACCTCGCCGCGCACGCCGACGGGATGACCCGGTCCTGCTACCCGGACCACCTGACGGCGAGCACGCTGGTGCTGTCGGCCGACCTGGACCGGGTGCTGCTGACCCTGCACGCCAAGGCCGGCCAGTGGTTCCAGTTCGGCGGCCACTGCGAGCCCGACGACCAGACCCTGGTCGGCGGCGGCCTCGCGTGAGGCGACCGAGGAGTCCGGCATCGACGGGCTGCTGCTGGACCCGGTGCCGGTCCAGCTGAGCGAGCACGCCGTACCGTTCTGCGACCGGCGCGGCGGGGTGCACCACCTCGACGTCAGGTTCGTCGCCGTTGCCGACGACGAGCGCAACGCACGCGGCCAGCGACGAGTCGCTCGACGTGCGCTGGTGGCCGGCCGATGAGCTCCCGGGTTCGGACCTGGCCGAGCTGGTGGCGCTGGCGCGAGCCCGCTGTCAGTCGACGTCGGAGCCCGGCGGCGACTCGACCTGGGCGGCCGCCGACCATCCCGTGAGGTAGCCCTTGGCCCGCTCCGCCTTCGGGTATCTGTCGACCCAGGCCCAGAAGTTCGCGTCGTGGGCGGGTTCGAGCAGGTGCGCGAGCTCGTGGACGATGACGTAGTCGACCACCCAGCGCGGCATGTCCTGCAGCCGGGTGGACAGGCGAATGGTCCGGTCACCGGGGGTGCACGACCCCCACCGCGACCGCTGGTTGTCGACCCAGCGCACCGAGGCAGGAGCGGCGATCCCGCCGAAGTAGCGGTCGTTCAGGTCGTTGGCCCGCTCGAGCAGGTCGTCGTCGGAGAGCCGGTTGCGGCGCTCGGACCTCTCGATCCGGTCCACCATCGTGGTGACCCACTCCGACTCCTCCGCCCGGGTGAGGCTCGCCGGGATCAGCACCACGATCCGGTCACCCTGGCGGTAGGCCGAAACCGTACGACGGCGCCGCTTGGACCGGCGTACCTCGACCTCGGGTGTCATGGTTTTCGGGGTCCCCGTTCGAAGCGGAACGGAGTGAGCATTCGAATGGGGTGATCATGGCTCAACGGTATCGGTCCGGTCCCCCCGGTTGGCCCAGGCGAGGAGTCGGTCGCGCTCCCAGGTGTTGACGATCCGGTCGGGGTCGATGCCGGCGGCCTCGGCCCGCTCGCAGCCGTAGACGAGGAAGTCGAGCTGACCGGGGGCGTGCGCGTCGCTGTCGATGGAGAACCGGCACCCGACGTCGCGGGCCAGCTCGAGCAGGGCCGTCGGTGGGTCGCGGCGCTCGGGCCGGGAGTTGATCTCGACGGCGACGTCGTGCTCGACGCAGGCCTCGAACACGACGCGCGCGTCGAACTTGCTGCCCGGCCGCACCCCCCGGTTGCCCGTCACCAGCCGGCCGGTGCAGTGGCCGAGCACGTTCATGCGGGGATTCGCGATCGCCGCCGTCATCCGGCGCGTCATCGCGGCCGGCTCCATCTTGAGCTTGGAGTGGACGCTGGCGACCCGCAGGTCGAGCCGCGACGAGGAGCTCGTCGGTCTGGTCGAGCCCGCCGTCGTCGAGGATGTCGACCTCGATCCCCTTGAGCAGGGTGAAGCCGGTGCCGCGGAGGTGCTCGTTGACGGCGTCGACCACGTCGAGCTGGCGGGTCAGCCGCTCGGCGCTCAGGCCGTGGGCGACGGTGAGCCGGGGCGAGTGGTCGGTCAGCACGAGGTACTCGTGGCCGAGCTCGACGGCGGTGAACGCCATCTCCTCGATCGGGGAGCCGCCGTCGGACCAGTCGGAGTGGGAGTGCAGGTCACCCCGCAGCCGGGCGCGGAGGTCCTCGCCTCCGGCGGTCAGTGGCCCCGCGTGCTCGCGCTCGACCCGGGCCAGTCGCTCGGGCCGGACCCCGCGGCATGCTTCCTCGATCACCGCGGCCGAGCTGGCGCCCACTCCCGGGAGCTCGGTCAGGGTCCCGGCGGCCGCCCGCTCGGCGACCTCGTCGGCGGGGAGCGGAAGGATCGTCGCGGCCGCCGTCCGGAACGCCTTGACCTTGTAGGTGTCCTCCCGGCCGCGTTCGAGCAGGAACGCGATCCGCCGCAGGGCAGCGACCGGGCCCCCGTCGTACGCCTCGCCGTCCGCCTGACCGCCGGTCGAGATTGTCGGGACCACACCGCCACCTTTCTTCTGTCCACATCCGGCTCACCAGCCATTCTTGCTGGTCAGCGCCGCGTCGGTGGCCCCGGCCGGGCACGTCGTCCACAGGTCCGTCCAGCCCACGTCCCGGTTCCTCCACCGGATCGGCCCACACTCCACAAGCCTTGTCCACAGCGTTTATCCACAGGTGTGGGTGACGCAGCGTTGACCCGGGCGGCCAGCGGCTCCTAGTTTGGCCCCAGAGGAGGCCTCGGCCGCATCCGAACGACGTTCGCAAGGGGAAGGCAAGCGTCGGGAGGAGAGCCGGGGCCTCCTCTTTCCAGGTCTGGACCACGGTCTGGACTACCTGCCCTCGAACGCCGGCCGGCGCTTCTCACGCGCGGCCCGGATCCCCTCCTGCAGGTCCGCGGTGGCCAGCGTCATGGGCTGCGCCAGCGCCTCCCACTGCAGGCAGCTCTCGAGGTCGGCGTGCCCCCCGTCGGCGAGCGCCAGCTTCGTGAGCCGGCTCGCGATCGGGGCGGTGCCCGCGACCCCGCCGGCGGTCGCGAGCACCTCGGCCGCGGAAGGCGTCGGGCTCGATCACCCGCGAGACCAGGCCCAGCCGGAGCGCCTCCTCGGCGTCGACGATCCGACCGGTGAGGAGCAGGTCGCGGGCGTGGGCCGGCCCCACCGCCTCGGGGAGCAGGTAGGTGCCGCCCATGCCGGCGTGCATGCCCAGCTGCACGAACGGGACGCCCAGCCTGGCCCCGGCGGCGGCGTACCTGATGTCGCAGGCCAGCGCGAGGCACAGCCCGGCGCCGATCGCGGCGCCGTTGACCGCGGCGATGGTGGGCACCTCGAGGCGGCGGATCGACAGCCAGGCGCGGTAGAACGGCAGCATCCGCTCGCGCAGCTCGTCGACCGTCGCGTCGGGCTCGCTGGCGATCCAGGCGGTGTTGCCGCCGGAGCAGAACGCCGAACCCTCCCCCGTCACCACCACGACGCGCACCGACCGGTCGGCGGCCAGCTCGTCGATCGCGGCGACCCACGAGGAGGTCATCTCCTCCGACATCGCGTTGCGCTGGTCGGGGTTGTCGAGGGTGAGGACGGCGACCCCGTCGCCGGTGCGCTCGAGCCGCAGGTGGGTGTAGTCGGTCATGGGCGGCAGGCTACGCAGGGGCCGTCGGGCCGTTATACCCGCCACCGCCCGGTTCACCCCTTACCGGTGCGCCTGAGTGCACCCGTGTGCCCCGTGTCGTAGGGTCGGAGCGGTCCTCGACGCTGCGGCGGACGGGATCCCGACGGGCTTCCCTCACCTCCCCGTCGCGACGACCGAGACATCAACAAGCAAGGAGGCCGTCATGGCGGAGACCTGGAGCGGCGAGTTCTACTGCGTGAAGTGCAAGGAGAAGCGCGAGGCCGAGGGCGAGGTCAGGGTCAACGACAAGGGGACCCGGATGGCCAAGGCCGTGTGCCCCGTGTGCGGCACCAACCTGAACCGCATCCTGGGCAAGGCGTAGCACCAGCCCAGGACGAAGCTGCTCTTCTCGGGCGGCTCTGCACCGAGTCAGCACTCCAAGGACGGCGGCGGCGGGAACTCTGCGGGGTCCCACCGCCGCCGTCGGCGTCTCCACCCGGCCCGCGCCGGCTGTGGATGACGCACACCGCCGCGGCCCGTCGTGTGCCAGCATCCTGCGGATGCGGCTGACGACTGGGCCGACGACTGGCTCCCCCGCCGCCCGCGGCTGAGGCCGGGGCTGCGCGCCGTCCGCCGCGACAGCCGGCACCTCCAGGTCGGGATCGACCCGACCGACCGGCTGGTCCTGCCCGACGACGAGCCGGCCCGCCGGCTCCTCGCCGACCTCCGGGCCGGGCGGCGACCCGCACTGGACGATCCGGGGGTCCGCGGCTGGTGCCGGGAGCTGGTCGAGCGCGGGTTCGTCGTGGACGCCGACGCCCTCGACCAGGCCCTGCGCGGGCCGGTCCCGCGCGAGTCCGTCCTGTCCGCCTTCGCCGCCGCCGGGCCCTCCGCCACCGCGCGGCTGGCGGCCCGCGGCTCGGCCAGGGTGGCGGTCGACGCCACCGGGCCGTGGCGGACGCGTCACGCTGCGGGCGATGGCCGCGGCCGGGCTGACCGTCGCCGCTCCCGGCGCCCGCCGGGTCGCGCACCTCCTCGTCGACCCCGCCGACGAGCTCGCTGGACGAGCTGGTGCGGCGCTCCGAGCCCCACCTCGTGGTGACCGAGGTGGCCGGCCGGATCACGGTGGGTCCGTTCGTGTCCCCCGGCCTGACCGCCTGCTGCGCGGTGCGTCACCGCCCACCGGTGCGACCGGGACCCCGGCCATGCCACGGTCCGGGAGCAGTACGCCGCCAGGCCCCGACGACCGGGTGCCTCCCGACCCGGTCCTGCTGCAGCTGGCCGCTGGCCTGGGCCGTGCGCGACCTGGTCTCCTACGTCGAGGGCGACCTGCCGGCGACCTGGTCGTCGACGATCGTGGTCGATCCGCGCGCTCACCCTCGCCCGGCAGCACTGGCTGCGGCATCCGGCGCTGCGGCTGCAGCTGGGGCGACGAGCTCGCCGCGGGATGACTCACCAGAACTCGCTGTCGAGCTTGCCCTCCATGGCCCGCAGGTGGGTGCGCGAGCACTCGTCGCAGTAGCGCCGGAGCCGGCCGTTCTCCACGGCGGTGGTCCACGTGAGGGTCTTGGCCTCGTCGGGCTCCTGCCGCCCGCAGAAGTCGCAGGTGGTCACCGGCCAGAATACGCGACTCCGGACAGACCAAGAGCCGGGTACGACGCTGACGTCGTACCCGGCTCTCGACTCGATCACCGCCCCCGCGACTGCCCCCTGTCACAGGACTCGGGCGACGGCGAGACGCGCCTGCAGCGCGGCCTGTTCGGCCTTGCGGCCCAAGCGACGGACCTGGGCCATCTGGTGGCCCCGCCGCCGCTGTTGCGCCTCTCCCAGGCGCGCGGACATCTGCGCACGCGCCAGGTCTTCATGCATGAGATTCATCTGCTTGCTCCCGTTCGGTTCGGTGTTCATCAGTTGTGTCGGATCCTTCTTCTCGGTGAGACAGCGACCGCTCACGCGGCCGTGTCGTTCTTGCGGGGTCGGCCGCGCGGCCGCTTGCGGGGGATCACCACTCCCTGGAGGAAGAGCTGACCGCCCCAGACTCCCCAGGGCTCGCGCCGCTCGAGAGCGCCGTCGAGACACAGGGACGCGGACTGGGCAGTCCACGCACAGCGTCTTGGCAAACTCCACGTCGGCGGGTGATTCCGCGAACCACAGCTCCGGGTCGTTGATCCGGCAGGGCAGCAGCTCGTGGTCCACCGCGCCGGCCGCATCGTGCAACCCACCCAGGCTGGCATCGGCAGTCCCACCAGTTCTGTCGAGAACGCTGATGGTCATCTGTTTCACCTCCTTCAACTGACCTGGTCACTGGTTGGTGCTCGGAAAATCAGAAAGGCCGCGGATCCCGGTTCGGGTCCGCGGCCTGGAGGCTGCCGATGCTGTTGAAGGTCAACAGGTCGGTGGTCTCCAGGCAGAGGTCCCCGGGAAGGCTCCCCAGATGCGGGCCGCCACGCGGTCGTCGCCGGAAACGGGCGCACCGGTGGTGCAAACCGTGGAACCGACGTAGACGCCGAGGCGGAGTCCGGGCGTGGGCATGCCGAAGCGCGACGGGATCTGGCCCATCGTCTGGATCTTGTTGATGCTCATGCGGTCCACCTCCTTCGGTGCGTCTGGCGCTGACACTTGCCGGGCGTCATGTGCGCGATTTGCTCGGTGAGAGAAAGTTACCGGCCGACCCCGGTAATGGGCAAACCATTTAGTGGGCATTTCGCGGATTTCTCCGGATCTTCCGGAACCATCGGTCTAGTCCACCAGGGCCAGGACGTCGTCGCCGTAGCGCTCCAGCTTGGCCCGGCCGATGCCGTTGACGGCCAGCAGTGCCTGCTCGGTGCGCGGCTTGTGCTCGGCGATCAGCTGCAACGTGGCGTCGGTGAAGACCACGAAGGCGGGCACGCTCTCCTCCGCCGCGCGGGCCTTGCGCCACTCGCGCAGGCGCTCGAACAGCTCCTCGTCGTAGGACGCCGGGCAGTCCGCGCAGCGGCCGGTCTTCTGGGCCTTCCCGATGAGCGGCTTCCCGCACTCGCGGCAGCTGACCACGCCGCGGCGGGCCGAGCGCGCCGGAGGCGACGGCGTCGTGCGGGAGGAGCGGATCGAGGAAGCGGGAGGGCTTGCGCGAGGCCCGCCCGCCCGGGTTGCGGGCCAGGCTCCAGGAGAGGGCAGAGGTCGAGCCGGGCGCGGGTCATCCCGACGTAGAGCAGCCGGCGCTCCTCCTCGACCTCGGTGGGCGACTCGGCGTAGGAGAACGGGAGCGTGCCCTCCTGGAGGCCGGCCACGAAGACGGAGTCCCACTCGAGCCCCTTGGCGGCGTGCAGGGTGGCCAGGGTGACGCCGTCGGCGACCGGGGCGTGCTGCTCCGAGGCCCTCCGGTCGAGGTCGTCGACGAAGCCCCCGAGGTCGCTGCCCTCGGCCCGGGCGAACTCGGTGGCCTGGTCGACGAGCGCCTGCAGGGACTCCCAGCGGTCGCGGGTCCGCCCTCGGGCCGCAGGCGCCTCGGTGCTCCAGCCCATGCCGGCGAGCACCGCGCGGACGGTGTCGACCAGGCCGTCGGCGGCGGCCTGGCCGGAGCGCGCGGTGCCGCGCAGCAGGGTCACCGCCTCCCGCACCTCGGGGCGGTCGAAGAAGCGGGCCGCGCCGCGGACGACGTAGGGGATGCCGCGGCTGGCGAGGGCGTCCTCGAACGCCTCGGACTGGGCGTTGATCCGGAACAGCACGGCGACCTCGCCCGGCGGGCGGCCGTCGGTCGCGCAGGCCGGCGATGCGCTTGGCGACGGCCTCGGCCTCGGCGACCTCGTCGGGGTGGGGGGTGTAGGTGACCGGGCCGCCGGAGGGGCGCTGGGCCCGCAGCTCGACGCCGCGGCTCGGGCGACTTCTCCAGCAGGGTGTTGGCGGCGGCGACGACCTCGGGGGTGGAGCGGTAGTTGCGGGTCAGCTCGATCGAGGTGGTCGCGGGGAACTTGGCCGGGAAGTCGCGGAGGTACGACGCGTTGGCGCCGGCGAAGGAGTAGATGGTCTGCGCCGGGTCGCCGACGACGCACAGCTCGTCGCGGCCGCCCAGCCAGAGGTCGAGCAGGGCCGACTGGAGCGGCGAGACGTCCTGGAACTCGTCGACGACGAGGCGTTTGTACTGGCGCCGGACCTGGGCGGCGACCCGCTCGTCGTCGGCGAGCAGGCCGGCGGTGAAGAGCAGGACGTCCTCCATGTCCATCCGGCCCTGGGTGCGCTTGACGTCCTCGTAGCTGCTGAAGACGCGCGCGACGGTCTCGGGGCCGTGGCCGGCGACCGAGCGGCCGCGCGACGGCGCGACCCGGGGGTAGTCGTCGGGATGGACGTTGCTGACCTTGGCCCACTCGATCTCCGAGGCGAGGTCGCGCAGCAGCGCCTGGTCGGCGTCGATCCGGCTGCGGCGGGCGGCGGTGGCCAGGATCCCGATCTTGGACTCGGTGAGCGTGGGCAGCTCGGTGCCGTGGACGTGGGGCCAGAAGTAGCGCAGCTGGCGCAGGGCGGCGGAGTGGAAGGTCCTGGCCTGGACCCCGGGGGCGCCGAGCCGGCGCAGCCGCCCCCGCATCTCGCCGGCCGCGCGGGTGGTGAACGTGACGGCGAGGACCTCGGTGGGCTCGTAGACCCCGGTCGCGACGCCGTAGGCGATCCGGTGGGTGATCGCCCGGGTCTTGCCGGTGCCGGCTCCGGCGAGCACCCGGACCGGACCCCGCAGGGTCGTGGCGACCTCGCGCTGCTCGGGGTCGAGAGCCTCGAGCAGGTCGTCGGCGTCGACCATGCGGGAACAACACCTCCGTCTGTGCGGTTTAACCTTCTAGTGCCAGAAACCCTAGACGTCCGAGGGGACACGCCTGCGATGACCGCGTTCACGATGTACACCACGCCCTGGTGTGGCTACTGCCACCGGCTGAAGGGCCAGCTCGACCGGGAGGGCATCCCGTTCGAGATCGTCGACATCGAGCAGACCCCGGACGCCGCCCAGATCGTGGAGTCGGCCAACAACGGCAACCAGACCGTGCCCGACGCTCGTCTACAGCGACGGCACCGCGCACACCAACCCCTCCCTGGCCCAGGTCAAGCAGAAGCTCGAGTCGCTCGCCTCCTGACGCTGACCCGCCCGGCAAAACTGACCCGTTCACGCTGACCCGCCCGAAACTTTCGGGCGGGTCACCATCCGCCGGGGAGCGGGCCGCCGTACCAGTGCTCGATCAGGGACGACGAGATCGAGACGCTGCGAGGGATCAGCACCTCCCCGGCCTCGATGCCGGCCCGGAGCTCCTCGCGGGTGAACCACCGCGCCTCCTCGATCTCCGCGCCGTCGACGTCCAGGTCCCGCGTGACCGCCCGGCCGACGAAGCCGAGCATCAGGCTGGCGGGGAGCGGCCAGGGCTGGTTCCCGAAGTAGTCCACCTCGCCCACCTCGACGCCGACCTCCTCCGCCACCTCCCGGCGTACGGCGTCCTCGAGGGTCTCCCCCGGCTCGCAGAACCCCGCCAGCGTCGACCACCGGCCGGCCGGCCACACGCGTTGCCTCCCGAGCAGGATCGCCTCGTCGGGGCTCCCCGGCTTCCCCGTGGGTGATCGCCATGATCACGGCCGGGTCGGTGCGCGGGAACTGCTGCTTGCCGCACGACGTGCAGGCAAGCTCGTGCCCGGCCGCGCGGACCTCCAGCGCCCCTGCGCAGCGCGGGCAGAAGCGGGTGGCGAAGTGCCACTCGGCCAGCCCGATCGCGTGCAGCAGCAGCGGCGCCTGGTCGTTGCGGTCGGCCAGCGTCGGGAGCAGGCCCCGCAGGCTCATCCACTCCTCGCGCTCCCCCGGCGCCTGGTCCGGGTCCACGATCAGGGCGAACCAGGTCCGCCCCTCGCGCTCGCCGAGCAGTACCCGCGTTCCCTCTGCCGGCGCGTCGCCCGGCGCGACCCACGACACCTGCCCGTCGACCGGGCGGATCCGCGAACCGGCGACGACGAGCACCCGGCTCCCGGCGTCGGCCCACCGCCGGTCCAGCCACTCGTCGTCGGTGCGGAGCAGTCCCTGGCGGTTGTGGGCGTGGGCGGAGAGCGCGACGTGCGGGAAGGTTCGACCGGAGCTCACGCGGATGAGGCTACTGTCCGAGCCCGGGCGGACTGAGCGAAGCTCAGGACGCGCGTCAGGCGAGGAGGTTGAGGAGGCGGGGGCAGACCCGAACGTAGTGAGGGGGTGCCCCCGCCGTCTCGAAACCAAGGCGAGAAGGGGTAGTTTCCGGGTCTGTGAGCACCCACATCGGCGCCCGGCCGGGCGAGATCGCGTCCACCGTCCTGATGCCCGGAGACCCCCTTCGCGCGAAGTGGATCGCCGAGACGTTCCTCGAGGACGCGAAGTGCTACAACGAGGTCCGCGGGATGTACGGCTACACCGGCACCTGGCGCGGCGAGCAGATCTCGGTGCAGGGGTCCGGGATGGGCCAGCCGTCACTGGCGATCTACGCCAACGAGCTGTTCGACGAGTACGACGTCCGCACGATCATCCGGGTCGGCTCCTGCGGTGCGCTGACGCCGAAGCTCGCCCTGCGCGACCTCGTCATCGCCTCGGGCGCCTGCACCGACTCCTCGATGAACCGGATCGCCTTCGAGGGGCTCGACTACGCGCCGGTCGCCGACTTCGGCCTGCTCCGGGCGGCGTACGACGCCTCGGCAGAGCTGGTCCCGACCGGGTCCGGGGACGCACCGGCCGTGCACGTCGGGCTGATCTTCTCCAGCGACTCGTTCTACGCCGCGCGGCCCGAGCTCACCCAGCGGATGGTGGACTACGGCGTGCTGGCGGTGGAGATGGAGGCGTCCGCGCTCTACACCCTGGCCGCCAAGCACGACCGACGGGCGCTGGCGATCTGCACGGTGTCCGACCACATCGTCACCGGCGAGCAGACGTCGTCGCAGGAGCGCGAGCAGACCTTCGGGACGATGGTCGAGATCGCCCTCACCGCGGCGCTCAGCCGGGGCTGACCAGCCGTTCCAGCTCGACGCGACCCGGGAGGTCGGTCGGCTCGACCACGTCGCCGGTGCGGACGTAGTAGAACGCGGCCCGCACCTGCTCGACCGGGACGTCGTGCAGCTCGGCCCAGGCCAGGCGGTAGATCGCCAGCTGGAGCGGGTCGGCGGTCGCCGCCTGGTTGGTCTTCCAGTCCACGACCAGGAACCCGTCGGCCTCCTCGTAGACCGCGTCGATCCGCCCTCGGACCACCTGACCGCCGAACACGAGTGCGAACGGCGCCTCCACCGCGTAGGGCACGCGGTCGGCGAACTCGCCCTTCTCGAAGGCCTCGATCAGGTCTGCCAGGTCGGCCTGGGAGTCGATGCCGACGTCGCCTCGGCCGGGCAGCTCCTCGGGGTCGAACAGACCCTGCTGGCCGAGCCTCGCCTCGACCCAGGCGTGGAAGCGGGTGCCGAACCGGGCCTGCTGGCGCCGGCCGCCGCGGCATCGGCCGCGCCAGGTCGCGTGCGAAGCCGGCGGGATCGTCGCGCAGCTGGGCCAGGGCCGTGGCCGAGAGGCTCGACGGCAGGGGTACCTCGACCACGTCGCCGCGATCGGCCCGCGCCTCGGCCAGCAGTCGCTCGATCGCGTCGTCCCACGCCTGGACGTCGGCGAGCGATGCGAGGTCCAGTCCCTCGTCGTCCGCAGCAGGGTCGGCAACCTGCACCAGCTCGGCCGCCTCGAGCCGTCGCAACGCCTCGGCCGTGTGCTCGGTGACCGGCCACGGCTGCGGCGCCGGTCCGCCGCGCCGCCAGCTCCTCCGGCTTCGGCTCGGGGGTCCACGGATCCGGGTCCCAGCCCCGGCCGGCCATCGACTCGACCACCGACCGCTGGTAGCGGGACGGCCCGATCGGCACGCCACGGTGGAGGCGCCAGTGGGACGACACGCTCAGCAGGTGCCGAGCCCGGGTGACGGCGACGTAGCCGAGCCGCAGCTCCTCGATGGCCTCGTGCTCCCGGGACCGCACCTTGTAGGCCTCCAGTCCTGCCCGGCTGCGGTCCTGGAGCTGGGGCAGGTCGACGGCGTCACCGCGCAGCGGCGCGGGCAGGACCCAGCCGACCGTGGTCCACAGGCTCCGGGACCGATCGGTCGGGAACTTCTTCTCGCTGACCCCGACGAGGAACACGGCGTCCCACTCCAGGCCCTTGGCGCGGTGGACGGTCAGCAGCTTGACCGAGTCGGCCTCGGTCGGGGTGGCGACGTCGAGGCCGGTGCCGAGCTCGTCCTCGGCCTGCAGGTAGGCCAGCAACGACGCGAGCGAGTGGTCACCGTCGACCGCCTGGAACTCTGCGACGGCCTTCACGAAGAGGTCGAGGTTGTCGCGCCGGGCCGAGGCCGCCTCGGAGGTCGACGAGGCGAGCTCGACGTCGATGCCGGTGGTGTCGATGATCAGCCGGACCAGGTCCAGCAGCGACTCTGCGCTGTGCCGGCGCAGCATCCGCAGCTCGGCGGAGAGCAGGGCGAACCGCTCCCGGGCGGGCGCGGAGTAGGCGTAGCCGTCGTCACCGGGATCGTCGAGGGCGTCGCACAGCGAGAGGATCTCCGTCGGGTCGGCCCCTGCCACCGCTCGCTCGAGCTCGTCCGCCAGCCGGCCCCGGGGCTGTTGCCCCGTGGCATCGGCGGCAAGGTCGCGGGCCCGCCGTCCCAGGATCGCCAGGTCACGGGGACCGATCGCCCAGCGCGGACCGGTCAGGAGGTTGAGCAGGTCGGCGTTGGCGGTCAGGTCGTGAAGCAGCGTCAGAGTCGACACCACCATCGACACCTCAGGCAGCCTGAGCAGGCCGTTGAGGCCGACGATCTCGACCGGGATCCCGTCGGCGGTCAGGGCATCGAAGACGTCGGCCGCCGTCGCGTTGTCGCGGGTCAGGACGCCGATCCGTCGCCACGTCCCCGGCTCGCTGGGGTCCTCCGGGAGGAGAGCGATGCTGGCCTCGGCGGCGCGCACCTGGCCCGGCAGCCACGCCAGCTCGGCGGCGGAGGCGGGGTGGAGGCTGGCCCGGACCTGCCCGACACCCACCTCCTCGGCCGGGCGCAGCGGCGCGACGACGGCGTCCGGATCCGCGTGGAGCGGCTCGGCGAGGTGGTTGGCGGCCTCGAGGATCGAGATGTCTGAGCGACGACTGACGGAGAGCTGGTGCCGGGGAATGTCCGGCGAGCCGTCGGCCCGCGGGAAGGTGCGGCCGACGTGGACGATGTTGGACACCGACGCACCGCGCCAGCCGTAGATCGCCTGGTTGGGGTCGCCGACGGCGGTGACGGCGTGGCCGCGTCCGTGATCTGCGTCAGGTCCGGAGAACAGCGCGCCGAGCAGCTGCGCCTGGGCCACCGAGGTGTCTTGGTACTCGTCGAGGAGGACGACGTGGAACTTCTCCCGCTCGCCCGCCCCCACGTCGGGATGCTCGCGCGCCAGGCGGGTGGCCAGGGCGATCTGGTCGGAGAAGTCCATCAGCCCCAGCTCGCGCTTGAGTCTGCGGTAGTCGTCGACCAGCCGTAGCAGCTCGGCGCGCTCGTCGATCTTGGTCAGCACCTTCGTCAGGTCCGCCGTCGCCCGCTCGACCTGGATCGCCGCCTCGATCTCGCCCCGCTCGCGGGCGTCGAACGCGCGCACCTGGTCGGGGGTGACGAGGTGCTCGCTCATCGCGCCGTCCAGGGCCAGGAGGTTGACGATGACGTGCTTGGGGCTGTCGGTGAGCAGCTCCACCTGGTGGGTGTGGCGAGCCACCGCGCGGCCGGCCAGCTGGTAGCGCGACGCGTCGGCCATGACCCGGGTGTCCGGCTCGTGGCCGATCCGCAGCCCCTGCTCGGTCAGCAGGGTGGCGGCGTAGGCGTTGTAGGTCGCCACCGTCGGCTCCAGCCGCTCCTCGTCCTCGGCGGCTACGTCAGGCAGCAGTCCCGCCCTGGACAGCGCCTTCCGGACGTCCGCGGCCAGCTCGCCGGCGGCCTTGGTGGTGAAGGTGAGGCCGAGGACCTGGTCGGCCCGGACCTGGCCGGTCGCGACGAGGAAGACGACCCGGGCCGCCATCAGCGTCGTCTTGCCGGACCCGGCACCGGCGATGACCACGGCGGGCTCCAGCGGGGCACACACAGCCGGCCACTGCTCCTCGCTGACCGGGAAGTCGGCCTTCATCACCGCCTGCAGCTCGGCCGGTGACCGGATCTCGCGGGGCGTCACGACAGCACCGTCCCCGACTGCTGCGCGGGACAGAGCAGCTGGAAGTCGCAGTGCTCGCACACCTTCCCGGGGCGTACCTCGAGGGCCTCGGACCGCACCACCCGGACGGCCGCCATCAGCTGCTCCTCGATCGGCAAGTGGCCCGACTCGCCGGGAAGCTGGGGGTCCTGGGGCTGCACCTTCGGTCCGCCAGACCCCGTCCGCAGCTGCCACAGCTCGGCTCCTCCGGACCGCGCCCCCGGCCCCACCTGCTCGGCGAAGCCCCCGTGGTCGACGGCGTACTGGTAGAGCCCCAGCTGGGGGTGCTCGGGGAGCTCCTTGCCGCCCGGGGGGTACTTGCCGGTCTTGAGGTCGATGACCACAACGTTGCCGTCGGCGTCGAGCTCGAGCCGGTCGGCGCGTCCGCGCAGCACCACCTGCTCGCCGTCGGGCAGGGTGACCGTCGCCTGGAAGTCGGCCTCGGACGCCACCGGGGTCCGGCCCCGGTCGAGGTGGTGCCAGTGCAGGAACCGGCCCAGCGCCTCGCGCACCTGGGTGCGTTCGCGGGCCGCCGACCACGGCGTGCGAAAGGTGAGCTGCCGCCACACCTGGTCGACGGCGTCCATCAGCTGCTCGAGGCCGTCAGGACCGACAACCCCCCCGGCGTCCTCGTCGAGCTGGGCGCGGGTGACGCCGTCGGCGATCGCGTGCACGACGTTGCCGAACCCCTGCGACGCACTGGTGGCCTTGGCGCCGCCGGCCTCCCGCTCCAGGAACCACTTGGCGGGGCAGTCGGTGATCGAGGTGAGCATGCTCGCCGAGACGGGCACCGGTCGGTCCGGCGCGGCGAGTGGCCGCTCGCCGTGGGTGAGGGCGCGCGTGCCCCACCAGGTGGCCGGGTCGGCCGCCGGCACCAGGGCGCGTGCCCCGATCCGCTCGCGCGCCAGCCGGGCCAGTCGCCGGGCCGCCGCCTCGCGCAGCGACGGCGGCTGCGCCTGGTCGGAGATGGTACGACGCAGCTCGGCCACGACACCTGCCAGCGAGAGTGGCCGAGGGGGACGACCGGACTCGTGCCCGATCCGGTGGTCCTCGCCCACGGGGAAGAGCTCGCCGAGGAACCGCGACGGCTGCTCGCCGTCGTCGTCGGGCGACGCCACGGCGGTCACCAGCAAGCGGCGCCGGGCGCGGGTGCAGGCGACGTAGAACAGTCGACGCTCCTCGACGAGAAGCGCGCGGGCCGTGACCGGCGGCACCACCCCGTCGGTCCCGAGCCGGTCCGCTCCGAGCAGGGAAGCGCGGCGCCTCAGGTCGGGCCACGCCTCCTCCTGCACGTGGGCCACCACGACGAGGTCCCACTCCAGGCCCTTGGCACGGTGGGCGGTGAGCAATCGGACGGAGTCACCCCGGACGCCGCGCTCGGCGAGCGTGTCGCCAGGGATGTGCTGGGCGCGGAGCGTGGCCAGGAACTCGCCGACGCCGCGGTGCCCGCGCTGCTCTTCGTCACGCGCCGCCGCGTCGAACAACGCACAGATGGCATCAAGGTCGCGATGGGCCAGCCGGGCTCCCTGGCCGCCACCCGCCACGCGGGCCCGGAGCAGGCGGGGCCACGCAGTGCCGTCCCAGAGCAGCCAGAGCACCTCCTCGGCGCTGCCGTTGGCCTCGAGCACCGTCCGGGCATCGGCGAGGAGCCGACCGAAGGCCGCCGTCCGCGCCACGGCGTCGCCGGAAAGACCCTCGAGCAGCGCCGGCTCGAGCACCGCGGACCGCACCAGGTCTCCCGACGGGCGGGGCGTGCGGTCCTCGGCCGCAGCCAGCGCCTTCTCCCGGATCCGGGCCTGCCGAGCCAGCGCCCGCAGCTCGGTGGCGTCGAGGCCGACCAGGGGCGAGGTGAGCAGGCCGGTGACGGTGGGCGCGTCGAGGTAGCGCGGCGACGCGGCGTCGTCGACGTCGCGATCGACCACCAGGCGGAGCGCGGTGAGCAGCGGCTGGACCCCCGGCTCCTGTCCGAGCGGGGTGTCGTCGGCGGCCACCTCGATCGGGACGCCGGCAGCCGCCAGGGAGCGTCGTAGGGCGGGCAGCACCGACCGGCCCGAGCGGACCAGCACCGCCATCTGCGACCAGGGGATCCCTTCCTCGAGATGTGCCTTGCGGAGCCGGTCGGCGAGGTGCTCGGCCTCGGCGCGCGCCGTGTCGTAGGTGACCACCTCGACGCCGTCGCCCGGCTGGTCCTCGCCGGCCGCGCGCGGACGCGCGAACGCCTCCTGCACCTGGGCCGGGATGCTCCCCGGCAGGGAGAGCCGCCCGGCCACCCGCTGGGAGGCCAGCAGCAGCCGCGGCCCGAACCGCCGCGTCGTCCGGAGCGCGACGACGTCGGCGGGGGTGCCGTCGGCCTGGGGGAACTCGCTCGGGAACTCGAGGATCCCGCGGACCTCGGCGCCACGAAAGGCGTAGATGGACTGGTGGGGGTCACCCACGACCGTGAGGTTGCGGCCGTCGCCGGCCAGGGCCTGGAGCAGCCGGACCTGCGAGGGGTCGGTGTCCTGGTACTCGTCGACGAAGACGTGGGCGAACCGCGCGCGCAGCTCGGCGCGGTGCTCCTCGGAATCGAGGACGGCACGCTGGATCAGGTCGGCGTAGTCCGTGGCGCCCTGCAGGTCGAGGTTGGCGAGGTACTGGTCGAGGAACAGGCCCGCGGCCTCGAACTCAGGGAGGCCCTCGGAGCGTCCCAGGTCGACGCAGCGCGCTCGGGTCGAGCCCCTTCTCACGGGCGCGCGCCAGCACGTCGAGCACCTCGCGGGCGAACCCCCGGGTGCCGACGGCCGCCCGGAGCGTGTCGGGCCACCGGACCGACTCGGGCGCGTCGGTGAGCAGCTCCTGCAGCACCACGTCCTGCTCGGGGGCGCTGAGCAGCCGCAGCGGTGCGGCGTAGAGCTCCGGTCGGCGAGTAGCGACGGATCAGGCCGTAGGCGAAGGAGTGGAACGTCGAGCTCATCGTCGTCGACATGGTCCGCCCGACCCGCGCGGTCACGCGGTCGCGCAGCTGCTCGGCCGCCTTGCGGCTGAACGTCAGCGCCAGGACCTGGTCGGGGCTGGCGCCCTCCTCGATCCGGCGGGCGATCGCCTCGACGAGCGTGGTGGTCTTGCCCGTGCCCGGGACCGGCCAGCACGAGCAGCGGCCCGCCCGGGTGGTCGACCACCCGCTGCTGGTCGACGTCGAGGGTCGGCACCTCGGGCGCCGCCGGGGGCGGCACCAGGTGGTACGACGTCGCGGTGCTCATCGGCCGCAAGACAATCATCCGGGTCCGACACTAGGTTGGAGGACATGACCGAGGGACCCCTCTCCGACCTGCTCGTGCTCGACCTGACCCGCGCCCTGGCCGGCCCGCACGCGGCGATGATGCTCGGCGACCAGGGCGCCCGGGTGATCAAGATCGAGTCCCCGTCCGGCGACGACACCCGGTCGTGGGGGCCGCCGTTCGTGGGCCCGGAGGATGCGCGCGAGTCGACGTACTTCCTCTCGGCGAACCGCAACAAGGAGTCGCTGGTCCTCGACCTCAAGAACCCCGACGACACCGACGTGCTGGCGAGGCTGGTGGAGCGCGCCGACGTGCTGATGGAGAACTTCCGGACCGGCGTACTCGACCGGCTGGGCTTCCCGGTCTCGCGCCTGCACGAGCTCAACCCGGGCTGGTCGATCCTGTCGATCACCGGGTTCGGCCACGACGGGCCAGAGGCGTCGCGGTCGGGCTACGACCAGATCGCCCAGGGCGAGGGCGGGCTGATGTCCTTCACCGGCACCGAGCAGCCGACGAAGGTCGGCGTGCCGATCGCCGACCTGTGCGCCGGCATGTACGGCGCCTTCGGCGTGCTGGCCGCGCTGCACGAACGGTCGACGGACCGGCCGGGGCCGCGTCGTCCGCACCTCCCTGCTGGCCGGGATGGTCGGGGTGCACGCCTTCCAGGGGACCCGGTGGACGGTGGCCGGCGAGGTGCCCGGCCTCGCGGGCGACCACCACCCCGCGATCGCGCCGTACGGCCTCTTCGAGACAGGTACGGCGCCGATCCAGATCGCCTGCGGATCCGAGGGCCTCTGGCAGGCCCTGTGCACGGCGCTGGACCTCGACGCCGCGGATCCGCGGTTCGCCAGCAACCCGCTCCGGGTCGAGCACCGTGACGAGCTGATCGCCCTGCTGGAGGCGCACTTCGCGACCGACCCCGCCGAGCACTGGCTGGACCTGCTCTCCTCCGCCGGGGTGCCGTCCGGGAAGGTGCGCTCCCTCGACGACGTCTACGGCTGGGAGCAGACGCTGTCGCAGGGACTGCTGGTGTCGGTGCCCCACGAGACGCTCGGCTCGGTGGACCTTCCGGGATCGCCGATCCGCTTCGACGACAACAAGTTCAGCGGTGGGCGCTCTGAGCACGGCGCTCCCCCGACCCTGGGCCAGCACAACGAGTCGATCCGGGAGTGGCTCGACTCCTGAGCACCGGACTGTCCACGAGGAGGAAACCATGACCAGCAGCAACGAGGCCGTCATCGTCCTGAACCGCGCCATCGACCAGATGGGCGACGTGCTCTCCGTGATCCACGAGGGACCACCTGTCCGCGCCGACGCCGTGCAGCGACTGGGACGTCGGCAAGCTGATCTCCCACGTGCTCGCCACGCCTGGCCACTTCCTGCAGATGTCGCGGGGCGAGCAGCCCGACTGGTCGGAGACGCCGCCAGTGGTGGTGGACGAGTGGGCGGCGGAGTTCCGGTCCTCGGGCGACGACCTGATCCACTTCTGGCACCAGCAGGGCGACGACGCCGACGCCGGGAAGGTCGACTGGCAGACCGCCGAGATGGCCGTGCACACCTGGGACCTCGTGCGTGCCACCGGAGTGCGCGTCCTGCTCGACCCAGAGGTGGCCGAGCGCGGGCTGGCGTTCATGTCGAAGGGCCTCACACCGGAGAACCGGGGTGCTGCTTTCGGGCCTGCCGTCGAGGTCCCCGACGAGGCGCCCGTCTACGACCGGTTGGCCGCCTTCGCGGGTCGCTCGCCCGACCGTTGAGTTGGGCCTGGAGCTCGGCTACTCCCTCTCGATCCTGCGCAGCCCGTGAGTGGGCGTCCACCACTCGATGACGAGCATCGTGGCCTCAGCGTTGAGGTGGGTATGGACGACTTCAATGATGTCGGCGTGGAAGCGGTCTCCGTCGGGTGCGTCGGTGGGCGTGGTGGCAATGACTGCTCGGCCGGAGATCTTCGCTTCGCCCGGCCACTGCGCCTCGGAGCCCTCGACCGGGTCAACCGTGGCGCTGTGCAGGGCGAACCGGGGATCGCGACGCAGATCCGCGCCTTTGCGTGCTTTCGGCATCGAGCCGAAGGTCAGTTGTCCGTCTTCAAAGACCGCCTCAATCCCGGAGATCCGCGGAGATCCGTCGGCTCGCAGGGTGGCGATCGTCTTGTGCCGGTGTGCGTCGAACAGGTCGCGCACACGTTGCGCGAACTCCGGCTCCGCGCGCTCGACGTCTTGCCATGAGGTCATGCGCCCACCTGGCGTGACCTCGACGCGCGCTCGGGCCATGGCCAATCGAGGGTCAAGGACTCGCCGACCGAGAGGGCGTGCCAGTCGTGCGCGGCGTCGTCCAGCGCAGGCAGCAGGGCTTCGACCTCGATCATCGTCGCCCGAGGGAACTGCTTCGTGGGGCGGTGCCCAGTGGCGCGAGACTTCCAGGTGACGAGCGCGGCAAACGCAAGCTCCTCCGAGCGGCCGATGTCACGGCCCGCTGTGCGGTTGCGGCGTTCGGTACGTCGCGCCCACCGCCTCGTGCGCGGTCGCTCCGTGGGTACGAACGTGTGGGCGTCACCGCCGGCTGCCAGTTGCCCGAAGATGCCGTCCTTCAGGCCGGCTTCTCTCTCCACCACGAAGTGCACCATGTCGTGGGGAAGCCAATCGTCGTACCCGGGCGCTGGGTGCATCCGCAAGTTGGTCGCACCGTCGCGCTCGACGGTCACGCCGTATCGGTGTTCTCCCGACTTGATGAAGCTGACCTTCACTCGCGCAGCGTATGGCCGAGGCTTCGACTGGGGCCATGGATTTCCCAGTCAGCCGAGGTCGACGATCGCGGCGACCGGGCCGCCGCCGTCCGGGCCCTGGTGGGCCGCGGAGACCGAGACGAACACCGCCGGGTCGCCGGTGACGGCCGCGGTCACCCCACCGACACAGGCCTTGATCTGCCGGTGCCAGTGCACGTCGGAGTCGTCGAGCATCGCGTTGCGCCGGCCCCGCACCTCGCCGTCCTGGGAGACCTCGCACTTGAGGAACAGGTTGACCAGGCGGCCGTCGAGGTCGGCGGTGTGCGGACGCTCGGGAAGGTCGAGGCCCGCGGAGCGGATCGCCTCCCACAATCCGTCCTGGTCGAGCGCGTCCTTCATCACCGAGTGCCCGATCCGGTAGCGACCGCCCACGCCCGTGGTGTTGCCGACGACCACCACCTGGGCCTGGTCGAGCTCGACGCCGGAGGAGCAGGAGGCCACCGAGGAGTACAGCGACCGGTCGTGCATGACGTCCTCGTCGGTCGGCATCTCGATCTCGCCGAGGGCGACGGCGATCCCGAGCGCCGTACACCCGTTGGAGAGGTCCATCGACTCGTGGGTGTGCTCGGTCCACACCGTCTTCCCGCGGGACTTGGCGTCGCGGATGGTGTTGATGGTGAGCAGCGGGGTCTTGGTCTGCACGTAGTGGACGTCGGCCGGGTCGTCGATGCCGGCGCGCGCCATCGCGGACTTCACGGCGTCGGCCACCTTCGAGACCATCGCCGTACGGCCGATGTCCTCGGGGGCCAGCACCTCGCTCATCGCGAAGCCCACCGTCAGCCGGGGCTCGTCGAGCGCCGGGTCGTCGTCGGCGGTGTCGACGGTCGCGAAGATCGTGGCGTGCGGGCTGAGCACGCCGTCGGTGCCCCCCGACCACACGATCGGGACCTGCTTCACCTGGTCGGGCGGAGCGCCCTTCTCGACGAGGACCTCGCGGAAGGCCCGGTCGGCGATGATCCGGGTGTAGTCGTTGACTCCGCCGTTGCCCTCGGTCTTGCCGATGATCGCGACCACGCGGTCCGCGGCCATCACGCCGTCGTCGATCAGCTTCGCGAGCTCGGAGGCGTCGGAGACGGAGTGCAGCGGCACCTTGCGGACCTCGATGGCGTCAGTCATGGGTTGGGTTTCCTTTCGTTTCACGAGATCAGGCGGGTACGACGATCGTGCCTTCGCGCTCGTCCTCGGGTGCGGTCACGGCGTTGACGATGCTGTCGAGGTCGGTGATCACGGCGTACTGACCGCCCTCCTCGACGAACCTGCAGGCGGCGTCCACCTTCGGCCCCATCGAACCGCTGGCGAAGTGACCTTCCTTCGCCGAGCTCGCGCAGCCGGGCGATGGTCACCCGGCCGAGCGGCTCGGCCTCGGGCGTGCCGAAGTGGAGGACGGCGTTGGGGACGTCGGTGGCGATGACCAGGATGTCGGCGTCGACCGTGCGGGCGAGCAGCGCCGCGCCGAGGTCCTTGTCGATGACCGCCTCGACGCCGCGCAGCCCGTCGGCTTCGCGCACCACCGGGATCCCGCCGCCGCCGTTGGCGATGACCACGAACCCCGCGTCGACCAGGGCGCGCACCGCCGGCGCGTCCAGGATCGCCCGGGGCTCGGGCGACGCGACCAGCCGGCGCCAGCCCTTGGCGCCGCGGTCCTCCCAGTGCTCGCCGTGCTCGATCAGCAGGGCCGCCTCCTCTGCGGACAACGAGCGGCCGATCGGCTTGGTCGGCCGCGAGAAGCCCGGGTCGTCGGCGTCGACCAGGGTGCGGGTGACCAGCGCGGCCGAGCGCCGGTAGAGGCCGCGCTGCGGCGGTCGCGAAGTCGAGCGCCTCCATGAGCACGAACCCGAGGGTGGCCTGGGTCGAGGCCCCGCACCAGTCCAGCGGGACCGGGGGTACGACGGCGGCGGCCAGCTCGTTCTTGACCAGCAGGTTGCCGACCTGGGGACCGTTGCCGTGGGTGAGCACGATCTCGATGTCGTGCTCGAGCAGGTCGGCGACCGCCTCCATCGCCACCTTGCCGGCGGCGATCTGGTCCTCGACCGCGCGCGCTGCCGTCCTCGCCGGTCATCGCGTTGCCGCCCAAGGCGATCAGGACCCTCATGCCGACAGGGAATCGTCACGGCCGGGCACCAAGACGCGGTCCGGGACGAGTCCAGGGGGCCGGCTCGGTCGGCTCCTCCTCCTCCGAACCGCGGGTCCGCCAGGAGGTACTGCCACATCAGCCCCGGCTTGGGCTTCGCCGGCGGCTCGGGCTCCGGGGCCATCCGGCCCTCGGCGGTGTCCCAGAACGCATCCACGGCGTGCAGGACCCGCCGCGACACCGAGCCGGCCACACCGGTGTGCGGGGCGTAGGGGTGCGGCCGGGTCGGAGACGTGGCCTCCGCCGCCTGCAGCGCCTCGGCCAGGTCGTCGAGCACCTCGGGTGTCAGTACCTCGCTGAGGGCGTCGGCCAGGGTGGTCTCGCTGGTCCGGTGCCGGGCAAGGCTCTCGTCGACCTCCGCCCATGCCTCGAGCCAGGTGTACCCGGACTCGTACGTCGACCCGTAGGCGTGCGCCTTGATGTGCGCCAGCGTCACCTCGAGCTCCCGCTCGGCGTGCACGTAGTCGTGCACCAGCCGGTGGCTGTGGGGGACCTCGTGGCGCACCGCCGGGATCAGGACCGCGTCGACGGCGCCGAGGTGGCGACTGGCGATCGCGAGGAAGGTGTCGATGTCCTCGAATGCCTTGCGTGGCTGCGGCGCGGGTGTCGGCCATCGCCCTCGCCCCCGCCAGCCAGGCGGCGAGGTTCTCGTGCGTGTGCTCCACCGAGTGGCGTAGTACGTCGGCTGTGGTCATAGCGACTCCAAGCGCAGCAGTTCTCTCAATGGTCTGCCGCGATGCGGGCGCGTTCAAGGGCGAATCGCGATCGGGACATCCGGGGACCGGCGAGGCGGTGCTGTGACACGCCGTTGCCGGCCGGATCGGGGCCTACTCCGCGTCCTGAATACCGTTGTCTCGTGACCGGTGCCGACTGGGACTGCTCAGTCCGGGATGGGCTCGGCCCAACCTGGACGTGGGATGAGGCAGAAGGGGTGACCCGCCGGATCAGCGAACACTCCTTCTCGGAGCTGAACGGCGCCAAGACTCAGCACGTGCGGCGTCGCGTCGGCAACATTCTCGACCATGACATCCAGGTGCATCTGCTGCGGGATCGCCGGGTCCGGCCAGGTCGGAGGTCGATGGTCGGCAGCGCGCTGGAACGCCAGCCCGGAGGTCGTGTCGTTCCTGGCGACCACCACGAAGTCATCGCTCTCATACGTGATGGGCTGGCCAAGCAGTGCAGCGTAGAAGCGCGCGAGCAACATCGGGTCAGGACAGTCGACAATGATGTGGTGCAGGCGTCCCAGCATTTCTGAATCCTGCCAGCCGACCCCCGGACCTGCCGCAGGCAGCGTGCGCTGCGGCCATCCGGGACTGCCGTTTCCTGGGGCTGGGTTCCCGGGCGTGCCGATGCCCCCGCCCGCGATGCTTCCGGGCGGGGTGCGGGGCGGGGTGGCTACTCGTCGGGTGGTGGGGCCGGTGAGCGGCGGTCGCGGGTGACGTCGAGGGTGCCTTCGTGGTCGCGGAGGTACTGGTAGCCGTGCGGGCTCGACCACAGGTAGGTGCCGGGTTCGAGGACGGTGTAGGTCCAGCGCGCCGTGGGTCTTGAGCCGGTGGTGTCGTCGGCACAGCGGCGCGATGTTGCACGAACAGGTCGGCCCTTCCCGGGCGTGGGGGACGACGTGGTCGCAGTCGCAGCGGTGCTGGTCGGGGCGGCAGCCGTCGGGCGGGTCGGGTGCACCAGGGGAACACGCAGGTGTGGTCGCGCAGGGCGACGGGTTCGGCGATCCGGTCGGGGACCTCGTAGGCCTCGACGTGGACGTGGTCGGCCAGGTCGATCACCGGCTTCACGATCACCTGGGCGTCGGGGTGGCCGCACCAGTCCCGGATCTGGTCGACGGTGACCAGGCTGCGGGTGTTCTCCACCCGGCCGACCGACTGCCGGCGCCCTCGATCGCGGACTGGTGCAGGTGCAGGTACAGCACCACCGTCGCGCGGCCGCTCGCCGGCCCTGCGGGTCGGTCGGCCGGGTCCGTCGGCGGTGGCTCGGGGGTCGAGGTCCAGGGCGAGCTGGCGGCGGGCCAGCTCCCCGACCGCCATCGCGCGCCGCACGTCGAGCGACTCGGTGCAGCCCGAGGTCCTTGCAGGTGGTCCGCGCGGACGCCGACCGCCTGGTCCAGGTCCAGGGCGTCGGCCAGGTCCAGCTCCCCGTGCATCAGCGAGGTGCCGGCGAAGGAGACCTGGTCGTGGTCGACGGTGAAGTGCCGCCCGTCCGCGGCCCGGCGCCGGGTCTCCTCGGCGGTCGCGGGCATGAACCGGGCGATCGCCTCCTCCACCAGCCGCTCGGTCTGCACCGGCCCGATCTTGTGCGCCACCGGGCCGACGTGCCGGTCCACGTGGCCACGCGCCTGCCGGCTCAGCAGAGCGTGGCCCGGGCGATCCGCCGGGCCCGCCACGCCGGCAGATCACCGGCGTGACCCGCGCCAGACCCGGGGCAACCGGTAGCGCAGCTCCAGCGCCTCACCCAGGAACAGCCGGCCGACCTCGGTGGGCAATCCCGATCGCGGCCGCGAACTCGGCGACGAGAACTCCGCCACCAACGGCGCACCCTCCCCGGCCACCGGCACTCCGGTCGTCGACCGAACGGGGCGTCAACAACGTGGCCGCTGCCGTCCAGCGAGTCGACCGAGTGCATCGCCGCCCAGTCCACCGCCAGCTCCAGCTTCCGGGCCTCTGCCCGATGTCGCCGCCGCCGTCTCGGCCCGCGCCGCCGCCAGCACCTCGGCCGGGGTGTCGACCTCGGTCCTGAGTGGTGGCGGTTGCTGTCATGGGTCAACTCAAGCACTCGACCACCGACAGTCCGACGCCTCCAAGAGGGCCTCTCCACAGGACCCGGAAGAGCCCCAGATTCAGCGCGCGGAACCGGCGCCGGTGCAGGTCCTTCATCTCCTCCGCGAGCTCCTCGACGGGGCCCTCGACCTGCGCTCCGGGCACGACGGCCGTGATCGGCAACGAGGCCACCGGCGCGGGCGGAACGCCCCACTCCGCCAGCCACTCCCCCAGCTGCGCCGACGACACGGCGTACACGATCCGGCCTAGCCGCATCCAGCCGTGCGCGGCCGAGCACATCGGGCAGTGCTCGCCGGAGGTGTAGACGGTGGCCGACGGCGCGCTCGGCGGGCGTCAGGTGGGTGGCCGCCCACTTGGCGATCTCGAACTCGGGGTGCCGCGTCTCGTCGCCGTCCTTGACCCGGTTGCGGTCCTCGAAGCGGACGGCGCCCTCGCCGTCGACGAGCACCGAGCCGAACGGCTCGTCGCCGTCGGCCAGCGCCTCCCGGGCGAGCTCGACGCAGCGGCGGAGGTGGACCAGGTCGGTCTCGGACGTCATCGCTTCCTCGAGTCCTCGTAGCGGGCGATGAACTCCCCGACCGGGATCCTGGCCACCGCTTCTCCCAGCACGTCCAGCGGTACCTCGTCGAGACGCTTGAACAGGACGCAGGACTTGCCCATGTCCAGCTTCATGCCGCGGTCGGCGTACTGCTGGCGGAACCACGCCTCATCGCCGCCCTCGGTGTAGAGCCCCATCAGGTAGACGGCCATGTGGTTCTTCTGGGAGGCCAGCGAGACGTAACTACAGCGGCCTGCCGTTGTAGGTGTCTGGGTACTCGGCCAGCGGGACCACCCAGCTGACCATCCCCCATTCCATCTGCTCGACGTATCCCTCGGGCAGGTGCTGGTTGATCACGTCGCGGATGGTTGCGATCGCCTCGCGGCGATCGGGCGGCAGCTCGTCGAGGTAGTCCTCGACCGTTTCGGCGTTGCTCTGCATGCTCCCGATCCTCACACCACGTCCACCGCGGCGTACGTCGCGCCGTCGGCGAGCCGGGCATAGCCGGGGCCGCGGTCGAAGAACGGCTGGTCGGCGTCGCGCGGCCGCCGCAGAGCGCTCGGTGGCGGTGGCCTCGGCGTCGTAGCCGAGCGTCGTCGTCGTCCAGCGACCCGGTGAGCACCACGCCGTAGTCCGCCAGCGCCGCGTCCGGGGAGACCTTGCGCCAGACGACGTCGCGTACGACGAGCGCCGGGTCGCGCTCCAGCGGGTCGCCCCAGCCGCCACCGCCGGTGGTGCGGATCCGGATCAGCTCGCCCGCCCGGACCGGCTCGGCGTCGGCGAGCGCGTCGACCTCGCGCTCGTCGGGCCCACCGGGGTCGATCGTCACCTGGAACGGCTTGCCGGCGCGTCCGCCCTTGACCCCCCAGCAGGCGAGGATCGACCGGTCGGCGATCGACATGAAGTGGGCGTCCTTCAGCATTCGCAGGCACTTCTCGTAGCCGAGCCCGCCGCGGTGCTTCCCCGCCCCGCCGCTGTCCATGGCCAGCCCGAGCGACTCGACGCGGAACGGGAAGCGCGCCTCGGTGAACTCCGACGGCAGGTTCCGGCTGTCGGGGACGACGTGGATGGTGTCCTCGCCGTCGGCGTAGAAGCGGCCCCCGGAACCGCCGCCGAGCACCTCGCGCATCAGGTAGGGACGGCCGTCGAGGTCGTCGCCGTAGACCCCGGTGTAGCGGATGGTCTCCTGGTCGGCCGGCATCCGGCCGTCGACCGCCTTCGCCACCACGCCGGCGAGGACGCCGAGCAGCCGCAGGATCACGAACGTGCGGGCGTTGGTCGGCGCCGGGAAGACCGGGGTCAGCAGCGTCCCGGGCGGCGGGAAGCGCATCTCGATCAGGGGGACGACGCCCTCGTTGACGTCGAGCTCCGCCATCCGCTCGGGACTGTCGGCGAGGTTGCGCAGGATCGGCGCCAGCCACTTCTTGAGGAAGACCCCGTCGCTGTGGTCGCCGCAGTGGTTGATCGGTCCCTTGGCCTGCGGTCCGGTGCCGTCGAAGTCGAGGACCAGCCGCTCGCCCTCCGGATCGTCCGGGGGCGTGCGGGTCAGGGTGATCCGCTGACGGTGCAGCTTCGGCTCGTCGACGCCGTCGTGCTCGGCGTAGTCCTCCCAGGTCCAGGTGCCGACCGGGATCCGGCCGAGGATCTCGCGGCGGTACGTCGTCGTGGTGCGGTCGATGATCGCGTCGAAGCAGGACTCGACGGTCTCGACGCCGTACCGGTCGAACAGCTCGCCGAGCCGGCGCGCGCCCATCAGGCAGGCCGCGCACTCGGCGTCGAGGTCGGCGGCCAGGCTCTCGGGCATCCGCGAGTTGCGGGTCATGATGGCCAGCGCCGCCCGGTTGGGGCGACCGGCGTCCCAGAGCCTGATCGGGGGCACCATCAGGCCCTCCTCGAAGACGCTGGTGGCCGAGGAGGGCATCGAGCCGGGTACGGCGCCGCCGATGTCGTCGTGGTGGCCGAAGGCCTGGACGAACGCCACCACCCGCTCGTCCGCGAACACGGGCACGGTGACGCACAGGTCGGGCAGGTGACCGATGCCGCCCTCGGAGCGGTAGACGTCGTTGTGGAAGAACACGTCGCCCGGCCGCATCTCCTCCATCGGGAAGTCGCGGGCGACCGGGTGCACGAGCGCGGAGTAGGAGCGGCCGGTGAGCTTGCGCAGCAGCCGGTCGTGGATTCCGGCGCGGAAGTCGTGGGCGTCGCGGATCATCGGGCTGCGACTGGTGCGGGCGATCGCGGTCTCGACCTCCATCTCGACACTGGCCAGCGAGCCCTGGACGATCTCGACCAGGACTGGGTCGGCGCTCGCACCCGCGTCGCCGGTGAGGAAGCCGAACGGGAAGTCGGTGGGGACGCGTCTGCTCACGGCTGCCTCGTCACGATCAGGTTGAGGTGGTCGTCGACCCGGGCGGTGAAGCCGGGGTGCAGCGGCACCGTCGAGCCGAACTCCTCGATGATGGCCGGCCCGTCGACGGTCGCCCCCGGGGCCAGGTCGGGGCGCCACAGCACCGCGGTGTCGACGTACCCCTCGGCGGCGTCGAAGCAGACGGGCCGCAGGTTCTCGAGACGGTACGGCCCGGGTCAGCGTCGGCGCGACCCTGTTCTCAGACCAGCGTGAGCCTTGCGGATCTCGGGGCGCTTGATCGGGCCGATCCCGGTGACCCGGAGGTTGACCCACTCGACCGGCTGGGCGTCGTCGCCGGCGAAGTCGTAGCCGTAGAGGGCACGGTGCTCGGCGTGGAAGCCGGCGGCCACCGAGGCGAGCGCCTCGGGGTCCAGTACGCCGTCGGGCACGGGCACCCGCACCTCGAAGGCCTGGCCGAAGTAGCGCAGGTCCGCGGTGCGCACCAGCCGGTGCTGCTCCTCGGCGAAGCCCTCGCGGGTCAGCGCGGTGCGCGCCTGCGCCGCGAGGTCGTCGTACAGGCCGGAGACGGCGCTGGGGTCGAGCGCGTCGGCGAAGGCCACGTGGGTGCGGACGTAGTCATTGCGCACGTCGACGGTGAGCAGGCCGAACGCGGAGACGTTGCCGGGGTTGGGCGGGACCAGCACGGTGCGGATGCCGAGCACGTCCATCAGCCGGCAGAGCAGCAGCGAGCCGGAGCCGCCGAACGTGGTGAGCGTGAAGTCGCGGACGTCGAGCCCGCGCTTGACCGTGACCTGGCGCAGCGCGTTGGCCTGGTTCCAGGCCGAGATCTCCAGCACGCCGGTCGCGCACGCCTCGGGGCTGAGCCCCAGCTCCTTGGCCAGCGCCTCGACCCCGGTGCGGGCGGCGTCCACGTCGAGCGGGATCTCACCGCCCAACAGGTGCGGCGGGATCCGACCCAAGAATCAGATGAGCGTCGGTGACCGTGACGGCTCCTCCTTCTGCGACCCCCCAAGCCGTAGCAGAGCGGGCCGGGATCGGCACCGGCCGACTGGGGCCCGACCTTGAGCGTGCCCTCCGGGGAGACCCACGCGATGGAGCCGCCTCCGGCGCCGACCGTGACCACGTCGATCATCGGGATCTTGGAGGGGAAGGCGCCGACGCTGCCCTCGGTCGTGAGCGTCGGCTCGCCGTCGATCACCACGCTCACGTCGGTGGAGGTCCCCCCACCGTCGCTGGTCAGCACCCGGTCGAAGCCCGCCACCTGCGCGATCAGCGCGGCTCCCAGCGCGCCTGCGGCCGGGCCGCTGAGCACGGTGGTGATCGGCTGGTTGACGACCTCGTCCGCCGAGAGCACGCCGCCGTTGGACTTCATCACGTAGAACGGGACCGGGCCACCCTCGGCGACCAGCGAGCCGAGGCGCGACTTGATGTTGCCGACGTACGCCGACAGCCGGGGCTTCACCGCCGCGTCGACCAGGGTCGTCATCGCGCGTTCGTACTCGCGGTACTCGGGCAGCACCTCGCTGCTGAGGCTGACGATCGCCTCGGGGTGCTCCTCCGCGAGGACGTCGCGCATCCGGAGCTCATGCGTCGGGTCGGCGTAGGCGTGCAGGAAGCAGACGCCCAGGGTGTCGATGCCCTGGTCGCGGAACCAGCGGGCCACCTCGCGGGCGCCGTCCTCGTCGAAGGGGCGCACCTCCGCGCCGGTGAAGTCGAGCCGGCCCTCCACCCCCTTGACCAGGTGGCGCGGCACGATCCGGTCCGGCTTCACCCAGAAGTAGGAGTTGCCGTAACCGTCCGGCACCGACTGCCGGGCGATCTCCAGCATCGCCTCGTAGCCGGCGGTGGTGACGAAGCCGAGCCGACCGACCTTGCCCTCGAGCAGCTGGTTGGTGGCCACGGTGGTGCCGTGGCTGATGGCGGTGACGGCCTCCGCCGCCGCGCCGACCTGCTCGAGGATCCGGTCGATCCCGGTCATGAACCCGTCGGCCGGGTTCCCGGGCGTCGACGGGGTCTTGGTGGTGACCAGCTCGCCGGTCTCCTCGTCGAGGGCCACGACGTCGGTGAACGTGCCGCCGGTGTCGATCCCGATCCGGATCCGTCGCTGCGCCATGCCGCGATTCAATCGGACGGCGCGACCCGCGGCCACAGCGCATCCTGCCGACGAGACGGCCAGTCCGTTGGCATCTCCTGCCACCCCGGTAAGTTGCGGGCATGGCTCCCCGGCACTCGCGACTGTCCTTCTTGCGCCGCCTCGGGCTGGAGGTGACGCGGCTGGGTGGCGGTGCGGCTGTGGTGGCCCGACCCCGCAGCCCGGTGCGGGTGGACGAAGTGGACGGCCGCACCTGGGTGATCCGTCGCCAGCGGGGCGGTCGACGTCCGGCCCAGGAGCAGCGCGCCCTGGGCGACTACCTCGCACGCCAGCACGTCGCATGGGTGTTGCGGGAGCTCGACATCAACTGCGTGCTCGACGTCGGCGCGAACGTCGGCCAGTACGCCCAGCTCCTGCGCCGCGAGGGGTACGCCGGCCGGATCGTGTCCTTCGAACCCGTGGCCGCACTCGCGGACGAGCTGCGCCGGAACGCCGAGGGCGGACCCGGACTGGTCGGTGGTGCAGTGCGCGCTGGGCGAGGCGGACGAGGAGACCGAGATCAACGTCCGGCCCGGCTCGATGAGCTCACTGCTTCCGTCCAGCGACTTCGGCAAGGGCTGGTCGGATCGGTTGCGCGAGGCCGAGTCGGAGACGATCAGCGTCCGTCGGCTCGAGGGGCTCTTCGCGGATGCAGTGGCCGGGATCGACGAGCCCCGGGTGTACCTCAAGCTGGACACGCAGGGCTTCGACCTCCAGGCGTTCTCCGGCGCGGGTGAGAGCCTCAAGCAGATCGCCGGCCTGCAGTCGGAGGTGTCGTGCGTGCCGATCTACGACCACATGCCACGCCTGCCGGAGCAGATCGCTACCTACGAGGCAGAAGGCTTCGAGATCACCGGGATGTTCCCGGTCACCCGGCACCGATCGACCCTGAGGGTGATCGAGTTCGACGTGACGATGGTCCGCGCGGAAGCGGTGCGCCGCACGTCCTGAGTGCTCACACGTCGGGGGGCCGCTCGTTGTAGACGCCGGCCGGCTCCTGTCCGGTGATGGCCCCGATCGCCGCCATGATCTCGTCGGTGACCTCCCGGCGGGCGCGGCCGAGCGGCACGCCGTCGTACCGGCCGGTGAAGTCGATCGGCTCGCCGAAGGTGACGGTGACATCGGCCCGCCGCGGCAGCCTCGAGCCGACCGGCTGGATGTTCTCGGTGCCGGCCAGTCCGACCGGGACCACCGGGACCCCGGCGGTCAGCGCGAGGTGGGCGACGCCGGTGCGGCCGCGGTAGAGCCGCCCGTCGCGGGAGCGGGTGCCCTCGGGGTAGATGCCGAACGCCTCCCCCCGACCCAGGACCTCCAGGGCCGTGTCGAGGCTGGCGATCGCGGCCTTGGTGTCGTCGCGGTCGACCGGCAGCATCCCGAGCCCCTCGAACCATGCCCGCTGGGCCGCGCCCTTGACCCCGGAGCCGGTGAAGTAGTCGGACTTGGCCAGGAACACCACCTTGCGCGGCACGACGCACGGGATCACGACGCTGTCGACGAAGCTCAGGTGGTTGCTGGCCAGGATCACCCCACCGGAGGCCGGGACGTGCTCGAGACCGGTGACCGTCGGGCGCCAGATCGTCCTGGCAACCGGAGGGACGACCGTGTGCATGACTGTGTAGAGCACGGGCCCATTGTGCCGTGGCCGACGGTGGCCGATGCACCAGTCCAATTCGCCCCGGTCTCGCGGCCTTGGGTTTCGAGACGGCTCGCTCCGTCCGTCGCTGCGCTCCGGCCCGAGCCGAGCCTCCTCAACCTCCTCGCCTTTCCTGGCCCGAGCAAGCTCGGCCCAGGGGCTCGGAAATGGGTGAAGGGCCCTTGCAGGTATGAGCTACAAGGGCCCTTCGGTTGACCGGTGCAGGTGACGCTCCCGGTCGATCCAGTCGGCTCCCGAGAATCCCGGCGGCTTCGTCACCCAGCCGCCGCGACGAGCAGAACTCGTCGAACAGATCTTCGTTTTCCGACCGATCCCGCTCTCCCCGGAGGGAGTGCGTGGGAGAAGTTCTATGCCCCGCAAACCCATCCCCGCAAGGGGTTTCGCCGATCATTCTCACATTCTTCTGGTTCCGGCGTGTCGCCCACAGCAACCCCCGGGTTCCTCCACAGCCGCCGGGTCGATCTCCACAACCTGTGGAAAGTCTTGTGGAATAGTCGTGATTCCGAGGTCACCTCACACGCGAGCGGCCTCGAAAGCCGCGGCAACCTCCAGCAGGAACCGGTCCGCGCCGTGCGGCGCGACGATCTGCAGCCCCACCGGAAGCCCGGACGGGGTGGTCCCGGCCGGGACGGAGATCGCGGGACAGCCGGTGACGGTGATCAGGTAGGCCGAGCGCATCCAGTCCAGGTAGGTCTCCATCGGCCGGCCGTTGATCGACGTGGGGTACTCCTGGTCGGCCGGGAACGGCGGGACCTGCGAGACCGGCAGCAGCAGGACGTCGTACCTCCCGAAGAACTCGCGCATCGTCCCGGCGAGGGCCGTGCGCTGGGCGTAGGCGCGGGCGACGTCGGCTCCGGTGAGCGACCGGCCGGCCCGGATGTTGTCGGCCAGCGACGGCTTGAAGGCCTCAGGCCGCTCGGCCAGCAACGAGCCGAAGCGTGCCCAGAACGACCAGGCCCGCAAGGTGCGGAAGGTGTCGTCGGCGAGGCGCAGGTCGGGGTGCGCGCCGAAGACCCGGGCGCCGGCGCCGGCGAAGGCACGGCCGGCGTTCTCGACGACCTCGGTCACCTCGGCGTCGACCTCGAGCGCGCCGCCGAGGTCCGGCGACCAGGCCACCCGCAGGCCGGCGAGCGAGCCGGCGACCGGCGGCGCGAAGGCCGATCCCGGGTCGCCCAGCGCCGTGGGCACACGCGGGTCGGGCCCGGCGAGGACCGAGAGCAGGAGCGCGACGTCGCCCACGGTGCGCGCCATCGGTCCACTGACCGAGGTCGTCTCCCACAGGTTGTCGGTCGGCCACGACGGCACCCGACCGAGCGAGGGCCGCAGTCCGACCACGCCACAGAACGACGCCGGGTTGCGCAGCGACCCGCCCATGTCCGAGCCGTCGGCCAGGGGGACCATCCCTGAGGCCAGCGCGGCCGCGGCCCCGCCGGAGGAGCCGCCCGCGGACCGGGACGGGTCGGCCGGGTTTCGGGTGGTCCCGAAGATCGGGTTGAAGGTGTGGGACCCGGCGGCGAACTCGGGCACGTTGGTCTTCCCGAGGACCACGACGCCGGCGCGTCTGATCCGCTCCACGACGAGGTCGTCGGCATCGGGCACGTGGTCGGCGAACAGCGGCGAGCCGTACGTCGTCCGCCAGCCCGCGACGTCGTGGGTGTCCTTGAAGGCGTGCGGCAGGCCGTGCAGCGGCCCGACCGGGGCACCCGACGGCGAGATGCTGGTCGGCCGCGGCCGCGCCGGCCCGGGCCCGCTCCTCGTCGAAGCTGACGATCGCGTTGAGCTCGGGGTTGCGTTCCGCGATCCGGGCCAGGTGCAGGTCGAGCAGCTCTCTCGCCGAGATCCAGCGGCTCCGGACCGCGGCCGCCATCTCGCGGGCGGTCGCGTCGACGGAGAGGTCGCTCACCGGCGGCGTCCGAGGACCGCGCCGGCGACAACCCCGAGAAGCACGAGGCCGGCCCCGACGGCGATGCCCTTGACGAAGTCGTCGCGCGACGTGCCACTCGACGCTCCCGGACGGGTGAAAACCGCTCGGCTCTCGCCGTCAGGGGTTTCGACGTCGCTCGCTGACGCTCGCTGCTCAGCCACCGGAGGACCGGCCAGCTCGCGGCCCACGCCGTCGAAGAGCTCCCCCGCCATCCGCTTCGACACCGACGACAGCATCCGCTGGCCGACGCCACCGACCATGCCGCCGACGACCGCGTCGGCGTCCCAGGCGACCTCGGTGCCGGCGTCGACCTCCTCGAAGCGGACGTTCACCGTGGCGTCAACCGTGCCGGGAGCGCCAGCGCCCTGCAGCCGCATCACCAGCGACGAGTGGGCGTCGAGGTCTGACAGCACGCAGGTGCCGGAGTAGGTGCCGCGGATCGCGGCCACTCCGGCGGTCACCGTCATGTCGTAGGCGTGGTCGCCCCTTGCTCTCCATCCGCTCGCAGCCCGGGATCGTGCGGACCAGCACGGCGGGGTCGAGCAGCGCGTCCCACACCTGGTCGACCGGGAACGGGATCGTGTTGGTGCCGGAGATCTTCATCGTTCCTCCTGGGCATGAGCCTGTCGAAGGGCGAACAGGTCGGACGGCGAGATCGGCATCGCCGTGATCGGGATCCCCTCGGCGTCCTCGATCGCGGAGGCGAAGACCGCGGCCGACGGGATCACGCCCGCCTCCCCCGCGCCCTTGATCCCGAGCGGGTTCAGCGGCGAGGGCGTCTCGAGGTGGTCGATCTCGATCGAGGTCGGGACCTCGGTGACGTAGGGCATCAGGAAGTCCATGAACGACGCGTTCAGCAGCTGCCCGGACTCGTCGTAGGCCATCCGCTCGTAGAGCGCGCCGGCCACGCCCTGGGCCACGCCGCCGTGGATCTGCCCCTCGACGATCATCGGGTTGATCAGGTTGCCGCAGTCGTGCACGACGGCGTACTTGAGGATCCGGACCTCGGCGGTGTCGGGGTCGGTCTCGACCACGACCGCGTGCATGCCGGAGGCGAACGTCGACCGCTCGGGGCTGTAGAAGTCGCGCCCCTCCAGCCCCGGCTCGTCGTCCTCGGCCACCGGCGGCTTGCCGGGATCGCCGACGCTGAACTGCGTCGCCGCGCTTCGACGCCTCGTCGAAGGCGTAGCGCAGCGGGTTGGACAGCACCGCGACGGTGCCCAGGTCGATCGACGTCTCGGTGCCGCGGACCGACACCACCCCGTCGGCGATCTCCAGGTCGTCGACCGACGCCTCGAGCGCCTCGGCCGCGATCCGGAGCGCCTTCTCCCGCGTCCGGCGGGCCGCGAGGTGGATCGCGGACCCGCTCATCACCGCCGCGCGCGAGGCGAAGGTGCCGACGGCGTACGGCATCCGGCGGGTGTCGCCGGTGACCACCTCGACGTCCTCGAACTTCACGCCGAGCGCGTCGGCGACGATCTGCGCGAAGACGGTGGCGTGCCCCTGCCCCTGGGTGGTGAGGCCGGTCGCGACCTTGACCTTGCCGGAGGTCTCGACATGCACGTGGGCGCCCTCGTAGGGGCCGACGCCGGTGCCCTCGACGTAGCAGGCGAGCCCGATGCCGACCCGGCGGCCCTCGGCGGCCATCTCCTCCCGGAACGCCGGGAACTCGTCCCACCCGACCAGCTCCTTGATCTTCGCCAGAGAGGCGGGATAGTCGCCGGAGTCGTACTCCAGCTCCCGTCCGTCCTGGAAGATCAGCCCCTGGTCGTAGGGAAACTCGTCGGGCTGGATGAAGTTGGTCGCGCGGACCTCGGTGCGGTCCTTCCCGAGGAAGGCGGCGATCGCGTCCATCGTCCGCTCCATGACGTAGCAGCCCTGGGGCCGCCCGGCGCCGCGGTAGGGCGTGACCATCACGGTGTTGGTGTAGAGGCTCTCGAAGACGACGCGGTAGCTCCCCGGCTTGTACGGGCCCGAGCAGCTGGGTCGAGGTGATGATCGGGACGATCAGGCCGTACGGCGTGTAGGCGCCGTGGTCGTGCCAGAACGTCACGTCCAGCCCGAGCACCCGGCCGTCGTCGTCGAACCCGACCTCGACGTGGTGCACCTGGCCGCGCTCGTGGGCCGAGGAGATGAAGTGCTCGCGCCGGTCCTCGGTGAACTTCACCGGCCGGCCGAGCGCCCGGGCGGCCATCGGCACCAGCAGCTCCTCGGGCCACGGGTGGTTGATCTTCACGCCGAACCCGCCGCCGACGTCGGGGGTGATCACGTCCACCTGCGCCAGGTCGAGCCCGAGCTTGGCGGCGACGGCGGCGCGCACGCCGGTCGAGGTCTGGGTCGAGGTCCACACCGTCATCCGGCCCACGTCGGGGTCCCACCGCGCCACCGTGCCGCGACCCTCCATCGGCGTGCAGGCGCTGCGCTCCACGGTCAGGTCGAGCGACAGCGTGTGCGGCGCGGAGGCGATGGCGGCCCGCGCGTCGCCGTTCTCCTGCTCGAGGCGGGCGCCCACGTTGCCGGGTACGTCGTCGTGCACCAGGCTGCGCGCGGCCCGGGCTGCCTCGATGCCGACCACGGGCTCCAGGAACTCGTAGGTCACCCTGATCCGGCCGACCGCGTCCTCGGCGACGTAGCGGTCGTCGGCCACGACGAACGCGATCGCCTCTCCCATGTAGTTGACCTCGTCCTTGGCCAGGGCGTGCTGCGTGCGGCCGTGGGTGAGCGCCGGGTGCGGGATCAGCAGCGGCAGCGGCTCGGCCATCGCGCCGGTGAGGTCGTCGTGGGTCCAGACCAGGTGCACCCCGTCGACGTCGAGCACGTCGCTGACGTCGATGTCGGTGATCCGGGCGTGGGCGTGCGGGGAGCGGAGCACCGCTGCGTGGAGGGTCCCGGTCTCGGTCGAGTACGTCGTCGACGTACCGCCCCTTCCCGCGCAGCAGGCGGTCGTCCTCCACCCGCTGCACCCCGGAGCCGAACAGCTTCGTCGTCATGGGCCGGCCTCCGGTGGTTGAGGAAGCCGCGCTGAGCTGAGGAGCGCAGCAGGTTCGAAGTGCTCGAAACCCCCTGAGAGCTCGGCCGCCCGCTCCACGGACGCCACGATGTTCTGGTAGCCGGTGCAGCGGCAGAGGTTGCCGGCGACCATCTCCCGGGCCTCGTCGCGGGTGGGCGTGGGGTTGTCGCGGAGTCCGGCGGTGATGGTGGTCAGGAAGCCGGGCGTGCAGAAGCCGCACTGCAGCCCGTGGCACTCCTTGAAGGCCTGCTGCACCGGCCCGAGGGAGCCGTCGGGCTGCGTCAGCCCCTCGACGGTGGTGATCTCGGTGTCGACCGCAGAGACCGCGAACACCAGGCAGGACCGCACCGGTCGGCCGTCGAGCAGGACGGTGCAGGCGCCGCAGACGCCGTGCTCGCAGCCCACGTGGGTGCCGGTCAGGCCCAGGTCGTGGCGGAGCGCGTCGGAGAGCAGGCGCCGGGCGGGGACGCGGAGGACGTGCACGGCGCCGTTGACGCTCAGCCGGACCTCGTGCAGCTCCTCGGTCATGGCGTCACCGGTGAGTGTCGGAACTCGCGTGCCGCCCGGACCACCCGGCGGGTCAGCACGCGGACCAGCTGGGCCCGGTAGGCGGACGTGGCGTGGATGTCGTCGGCGGGTTCGAGGTGCTCGAGCGCGGCGTCGCCCAGGTCGGACTCGGGCACGCCGGAGAGGTCGACGACCGTCGGCACGTCACTGACCGACAGGTAGCCCACGCTCACCCGGTCATCCTCCACCAGCGCGGCCGCCCCGCACAGGGCGTAGTCGCCGTGCCGCCGCGAGACCTCCTCGAACGCGACCCCTGCCCCGGACGACAGGGCCGGGAAGAACGCCTCCAGGGCGATCTCGTCGGAGGCCAGCGTCGACTCCAGCGGCCCCGCGAACAGGTCGTCCGCCGCGATCGTCCGCCGTCCCGACGACGAGGCCACCTCGAGCGAACCCCCGAGCAGCTTCAGGACGACCGGCATCTCCGCGGCCGCGTCGGCGTGGACCAGCGAGCCCACCGTCGTACCCCGGTTGCGGATGGTCGCGTGCGCGACGTTGCCCAGAGCCAGCGCGACCAGCGGCTGCACCCGCCGTGCCTCCTGGTCGGCGAGTACGTCGGCGTGGCGGGCCAGCGCTCCGACGCGGACCCCGTCGTCGGAGCAGCTCACGTGGTCGAGGTCGGGCAGGCCGTTGATGTCGACCAGCAGAGAGGGTTCCGCGAGGCGCATCGACAGCAACGGCACCAGGCTCTGGCCGCCGGCCAGCACCTTCGCGCCGTGGTCCCCGGCCAGCGCCTCGAGTGCTTCCGCGAGGCTGGTCGGCCGGAGGTAGGAGAAGGGCGCCGGCTTCACGTGTCCCGCGGCGGCTCGGTGGGCCCCTCGCGATGCGCACCAGGCTCCCCGACCGCCATCATCGTGCCCTCGAGGCCGGCGGGCTCGACCGCACGAGCCAGGTGGTAGCCGGCCACGATCACGATGGTGCCCAGCGCGATCCCGCCGAGCTGGAATTCGTCGGTCACGGAGAAGAAGCCGGTGGTGCCGTAGCCGATCCCGAGGATCAGCCCCGCGGAGATCGGGACCAGGTTGGCGGGGTCGGCGAAGTTGACGTGGTTCTCGATCCAGATCTTCGCGCCCAGCAGTCCGATCATTCCGTAGAGCACCAGCGTGATCCCGGCGAGCACACCGGCCGGGGTGGCGGCCACGATCGCGCCGAACTTCGGCACCAGGCCGAGCAGGATCGCGGTCAACGCCGCGACGAAGTAGGCCGCGGTGGAGTAGACGCGGGTGGCCGCCATGACGCCGATGTTCTCGGCGTACGTCGTCGTCGGCGACCCGCCGACCGACGACGTGATCACGGTGCCGATTCCGTCGGCGGCAACGGCGCGTCCGACGACCGGGTCGAGGTCGACCCCGGTCATCCCGGAGACCGCCTTGACGTGGCCGATGTTCTCGGCGACCAGCGCGATCACCGCGGGCATCGCCAGCAGTGCGAACGTGATCGAGAACGACGGCAGGTGCCAGCCGACCGCGTCGAGGTTGCCGGCGAGGGCCTGGTTGCCGACCAGCCCGTCGGCGGTGTGCCCGGGGAAGCCGAACCAGTCGGCGGACGAGACGCCGGACCAGTCGACCCGGTCGTGGGTGATCGCCTCGCCGCCCGAGGACGGGGTCGGGGAGGTGATCGGGCCGAAGACCAGGTCGGCCAGCCAGGAGACGACGAATCCGAAGACCAGGCCGAGGAAGATCGCGATCCGGCCGAGGAAGCCCTTCAGTCCGACCGCCATCAGGATCACCACGAGCATCGTCAGCATGCCGATCCAGGGATCCGTCGGCAGGTAGACGTCGGTGGCCACGCCCGCCAGGTTGAAGCCGATCAGCATGACCACGGCGCCGGTGACGACCGGCGGCAGCACCCGGTTGACGGCCTGCGCCCCGAGGACATGGATCAGCACGCCCACGAGCGCGAGGACGATGCCGGAGATCAGGATGGCGCCGGTGACGTCGGCGGGTCCGCCGTCCTGGGCGTAGATCGCGCTGGCGCCGCCGACGAACGACGCCGAGGTGCCGAGGTAGCTGGGGACCTTCCCCTTCACGATCAGCAGGAAGCAGATCGTCGCGATGCCGCTCATCATGATCGCGAGGTTGGGGTCGAGCCCCATCACGATCGGGAAGACGAAGGTGGCGCCGAACATCGCGATCACGTGCTGGGCGCCGAGGCCGACGGTCTTGCCCCAGACCAGCCGCTCGTGCGGGGCGACGGGCTGCCCCGGGCCGGGATCGACCACGTCCCACTTGAACATCGACATCAGTGGCCTCCCGGTGCGCTGGTCACGGTTCTCGGACCTCACGCTAGCGCGCAGGGTCGGTTTCGGGGCGCTGGCACACCGATCGCGTCAGGGCACCACGGAGTCCTCGTCAACCCGTTCGGCCAGTCGCGGAGCGTTGACCGTGCGGAACCTGATCCGCTGTCCGGGACGCGCCTGCGCGACGAGTCGGAGGTCGTTGGTCGTCACCACCGCGATCACGGGATAGCCCCCGGTCACCGGATGATCGGCCAGGAACAGCACGGGCTGGCCGTTGTGCGGCACCTGGATCGAACCGGGGATGGTGCCCTCGCTCGGCAGCTCGCGCCGCTGTCGCTGTTCGAGCACCGGACCGGTCAGTCGTACGCCGACGCGGTTGCTCCTGGAGTCGACCTCCCACGCCGCGGAGAGCAGCGCCTCCAGCGACGCGTCGGTGAACCAGTCGTCCCGCGGTCCCAGGACGACGTGAAGCACGAGGTCGTCGTCGGAGGGGGTGGTGAGCGGAGCCTGGTCCACGGCGGGTACCGGCGCGTCCGGTTCGGCTCCGACGTGAAGCCGGTCGCCGGGCCCGAGTGGGGCTCCGATGCCCGCCAGCAGGTCGGTGCTCGCCGACCCGAGGACGTGGGGTACCTCCACCCCGCCACGGAGCGCCACGTAGCTGCGTACTCCGACCCGTGGCGGGCCGAGGACGACGGTCGACCCGGCCGCGACGTGCACCGCGCAGCCGAGACCCGCGGCCCTCCCGTCGACAGTGACCGGGACCGGGGCACCGGTGATGGCGAGCACCAACGCTCGACGAGCCACGAACCGCAGCCCGCCGAACGTGACCTCCAACGCCGCCGTCCCCTCGGGGTTGCCGACGAGCCGGTTCGCGAGGGTCAGCGCCCCGGGGTCGAGGGCCCCTGACCGGGGCACGCCAAGCCACGCGTACCCGGCTCGTCCGAGGTCCTGGGTGGTTGTCAGGGACCCGGGTTCCTCCACCATGAGGGCCACGTCGCTCATGCGTCCGCCTGGACGAACGTGACCCTGGTCCCGGGCGCGAGCAGAGCCGGCCGCTCACGGTCGGGGTCCCAGAGCGTCGCGTCGGTACGCCCGATCAGCTGCCACCCGCCCGGGGACTCGCGCGGGTAGGCCCCGGTGAACTCGCCCGCGAGGCCGACCGAACCGGCGGGCACCTTGGTGCGCGGCTCCTCGCGGCGGGGCATGACCAGCCTCTCGTCCCCACCGACCAGGTAGCCGAACCCGGGGAGGAAACCGGTGAACGCGACCGTCCACGCCGCGTCGGTGTGCAGCTGCACCACCTGCTGCGGCTCGAGGCCGCTGATCCTGGCCACGTCGTCCAGGTCCGGGCCGTCGTAGGTCACCTCGACCTCCACGTGCGGGCCCTCGCCTGCGTCGTACTCGGCGGTCTCCAGCCCCCGGAGCCGGTCGGCGACCCTGGCGAGGACACCGGGGCCAGGCCGGCATCGCAGGAGCACGGTCCGGGCTGCGGGTACGACGTCGACGACGTCGCCCAGGCCGCCGTCGTCCCGGTCCGCACCGATGGCGGCGGACAGGGCCAGGACCGAGCGGAGGTCGGCGAGCTCGACGAGCAGGGCCGCGTCCCCGCACGGGAGCAGCCTCATCTGCGAAGGTCTGCGAACGGGCGCAGCGTGACCCCGGCCTCGGTGAGCGCGTCGCGGATGGCCGCCGCCATCGCCGTCGCCCCCGGGCTGTCTCCATGCACACAGATCGAGGCGGCCGCGACCTCGATCTGGGTGTCGTCCACCGCCGTGACCCGGCCGTCCCGGACCATCGCCACGCAGCGGTCGGCCACCAGCTGCGGATCGGTCAGGACAGCACCGGCCTCGGTCCGCGAGACCAGCGTCCCGTCCGGGTTGTACGCGCGGTCGGCGAATGCCTCCTGGTGCACCGGGAGGCCGGCCTCCTCCGCGAGGGCGAGGAACCGCGATCCGGGGAGTCCCAGCACGGGCAGGGAGCCGTCGAACGACACGACCGCTTCGACAACGGCTGCGGCCTGTCGCTCATGGCGCACGATCGCGTTGTAGAGGGCGCCGTGCGGCTTGACGTAGCGGACCCGGTCGCCGCAGGCCCGTGCGATCCCGTCGAGCGCACCGAGCTGGTAGAGCACGTCGGCGGCCAGCTCGTCCGGCTTGACCTCGATGAAGCGCCGGCCGAACCCGGCCAGGTCCCGGTAGCCGACATGCGCCCCGATCGCGATTCCGCGCTGCGTGGCCCACCGGCACATGTTCCGCATCTGGGTGGGGTCACCGGCGTGGAAGCCGCACGCCACGTTGGCGCTGGTGACCACATCGAGCATCGCTTCGTCGTCGCCCATCGGCCAGGGACCGAACCCCTCGCCGAGGTCGCTGTTCAGGTCGACGGTCGTGGCCATCACATCACTCTAGGAGAGAGAAGTGCCCGGGGCTACGGGGCGATCTCGAGCACACGCAGCGCCACAGCGACGTCGAGCCGCAGGTGTGGGTCGGAGGACAAGGGGCCGAGCAGCCGCTCGAGCTTGCCCACCCGGTAGCGCATCGTGTTGTAGTGGAAGAACTGCAGCCGAGCGGCTTCCGCCACGTTGAAGTTGGTGTCGAGCAGGATCCGCAGGGTGGCGCGCAGATCGGCGGCCGCTGGGGTCGGCTCGGCGACCGGTCCGAGCACGTCGCGGGCGAACGCCCGCAGCTCGTCGACGTCGGGGACCAGGGCGATCAGCCGGTGGACTCCGAGCTGGTCGAAGAACGTCGTCGAGCCATCGCCGTGGATCCGTCGCCCGACCTGGACGGTGCGGCGGGCCTGGGCGTAGGCGTCGGGAAGCTCGGCCAGGGACCGCGCCACCCGGCTCACTCCCACCGAGAAGGGCCGGCGGCCGCCGCCCTTGTCGCCCGCCACCGACGGCCACCACCCGGCGTACGACGTCGTGGCCTGGCCACGGATCGGCGTCATCGTCCGCGACGGGCAGCAGGGTCACCACCTCGGAGGAGAAGTCGACGCTCGGCACGCCCTTCTCGAGGGTGGCCGTGACCTGGCGCCATGCGGCCGAGAACCGGTCCTGCCACCGGCGCCGTTGCGGTCCCGAGGCGTCCTCGCCCGGGCTGCGGCGGATCGAGCTCGGCGACCACGACGACCACCGGCCGGCGCAGGTCCCAGCCAAAGGCGTCGGCGTGCTCCTCGACGTACTGGTCGTCGCCCGCTCGCCGCAGGAAGAGGTCGCGCAGGAAGTCGCCCTGGTACTTGTTCTCGACGGCGGTCACCGCCTCCTCCCGGGTGATCAGGAGCGCGGCGACGGCGGCCGCGCGCTCGAGGGCGTGGACGTCGTTCTCCGAGATCGGCTCGTCGGTGCGGGCGCACACCAGGCGCGCGAGGTCCTCACCACCCGCAGCCACGCGCAGCGACCGGATCTGCCCCTGCTCCAGCGGCGCTGCCGCCGCCGGCGATCAGCTCCACCCGCACCCGCCCGGACCCGTCGATGAACCCCGACGCCTCCAACGCGGCCCGGTGCACCGGGTCCATGGCAGCGGCTCGCTCGCGGCCGTCGGTGGAGGTGAACAGGACCCCGACGTCGAGGACCTTCCCGACCTCCGCCGCGATCCGGTCGAGGTCGCCCCCCTCGAGCACGATGTCGGTCAGCGCGGTGTGCAGTGCGTCGACGCGGGCGAGGGCGGCAGCGGCGTCATCCCCGGCTATCAATACTTGCGGCCCTCCCCCGAAGATCGTTGGCACAACCCCACATCGGCAAACCTAACCGGCGACCACTAGCGTCGGGAAGCATGAGCTCCCCGGTCAGCATTCCGGTCAGCGCACCGCCCCGGGTCAGGGACCTGATCCGCAACGCCCCCGACGGGCCGGTCCCGGTCGTCCACGCCGGGCCGCACGCCGTGTACGTCGCGCTGGGCGGCCGCTGCGTCGGGCTGCTCGCCCGGGACGCGACCCAGGTCCCGTGCGGTCTCCGGTCCCGAATTCGGCAGCTTCGCGCGCTGGGCCTGCGGTTCGGCGTACGTTGCGGGTGGGATGCTCCACGTCGACCACATACCGTTGACGGTGGGACGCGCCGTGGACGTGCAAGTACCACCCCTGGGCCACGGGGCGATCCCACGCCAAGGCGGCCAGTCCGGCTACCGCAGCGGCCACCCCCCAGGCCGTGGTGGTCGGGCTGGTCCCGCATGGGGTGGCCATGGCCACCGCTCCCCCTCTCCAGGCCGTGGTGGTCGGGCTGGTCCCGCATGGGGTGGCCATGGCCACCGCTCCCCCTCTCCTGGCCGCGGTGGTCGGGCTGGTCCCGCGAGTCACGGCGGCCACGGTGGAGCAGCTCCTGGGCCGAGGGTCGGGTCTCACGCCCCTGGGTGACGACGTGCTCTGCGGCTGGATCGCCACCCACCGGGCGGCCGGCGTGCCCACCCCGGAGGTCGACCTCGCCGTCCGTGCCGGCCTGCACCGCACCACCCTGCTCTCCGCCACGCTTCTGGACTGCGCACTGCACGGCGAGGTGCTCCCCGAGCTGGGCCGGTTCCTGCGCGCGGTCGGCACCGCCGCCGAGCCCGGCCGCGCCGCCGACCTGCGAGCCGTCGGTGGCAGCTCGGGCGCCGGGCTGCTGCTGGGAGCCCGGCTCGCCCTCGACGACCTCGCCGGCAACCGGGCCGGCTCGCAGGCGGGTGCCGCATGAAGGAGCACGTCGAGCTGCGGCGCGGCGCCTACGCCGACTCCGTGACCCTGCTCCAGGTCAGCCGCACCGTGCAGGACGAGTCCGGGGTGCTCGCCGCCCAGGTGGCCATGGCGACCCCGTTGAACCTCGAGGTGCTGACCGGGATGGGGTTCACCGTCCCCGATGCTGCTCCCGACGACCTCGTCGTCGCCCTCCGGCTGGACGAGACCGCCGAGCTCGGCGACGTGCTCGCGGCCGTCGACGCGGCCCTGTCCCGGTCGACCCGGTCGGCCACCACCGCGGAGCTCGCGCCCCCACGCACGACGGCCGCCGCGCTGCGGCTCGCGCCGGAGGCGATCGTCCTCGTCTCGGTGCCGGGCGCCCACGCCCTCGTCGAGGCGATGGACGCCCTCGACGCCGGCAGCGACGTGATGGTCTTCAGCGACAACGTCCCGCTGGAACAGGAGGTCGCCCTGAAGAGGGCTGCCGCCGAGCGCGACCTCCTGGTGATGGGCCCGGACTGCGGCACGGCGGTCGTCGGCGGACTCGGCCTGGGCTTCGCCAACGTCACCACGCCCGGCCCGGTGGGGATCGTGGCCGCCTCCGGGACCGGCTGCCAGCAGCTGCTCGCGTTGTTGGACCACGCCGGGGTCGGTGTCTCGTCTGCACTCGGCGTCGGTGGTCGCGACCTCTCCGCCGAGGTCCGCGGGCTCTCGACCCGCACCGCCCTCGCCCGGCTCGACGCCGACCCCGACGTGGAGCTCGTCGTGCTCGTGTCCAAGCCGCCCGCCGACGACGTCGCGCGCGAGATCGAGGAGTACGCCGCATCGCTGGCCACGCCGGTCGAGCTAGCCCTGCTGGGGCCCGGTCAGCCGGACCTGACCGCTGCCGCGGAGGCCGTCCTGCGGCGGCTGGGCCGCGAGGTCCCCGACTGGCCGGTGACCGGCAGCGCTGACCCGTCGTTGGTTGACGACGGGTCGATCCTGCGGGGGCTCTTCGTCGGCGGGACTCTCTGCGAGGAGGCCCGGCTGATCGCCACCGAGATGCTCGGCGGCACGGATCGCGTCGACATGGTCGACTTCGGAGCCGACGAGTTCACCGGCGGTCGCGCCCACCCGATGATCGACCCGACACTGCGGCTGGAGCACCTCTCCCCGGCGGCGGCGGACGAGCGCACCGGCGCGATCCTCCTCGACGTGGTCCTCGGTCACGGTGCGGAGCCCGACCCTGCCGCGCTGCTGGCCCCGGCGGTGGCCGCCGTCCACCGTTCCCGTGGTGGTGTCGGTGGTCGGCACCGCCCACGACCCGCAGGACCTCGACCGGCAGGTCCGGGTCCTGGCCGAGGCCGGCGCCGAGGTCCACCTGTCCAACGCCGGCGCGACCCGGCGGGCCGTCGAGCTGCTGGGAGGCCAGCGATGATCGCCCCGGAGCACGTCGTCGGCGTCGGGGTCGACCTGCTCGCCGACGCCGCCGAGGCCCAGGCCGTCGACGTCACGCGGGTCGACTGGCGACCTCCCATGTCCGGCACGGAGGCCGATCTCGCCGCGGTGGCGGCCGACCCTCGCCGGCGGGCGGCCAACGAGGAAGCCCTGGCCCGGATGCTCCGCGTCCAGGCGATGCTGGTCGACGTCGCGCCCGCCGCCGACGTACTCGCTCTCGAGCCCGGCCATTTCCTGCACGCCGGTCCGCCGATCGCATGGGACCGGGCCTCCGGCCCGCTGCGGGGCGCGCTCATGGGAGCGGCGGCGCTCGAAGGCCTGGTGGACGACCCGGAGGATGCCGCCGCGTTGTTCGAGACGGGCGAGAACGTCGCCCTCGAGCCCTGTCACCACCGGGGCGCCGTCGGACCGATGGCCGGCGTGGTCGCCCCGTCGATGTGGATGTTCGTGCTCGAGGACCCCCACACCGGGGCCCGCACTCACTGCACGCTGAACGAGGGGCTCGGCAAGGTGCTGCGGTACGGCGCCTACGCACCGGAGGTCCTGACCCGACTGCGCTGGATGGCCGACGTGCTCGGCCCCCTGCTGCAGGCCGCGGTCCGGTCGAGCGGCCCGGTGGACGTGACCGGGATCCTCACCCAGATGCTGCAGATGGGCGACGAGGCCCACAACCGCAACCGGGCGGGCACCCTGATGCTGCTGCGCGACCTGGCCCCGGCCATGGTGACCGGCGCCTCCGGTGCGGGGTTCGACACCGACGACGTGGCCGATGCCCTGCGCTTCATCGGCGGCAACGACCACTTCTTCCTCAACCTCGCGATGCCCGCGTGCAAGCTCGCCCTCGACGCCGCCCGTGACATTCCGGGCTCGACCATGGTGGTGGCGATGGCCCGCAACGGCACCGACTTCGGTATCCAGGTGTCTGGCACCGGCGACGAGTGGTTCACCGGTCCGGCGCAGCTGGCCGACGGGTTGTTCCTCGGCGACTACGGGCCCGACGACGCGAACCCCGACATCGGCGACTCGGCGATCACCGAGACCGCCGGCATCGGCGGGTTCGCGATGGCGACCGCGCCGGCGATCGTCCGCCTCGTCGGCGGGACGGTGCCCGACGCGCTCGCGACCACCCGCCGGATGCACGAGATCACTCTCGGCGAGAACCCCCGCTGGTCGGTGCCGGTCCTGGAGTTCCAGGGCGTCCCGACCGGGATCGACGTCACCCGCGTCTGCCGGACCGGCATCCTGCCCCAGATCAACACCGGGATGGCCGGCCGGGTCGCCGGGGTCGGCCAGGTCGGGGCCGGGCTGGTCACTCCCCCGGCCGAGGTGTTCCCCAAGGCACTGGCCCGGCTCGCGGAGCGCGCCGCGCGGCCGGCTGAACTGGAGTACCCGCACCACAGCCCAGGCAATACGTGTCGTTCTCGGTGCGCCCCGGGCTCGCCTGCGGGTCAATTGGACGCATGATGCGATACGCCGATCCCCGCCTGTGTCCCGACTGCCGGACCACGCTGCCTGCGAGCCCCGGTCCTGTCCCTCGTGCGACCTGCCGCTGCAGGGCCCGCTCGCGCGTCGAGCTGTTCCAGACCCTCCAGCACGCCGACGTCCTGCTCGACCGGCTGCGCGCCAAGGTCACTGCGGAGAAGACCCGCGCCAGCACCCGCACCCGCGCCCAGGGGCCCACCGCGACGCCCGTACGCCGTACCGGCCTGCGCACCGCCTCCGTCCCCGCGATCCTGCTCGGTCTCGGTGCGCTCTGCCTCCTCGTCGCCGCGATCACCTTCCTCGCCGTCGCCTGGTCATGGATGGGTGTCGGGGGCCGGACCGGCGTCCTGGTGGGCCTGACGGTGGCGGCTGCCGGCGCAGGTGTCGTGCTCGGCCGGCGCGGACTCCGGGTCGCCGCCGAGTCCTTGACCACGGTGGCACTTGGCCTGGTGGCGCTCGACGTGGTGGGCGCCATCAACGCCGGCTGGCTCGGGTCACCCGACTCGGCAGCGTCGACCGCACTGGTCGGCGCGGGAGTCGCGGTCGTCTCCGGCGCGATCCTGGTGGCCGCGGTCCCGTCTGGTCGCACCCCAGCTGGGGGTGGTGGTCGGCCTCATGCTCGCCTTCGCCGGGGTCGCGGTCACCACGGGCCACGACCGCCTCGTCGCCTTCGTCGCGGTGCTCGCACTCGCCACGGCCGCGTCGCTCGGCCGCGCTGGTCGGTGCCCGCGCGCTGTTCGTGACGGCCGCGCTCGCGGCCGGCACCTGGTGGCTCTGGCTCCTGCTGGCCGGCCTCGAGGACGCGTTCACCGACCCGAGCCTGACCGGCCTCTGGACCACCCCGAACGCGCTTCCGCTGCTCGGCGCGGCCGCCCTCCTGGTCGGCCTGGCCGCCTTGCTCCACCCGGGCCGGGGGACCTGGGCCTCCGCATCCGGAGCGGCGACCATCGTCACCCTGCTTCTCGCGGTGCCGGCCCTCGACGAGGGGCTCACCACCATCGGGCTCGCCCTCTTCGCCGCACTGGTCGTCTGGTCGGCGGTCGCGGCCGCGGCCGTCTGGCGCGAGGTGGCGTTCGGACCGCTCGCCCTGGCGGCGGTGCCTGCCGTCGCATTCACCGCCGCACACGTCCTCGACGCGGCAGTCCGGGTCGGGAGCGTCGGCGACCCGTTCACCGAGACGGCCGCCGTCCGGCTCGCTGCCCTCTCCCCGGACGCCAGCCCTCTGCTGCTGGTGCCGCTCGTCGCCGCGCTCCTGGCTGCGGCATGGGTGGCCACGCCGCTCCCGCACGACAGGTTCGTCGCCGCCGCGCTGCTCGTGGTCGCGGCCACGGCCACGCTCGCGTCGTACGCCGTCCCGCTGGCCGCCGTCGTCGGCGTGCTGGCGGTCGCCGCGCTGGCCGCCGCCTGGCTCGGGCGACCCGTCGTCGCCAGCGTCGTGATCGTGGTGACGATCGTCTGCGGCCCTGCCCAGCGCCGTCCTCACCGTCCTCGCCTGCGCCGCCGCGGTGACCGTCGCCGCCCTGCTCCTGCGGTCGCGGGACAGCGTGCCGACAATGCTGGGCGGGTTGCTCCTGCCGGCCGCCTCGGCGGGCGCTGGTGTGGAGCGGCGCCGAGGTCGCCGACGTCGCGGTGGACCTGCGGGCCGTGCCCGTCCTCGTCGTGCTCGGGTTGCTGGCGATCGCGAGGCCGCGGGTCGAGGTGGAGGTCATCGGCAGCGCTCGCCGGGCTGGTGGCCGCGCTCGCCTCCCTCGACGTCGCGCCCGACCAGCCGACCGCGCTGGCCGTCCACCTCACCGTGGCGGGCGCGCTCGTGACCCTGAGCAGCCTCGTGCACCAGGAGCGCCGCGTCCTCGCCTGGCCCGGGGGCGCCCTGCTGGCCGCGGCCACCTGGGTGCGGCTGGCCGACCTCGGCGTCGAGGCTCCCGAGGCCTACACCCTGCCGTCGGCCGTGGTCCTCGTCCTCGTCGCGCTGCACCGGCTCTGGCGCACGCCCGGGGCCAGCACCGCCGTGCTTCTGCCCGGCCTGACCCTCGCCACCGTTCCGTCGCTGCTCTGGGTGCTGGCCGACCCGGTGAGCCCGCGGGCGGTGCTGCTCGGCGCCGCGTGCCTCGGTCTGGTGCTGGCCGGCGCCCAGCTCCGCTGGAGCGCCCCGCTGGCCGTCGGCGGGCTGGTCGGTGGCCTGCTCGTCCTCCGCGAGGTCGCGCCGTACGCCAGCGAGATGCCGCAATGGGTGCTGATCGGCCTGGCCGGCACGGTCCTCACCGTGGTCGGCGTGACGTGGGAGCACCGGATCCTGGAGCTGCGCCGGGCGACGGCCTACCTCGGCCGGCTGCGCTGACGCGCGTCGGCAGCCGTCCTGATCGACACCCGCAGCGAACGCCGCGTCCTGGCTTCAGCCCGGCACGGGCGGCCGCCACAGGGCGCGCCCGATGTCGACGTTGCCCGACGGACGCAGCGGCGTGCCCTCCTCGAGGTACGCCTGACGCGCCTCACCCTGATGGCTGGGTGGCAACGATCCGTCGGCCCGGACCACCCGCCACCACGGCACCGGGCCGCCGTACGACGCCATGATCGACCCCACCTGGCGCGGTCCGCCGCCTCCGGCGACCTCGCCGACCGCCTCGGCGATCGCGCCGTACGTCGACACCCGCCCGCGCGGGATCTGCTCGACGCAGGTCAGCACCAGCTCGACGTACTCCTCCGGTTCGATCCGCATCAGCGCTCCTGCGACGAGCCGGTGAGGACCAGCCCGGCCGCGACCGTCGTGACCAGCGCGGCGGCCAGCCCGGCGACCCAGATCCCGACCGGCTCGGGCTGTCCGCGCAGCAGGACCGCCACCGCGAACACCGCCGGTGCCGCCAGGAACACGACGGCACCACGGACCGCCCAGAGGCGGACCGTCGCGGGGTCCAGGGGAAGGTCGCGCGGGCCGTATGCCGGCGAGCACCGCGGCGAGGTGGGCGGTCAGCAGGCCGGCGGCTGCCAGCAGCGCCTGCGGGTGCGGCCCGTCGCGGAAGGCGAATCCCCACCAGGCCAGCACCAGACCGGTCGCCACCGTGCCCATCGGCGCCTCGGGCAGCAGCGAGAAGGCCACGGCCAGCGCCGGCGACGAGGAGGACCAGCCACCAGGCCGGCCACACCCCGCGCAGCCCGGTGGCGAGCAGGGCGACCATGAGCCCGGCAACGACCGCGGCCCGCAGCGCCCACTGGCCGGGCGTCCAGCCGCGAGTCATCGGGCACGCACCTGGGGCAGCTGCGCGCGCCGGGCGAGGCGACGCATCACGTCGTCGACGGTGCCGGCGCCCCGCCAGGCCACGACGGGACATCCGAGCGACGCCAGCCGGGCCAGCACCTGGTCGCGCTCCAGCAGGCGCATCCGCCAGGCGAGATCGGCGACCACCGGGTCGGTGCCCTCGGCCACCTCCAGCGCCATCCCGCCGGGCAGGGTGTCGATGACGACCAGCGGCAGCCCGCGCCGGACCAGCGTGGCGGTGGCGGTGGCGACCGCGTCGGACAGCATCGGCGAGAGCACGATCACGACGGTCCCGCCGGTCACCCCGAAGAACGGCTTCTCCCGGCCGAACGTGCGCGGCTCACCGGGACCCACCATCGACAGCCGGCCGAGCAGGTTGCGCAGGTGCCGCTCCCCTGTGCCGAAGCCGACCACGCTCACCCGCCTCGGCCCGATCACCCGCAGCGAGACCCGGTCGCCGCGCCGGACGTGGTGCTCGGCGAGCGCCGGCGCCGGCCCGGACCGTCACGTCCAGGCTGCTCGCGCGCGCCACCCATCCCCCGGAGTGCCCGTGGTCGGCGAGCGCGTCGATGACGAGGAGGACGCCGGCGTCCTCCTCGGCGCGGGCGGTCACGACGTGCAGGTTGCGGGTGCGCAGCGAGACCCGCCAGTTGATCCGGCGCAGCCGGTCGCCGGCCTGGAACGGACGGATCCCGGAGAACTCGCTGCCGGACCCGATCCGTCGCGAGCGGTGGGCGCCGACCAGGCCGAGCGGCTGCGGGCGCCTCCGCCCGCGAGTCGTACGGCGCCCGGACCGGCAGCACCTGCAGCTGATTCCCGACCAGGGGGACCGGGCCCCAGCGGTAGCCCGCCCAGCGGCTGGTGAGGGCGACGTCCTCATGACCCAGGATCCGCCGTCCCCACCGCCTCGGGCTGATCTCCAGCATCGGGAGCGCGGAGTCTGTCGGCGACGAGCCGGCCGAGCCGGCCGTGGGCCGGGTGGGTGGCGACGAACGGAGCCGGCGTCGCCACCCGGGTCACGTGCTCGACCCCGTCGAGGTCGGAGACCAGCAGCCGCGAGCGCGTGCCCTGCCCCTCGTGCATCCACTGGTGGTCGAGCAGGGCGGTCGACGTCAGGACTCGAGGTGGGCCGGTGCACCAGCCCGAGGGCGCCCAGCAGCAGGAAGGGCGCGCTGAGCACGACCAGCACCGCGTCGCCGAACGCGACCGCGAGCGCCAGGCCGAGCGCCCCGACCGCCAGGCACCGGCTCAGGCCCCCGGTCGGGCGCCACCGCGTCATGGCCGCCGCGTCATGGCCGCCGGGCCGCCTCGAGGGTCGCCGGTGTCGGCACCCGGCCGAGCACGTCGTCGACGACGCGCGCGCCGGTCACGTCGGTCATCCAGAGCTCGGGTCGGACCGTGATCCGGTGGGCGAGGACCGAGCGGGCGACGGCCTTGACGTCCTCGGGGATCACGTAGTCGCGGCCGCGCAGGAGCGCGAACGCCCGGGCGGTCAGCACCAGTCCGAGGGAGCCCCGCGGCGAGGAGCCGGTCAGCACCTCGTGGTGATCCCGGGTGGCCACGGCCAGGTCGACGCAGTAGCGCCCGACGCTCTCGTCGACCCGGACCGTCTCGACGGCCGCCTGGAGGCCGAGCAGCCCGGCCGCGTCGGTCACCGCGTCGAGCACGACCTCCTCCTGCTGCCGCTCGAGCCGGCGGGCGAGCACGTCGTACTCCTCGTTGGTCGTGGGGTAGCCGAAGCTGACCCGGAGCAGGAACCGGTCCAGCTGCGCCTCGGGCAACGGGTAGGTGCCTTCGTACTCGACCGGGTTCGCGGTGGCCAGCACGTGGAAGGGCTCGGCGAGCGGGAACGTCTCGCCCTCCACGGTCACCTGCCGCTCCTGCATCGCCTCGAGCAGAGCGGCCTGGGTCTTGGGCGGGGTCCGGTTGATCTCGTCGGCCAGCAGCAGCCCGGTGAACAGGGGCCCGCGGCGGAACTCGAACGTGCCCTCGCGCTGGTTGTAGAGGAACGACCCGGTCAGGTCGGCCGGCAGCAGGTCCGGGCGTGAACTGGGCCCGGGTGAACGAGATCCCCAGCGCCCGGGCGAGGGACCGGGCCGCCAGCGTCTTGCCGAGGCCCGGGAAGTCCTCGAGGAGCACGTGGCCCTTCGCGAGTACGGCGGCGAGCACGAGCCGCAACGCCTCCCGCTTGCCGACGATCGCCTTCTCCACCTCGTCGAGCACCAGCCCGGCCAACCCGGCGACGCCTCGCGTCACGCTCACGTCGACTCGTCTCGCTCACAGCTCCTCGATCCTCCTCAGGTGGCCGTCGATCTCCTCGCGCCGCAGCCGCCGCGGAGGTCCGGCCAGGTCGCGCAGCAGCGCGGAGCCCAGCAACGCCTCGGCGGCCGGGTCGTCGCGGGTCAGCGCGTGCCGGCGGGCCAGTCGCTCGTCGCAGAGGCCGCCAGCCGGTCGCGCAGCGCCGGTGTCGGAGGCGCGCGCGGTCAGGTGGCTCTCGAGGATGCGGACGTACGACGCTAGGTGGGGATCGGTCGCGGTCACGCCACCGGCGCCCATCGGCTCCACCCGCCAGACCGGACCACTCTCCGCGAGGCTGTCCATGAGCAGACCGGTGACGGCCACCGCGAGCGCCACCAGCAACGCCAGGCGCAGGTGGTCGGGCGCGAAGTCGAACAGGGTGAGCAGGATGTCGAGGACCAGCACCAGCGCGGCCGCTCCCGCCGCTCGGCGCAGCCACCTCCTTCATGCCCGCCTCCCCCGGCCGGCGAGCAGCCCCGCGTGGATGGCGTCCAGGTCGGCGACCGCCCGCGTCGCGCGCGGCCTCGTCGAGGGAGTGGGTGGAGAACCTGGCCTCGCGGTAGAGCACGGCCAGCTCGGCCACCGCGCCGGAGTCGGCGGCGACCAGGTCGAGCATCCGCAGCGTGAACTCCGACGACGTCTCCCACGGATGCCGCTCCAGTCCCGCTCCGGCGGCCTGCTGCTCGAAGCGGTGCCAGCACTCGACGATGGCGTTGCGGGGCGAGCCCTCCATCAGCACCCGCCGCTGCTCGGCGGCGTCGCGGGTGATCTCCTCGACGAGGCGGCGGGGCCCCTCGAGGACGTCGAACTCGACGTCCTCGGGCGGCGGCTCGGGTCGCCGGCGGGCGTCGTACGTCTCCCAGGCCCAGCGTCCGACGCGGAACAGCACGTAGAGGATGGCCAGCAGGGCCACGAGCTCGAGGACGAAGGCGATCGCCCGGAGGATCGGGTGGTCGCCGGCTAACTTCTTCGCCAGCCGGTCCCGCACCTCCTCGGGCGACTCCCCGGTCGGGGCCTCCAGCGAGGTGGTCTCCTCCGGGGTGAGCCGCTGCGCCTCGGGTCCTTCGCCGGTGAGGACACCGCTGGGTCCGATCGAGGCCGCCCAGGTGACCAGGACCGCGACGAGCAGTACGCCGCCGACGACGGCGGCGACTGCCGTGACCGGTGCTCGACTGGCCCCCATGGCGCCCGAACCTACCGGCGGAACCCGCCGTCGGTGGGTCACGCCGGGGTCACAGATCCTGCCGGCTCAGGGGACCGGGGAGAACTTCTTGGTCCCGCGCACCAGGCGCAGCCCGCGGATGCCCGAGAAGCTCTGCGCGAAGCGCAGCTCGTGCTCGAGGTCGCCCAGGCCGTTGGCTCCGGCTACGGGTGCGAGCTGGACCGTGGACAGGGTCCCGAGGGCCCGGCCCCTGGCGTCGAGGAACCCGCTGCCGGAGTCACCGGGGATGCCCGGGGTCGCGGTGTAGACCTCCCAGCCCCAGCCGCGGTTGGTCCGGCCGAGGGAGGTGCCCGTGCTTGGGCGAGAGTGCGGTCGCCGGGTCGCAGGCTGGACTGGCCCCACGAGTAGACGCGGGTGCCGGCCGGTGCCCCGGCGATGGAGAGGCCGGTCGGCCCGCCCCAGAAGGGGACCGAGGGGTTCACCTTGCGGCGGTCGTTGCGGTCGACCCGCACGAGCGCGAAGTCGTTGGCCTCGCAGGCGGCGCGGTTCTGCGTGTTGAGCCGGTGCATCTTGATCCAGGAGCTGTAGACCAGGGTGCCGCCGCCGACCGTGGTGCCGTTGGTGGCGAGCGTGGCGCCCTTCGCGAACCTCACCCGGGTCCCGATCGGGTGCGAGCGGGTGTTGCAGCCGTTGGTGTCGGTGGCCGCGCCCTTGCCGGCGCAGTGCGCGGCGTAGCCGACGTAGACGCGGCCGACGCGGTCCTTGAACACGAAGTTGCCGGTGCACTGGGCGCCCTTGGTGAACATCTGGACTCCGGGGTGGATCTTGGCCTTCGCCGCCGGTGCCCAGCGGGCCGGCAGGTCGGCCTGCGCCTGCGTGCGCCGGGGAGGCGAGCAGGGCGGCGAGCAGCAGGAGGGTCGCGGTGACCAGGGACGTGAGGAGTCGTCTTCGAGCGCATACCCCTCCAACGAGCAGCAGCCCCGTCCGGCTACGCGGACGGGGCTGCTCTTTTGGGGTGTCTTGCGGGGAGTGCGCTATCTCACAGGATCGGCGAGAAGGGCTCGGTGCCCTGGGCCAGCGTCAGGCCGCTGAACCCGCCGAACTGCTGGGCGTAGGCCAGCTCGTGGGCGAGGTCGCCGACGCCGTTGGACCCGGCGAGGGGCGCGAGCTGGACGGTCGACAGGGTGCCCAGCGCGTTGCCCTCGGCGTCGAGGAAGGCGCTGCCGGAGTCACCGGGGATGCCCGGCGTCACCGTGTAGACCTGGTGGTTCCAGCCGTCGCTGTCGGTGCCGAGGCTGGTGCCCTGCTTCGGCGAGAGCTCCTCCACGCCGCCGCGGAGGCTGGAGTTGCCGTAGGAGTAGACGGAGTCACCCGCGGCGGTGCCGGCGGTGTTCAGGCCGACCGGGCCGCCCCAGAACGGGATCGACGGGTTCACCTTGGAGACGTCAGCGGCGTCGATCTCGATCAGCGCGAAGTCGTTGTAGTCGCAGGTGTTGGCGTCGCTCTCGTTGCGCTGCTGCATGGTCAGCCACGAGGAGTAGACCAGGGTGCCCTGGCCGACCTGCTCACCGTCGCTGGCCAGCGAGCCACCACGGTTGAGCGAGACGCGGGTGCCGAGCGGGAGGGAGCCCGAGTCGCAGCCGTTGGTCTCGGTGGCGCCGCCGGTGCCGGCGCAGTGCGCGGCCTGGCCGATGTAGACCTTGCCCGCGCCGTCGGTGAACACGAAGTTGGCGGTGCACTGGCCACCCTCGGTGTAGGTCTGGACGCCCGGGGTGATGGCGGCCGTGTCGGCCGGCGCCCAGGCGACGGCGACGACGGTCGGCGCGGCTCTTGCCGCCCTTGGCTGCGGCGGCAGGCTGGGCCGTGACCAGTGCGGCCCCGAGAACGGCGCTGATCAGGATCGAGAGAGCGCCGGTCAGCCGGCGCGTGGACTTCGACGAGGCGAAGCTCATGTGCGTTTGTCCCTCCGGTCGTGGTGCCGGCTCAGGGGTCGCCGACATCCCTTGTCATCTACCCTCAACGAGGCAGACCAAACCGGGTTACGTCTGCGAGGCGGTCGCCGGACTCAGTACGACGGCTGGCTGGGGTCGACCTGGCTGACCCAGGCCGCGACGCCGCCCCCGACGTGCACGGCGTCGGCGAAACCGGCGCCCTTGAGCACCGCGAGGCACTCGGCGGAGCGGACCCCGGACTTGCAGTGGAGGACCACCTGCTTGTCGCTCGGGAGCTCGCCGAGCGCGTTTCCGTTGAGGAACTCGCCCTTGGGGATGAGGACCGAGCCGGGGATCTTGTTGATCTCGTACTCGTTGGGCTCGCGGACGTCGACCAGGACGAAGTCGCGGGCGCCCTCGTCCCGCTCCTTGAGCATGTGCTCGAGCTGGATCACCGAGATCGTGGCACCGGCGGCGGCGTCCGCGGCCTCGTCGGAGACCGCGCCGCAGAAGGTCTCGTAGTCGATCAGCTCGGTGACCGTGGGGTTGTCGCCGCAGAGCGCGCAGTTCGGGTCCTTGCGGACCTTCAGCTTGCGGTACTCCATCTCGAGGGCGTCGTAGATCATCAGCTTGCCGACCAGCGGCTCGCCGATGCCGGTGAGCAGCTTGATCGCCTCGTTCACCTGGATCGAGCCGATACTGGCGCAGAGCACGCCGAGCACGCCGCCCTCGGCGCAGGACGGGACCATCCCCGGCGGCGGCGGCTCGGGGTAGAGGCACCGGTAGCACGGGGCATCTCCGCCGGGCGCCGTCGGCCAGAACACCGAGGCCTGGCCGTCGAACCGGTAGATCGAGCCCCACACGTAGGGGATCTTCAGGAAGTACGCCGCGTCGTTGACCATGTAGCGCGTGGCGAAGTTGTCGGTGCCGTCGACGATCAGGTCGTAACCCTCGAAGATGCCGAGCACGTTGTCGTTCTCCAGGCGCTCGTTGTGGACGACCACGTTGACCAGCGGGTTGACCTCGGCGATGGAGTCCTTGGCCGACTCGGCCTTGGGCCGACCGACGTCGGACTGGCCATGGATCACCTGGCGCTGCAGGTTGGACTCGTCGACCTCGTCGAACTCGGCGATCCCGATCGTGCCGACGCCCGCCGCGGCCAGGTAGAGCAGCGCCGGGCTCCCGAGGCCGCCGGCCCCGATCACCAGCACCCGGGCGTTCTTCAGCCGCTTCTGCCCCGCCATCCCGACGTCGGGGATGATCAGGTGGCGGCTGTAGCGGCGCACCTCGTCGATGGTCAGCTCGTCGGCTGGCTCGACCAACGGGGGAAACGACACGGGGACTCCTCGTGAGGACGACAGGTACTCCGCCACAACTCCGGGCGGCCCGTCCATGTTCCCTCGCGGGCCCGGCGCGGACCGCCGGGTCCCGTCATGCGGACCGGTCGCAGCGCACCCCGCCTGCATCCTGCCGAAAGGGCCGATATCCGGACGATTTCCCGAGCGCGGTCCAAGAAGTCGACGAAATGAGTCGCAAGATATGTCGCCGAAACTCTTGCCTTTACCAATCGCCCTGGGGTGGAGTACCGCCTTGGTGCCCCGAACGGGCCAAACAGCGTAGCCCGATCGGGTCATGGCACGACTCATTCACACGGAGGGCAAATCTTGAAGAAGTTGGCACCCGGCCTGCTGGCCGGCACCGCCGCCTTGGCGCTGAGCATCACCGTGCTCCAGCCTGCCGAGGCGAATCCGTCCGTCCGCTCGTCCCACGAGGGCAGCGCGGCGGTCAAGAGCAAGAAGGACAACCGACCCGGGCCCAAGACCAAGCAGCAGCAGCAGAGGCGGGCCAAGGCCCTCGCCCTGCTCGAGAGCGGCAAGGCCGAGCTCGTGCAGCGCCAGGAAGGCGCCACGGTTGCCCTCGGTGACGGCACGTTCGCCGAGTTCCCGATCAAGAAGACCGACAAGGTCTTCACGGTGCTGTCCGAGTTCGGCACCTCGGGCTCGGGCAAGCTCGGCACCACGCCCGGCCCGCTGCACAACCAGATCCCCGCGCCGGACCGCGAGGTCGACAACTCGACGTACTGGCAGGCCGACTTCAGCAAGGCCCACTACGAGGAGATGTTCAACGGCGACGGCGAGTCCTTCAAGGACTACTACCTCGAGCAGTCCTCGGGCCGCTACACCGCGATCAACACCGTGTCCGACTGGGTGAAGGTCCCCGGCAACGCCTCGTCCTACGGTGACAACGCCGTCGAGGACAACGGCGGCACCTGGGCGTTCGTCGACGACTCCCTCGACGCGTGGTACGCGCAGCAGGTCGCGGCCGGCAAGAGCCGCGCCGACCATCGAGGCCGAGCTGGCGCAGTTCGACACGTGGGACCGCTACGACTGGGACAACGACGGCAACTTCAACGAAGCCGACGGCTACATCGACCACTTCCAGGCCGTGCACGCCGGCGAGGGCGAGGAGGCCGGCGCGGACCCGGACACGATCTGGTCGCACCGCTGGTACGTCAACAGACGGCTACGGCACCACCGGCCCGACCGTCGGCGGCAAGGTGAACAAGGGCGGTGGCGCCCGGATCGGTGACACCAACTTCTACGTCGGTGACTACACCGTCGAGCCCGAGAACGGCGGCCTCGGCGTCTTCGCCCACGAGTTCGCGCACGACCTCGGCCTCCCCGACTACTACGACACGGCCGGCGGCGAGAACGGCACCGGCTTCTGGACCCTGATGAGCAGCGGCTCCTGGCTCAGCCACGGACCGGACGCCGCCGCGGGCCAGGAGGGCACCGGCACGGTGCCCAACGGTCTGGGCCCGGAGGAGAAGCTCTTCCTCGGCTGGCTCGACTACACCGAGGTCAACGCCGGGCAGAGCGGCAGCTACAAGCTCGGCCCGTCGCAGAACACCTACCGGACGCGGACCAGGCCCTCAAGGTCAACCTGCCGCCCTCGGGCCGCACCACCAAGTACACGACGCCGCCCGAGGGCACGCACGCGTGGTGGACCGGCCGCGGTGACGACCTGGAGAACACGCTCACCCGACCGTCGCCGCCGCGTCGTCGGTCACCGTGACCGCGAAGGCCTGGTACGACATCGAGGCGGGCTACGACTACCTCTACGCCCAGTACTCCCTCGACAACGGCGCGAACTGGACGACGATCGGCTCGCCGCTCGACGGCAGCAGCAACGGTCGCTGGTCGGGCCTGCGCTACAGCTACAAGGCCAACGGCCAGCCCTCGCTGTTCCGCTTCCTCTACAAGACCGACGGCGGCTACAACCTGGCCGGCGCCTTCCTCGACTCGATCACGGTCGGGTCCTTCACCGACGGCGCCGAGAACGGCGACAGCGGCTGGACGGCGAAGGGATGGACGACCTCGACCGGCACGGACGTCAGCAACGCCCCGCGCTACTACCTCATCGAGAACCGGCAGTACGTCGGCTACGACGAGACCCTGGCCCAGGGCCCCTACCAGTACTCCTTCGGCCTCACGGCGCCCAACAAGGTGGAGTGGTTCCCCTACCAGGACGGCATGCTCGTCTGGCTGGTCGACCGCGCCTACCTGGACGACAACAACGTCTCCCAGCATCTCGGTGCCGGCTACGCCCTCCCGGTCGACGCCTCGCCGAACTCGCTGACCTACTCGGATGGCACGAGCCCGACCAACCGTCGTGAGCCCTACGACGCGACGTTCGGTCTCGACCAGCACGACCCGGTCTGCCTCAGCAAGGAGGTGGCCGGCGGGACCAAGAAGAACCCCACGGTCACCACTGACAAGGCGTGCGGTCCGACCGGTGCCCAGCAGGCGACGTTCGACGACACCAACCCCAACGCCTACTACAGCGCGGACGCGCCGCAGAACTCGGTGAAGGTCGCCGGGGTCGGGGTCAAGGCCACCGTCACGGCGGACGACGGACAGTTCCTCACCGTCGACGTGGCGAACCCCGCCGCGCAGCCCACGCCGTGAGCTGACGCGCACCGACACGCGCACGACACGCACGGAGGGGCCCCGCCACGGCGGGGCCCCTCCCTGCGCGCCGGTAGGCTGCCCGCGTGAGTGAGCGCGACTTCGAGCAGGTGCGGCCGCGAGGCGTGCGGCTGCCGCGCGGCGAGCGCCGGGCCCAGCTGCTCGACTCGGCGCTCGAGGTCTTCGTGGACCAGGGCTACCACGCCGCGGCGATGGACGACATCGCCGAGCGCGCCGGGGTCTCCAAGCCGGTGCTCTACCAGCACTTCCCGGGCAAGCTCGACCTCTATCTCGCGCTGCTCGACCTCTCCTGCGACCTGATCATCGACAGCTGCCGCAAGGCCCTCGACTCGACCCACGACAACAAGATGCGGGTCGAGGCCACGATGGCGGCGTTCTACGAGTACGTCGCCGGCGACACCGGCGCGTTCCGGCTGGTCTTCGAGTCCGATCTCAACAACGAGCCCGCCGTCCGCGCGCAGGTCGAGCGGGTCACCAACGAGTGCTCGGCCATGATCGCCCACGTGATCCACGACGACACCGGCCTGCCCGACGAGGCGTCGCGCCTGCTTGCGGTGTCGCTGGTAGGAATGGCCCAGGTGAGCGCGCGGTTCTGGCTCGCGGAAGGCAACGGGATCAGCAGGTCCGAAGCTGCGGCGCTGGTCGCGGGCCTTGCCTGGCGAGGCATCCGCGGCTATCCGCTCACCGATGAGGCCCCCGGTGGCTAAGGGGCCCGCACCAGACCACAGAGAGGAAACCATCGTGGAGGTCAAGATCGGTGTTCAGCACTCGGCCCGGGATCTCGTGATCGAGACCGACGAGTCGGCCGAGAGCATCGAGAAGCTGGTCGCAGAGGCGATCGGCTCGGACGGCGTGCTCGCGCTCACCGACAACCGCGGCCGCCGGGTGCTGGTGCCTGCGGCCCGGCTCGCCTACGTCGAGATCGGGATCCACACCGGGCAGGTGGGCTTCCGGCACTGAGTCGCCGACCGCCACGGCGGACCAATGGGCTTCGCCGTCGTTGTGATTCCGCCACCGGCGGGTGAAAAATGGGGCTGTGGCCCGCACTGGGAGGGGCCCGGAAAGGTGAGTCCGATGGACGTCACAACCATTCTCTTCTACCTGATCGTGGGCACCATCGTCGGTCTGCTGGGCAAGTTCCTCGCACCGGGCGACAAGGACAACATCCCGCTGTGGCTGACCATCATCTGCGGCATCGGCGGCATGCTGATCGGCGGTGTGATCTACCGGGCGTTCGGCGGCGACGGCTCAGCCGGCCTCGACTGGGTCCAGGGCTTCGTCACCGTCCTCACCGCCGTGGTGCTGGTGATCATCGCCTCGGCCGTCACCGGCAGACGACACACCGCGGTCTGACCGCTGGGTCTGACGGTCTGGTCTGACGGTTGGGCGTCAGGAGTCGAGCCCGAGCTCGTCCATCCGCGCTGCGTGCAGCTCGGTGATGCGGCTGAACATCCGGCCGATCGCGGCCAGGTCGAGACCCGGACGGTCCACCCCGCCTGCCAGCAACGCGGACAGCGCGTCGCGCTCCGCGGCCACTCGCTGCGCCTGGCTGAGGGCCTCGCCCATCAGCCGTCTGCCCCACAGCGCGAGCCGGCCGCCGAGTCGCGGGTCGGCGGCGATCCCCGACCGGACCCGGTCGACGACGAACCGGGACTGTCCGGCGTCGGTCAGGGACGCCACGATGAGATCACGGGTCCGGGTGTCGAGGTAGGCCGCGATCTCGCGGTAGAAGTCGGCGGCCATGCCGTCGCCGACGTAGGCCTTGATCAGGCTCTCGTACCAGTCCGCCGGAGCGGTGTGCGCGTGGAACAGGTCGATCGGCTGGCGGAACGGCGCCATCGCGGCGTACGGGTCGGCCCCGAGCTCGGTGAGCCGCTCCAGCAGCATCGCGACGTGCCCGAACTCCGTCGCGGCCATCGACCCGATCGCGACCTTGTCCTCGAGCGTGGGCGCCATCCTCCCGTCCTCGGCGAGCCGCTCGAACGCTGAGATCTCGCCGTACGCGATGGCGCCGAGCAGGTCGACGACCGCCGCGCGGTAGTGAGGGTCCTCCAGGGCCAGGGACGCCTCGCCCGCGACCGGGGATTCACTCATGTTCAAACCCTACCGATAGACTGACGGTGTTCGGGTGCCCCGCCCGTCGGCGTCAAGCCGGGCCAGGGCCCGACCGCATGTGCGCGGCAGACATCTCTTGGAGTTCCAGCTCCCGGTCCGCCGCACTGGAACTCACGGAAGCGAAGAGAACACTGACCACCTTCAGAGAACTCGGGGTGCTCCCCGAGATTTGCGACGCGCTCGAGCGCGCCAACATCACCAAGCCGTTCCCGATCCAGGAGATGACCCTCTCGGTCGCCCTGATGGGCACCGACCTGATCGGCCAGGCCCGCACCGGGACCGGCAAGACCCTGGCCTTCGGCATCCCGGTGCTGCAGCGCAGCGTCGCGCCGCACGATCCCGACTACTCCGAGATCCCGCAGGGCAAGCCGCAGGCACTCATCGTGGCGCCCACCCGGGAACTCGCCCTGCAGGTGTCCAAGGACATCCACCTGGCCGGCGCCGACCGCGGCATGCGCGTCCTCACCGTGTACGGCGGCGTGGGCTACGAGCCGCAGCTCGACGCGCTCAAGTCCGGAGTGGACGTCGTCGTCGGCACCCCGGGTCGACTGATCGACCTGGCCAACCGCCGCTCGCTCGACCTCTCCCACGTGCACGCCCTCGTCCTCGACGAGGCCGACGAGATGCTCGACCTCGGCTTCCTGCCCGACGTCGTGAAGCTGATCTCGATGACCCCCGAGACCCGGCAGACGATGCTGTTCTCGGCCACCATGCCGGCAGCGATCGTCAGCCTGGCCCGGATCCACATGCGGCACCCGATGAACATCCGGGCGGAGTCCGCGGCCGACACCGAGATGGTGCCGGCGACCGCCCAGTTCATCTACCAGACCCACGACCTGGACAAGCCGGAGATCATCGGCCGGGTCCTGCAGGCCGAGGGCGCCGACAAGATCATCGTGTTCACCCGCACCAAGCGCCAGGCTCAGCGCGTCGCCGACGACCTGGCCGAGCGCGGCTTCGCCGCCAGCGCGCTGCACGGCGACATGGCGCAGGTGGCCCGCGAGAAGGCGCTCACCAAGTTCCGCGAGGACAAGCTGCGGGTGCTCGTGGCCACCGACGTGGCGGCCCGGGGCATCGACGTACAGGGCGTCTCGCACGTCATCAACTACAGCTGCCCCGAGGACGAGAAGGCCTACGTCCACCGGATCGGCCGCACCGGCCGCGCGGGCGCGACCGGCATCGCCATCACGTTCGTCGACTGGGCCGACCTGCACCGCTGGAAGATGATCAACAAGGCGCTCGACCTGCCCTTCGAGGAGCCGCAGGAGACCTACTCCACCTCCGAGCACCTCCTCCACGACCAGGGGATCGCACCGGGCACCAAGGGCCGGATCGTCGACCCGGCCCCGGCCGCCCCCCGCACCGACCGCGACGACCGCGGCAAGCGCGGCGAACGATCCTCCGGCAGCCGTCCGCCCCGCAACCGGAACCGCAACCGCACCCGTAGCGGCAAGCCGGTCGACGACGCCTCGGGCGCCGGCAGCAGCGACGCGGAGAAGCCGGCGGGGTCCGGCAACCGGAACCGCCGCCGGCGGCGTCGTTCCTCCGGCGGGGCCACCAGCAGCAAGCCCGTCACCCCGGCCTGACCCGCCCGAAACTGACCGAACATGGCGCTGACCCGCCCGAAACTTTCGGGCGGGTCACCGCTCAGGCGGTGACGACGACCTTCGTGCCGAGTGGGGCGAAGGCCCACAGCCGCTTGGCATCGGCACGACGCTGCCGGATGCAGCCGTGCGAGAGCGGCGTCCCGAGCTCGTCGACGGACTGCACCCGCGCCCCGTCGTCGATCGGGATGTCGTGGAAGCCGATGGCGGCGTTGTCGCCCTGGGCGAACCGGACGAAGTACTTCATCGACCCGGAGTCGTCGATGCCCCAGGCCTGCTCCGAGCGGGAGTAGACCTCATAGGTGCCGGGGTCGAGGTTGTCGTAGACGCTTCCCGACACGAGGTAGGTGTCCCGCACCTTGTCGTTGGCGCCGACCAGCCACACGCGCTGCTGGCCCTCGCTGAAGACGACCCGGCGGCCCTCGCCGGACCGGTCCGGGAGATAAGGCTCGGCGGCGGCGGAGTCGCGGGCGGTCAGGGTGTCCTGCAGCGTCCGGGCACCTCCGGGATCCGCCGGCGGCTCGCCGGTCTCGCGCGCCCCGGGGGTGTCGGCCACGATCTCGATGGCGGGCCGCTGTTCCGGGTCCTCCGCTGCCGACGGGAGCGCCCCCACTCCGCCGAGCACGGCGAGCGCGGTCACCGACGTCGACGTCGCCGCGACCGCGATCCGGCCGTAGCGGGGACGGACCTGACGCGCGGTGCGGGCTCCCATGTCAGCGGCTCTTCGTCGGCTTCCGCGACTGGGCGGCGCGGATGACGAGGTTCTCAGCGACTGCGCGGTAGGCCTTCGCGCCCTTGCTGCTGCGGCTGGTCGCGAGGATCGACCGGCCGGCGGCGGGCGCCTCGGCGAACCTGATCGTCTTGGGGATCGGCGGCTCGACGACGTCGAGCTCGTAGGTGTCGGAGATCGTCTCGAGCACCGTCCGCGCATGGTTGGTGCGCCCGTCGTACAAGGTGGGGAGCACGCCCCACACCTCGAGCTTGCGGTTGGTGAAGCGGCGTACGTCGTGGACGGTGTCGAGCAGCTGGCCAACCCCGCGGTGGGACAGGGTCTCGCACTGGAGCGGGATCAGCACTCCGTCAGCGGCGGTCAGCGCCGCCACCGTGAGCACGCCCAACGACGGCGGGCAGTCGAGCAGCACCCAGTCGTAGTCGGTCTCGGAGTCCTCGAGCATCTCGAGGGAGGTCTTGAGGACGTGCTCGCGGCCGGTGCGGGTGAGCAGGTCGGCCTCCGCGCGGGCCAGCTCGATCGTGGCCGGCAGCAGGTCGACCCCGTCGTCGGTCTCGAGGATCACCTCGATCGGGTCGAGGCCCTTGGTCAGCACGTGGTGGATCGACAGCTCGAGGTCCTCCGGGTCGATCCCCAGGGAGAAGGTCAGGCACGCCTGCGGGTCCAGGTCGACGAGGAGGACCCGGTGGCCGAGCTCGGCGAGGGCCGCCCCGATGGACGCTACCGAAGTCGTCTTGGCGACGCCGCCCTTCTGGTTGGCGACGGCGAGTGTGGTAGTCATCGAGGCACATTGTGCCGGACCGGGTTGCCGAGTTTGCGGCGACACAGTTTGCTGGACGCGTGTCTTCTTCCCTCGTGACCGGCGCCACCGCCGGCATCGGCCATGCCTTCGCCACCCACCTCGCCCGTCGGGGCGACGATCTGGTGCTGGTCGCGCGTGACCGCGAGCGGCTGGAGTCGGTCGCCAAGGAGCTCCACGACGAGTACGCCGTCTCGGTCGAGGTCCTGCCCGCCGACCTGACCGTCCGGTCGGAGCTGGCCGACGGTGGAGGCGCGGCTGGCCGATCCCTCCCGGCCCGTCGACCTGCTGGTCAACAACGCCGGCTTCGGCCTCAAGGACCGGTTCCTGGTCAACGACGTCGAGGCCGAGCAGGCCATGCTCGACGTGCTGGTCACCGCCGTGCTGCGACTCAGCCACGCCGCCCTGGGTCCGATGGTCGAGCGTGGCCACGGCGGGATCATCAACGTCTCCAGCGTGGCGGCGTTCCTGCCACGAGGCACCTACAGCGCGGCCAAGGCCTGGGTGAACCGGTTCAGCGAGTGGGCGGCCAACGAGTACCGCGACCGGGGCGTCACGGTGACCGCCCTCTGCCCCGGCTTCACCAAGACGGAGTTCCACGAGCGGATGGGCGTCAAGCGCGGCACCGGCTTCATGTGGCTGGACGTCGACATGCTGGTCGAGAAGGCGCTGTCGGACTTCGAGAAGGGCCGGGTCTACTCCATCCCGGGTGTGCAGTACCGAGCCATCGCCGGGGTGACGAGGCTGATCCCCGCCCGCGCGCTCCAGACACTCCAGTCGATGGGCCGGAAGTGACCCTCAGGCTCCGTTGACCAGCGCCGGGGCTGCCCGTCCGCTGCGCGCGGCGCTGGCCCGCGCGAGGTCGATGAGCCGCGCGAACTCCTCCGGGTCGGTCGTGTTGCACCCCAGGTCGTGGCCGACCTTGCCGGTGCCGTGGTGGTCGCTCGAGCCGGTGGCGACCAGGCCGAGGTTGCGGGCGATGGCGCGCAGGTCCCGCCGGGACTCCTCGTCGTGGTCCTGGTGGTCGACCTCGATCCCGGCCAGGCCCCGGTCCGCCAGCTCCGCGAGGGCGGACTCGTCCAGGGTCGTCCGCTCGTGCCGACCCCACGGGTGGGCGACGACGGCCACTCCCCCGGCTCCGGTCACGATGTCGACCATCTTGGCCAGCGACGTCGCGTAGCGGTCGACGTACGCCGGCCGTCCGGCGCTCAGGTACCTCGCGAACGCCTCCTCCCGGTCGCGGACCGCGCCCAGCTCGACCAGCGCGTCGGCGACGTGCGGCCGGCCGGTGGCCGTGGCGGCGCCGGCCACGCGTCGTACGTCGGCGGCGTCGATGTCGATCCCGCACTCCTGCAGCTTCTGCAGCATCACCGGGATCCGGGCGTCACGGCCGCCCAGGATCCGGGCCAGCTCGTCCACCAGCGGCGGGTAGGTCGGGTCCGGCAGGTAGGCCAGCAGGTGTACGCCGCGCCCCCCGGCGTGACGGGTGCTGATCTCCATCCCACGGACCAGCGAGATCCCGGTGTCGACCGCGGCCCCGACCGCCTCGTCCCAGCCGTCGGCGGTGTCGTGGTCGGTGAGCCCGAGCACGTCGAGACCGGCCGCTGCCGCGGCCCGCACCAGCTCCTCCGGCGCCTGCGTCCCGTCACTGGCCCGCGAGTGGGTGTGGAGGTCGATGCGCACGCGCGCAGCCTACGTCGCGACCGTGGGGTCTGAGCTGCGGGGCGATCGCGGTGAATGTAGATCTGCGAGCACCAGGTGCACGAGAATCTGCACTTCTCGATCGGTGCGGCGACCAGACGGTCACCAGCTGGGCCGCGGTCCCCCGAACGGCATCTCGACCAGCGGCGCACCCACGCCGGAGACGTCCCGCAGGATCCAGTCGTCGCGCAGCAGCAGCATGGCCGAGGCGGGGCGGAGCGCCAGCCACAGCCAGCGGCCCGCGGCCTCGCCGGCGACCACGGACCGGTCGAACTCCCCCCTGGTCCCGCTCGTGGACACCGGCCACAGGGGCGTGGTCTGGCTGCCGATCCGCACCTTGACCGGCGGCGGCCCCTGGCCGAGCTCGGCACCGGGATCGTCACCCACCAGGCCCGCACACCGCGCCCCCAGCCCGACGCCGGCCTCCTCGGCTACCACGAACGCGTCCACCGGGCCGTCCAGCTCGCTGGTCCCCGAGCTGCAGGTGATCGTCGCCATCGGGCGCCCCGAGCGGGCCGTCACCACGCCGAACTCGGTGACCGCCCACCCGGGGCTCATGGGCCAGGGCAGGTAGGTCGGGAAGTCCCCGGAGGCGCGCAGGTGGTCGGTGAACTCGGCGTACGACGGCTCGCGCGGCAGCCACAGAGCGGGGATCGTCCCGTGCACCGGACACTCTGCGCCCTTGCCGACGCGCTCGACCACCTCCCGGCACCGAGGGCACGCCGCGACGAGGGACATGGCTCAACCGTTGTCGTGAGCGCTCGTCTGCGTCAAGGGCGAGCTGCGGTGTTCCACCTGAGCACGACCGGCGTCTCCCGCTCGTGGCCGAGCACCGAGACCGTGGCCGTGTCCAGCCGGAACAGCCGTCCGTCGGAGACAGGGAGCCCCAACCACCTGGCCGTGAGGGCACGCAGGGCGTGTCCGTGCCCGAACACCAGGGCGTCGCCCTCGACTCCGCGCAGCCTGTCGACCACGCGGTCGAGCCGTTCGGAGACCTCGGCGGCCGACTCGCCGCCGGGCGAGGGGTGGGTCCACACGGTCCAGCCCGGCACGTCCTGCCGGATCTCCTCGGTGGTGACGCCCTCGTAGTCGCCGTACGCCCACTCCGCGAGGTCGGCGTCCACCTCGGCAGCGCCGTGGCCCGCGAGCTCGGCGGTGTCGCGGGCCCGACGTCGTGGGCTGGTGAGCACGAGAGCGAAGTCGCGGTCGAGCCGCGGCTCCAGGCTGCGAGCGACCTCCTCGCCGTCGTCGGTCAGCGGGAGGTCGGTCGTGGAGGTGTGGCGGTGGTCGCGGCTCCACTCGGTCTCGCCGTGGCGGACCAGCCACACCTCGGAAGGTCGCACGTCCGTCTCACCCGGCCGCGGGGCCGGGCCAGTTCTTGTCGGGTTGCGGCGTGGGGCGCGCAGGCTGCTCGCCGCCCCGCGCTTCGAGGTAGCTGTCCTTGGGCACCATCACCTTGCGGCGGAAGATGCACACCACCTTGCCGTCCTGGTTGTAGCCGATCGTCTCCACGTGGACCACCCCGCGGTCGTCCTTCGACTTGCTCTCCCACTTGTCCAGCACGGTCGTCTCGCCGTAGAGCGTGTCACCGTGGAAGGTCGGCGCGACGTGACGGAGTGACTCGATCTCGAGGTTGGCGATGGCCTTGCCGGAGATGTCCGGGACGCTCATCCCGAGCAGCAGGGAGTAGACGTAGTTGCCGACCACGACGTTGCGCCCGAACTGGGTGGTCTCCCCGGCGTAGTTGACGTCGAGGTGCAGCGGGTGGTGGTTCATCGTGAGCAGGCAGAACAGGTGGTCGTCGTACTCCGTCACCGTCTTGCCGGGCCAGTGCTTGTACGTCGCACCGACTTCGAACTCCTCGTAGCTGCGGCCGAACTGCATGCGCCAAGCATGCCCGAGGGCTCAGGAGCCACCTCCACCGGCCTTGCGGCGGTGCACCTTCGGCGTCGCACCTCCGGCGACCTCGGGACCGTGGGCCTTGGACTTGTGGCCGGCCGAGTCGTCGGGGTGGTCGTGGCCCTGCTTGCGGGCCAGGGCCTCGCGCATCTTGGCCTTGAGGTCCTCGTTCTGGCTGTTCGAGTCCGACACGATTCCTCCTGGGGTGGATCGGACTCCACCATGTCAGGCCGGCCGAGGGCCGTCGAGGGGTTTGCGGGTTCGTCCCGCGCCGGTCATGGGGCGCTCTCCGCCCGGATGGCGCGGGCCAGGACGGTGGCCAGCCGGCCGACGGCGACTTCGACCGGGTCGCGCCCAGGTGCGTCCCCGTCGAAGGCGTCCCAGTCGTCACCGAGCCTTCGCCGCAACACCGGCTTGAGCCCGCGCAGGCCCTCTTCGGCGGCCTGGAGCACTTCGTCGGCGGCGACGGTGCGGGGGTCGATCCCGGGCACCGGCGCCGGGTCGAGGTCCGGCCATTCTCCCACCAGTTCGACGCCCAGCTCCTGCAGGGAAGCGACCATCGCCCGGGCGTGCTCGACCACCCAGTCGGACACCGGAAGCCCGATCATGAGGTCGGGCCGCGACCGGCCTGCCAGCACCATCTTGGCGAGGCGATTCTTGCGCAGCCCAGACCCGAGCGGGAACGTCAGCCCCTCCTCGGCCAGGAGGGCGTTGGTACGCCGCAGTGCCTCGGCCGCGGCAGCGTCCATCGAGGTATTGCTTCGCGGGCCGGGCACCAGGGTCGACGCGTCGAAACCGACGACCTCTCCGAATCGGCGTCCGAGCAGCTCGGGGGGGCTGCCGGGAGGCGCCACGGTCAGGAACGTGAAGTCGTCCACGTCGGCCTGCAGCCAGTGCCGGGCCAGCCGGACGGTGTTCTGCTGCCGCCAGAACGTGCGTCCGGCCTCGGTCACGTCCTCCGGGGTCCGGCCAGGACGCGGTCGAGCCCGCTCGACGCCGTCCAGGTACGACGCCCAGGTCCACCAGCGGCCGTTCTGGACCGTCTCCTGCCACATGGCGGCGATGCTGCGGTTGAGGTCTCGTGCCGACAGGACCACGGACACCCGTGCGGGGCGCAGGGTGTCGACGACGGCGGCGATCTTTGCCGGCGAGATCGGACCCAGGAACTCCATGGACACCACGGCGGTCCCGGCCCACGCCTCGATCTCGTCGAGGAGCCGCTGCCACGAGCCCGAGACGTCAATGTGCCCTTGCTTGAGGCGACCCAGGACGTCGAAGACCCCGTTGACCTGGTCCCACCAGGTGCTGCCGGGGACGAGAATCCCCTGATCGGCGAGGGTCTCCTGGTTGGCGAACAGCAGCGACTGGATGTAGGTCGTGCCCGACTTCATCGCTCCGATATGGAGCACAACGCGCTCGGCCATGGGGGTGAACCACGCCCTCAGAGTCGGAGACGGAGGCGAGGCATGCGGGGCACTATAGCGGCCTGTTGAGGGTCAGACGTTGAGCGCGTAGTCCTTGAGCAGGGACCGGCCGATGATGATCTTCTGGATGTCCGAGGTGCCCTCGCCGATGAGCATGAAGGCGGCCTCCCGGTAGAGCCTCTCGATCTCGTACTCCTTGGAGTAGCCGTACCCGCCGTGGATGCGGAACGAGTCCTGGACCACTTCGTTGCAGTACTCGCTGGCGAGCATCTTGGCCATGCCCGCCTCGACGTCATTGCGCTCGCCCGCGTCCTTCTGGCGGGCGGCGCGCACCATCATCGCGTGGGCGGTCTCGACCTTGGTGGCCATCTCGGCGAGACGGAAGAGGATCGCCTGGTGCTGGGCGATCGGCTTGCCGAAGGTCTCCCGCTGCTGGGCGTAGGCGATGCCGAGCTCGAAGGCGCGGTTGGCGATGCCGCAGGCGCGGGCCGCGACGTTCACACGACCGACCTCCACGCCATCCATCATCTGGTAGAAGCCCTGGCCGGGCTTGCCGCCCAGGACCTGGTCGGCGGAGATCCGGTGCGCCTCCAGCACCATCTCGGTGGTGTCGATGCCCTTGTAGCCCATCTTGTCGAGCTTGCCGGGCACGTTGATGCCCTGCGCGGTCTCGCCGAAGCCCGGCTCCTTCTCGACCAGGAAGGTGGTGAGGTTCTTGTACGCCGAGTCGGCGCCCTCGTCGGTCTTGCAGAGCACCGCGACCAGGTTGGAGGTACCACCATTGGTCAGCCACATCTTCTGCCCGGTGATCTCGTAGCCCGACTCCGTCTGCGTCGCCTTCGTCTTCACTGCGGCCACGTCGGAGCCCAGGCCAGGCTCCGACATCGAGAACGCACCGCGCACCTCGCCCGCGGCCATCCGGGGCAGGTAGGTCTTCTTCTGCTCGTCGGTGCCGTGCCTCATCAGCATGTAGGCCACGATGAAGTGGGTGTTGATCACTCCGGAGACGCTCATCCACCCGCGGGCGATCTCCTCGACACACAATGCGTAGGTCAGCAGCGACTCCCCGAGGCCGTCGTACTCCTCGGGGATCATCAGCCCGAACATGCCGAGCTCCTTGAGGCCCTCGACGATCTCGGTGGGGTACTCGTCGGCGTGCTCCAGCTCGGTCGCGACCGGGAGGATCTTCTCGTCGACGAAGGTGCGCACCGCCCCGAGGATCTCCGTCTGGTCGTCGGTGAGTCCGTCGGTCTGGCAGAGGCGAGCCATGGTGGGCCTTCCGGTGGTGGATCGAGATCGGATGGGATGCTACCCGCCGCAAACCCGTTGCCCGCCGCGGTGAACAGTGGGATTCCCCACGCCCTCGCGGGCGTGGTGACCTCAGCCCCGGGTCCCGCCCCGAATGCGCCGCAGCAGCCGACCGGCACGCGCGCGGAGCGAGCGCCTGCCTTCTCCGCCGAGCCCCCCGGACGTCCCCGCGTCCCCGGCCCGGCGTCGCACGGCTTCGCCACGGAGGGTCAGGATGTGTGCCAGTGCCGCCACCGCGGCCGATTCCACCTCGCGGTGGGTCGCCGGGTCGTCCTCTTCGCTGAACGCCGCGTCCGGACAGCGCAGGTCTTCCAGCTGCCCCGTGACGACGTAGCCCGCGCTGTCGATCGCCTTGATCTGCCGGTCCGCGACCTCGTCGCACCACCCCCTGAACTCGGCCGGGACCCGGATCGAGCTCGGCTTCTGGGCAGCGAGGACCTGGGCGGCGAAGAACCTCTTGCCCACGGCGCCGTAGACCTGCCGAAGGCGCATCTCCGCCGGAAGCTCGCGGTTTACCCGGCGCAGCAGTTCCGCCTGGACCCGTCCGATGCTGATGTTCCCGCGCGTCTCCTCGGGCACCATCCGGTCCGGGTCCACGCCCAGAACGCTGCAGTAGCGCTCGAGGAGGGCAGTGGGTGGGCTACCTGCCGGAGGCACCGTGATCACGTGGATCCGCTCGGGTCCCACCGCCTCCGACCAGCGTGCCAGCACCGCGGGGACGTTGAGGTGGGTCCACGGACGCAGGTCACTGCCTTCCTGCTCGCGTGCCCGTGCCTGCCTCACGAAGCGCAGGTAGGTCGCCGTTCCGCCGCTCTTGATCAGCTGTTGCCACGAGGAGGGCAGCTGGCGGGCCAGATCCCGCACGGTCACGATCACGTGCACGTCACGATCCCCACAGGCATCGAGGAGACGCCGGATCTGGTGGGTGCCCGCCACCGCCAGGGACTCCTGGCTGACCAGTGCCCGGGGTCCCGGAGCCCGCCGGAGGGCGGCCGAGAATTTTTCCAGGGACTCCGGCACGGAGGCGGGGTCAAGCCCCGGCTTGTAGCGGTCCCGGACCAGGAGCATCAGCTCGAAGGTCTCCCGCTTGGTGGGTGGCACCAGGTCGAGCCCCTGATCGGCGAGGACCGCGCGGTTGCGCAGCATGGCGCCCTGCAGGTACGACGTCCCGGTCTTCTGCATGCCGATGTGGACGTAGAGACGGCGGCGCGTGGGCATGGCCCACAACTATGCCATCGTCCAGCCGCGGGCAAGGTGGCGGACCGCCCTGGGAGGTGGCTTTGGCGAGCGCCGGCCGGACGATCGTGACTCAGAGCCCTGCGAACGCCGCGCGGGCCTCGTTCAACTCCGACTTCGCGGTGGTGATGCGGGCGGTGGTCCGGCGCGTGACGACGACCTGGCGAAGACGTCGCGAGACGTCGATGCGCACCTTCTCCGTCACCGTCGGCGCCGGTCACCAGCAGGAGCGAGGGCGGCTGGTCCGCCATCCACGCTGTCCGGCACGCACCCTGACAGCGCCGGAGCCAGCTGCCGTTGGCGTCGAGGGTCCGCAGCAGTCGTCGCTCGCGCCAGGTCAGTCGCGCGCTGAGGGTCGTGACCCGCACCCGGACACCACGCGCCTCGGCCCTCCGCAGCGCGCGGTCGACGGCGGGCAGGTTCAGCCCCCGGGTCGCGACCCGGACGGTCTCACCGGCCGCGGTGCGGGCGAGGTGCTGGCGCAGTGCCGTGGCAACGGCCAGCCGCTCCTCATCGGTGCCGTCCGGCTGGCTGCGCACGACGGTGGTCTCGGCCTGGGGCGGATCCGTGGTCCACGAGAGGCCAGCCACGACGGCGTCGTGATCGGAGTTGAGCTCGACCGGGCGGTGCCAGTCCACCTGGAGCTGACTCTTGGCCCGGAGGAAGACGTAGTCGATCGTGCCGCCGTGGTGATCACCGGTGGGGAAGTAGTTGCCCATCAGGTCGTAGGTGGGCCGCAGCCGCGCCTCGTTGAGAAGGTCTCGCGGGTAACGAGCGGTGCGATAGTTGACGTTGAAGTCGCCCCCGACCAGCACCGGACCGTGGCTGCTCAGGTCTTGCACCAGAGTGCTGAGTCGGCGAACGGACGGTCGGAGCAGGTCGACGGTGTTGCCCTGCTCGTCGCGGAACGGCGGTGCCACGTGCACCGCGACGAGGGAAAGCCTGCGGCCGTCGGCGGACTCGAGGCTGACCCAGTTGGCGTAGCGAAGGCCCAAGAGGGTCGACTTCCCCGGCGGCCTCTTCCTGTAGTTGGAGATGATCCTCGTGCCCCGAGCCACGTCCTGCCACGCGTTGGTCCGCCAGGCGACCGGGTTGTGCCCTTCGTAGCGACCCTCCGCGCGCCACAGCTCGTATCCCTCGGGCGCCAGGAAGCGATCCTCCCGGAACGACACCTCGTTGTAGGCGATCAGGTCCGGTTTTTGCGCGAGCACCTCGCGCGCGTCCGCCTGGAACCTCGTGTAGTGCTGGGGCGAGCGCAGGTTCGCGGCCACCATGGTGATGTCGCTGTCGCTCTCCACCGGCGCCGCCTGGGCTGGGGTGCCCTGGGTGACGCTGGTGAGGACGAGGGCTTGCGCGGTGATGAGGACGACCAGCCAGGCACGGCCGAGGACGCCGCGGGCGCGGGAGCGACCGAACGGTTTCGCTGCGGGGGACACTGGGGCTCCTCTAGATTTCGAGGGGACCTTCCGAGACCGGCCCCACCGGCAGCAGTCATCACACCAGCCCCACCTGCCACACGCAACCGGTTCGAGTGAATCCCAGTTCTGTAATTCGCTTCCTCCCTCTCGGCCCACCCGTACGGCTGCCCGCGGCCGGTGGCTAACCTCTCTGCATGATCGTCACGGCCAGCACGATCCTGGACACGCCGGCCAATGTGCGGCGGTTCGTGGCGGACAACCTGGCCATGGGCGTTGACCACATGGTCGTGTTCCTCGACGACCCCTCGGCACCCGACCAGGACCAGATCGCGGACGAGCTGAGCCGGCATCGCCACGTCACGTGCGTCCCCGCGGGCCGGGATTGGTGGGCCGGGCGCCGCCCCAAGGGCCTCAACGTGCGGCAACGGATCCATGCCAACCTGACGCTCGAGCTGCTCGCGGACATGGAGTGGGCCCAGTGGGTCTTCCACGTCGACGGCGACGAGGTGGTGGCGCTGGACCGCGAGCTGCTGGCCGCGGTGCCGGCCGGCACTGACGCGACCTGGCTCACCCCCCTCGAGTGCGTGAGCCGGTTCGGCGCCACCGAGCGACCGACGCTCTTCAAGCAGCTGCTCGACGACGACGACCTCAACCTGCTGCACACGCTGGGTGTGCTCTCCAGACCGACCAACTCGGCGTACTTCCACGGGCACGTTCTGGGGAAGTCGGGCGTACGACCCGGCTCGGGGCTCCGGCTCACGCTCCATCACGCGGTGACGACATCCGGTGACCCGGTGCCGAGGCACGAGGACACCCGGTTGCGCGTCCTCCACTACGACGCGGTCTCGGGCGAGGAGTTCGTCCGCAAGTGGACCGCGATGCTGGGCGCCGGCCGCGCACAGTTCCGCAAGGACCGGGCACCCACCATCAACGCGCTGCGCACGCTGACCACGAAGGACATTCCCACTCCGGTCGCTGAGAAGTACCTGCGACGCATCTACGAAGCCACGACCGAGGACGACGTGACGACGCTTCACGAACTCGGGCTCCTCGAGGAGGTCGACCCGGGCCTGGGCACTCACGTCCCCCGGCCGATCCCCGACCGCGACCGCGCGACCCTCGCCGACCGGATCGCCGCGGTCCGTCAGGTGCCCAAGCGGCAGTTCCACGTCCAGCGGACCGGGCGGAGGTCCAAGCCCACGACGCGCCGGCAACGCCTGCGCAGTCTGGCCGCCCGCGCTCGGGCGTAGGGAGAAGCTCCCCTCAGGACGTGGGCCGTCGGAGACCCGCACGCAGGCGCCGCCACGCACGCCGACCTCGGGCGGCGTACCGCCGACGCCTCTGTGGGGGCTGCCGGCGAGCGGCGGTCCGTAGCTCCCGCACGTCCCCCAGCATGGTCGCGGCCAGGCCGACTGCGACCTCGGCCACCTCGGCGTCGGTGACCGAGGCCGGGAGCCGGCGGTGCTCGATCTCCTCGGGGACGAGCAGGTGCTCGACCCGCCCGGACACGTCGAAGCGGCCCTCCTGCAGGTAGGACACCGCCGACCGCGCCCGCCGCCGGCAGTCCGCGACCTGGTCTGGCTCGGGCCAGAACTTCTCGCCCTTCCTGGGAACGAGGCGCTCATCGGCCAGGAACGTGCGGATGTACACGCCCTTGTCGAAGGCCCGGTCGAAGCCCTCCAGGCGCATGTTGATCCTCCGCAACGTCTCGGCCTCGGCCACGCCCATCGAGGTGTTCGGGAACGACTGGGAGAGGTCGAAGTCGTCCGGGTCGATTCCGAGCAGCCCCGCGAACCGGCGCCAGATGTCGTCCCTGGCCGCCGTCGGGTCGAGTATGAGCACGTGAATCCGCTCGGGTGGCACGGCCTGCGACCACCGCTGGAGCACGAGCCTGAGGTCGAGCGTGCGCCAGTTCCAGATCACCTGGGGGCTCTTCGAGACCCTGCGCCCGTAGTCGGCCATCGGGGTGGTCGAGCCGTTCTTCAGGCTCTCCTGCCAGCTGGCGGTGAAGAGCCCGAGCGGCTCTCGTGCGGTGACGACGACGTGCACCTCGGCGTCGCCGAGTGCGGTCACCAGGTCGCGGGCCTGGCGGCCGGAGGCGGCGGCGAAGAACTCATGGCTGATCAGGCCGGTGCCTGACGACGTCGCGAGCTCGCGCTGCAGACGTGTCCACGCGGTCCGGTGCCGCTCGGGTGCCTGCTCCTGGTGAGGATCACCGCGGACCTCCCGCGACGCCCAGAGGTGATCAGTCCGCCTGCTGCCGGGCACCACGACGCCGGCCTGCCGCAGCCGGTCCCGGTTGCTCCAGACGATCGTCTGGAGGTAGGAAGTCGCGGTCTTGGGAAGCCCGATGTGGAGGAAGACCCGGTCGACCACTCAGAGACTCTTGTTGAATCGCTCGATGGCCTCCTGCACCTTCACCTCGTCGCGCGAGGCCATCGGAATCAGGAGTTCCTGGACCACGTCGGCGATCTCGGCGAGCCGGAGGTTGTGCTGGCGCATCTCGGACATGTCGGCCTCGAGGTCGGCCACCCGTTGCTCCAGCTGGGCCACCGACCGGACGCGGGCCACGACGTTCAGCTTGTCCTTGACACTCACGGTCACCACTCTCCCACGAGTCGAACGGTCGGCCGCTTCCTGCCCTTGAGCTTGGTGAGGGAGACGCTCTTCGCCCCGGCGTCGGTCAGCCATTGGGCCATCTTGTCGGGGTCGACTGCGCCGATGGTCCACTCGAGACCGCTGCCTCCCTCGCCGACGTGGAACTCTGCGACCAGGATGCCGCCCGACCGCAGGGCCATGGAGCACCATCGTGCGAATCCGCGGCGGCCCTCTGCGTCGGTCGCGTCGAGGACATGCCGGGCGAGCACGACCCGCCGGACGGGCGCATGGGCGAGGCGGGCGCCCTCGCCGAAGACCGAGCGCCACTCGGTCAGGTTGAGCCAACGTACGTCGAGTGCGACTCCCTCCTCCCGCGCGACCGCGGCCGCGGCCGCCAGCCCGCTCCGGGCGGCGTAGTCGTAGGCGGTGACCCGATGGCCGTTGCGTGCCAGCCAGAGACTGTCGGACCCCCTGCCGGCGCCGACCTCGAGCACCGGGGCGTCGAGTCTGCGCGCCTTCGCGGCAACCCGACGGGCCGCATCGGAGGGGCCGTCGCGAACTGGGTCGTGGATGCGCCGCGCGTAGCGACGCTCCCAGATCCTTTGGTTGGGACTGAGCCCCCGGAACCAGTCGTTGAAGGCGCGAGTGGTGCGCCTCGGCGTCCTGAACTGGAAGGCCGGGTCCGGGACCCGCCATCCTGGCCCGTACGTCGCCTCGAGCAGCCGCTCGGGCCGGGCCGGCACCGGCAGCTCGACGCCCTCGAGGAGGCTGGTCGTCAAGGGGTAGATCCAGGCGCGCTCGAACTCGACGCCTATCTCGCCCAGCAGGTACAGCCGCCCGCCGCTGAAGAAGCCGCCGAACACGTCCAGGCCCCGGATGACGCCGTCACCCTCGGCCACCTCGACCCTGAAGGCGGCCCCGCTGTAGCGGCTGGTCTCGAACCCGAGCCGCTCCAGGTCCCGTTGGAGGCGGAAGGACTCGCGCATCACGTCGACGGGGTCCTCGTGGTCGCTCACGTAGCAGACGTCGGCGTCGGAGTCGTGGCCGAGCACGGCTCCCTCACGGACAGCCCCGAGCAGGGTGCCGTAGCCGAGAAATGGCTGCACGCCCGACGACGCCAGGGCGTCGAGGACCGACCTGGTGGCCGCCACGAGCGCGGTGATTTCGCCGCGGCCGCGCGTCTCGAAGGTCGGCACCAGCTTTCCCGACTTGTCGAAGCCGAGCTGCACCCCCCTCTTGCTGACCACGCGGATCCGCTCGTCGCGGTCGCCGAAGGAGACTTCCTCGTCGAAGTACGACTCGGGCGACCCGGGCTCCCGGACGACCACCCTCGTGCGCCCGTCGAGGAATCGGCCCAGGGGGGCCGGCCACGGGGCCAGCCGACGTCCTGCGCGGCCGGGCTCGGTGTCGCGGCGTACCCAGAACGACCAGACCCGTTGGTCGTCGAAGTAGACGTCGACGGCCCGATCCCCCCGGGTCCTCACGACGATCCCCCGCTCGTCGACGCTCCGCACGCGCAGAGGTCTGACCACCGCCCGCTCAGTCCATGTCGAGGTTCGCGTAGGGGTCGATCCCGTTGATCGGCCCGGTTCCGAAGAGCAGCCCGTCAACGAGCCGGCCCTCCTGCACCGCCACCTGAGTCGTCCGGGCCGACATCTGGTACCGATTCGAGCTGGAGAAGCCGTTCCACCCGTACCAGTGGTCGATGTACGTCTGGTACCGCCGCGTGAGGCTCCTGCGCCAGTGGATGCCGAGGTTCTCGTCGGAGCGGATGCCGCGGCCGGACCAGTTCGACGACCCGTTGAGGGTCACCCAGTTGCTCCGGTCGCCACCGACGTTGCCCACGATGCTCATCGCCTTGAGGTGGAAGTATCGGTCGAACATGCCGTCACCGTTGACGTCCTGTACCAGGTGGCGCATGGGCACGCCATGACCGCGCTGGCCCGGACGACGCATCATCCGGCCGATGTCCCTGCCCACCACGGTGTAACCGACCCGGATGTCGCAGCCGCCCTGCCAGAGCTGCCAGACCTTGCGGCCCAGCCTCATGCCGCGCTCCTCACGAAGCACGTCAGGGGCGATGCGGATCCGGGTGCGGTGCGACCTCGTGTTGTTCGCCCCGCGGCACCTGACCTTGTTGAGCAGACCCATGACGGGGTCGTACTGACCACCAGGGAAGAACAGGAATCGATCGGCCCCCTTGACCCAGGTGGTGTAGGGCGACCGCACCGGGCGGTCCTTGGACATCTGCTGGAAGACCCGCACGAAGAAGTCGTAGGGCTTCTCCCGATTGACAGTGGTGTAGACGTCGTTCCACTGGTTGTTCGTCGACGCCTTGGTGAGGTTGGCCGAGCCGTGGATGACGACGTGTCGTGCCCGTCCGGAACGGGAGAACAGGAAGTACTTGGAGTGTGCGGCGCCGGACCTGTCCCCGGCACGAGGCGCTGCACAGTCGTGCCCAGCTTTTGCGAGACTCCCTGCGGTTCGCATTGCCCCGGCGCAGGCCGTTGCTGAGCCGCTCCCAGCTGCGGTTGTCGATCGCACCGGCGTTGGACCGCGACATGATCACCCACACCCGCACTCCCCGCCGCTGAGCCCTCAGCAGGGCGTCGACCGCGGTCTTGGACTGGATGTTCCAGCTCATGACCCGGATGTCGTGGCCTCGCGGCGTCGAGCGGATGCTCCGGATGATCTTGTCGAAGATCGCGTTCTGCCGCGCATTGCTTCCGACGGCCGAGTTGTACGTCACGCCGGGTCCGGGTGTGTACCTGCCCGCGTCTGCCGGGACCTGGAAACTCGCAGCGATCACGGCAATGGTGACCACGACGACGACTCGCCTGAAGAACATCCGTTCCCCTCCAACGTTGGCTGATGGCGTGTTTGCTGGCTGGACGTCCGGAGCTCGCTGTTTGGCCCCTGGACGGACCTTTAGTCAGGCCCGACAGCTTGCGACTGCGACACGGTACCCGCGGTCGTCCTCTAATAACGATTCCGTCTCGTAGATCTTGCCTCCGAGCACGGCGTAGAAGTGATCGCCGTAGCGCACCATGCGCTGGCCCGACGAGCATCCGAGCGTGTCGGTGGCCACGAATCCCGTGTCGGAGTTGCAGCCGCGGTAGGACCCGGGCAGCTCGTCCCCGTCCTGCCAGACGGCGGCGCAGTCCGGGGCGTCGTTCGAGGCGGATGGGCTGGCGGACGCGCTGGCGGGCGACGACGTGTCGTCGGTTGCCCGGCCGCCCCCTCTTCGCCGCACCCCGTGAGCGCGAGGACGGCGACGGCAATCGCCGCACACCTGAGTGTCAGTCCTCGTCCATTCACGGTGGCAGCCTAACCGCAGGGCGATCAACTACGACGTTCCGGGAGGCCGACGCGCGGGCGGCGGTAGCGTTGG
>CAWKEX010000022.1:0-49947 GCA_963848795.1 uncultured Actinomycetota bacterium
CCCGCCGGCGCGCTCCAGGGCGGAGCGCACCTCCTCGCCCACGGCGAGGGGGTCGTCGGCGGAGGCGAGCAGGACCACGGTGCCGCGGTACTCCCCGACCAGACCGCGCCCGGTGCCCGCGAGCCGCGCCAGTGCGCGTACGGCGGCGTACCGGTCGATGCCGTCCGTGGCCGCGACCGCCACCGCCAGCGGCGGCTCCAGGACGACCTGCTGGCGTTGCGCACGCTGGCGCAGTCCCGGGTCGCCGGCCTTGCCGTCGAACAGGTCGCTGAGCAGCTCACCGCCCAGCCGGTTCTCGGTCTCGGCGACGGTGCGGGCGAAGAGCAGGACCAGTGCGGTGACCATGGCCCCTCGCTCGAGGGTGCGTCGCTCGGCCAGCTCGAGCGGCCCCTCGGCGTCGTGCAGGACCAGGGTGGCGACGTGCTCGGTGCCGGCGAGGGCGGCGGCCACGTAGGAGTCCCCCACCCGGACCGAGCGGCCCGAGGCAACGGACTCCGCCACCGCCTTATCCCAGTCGCCGGTCGCGGCCTCGCCCGCGATCAGGTCGCCGACCGGGTCGTGGACCGCCAGCCGGCCGGACAGCTCCTCCGGGAGGACCTGGGCCACCTCGGCCACCCCGCCTCCGTGCAGCAGCAGGTCGGTGAGCCGGTCGTGTGCCCGGGCCGCGCTCTCGACCGCCACGGTGTGCTCGGTCATGGTGCGGTTGGCCTGGTCCAGCTCGGCGAACAACCGCGCGTTCTGCAGCGCCACCGCGGCGTGCGCCGCGAACGACGTGAGCAGGCTGACCTCCGCCGGCGGGAACGGCCGCACCGTGCGGTGCACCGCGAGCAGGGCGCCGATGACCTGGCCGTCGACGACCAGGGGCACGCCGAGGATCGCCCGGATCCGTTCCCCGGCGACGGCCTCGTCGATGTAGCCGCGGTGCACGAACCGCTCGTCGGACTGGTAGTCCTGGGTGAAGTACGGCGCCCCGGTCTGTGCGACCAGGCCGAGCAGCCCCGTCCCGAGCGGGAGACGCAGCTCCCTGAACTCCGGAGTCAGCGCCCCGTCGGTCACCTTCATGTACGACGCGCCCTCGGCCTCGTCGTTGAGCGACAGGTAGGTCATGTCGGCGTTGAGCAGCTGACGGGCCCGGCGCACGATCGCGGCGAGGATGTCGTCCACGTCGCGGATCGCGGTGAGGTCGCTGGCGGTGTCGTAGAGCGCGGTCAGCTCCGCCTCACGCGCCCGCTGGCGGGCGATCAGCTCGCGCAGCCGGGTGGCGACGTCGTACTCGCGGCGGAGCTCGGCCAGCTCGGCCTCGGAGGCACCCGACCGCTCGGCGTCGGCCACCACCTCGTCGAAGGCGGAGCGGGGTGCCTGGTCGTAGAGCAGGTCGAGGAAGGATCGGGTCACGGGCCGGCTCGCATCAGGGCTCCCGCGCCACCGTCATCCGCCGGTCGCCGAACGCGACCTCGTCCCCGGGCAGCAGGGTGGCCGGCTTCCCGGCCTGCAGGTCCTTCGGGACGCCCTTGCGGATCAGCACCGAGCCGTTGGTCGAGCCGCGGTCCATCACGACCAGCACCCCGTCGGGCGCGACCTGGAACTGCGCGTGGGTCTTGGACAGGGACATGTCCTCCGACCGGAGCGGGACGACGTGCCGGACCTCCTCTCCCGGCCGCGGCTCGGGTCGGCGGCCGACGACGGCGAGGCCCTCGACGACGAACGTCTCCCCGGAGTCGAAGCTGACCCGCCAGCGGGCGAGCGGGGGGATGGCCCGGTTGCGGACCACCGTGCGCTCCGGGGACGGCTCGCGCAGTGTCGGCGGCACCAGGCGCATGGCGGTGAGGTTCACGATCTGGCGCGGTGGCTGCTCGGTGACGGCCGGCGCCTCGGGGACCGGCCGGACGTCGACCACGACCGAGTCCGTGACCAGGTCGTGCCAGCCGCGCCGCATCCGGCCGGCGTCCATCACCGCGGTCCAGGCCAGGGTCGCCACCCCGAGCCCGAAGGTCGGCAGCGTGGCCACCCCGAGGATCAGGGTCCGCTGGATCGCCGGGAGCACCCCGATGGGGGTGCCGGTGCCGAGGTGCACCACCCGCAGCCCGAGCGCGGCCTTCCCGGGCGACGTACCGACCTTGCCCAGGACCACGGCGAAGACCAGCCCGACCAGCAGCAGCGCGCCGACGATGACCAGGATCCCGGCGCCGACGCCGCCGCTCGAGATCAGGAAGTGGTACGCCGCCCAGGCGACGGCCGCGACGATCGACCAGGCGATCAGCCGGTCGAGGACGAACGCGTAGAACCGGCGGTCGAGATCGGCCGCGGGGAGCATCGTTGCGTCGGTTGCCGCCGTCATCGTCATGTCATCGCCAGCCGGCTGGTTCACGGGTTGGTGACCTGGATGGTCACCCCGTCACCCAGGTCGATGATCGCCCCCGGGATCAGCTGCACCGCGACCCCCGGCTGCAGGTCCTCGGGGGCCAGCCCGGGCTGCACCAGCACGGTGCCGTTGGTCGAGCCCAGGTCGGTGACGACGGCGCTGCCGTGGTCGGCGCCCGAGCCCGCCCGCACCTCCAGGTGGGTGGACGAGATCTCCTGCTGGGGGCTGGGCACCGTCACCAGCCGCGGCTGCTCCGACGACGGCCGCCTGCGCCGCGGGCGCCCGGCCGACCAGCACCGGCCGGTCGACCTCGACGGTCTCGCCGCTGGAGAACACCAGCCTCGCGACCGGCCGGGCCACCACGTCTGGGGCGGGTGGCTGCCCCGGGATGCCGGGTGGCGGGAGCTGGCCGGCTCGCTGGCCCCGGCCCGGGTCAGGCCGTCGTGGTCGGGCGGATGTAGGTCTCGGCGGTGTCGGGCTCCGCGACCTGCTGGAAGGGGGGCTCCTGGACGCGCGAGACCCGCACCAGGCCGTTCTGGACGGTGAGGTCGGGGCCCTCTCCCTCTCCGCCCAGCTCGATGACCAGTCCGGTGACTCCGGTCATGGACTGCTCGACCCAGGTGGTGGCGGCGGAACCGGCGAGCTCGACCTCGCCGTCGGGCGTCGAGAAGCGCGCGGTGGCCGGTCCGCGGACGACCACCTTGGTGTCGGCGTCGGACTCGCTGACCAGCACGAAGCCGGGCAGCTCGCGCAGCCCGTCGGAGATCAGGGCGTCGAGGACCTCGTCGAACCCGGCGCCGTCGTCGACGAGCTGCCACAGCTGCGCCACGCGGCCCTTCTCGGAGGGAGGCAGCACGACGATCGCGTGGTCACCGAAGATCCCGAACCACGTACCGGGACGGTAGGTGCGCGCGATCACGGCAAGGCCCCCAGCTTCTCTTCCAGGCTCTCCCGCTGCCGCCGGGAGTCGTAGGCGCTGTCTGCCGCCAATCCCACCACATCGACCACCACGGCGGTCGCGTTGTCCTCACCCCCGGCGGACACCGCAGCCGCCACCAACCGGTCGGCTGCGTCCCGGGGGTCGTCGGTCTCGCGGAGGATGGTCTCGATCGCGGCGTCGTCGATCATCCCGGTGACGCCGTCGGTGCACAGCACCAGCCGCTCGGCCGAGGCCAGCGAGAGCTGGAAGTAGTCGGCCTCGGCCAGGTCCGGGCCGCCGAGGGCGCGGGTGATCACGTGGCGTTCGGGATGGGTGGCGACGTCGGCCTCGGAGATCTTGCCGGCGTCGACGAGCTCCTGGACCACGCTGTGGTCGACGCTCACCCGCTCGAGCCCGTCGGGGCCCACGCGGTAGGCCCGGGAGTCGCCGAGGTTGGCCACCAGCCACCGCGGGCCTTCGTCGTCGTGCACCAGCAGCGCGACCACGGCGGTGGTGCCGGCGTACCACCGGCGTCGGCGGCGCCCGGCCTGCCTGCGCGCCGTACTCCGCGATCCGGCGCTGGCTGGCGCGGCAGCGTGGTGGCGACCTGCTCGGCGCCGCCCCGGGCGTCGTACTCCTGGCCGGCCAGCGCCCCGAACTCCTCGACGACGATCGCGCTGGCGACGTCGCCTCCCTCGTGGCCGCCCATGCCGTCGGCGACGACGAAGACCGGGGGGTCGGCGAGGAAGGCGTCCTCGTTGACCTCGCGGACCCGCCCGACGTCTGTGGCTGCCCCGTAGTGGAGCTCGATCTTCCTCATCCCCACCTCCTGGCTGGGCATGAGCGTACGGCGCCGGGCGCCCCGGTGGCCGGTAGCGTGGTGGGGATGTCCGGAACGCGTTCGAGCGGCCGCGGTTCCCGCACCCTGGCCGAGCAGCTGCGGGGGTGGCCCGATGACCGGCTCTCCCGGCTGCTCCGCGAGCGCCCCGACCTCGCCACGCCTGCCCCTCACGACTCGGCCCAGCTGGCGGCCCGGGCTGCCACCCGCGCCTCCGTGCTGCGCGCGCTCGACCAGCTGACCCTGCCCGAGCTCTGTGTCCTTGATGCCCTCGTGGTCGCCGGCCAAACCGGCTTCGACGAGCTCGCCTCGATCGTGCGGGCCTCGGAGTCCAGCGTCGCCGCGGCGGTCGGGCGGCTGAGCGACCTCGCCCTGGTCTGGGAGTCCCCCGGCGGGCTGCGGGCCGCTGAGTGCGGTCGCGGAGGCGCTGACGGCGGGTACGGCGCCGGGGGTCAGCGGGCTGCGGCCCGTCTCCCCCGATCCCCCGGACCCGGACACCGTGCGCCAGCACCTCGAGGAGATCAGTCCGGCCGCCCTGGCCCTGCTCCGGCACGTCGACGAGAACGGTGGCCAGGCGACCACCGGCTCGGCCCGGCAGCACGGTGACGCCGGACGACGCCGAGTCCCCGGCCGAGGAGCTGCTCGCCCGACGCCTGCTCGTCGTGCGCTCCGGGGAGCACCGCCTGGGTTCCCGGGGAGGTGGGCCTGGCCCTGCGCGGCGGCAGGACAACGGTCGACCCGGTCGACGTCGCACCGGAGCTCGCGACGTCCGAACGCTCCTCCGCGCTCGTCGACCGGGCCGCCGCCGGTGCTGCCTTCGAGGCGGTACGGCGCGTGGAGCTGCTGCTGGACCACTGGGGGACCCGGCCTCCGGTTGCCCTGCGCAGCGGCGGGGTCGGCGTACGCGACCTGAAGGCGTCGGCCGGTCACCTGCACGTCGACGAGCCCACCGCGGCGCTGCTCGTCGAGGTGGCCTCGGCCGCGAGCCTGCTCGCGCTCGGCACCGACGAGGACGGCGACCAGGCGTGGCTGCCCACCGACGCCTACGACCGCTGGTGCGCCCAACCCGTCGAGGACCGGTGGGTCACCCTGGCCGCTGCCTGGCTCGCCACCAGCCGCCTCCCCGGCCTGGTCGGCACCCGGGACCGGGCCGGCAAGACCCGCAACGCCCTGGCCCCGGAGATGTCGAGCGTCTTCTCCGCCGAGACCCGGCGGATGGCCCTCGAGGTGCTGGCGGAGGTGCCTCCGGGCGAGGTGCTGGCCGCCGGCACCGGCGTCCCGTCGGTGGCGCGACGGGTGGCCTGGCTACGGCCCCGGCGACCCGGGTCGCGTGCCGACCAGGTGGGGTGGGCACTGACGGAGGCCGCCCATCTGGGGCTGACCGGGCTGAACGGCCTGTCGACCGCGGGTCGTGCGTTGCTGGCCGACGACGGGTCGGCCGTCGCCGCGCTCGCGCCCCTGCTCCCCCAGCCCGTCGACCACGTCCTCATCCAGGCCGACCTCACCGCCGTGGCTCCCGGGCCGCTCGAGGCGGGGCTGGCCCGTCGGCTCCAGCTGGTGGCCGACGTCGAGTCGCGGGGTGGGGCCACGGTCTACCGGTTCACGCCTGGGTCGGTCCGTCGCGCGCTGGACGTCGGTTGGTCCGCCGCCGAGGTCCATGACTTCGTCGCCTCGATCTCCCGCACCGACGTACCCCAGCCGCTGTCGTACCTCATCGACGACGCTGCCCGTACCTTCGGCACGATCCGGGTCGGCCACGCCGAGGCGTTCATCCGCGCCGACGACGAGACCGCGCTGAGCGAGCTGCTACACCACCCCGGGATCGCCGCGCTACGTCTGCGCCGGATCGCGCCGACCGTGCTCGTCAGCTCGACGCCCCTGGACGTGCTCCTGCCGCGGCTCCGCGACCTCGGGGCCGCGCCGGTCGTCGAGGCGATGGACGGCACGGTGCGGGTGGCGAGGCCCGACCAGCGCCGGGCGCGCACGCCGAAGGAGCCGCGCGGCCTCCACCTCCGCGCCGCGCGGGAGACCGCGCACGTGTCGCAGGTCGTCACCGCGATCCGGGCCGGTGACCGGGCCGCGTCGTCGCGGCCGGCCGACCCGGACGCCCGGCTCACGCCCAGCGGGTCGCTGGCCGCGCTCCGCGACGCGGTGGAGTCCGGGGCGACCGTGCTGATCGGGTACGTCGACAACCAGGGGGCCAGCACCGAGCGGGTCGTGGACCCGGTCAAGGTCGAGGGCGGCTGGTTGACGGCGTACGACCACCGCAGCGACGACACCCGCACCTTTGCCGTGCACCGGATCACCGCGGTTCGACCCGCTGCCCCGGCGGGCTGAGGACCGTATGCTCGGACCGTGGACTTCATCAGGTACGCCGAGGCGTCCGCAAGCCTGCTCAACGCACCCCTCGCCGACCGCGACGACCTGCTCGTCCATCTCTCCAACCGCCAGTGGCTGCACGACCAGTGCACCGACAAGGACGCGAGCGCGCTGCGCCGCTTCGTGCGGGAGCTGCGACCGGTCTTCGAGGCCTCCGACGCCGGTGACACCCGGCGGGTGATCGACAGCCTGAACGAGCTGATGGAGCGGCACCCGATCACACCCATGGTCTCCGACCACGACGGCAAGCATCTGCATCTGCACGTCGCCACCCGCGCCGCGAGCGTCGCCGACCTGCTGATCGGCGAGGCCCTGCTCGGGCTGGCCACCCTGGTCTGCGACCTCGGCCCGACCCGGCTCGGGGTGTGCAGCGCCTCGCCGTGCACCAACGTCTACGTCGACACCTCGCCGAACCAGTCGCGGCGCTACTGCTCGGAGCGGTGCTCCTCGCGGGCCAACGTCGCGGCCTACCGTGCCCGGCAGCGGGCCGAGTCCTCTGCCTGACCCGGTCGACGCCTCGTCGACGACCCCTGCCGGGATCGCGGCCCGGTTGCGTGCGTCCGGCTCGGTCTTTGCCGAGGACGAGGCCGAGCTGCTGGTCTCGGCGGCCGGCGATCCCGCCTCCCTGGCCTCGATGGTGGCGCGCCGGGTCGCCGGGGAGCCGATCGAGGCGATCGTCGGGTGGGCATCGTTCTGCGGCCTGCGGATCATCGTCGCCCCGGGCGTGTTCGTCCCGCGCCTTCGTACCGAGCTGCTGGTGGCTGAGGCGATTCGGATAGTCCGTCACGAAAAGCACCGAAATTCCGGGTCAGGTCGGAGCTTTTCGTGACGGACTATCCGTGGTGGTGGAGCTGTGTTGCGGGACGGGGGCGGTGGGCGCGGCGATCCTGGACGGGCTGGTGACGTCAGCGGACGGCCTGGGTACGTCGGCGGGCGGGCTCGAGGTCCATGCCGCCGACGTCGACCCGCGGGCCACCGCGTGCGCGCGGGAGAACCTCGGCGGGCAGGGGCAGGTCCACACCGGCGACCTGTACGACGCCTTGCCCACCGACCTCCGCGGACGGGTTGGCGTGCTGGTCGCCAACGCGCCGTACGTCCCGACCTCCGAGATCCCGTTGATGCCGCCCGAGGCCCGCGACCACGAGCCGGGCGTCGCGCTCGACGGCGGCCCCGACGGGCTGGACGTGCAGCGCCGGATCATCGCCGGGGCACCCGACTGGCTCGCCCACGGAGGCCACCTGATCGTCGAGACCAGCCGTCACCAGGCGGCCGGCACCGTCGCCGCCTACGAAGCGGCAGGGCTCGTCCCGCGGGTGGTGACCGACGACGACCTCGACGCGACGGCCGTCGTGGGGTGCCGCCCGTAGGCTGGAGCGATGCATGACGGCCCCCTGATCGTCCAGAGCGACAAGACGCTGCTGCTCGAGATCGACCACGAGCGCGCAGCCGACTGCCGCAAGGCGATCGCGCCGTTCGCCGAGCTGGAGCGCTCGCCCGAGCACGTCCACACCTACCGCCTCACCCCGCTCGGGCTGTGGAACGCCCGCGCCGCCGGTCACGACGCCGAGCAGGTGATCGACACCCTGCTGGAGTTCAGCCGGTACTCCGTCCCGCACACGCTCCTGGTCGACGTCGCGGAGACCATGGCCCGCTACGGGCGGCTCCGCCTGGAGAAGCACCCGACCCACGGGCTGGTCCTGGCCTCCACCGACCGCCCGGTGCTCGAGGAGGTGCTCCGCGCGAAGAAGGTCGCCGGCATGATCGGCGACCGGATCGACGACGACACCGTGGTGGTGCATGCCTCACAGCGCGGCAACCTCAAGCAGATCCTCCTCAAGCTGGGGTGGCCGGCCGAGGACTACGCCGGGTACGTCGACGGCGAGGCGCACCCGATCGCGCTCGACGAGACCGAGTGGCACCTGCGCGACTACCAGCGCGACGCCGCCGAGTCGTTCTGGCACGGCGGCTCGGGCGTCGTCGTACTCCCGTGCGGCGCCGGCAAGACCCTGGTCGGCGCGGCCGCGATGGCGCACGCCCAGGCCACGACGTTGATCCTGGTGACCAACACCGTCAGCGCCCGACAGTGGAAGGACGAGCTGGTTCGTCGGACATCGCTGACCGCCGACGAGATCGGCGAGTACTCCGGCGCGGTCAAGGAGATCCGGCCGGTGACGATCGCGACCTACCAGGTGATGACCACCAAGCGGAAGGGTGTCTACCGGCACCTCGAGCTGCTGGACGCCCGTGACTGGGGCCTCGTCGTCTACGACGAGGTGCACCTGCTGCCCGCGCCGATCTTCCGGATGACCGCCGACCTGCAGGCGCGACGCCGGATCGGACTGACCGCGACCCTGGTCCGCGAGGACGGCCGTGAGGGCGACGTGTTCTCGCTGATCGGCCCGAAGCGCTACGACGCCCCGTGGAAGGACATCGAGGCCCAGGGGTGGATCGCGCCGGCCGACTGCGTCGAGGTGCGGGTGACCCTGCCGGCGGCCGAGCGCCTGGCCTATGCGACCGCCGAGCCCGACGAGCGCTACCGGCTCGCGTCGTGCACCCACCACAAGATCGACGTGGTGCGGTCGCTGGTGGACCGGCACGACGGCCAGCCGACGCTGGTCATCGGCCAGTACATCGACCAGCTCGACGAGCTCGCCGCCGCGCTGGACGCCCCGATGATCAAGGGCGAGACCACGGTCAACGAGCGGCAGCGGCTCTACGAGGAGTTCCGCACCGGGGCGCTCGACCTGCTGGTCGTCTCCAAGGTCGCGAACTTCTCGATCGACCTGCCCTCGGCCGAGGTGGCGATCCAGGTGTCCGGCTCGTTCGGCTCGCGTCAGGAAGAGGCGCAACGGCTCGGCCGGCTGCTGCGCCCGAAGTCGGCCGGGCAGACCGCACGCTTCTACACGATCGTCTCCCGCGACACCGTCGACGCGGAGTTCGCCCAGAACCGCCAGCGGTTCCTGGCGGAGCAGGGGTATGCCTACCGGATCATGGACGCCGAAGCCGTCGAGCGGGACGGCCTGTGACCCGACCGCGGACCGCACGACTCCGCGCGACGTGCGAGGCGTCAATCAGAAGGGACGCCGAAGCCGTCGAGCGGGACGGCCTGTGACCCGAGCAGGACGTCATACGGTTCGCGGGCTATTGCCGTCGTTCCGTATGACGTCTCGCAAGCGGACGACCCTGACTGGGCCCTGAGATCGTCGTCTCGGGGATGACTTTGGCCAAGGCGCGAGCGACGCTGGTGGCATGACCAAAGAGCTCGTGCGTCCCCGTGACCGCTGGATCGCCGGCGTCTGCTCCGGCCTGGCCCGCAGGTTCGGGATGTCACCCAACACCGTCCGGCTGCTCTTCGCGATCAGCTGCCTGCTCCCGGGGCCCGCAGTTCGTCGTCTACATCGTGCTGTGGGTGCTGATGCCCAACGAGGACTGAGGGCCCACCTCACCGGGCGTCGTATCCTCGGCAGCGTGATCGGCACCGTGCGGAACCGCCTCGGCCAGGCGCTGTTCCTGCGCGTCGCCGGCCCGGACGGCGCCCGGCACCGCGACCGGATCCACGGGACGCCGGGACCGCGCTGGTTCGACCCGGCCAGCCCGATCGGCAGGGTGCACGGCGACGCGGCGATGTTCGTGGGCGGGATCCGCGCGATCCTGCTCCAGACACTGCACCCGGCGGCGATGACGGCCGTCGCGGAGCACAGCGGCTACCGCGGCGACATGTGGGGCCGGCTCGCGCGGACCAGCCGGTTCATCGCGGTCACCACGTTCGGCACCGCCGACGACGCCCAGCGCGCGGTCGACGCCGTCCGCGCGATCCACGAACGCGTCACAGGCACCATGGCCGACGGGACGCCGTACGCCGCGTCCGACCCGCACCTGCTGCTGTGGGTCCACGTGGCGGAGGTCGACAGCTTCCTGACCGCGCACCAGGCCTACGGCAAGCACCCGCTCGACCAGGCCGAGCGGGACGAGTACGTCGCCCAGACCGCCGAGGTCGCCCGACGTCTCGGCGTCCTCGACCCACCCACCACCGAGGCCGAGCTCGCCGAGACCCTGGCGGCGTTCCGTCCCGAGCTCCGGGCCACCGAGCACGCCCGCGACGCGGTCTCCTACCTGCTCTGGCGGCCGCCCCTCCCGATCGCCCTGCGCCCGGCCTACGGCGTGCTGATGGCGGCGGCCATCGGCCTGATGCCGCGCTGGACCAGGCGGCCGCTGCGACTGCCCTCGCACCCGGTCTCGGACCGCACCGTCGTCAGGGCGCTCGGCACCCTCGCCACCGGGACGATCCGCTGGGCGATGGCTCCCGGGCGCGAAGCAGCCAGAGAGCTCCATGCCGCGCGCTGACGTCCGACAGAAATGCCGGTGACGCGGGCGGCGGGCCACGGGTAGCGTCGCCGTACCCCCCGCCCACCCGACCGCACCGCGGAGGCCCCTGCATGCCCACTCCCGAGGCCGCACCGGTACCCGACCCGGAGCTCCAGCGCGAGCGCGAGCACCTCGCCCGGTCGCGGGCACAGCTGCAGCGGATGCGCGAGCGGACGGCGTCGATGGACTCGGCGGCGGCTGGCGACTGGGTGAGCCGGGAGTTCCTGGAGTCGACGTTCGCGCTGCGGATGAAACAGCTCGCCGACGACGCGACGGTGCCGCTGTTCTTCGGGCGGGTCGACTACGCCGACGGCGAGGAGTTCCACATCGGCCGGCGGCATGTCTCCGACCCGTCGGGCGACCCGATGGTGATCGACTGGCGGGCGCCGTTGAGCCTGCCGTTCTATCGGGCCAGCAGGGCCGAGCCCATGGACCTCGCGCGGCGCCGTCGCTACGGGTTCATGTCCGGCCAGCTGACCGCCTTCGAGGACGAGGACCTCGCTCACGGCGAGGAGAACGAGCACTCCGAGATCCTCGAGGCCGAGATCGAGCGGCCGCGCGTCGGCCCGATGCGCGACATCGTGGCGACGATCCAGCCCGAGCAGGACGTCATCGTGCGCGCCGACCTCAACCGGTCGGTGTGCGTGCAGGGGGCACCCGGCACCGGCAAGACGGCCGTCGGCCTGCACCGCGCGGCGTACCTCCTCTACGCGCACCGCGAGCAGCTGACTCGCCAAGGCGTGCTGGTGGTGGGGCCGAACGCCAGCTTCCTGCGCTACATCCGCGACGTGCTGCCCGCGCTCGGCGAGATCGAGGCGACCCAGACGACGATCGAGGAGCTGGCCGAGAAGACCCTGACCACGCTCCAGCCGAAGAACGCGGTCCGGGCCACCGAGCCCGCCGACGTCGCGACGCTCAAGGGCGACGCCCGGATGGCCAGGGTGTTGGCACGGGCGCTGTGGGCACACGTCACGCCGCCGACCGAGGGCCTCGTCGTCCCGCGCGGCGCGAGGCGGTGGCGGGTCGCGGCCTCCGAGGCCGAGGAGCTGCTCGTGTCGCTGCGCGAGCGCGGGGTGCGGTACGGCGCCGCGCGGGCGATGCTTCCGCAGTCGCTCGCCCACCGGGTACTCGTGCAGATGGAGCTGGCCGGCGACTCCCCCGACGACCGGGTCCAGGACGCCGTGGCCCGGAGCAAGCCGGTCAAGGACTACGCCGCGGCCCTCTGGCCGGCCGTCGACCCGGCCCGGCTGGTCTGGCGGCTGTTCTCCGACGCGACCCTGCTTGCCGAGGCCGCCGACGGGATCCTCGAGCCGGCGGAGCAGGCGATGCTGCTGTGGGAGAAGCCCTCGAAGGCGCCCACCTCCGCACGCTGGAGCCTCGCCGACGCCGTGCTGCTCGACGAGGCGGCCGACCTGGTCGAGCGCACCCCGTCGGTCGGCCACATCGTCGCCGACGAGGCGCAGGACCTCTCCCCGATGATGCTGCGGATGCTGGCCCGGCGCTCCTCCACGGGCTCCCTCACGGTGCTCGGCGACCTTGCCCAGGCCACCACGTCGTGGGCCACCCGCTCCTGGGCCGAGGCGCTCACCCACCTCGGCAAGCCCGATGCCCACGTCGAGGAGCTGACCCGCGGGTTCCGGGTGCCGGCCGACGTGATCGAGTACGCCGCCCGGTTGCTGCCCGTGATTGCCCCCGGCCTGACCCCACCCACCTCGGTGCGGCGCACCCGCGGCGACCTGGAGATCACCGCCACCGACGACGTGCTGACAGCGGTGCGCGACGTGATCGACCGCGAGGGCTCGATCGGGCTGATCGCCCCCGACGCCCATGTCGACGGCCTCTCCGCCGACCTGACCCGTGCCGGCATCGGCCATGCCGTGCTGGGCACGGAGTCGAGCGACAGCGACACCGAGTTCGAGCAGCACCTCGACCTGGTGCCGGCCTCTCTGGCCAAGGGCCTGGAGTTCGACCACGTCGTGGTCGTCGAGCCGGCTGGCATCGTCGCGGGCGAGCCTGATCGGGTCACCGGCCTGCGCCGGCTCTACGTGTGCCTGACCCGCGCGGTCACCTCGATGGTCGTGCTGCACGCCGAACCGCTGCCGACGGAACTGGTTGGATGACCTCGTGCTCCCCGGCCTCGAGGACCGCTGGCCGCTCCCGGACGCGACGGACGTCCGTGACGCGCTGGTGGCGGCGTACGCCCATCCGTCGCGCGGCTACCACGACACCCGCCACCTCGCGGAGGTCCTGCGACCGGCTCGACGAGCTGGCCGCCGCCGGCACGTCGTTCGACCGGCTCCCGGTCGAACTGGCCGCGTGGTTCCACGACGGGGTGTACGACGGCCGGCCCGGCGCCGAGGAACGCTCCGCCGCCTGGGCGGAGACCGCGCTGGCCCCGCGCGACCCGGACCTGGTCGCGGAGGTCGCCCGCCTGGTCCGGCTCACCGAGAGCCACCGACCGGCCGCCGACGACCGCGAACGGCTGCGCCCTGTCCGACGCCGACCTGGCGATCCTGGCCGCACCCGCGGACCGCTACGCGGAGTACGTCGCCGACGTCCGTCGCGAGTACGCCCACGTCTCCGACGACGACTTCCGGGCCGGCCGCGCGGCGGTCCTGAGAGACCTGCTGGCCAAGCCCCGGCTGTTCCACACGGCCCACGCCGCCGAGCGCTGGGAGCCAGCGGCGCGGGCGAACGTCGAGGACGAACTGTCCCGGCTCGCGTGACGGCGTGACGCGGTCAGCCGCGCTTGCGGCGGCGGAGCCCGGCGGCCAGGAGCCGGGCGATCAGCTCGCGCGAGGTCACCGGGACGGCACCGGCAGCGACCGCCGCGTCGTACCACTCCGACGGGACGTCGTAGTGGTCGCGGTCGAAGCCGCGCTCCGGGATCCCGAGCTCGCGGGCGAAGGCGTGCAGCTCGTCGAAGGACGTGTCGCTGGCCAGGTGGGACCACAGGCGGCCGTGCCCGGCGGCGTTGGGCGGGTCGATCACGATCATCATCAGGCGCCGAGGGCGCGCTCGGGACGCGTTGTCGAGCAGCAGCCGCCACGAGCGGACGTGTCTGGCGTCGACGTAGGACTTGTACGACGCCCCGGGCCGCGCCTGGCGGCCGAGGTGGAACTGCCGGACGCCGGCCCGCACGAACCACGGGACCTGCTCGGGGAGCAGACCGCCGCCGGGCATGGCGATCGCCGCGATCGCGGGGTCTGACTCGCAGTACGCGAGCAGGTCGTCGTAGCCCGCCGACAGGCCCGCGCGGCGAACCCGCAGAGCAGACCGCCTCCAGGCCGGGCATCCCGGTCAGCCGCCGCCAGGAACGACGGGCCTCGAGCGCCGAGTCGAAGGCACGGTGGAAGGTCCACGGCACGCCGGGCAGGGCGGCGGCGAGGTGGCCGCACACCTCGGTGTCGACCTCGAGGTCGGCGTCGAGGAAGCCGAAGGAGACCCCGGCCGCGCCACACCCCAGGTAGTCCTCGGCCAGGCCGACCAGGCGGACCAGCTCGCCGCCGGTGGTCGTCCAGGAGTCGTTGAGCCGCAGCAGCACGAAGACGGGTACGTCGGTCTCACGGCAGACCGCGGACACCGTGCCCGGCTCGGGCGAGAGCGCCCCCGCGCCCGGCTCGCCGGACCCGTCTGGCGCGACGAGGTGCAGCCGGTCGGCACCACCTTCGTCGGCACCGCCGACGTCACGCGGCCCGGTGACCGTGACCTCGAGGAGCGTCCTGCCAGTGCCCATGGCAACGACACTAGGCCTCACCGCAGGGCAGGAGGGGCAAGCGCGCCGATCGGCTCCGCTCAGGGAAGGGTGCCGAGCTCCACGCGCCGGGAGTACCGGTCGGACCGGTAGACCGACCGCGACACCTCGATGACCTTGTCGCCCACGAACGCGCGCCGCGACTGCCGCAGCACCGGAGCGTGGGCCGGGACCTCGAGCAGGTCGGCCTCGGTCTTGGTGGCCAGGTCGGCGGTGATCGAGTCTTCGGCCGCCGTCGGACGCAGGCCGCGGTCCGTCAGGGCGCCGTACAGGCTGGTGGGCATGCCCGACTGCAGGAAGCCCGGGATCAGGACCTCGTTGAGGTAGGCGTCCTCGATGCACATGGGTACGGCGTCGGCGCGGCGCAGGCGCTTCCAGTGGATGACAGCGTCGCCCTCGGTGATGACCAGGGCACGGGCCAAGCTCGGGCTGGCCTGCTCGCGGCGGGCCAGCAGCGTCTGGGACTCGGCGAGCAGCGCGCGCCGCGTCATCTCCTCGGTGAACCCGATGAGTCGAGGGTCGGTGCGGGGCCGGGCCACGAACGTGCCGCGGCCGGGGATCCGCTCGAGGAGGCCTTCGGCGACGAGGGCGTCCATGGCCTGGCGGACGGTCATCCGGGCAACGCCGAAGCGGTGCACGAGCTCGCGCTCGGAAGGCATGGGCGACCCAGGAGGAGCATCGTCGACCAGGCTACGAAGGTACTCGCGGACCTGGACGTGCTTGAGCTCCCGCCCGGCCGATAGGACGTTGTTCACGTTTTCAACTCTAGAACTGGTCTGGTCACCTCGTCCTCGGCTTCAGAAAGACTTTAAGAGAACGGTCAATCACTCTGCTTCATGCGGGCGAGCTCGGCCTCCTGGTGCCGGTGGCCGACCGTTTCATAGCCGACGATCGTGACGACCGGCGCCAGCGCCAGCACGATCAGGCACCACGCCATCGAGACCCCGACCTTGGCCAGGACGACGGCGAGCACCAGGACCGCCGCTGTGCCGAGCAGCAGGCCGAGGTGGAAGGGATCCGTGCGCCGCATCAGCATCGTCCAGGTCGCGTAGAGCATCAGCACGAAGACCGCCAGCGGGATGGCGACGCTGAGCACTGTGCCGAAGGCGCCGATGCTGGTGTGGTGGTCGAGGTAGAACGCCGCGACGTGCAGCCCGGCGCCGACTGCGGCCAGCGACCCGAACGTCACGATGTGCCCGTAGCCCCAGAAGAACACCCGCTCCGGGTGCATGCGCAGGACGTCCCCCGAAGGCATGGTGAAGTACATCCACCACAACCCGAACGTGAGCCCGGTTCCGGCAATCGCGACGAGCGCTGCGTTGACGCTCCAGCCGGCCGGGCCGTGCACGACGGCTGACAGGGACGCGACCGTGCCGATGATCCCCTCCCCGAGCGTGATGATGACCAGCAGGCCGTAGCGCTCGGCGATGTGGTGCGGGTGCCAGGGCGTACCGCCCTTCCGCTGCTGAGCGACGAGGGGTCCGGCGAGCTCGATGAGGTAGAGCACGATGAACAGCGCGAACGTCGTACCGATCGGCAGCGACAAGAACACCAGTGCGGTCCAGCCGATCTGCGCGACGAGGATCGTCCAGAAGTACGTCAGGTGCGCCGACCTGCGCTCGGGGTCGTGCCGCGAGGCGCGCAGCCACTGGACGGCCATCGGCACCCGCATCACGATGTAGCCGGCGACGACCACCCCGTTGTCGAGCGTCTCGCCGTGGTCGATCGACGCGAACACCTCCGGCAGGCCGAGCGCCAGGATGATGACGCCGACCATCTGCACCATCGTGGCCAGCCGGCAGACCCAGTCGTCCTCGTCGTACGCCGACGCGAACCAGCTGTAGTTGATCCAGGCCCACGAGATCGCGAACACCGCGAAGGCGAAGCCGAGGACCCCCGTCCGTACGTGGTCCTCGGCGACGTAGTGCGCCAGCTCGTTGGCGGCCAGCCCGAACGCCACGACGAACACCAGGTCGTAGAGCAGCTCCAGCGGCGTGGCGCTCCGGTGCGGCTCGTTCGGGTCGCGGCCAGTCAGCCGGCGTCGACGGTGGCCCAGGTCCGGGACGGTGTGGCTCACGCGCACGATGATGCCAGCGCGGTGTGCCACGGCGGCATGCCGAGATCAGGCGGGACACCCCACTCGACGAGTCGAAAGTGTGTTCGATTGATGCGGTATTCTGCCGGGGTGGACTTCCAGGGGACACTCTTCGACACCGGGCTGGCCGGTGTCCCCACCCTGGACAGCGCCGAGCGGACCACCCTGACCCGCGGCGCGTGGGTCGACTGCCGCCGCAACTGGCTTCCTGGAGCCGACGACGTGTTCGCCACCCTGGTCGCCGACGTCCCGTGGCGGGCCGAGCGGAGGCAGATGTACGACCGCGTCGTCGATGTGCCACGCCTGGTGCACAACTACCTCGTCGATGAGTCCCTTCCCCATCCCACCCTCGACGAGGCGCGCTCGGTGTTGTCGGTCCACTACCAACCGGAGCTCGGGGAGCCGTTCGTGACCGCCGGCTGCTGCTACTACCGCGATGGCCGCGACAGCGTCGCCTGGCACGGCGACACCATCGGGCGCGGGCGGACCCACGACACCCTCGTGGCGATCGTGTCGCTGGGCGACCCCCGCCGGCTCGCCCTCCGGCCGCGGGGAGGCGGCGAGTCGCTGTCCTTCGAGCTCGGTCACGGCGACCTGCTGGTGATGGGCGGCTCCTGCCAGCGGACGTGGGAGCACGCCGTACCCAAGGTGGCCCACGCCGGGCCGCGGATCTCGGTGCAGTTCCGCCCGCTCAACGTGTTCTGACCCGGCCCGCCCACACATCCCCCTCTCGCCCGGCCCGGGCGGATAGTCCGTCACGAAAAGCACCGTCACGAGCCACCCGGGGGTGCTTTTCGTGACGGACTATCGGGCTAGCCGCGGGTGACCCACCAGATGACCAGCGCCACGACGACAAGGACCCCGAGGCCCTGCTTCCAGTAGGACTTGACCAGCACCGGCAGCACGGTGGCGCCGAGGTCGATCGCGTCGTCCTTCGCGGGAGCCTCGGGCGTACGTCGTGGCGTCGCCGACGCCCCTGGCCCGCCCGCCGCGGGCTGGGGCGTCGGCGAGGAAGGCTGGTCCGCTGGAGCCGTGGTCGACCCGGCGTCGACGGGGTCGGACTCGCCGGAGGGCACGGCGACCGCCGGTCCGCGAGCCGGGTCTCGAGGCAGGCGACGAACTGTCCGAGGAGCTTGTCCGAGACGTCCTGCATGACCCCCCGGCCGAACTGCGCGGGCTTGCCGGTGACGGAGAGGTCGGTGACCACCTCGACGTCGGTGGCGCCGGACGCATCAGCCATCGAGACGGTGACGTTGGCGCCCGCCGTACCGTTGCCGCGCTTGTCCTTCCCCTTGGCCTCGACCACGAACCGGTGGGCGGCCTCGTCCTTCTCCACGAAGGTGCCGGAGCCGTTGTAGACCAGCGCGATCGGGCCGAGCTTGACCTTGCAGGACCCCTTGAACGTCTCGCCCTCGACCGAGGTCACGGTCGCGCCCGGGAAGCACTCGGCGACGGAGGCGATGTCGTTGAAGTGCGCCCAGGTCTCATCGACCTGGGTGGGGACGGTGAACTTGTGGGTGAGGTCCAAGACTCACGCCCCCGCAGCCGCGAGCACGGCGCGTCGGGTGAGGACGGTCGCGAGGTGCCGGCGGTAGTCGGCGTCGCCGTTGAGGTCCGACGGCGGGTTGGCGCCCTCGGCGGCCTGCGCCGCCGCATCGCGTACGGCGTCCTCGGTCGCGGGCTGTCCGGCCAGCGCCTCCTCGACGGCCCGGGCCCGCAGCGGTGTCGATCCCATGTTCGTGAGCCCCACCCGCGCCTCGGTGATGGTGCCGCCGTCGACCTTGACCGCCGCCGCGACCGCGACGATCGGCCACTGGTGGGCGACCCGGACGAACTTCTCGTAGTGGGCGCCCCAACCGGTGAACTTCGGGATCCGGACCTCGGTGAGGATCTCGTCCTCGCCGATGGCGGTCTCGAAGAGGTCGACGAAGAACTCGTCGGCGCCCACCGTGCGGCTGCCACCGGAGCCGGCGATCACGAACTCGGCCCCCAGGGCCAGCGTCGGAGCGCCGAGGTCGCCGGCGGGGTCGGCGTGCGCGAGGGCGCCACCGAACGTGCCGCGGTGGCGGACCTGGGCGTCGGCGAGGTGCTCGACCGCCTTCGCGATCAGGAGGGCGTGCTCCTTCACGAGCGGGTCGGAGCCGACCACGGAGTGCTGGGTCATCGCGCCGATCACGATGGCGTCGCCGTCATCGCGGATGCCGCGGAGCGCGTCGATCCGGCCCAGGTCGATGACCACCTCCGGGGCGTTGAGCCGCATCCGGAGCACCGGCAGCAGGCTCTGGCCACCGGCCAGGATCTTGGCGTCGTCGCCGTGCTCGGCCAGGGCGGAGAGGGCCTCCTCGACCGAGGTGGGTGCCACGTAGTCGAACTGTGCGGGTATCACTGGCCTGCTCCTTCCGTGCCCTCGGCCTCGTCGAAGTGCGGAGCCGCCGCCTGTTCGGTGGCCTCCTGGCCACCACCACCCGCGTCGTTGATCGCCTTCCACACCCGCTCGGGCGTGCAGGGCATCCGGACGTCGTTCACCCCGAAGTGCCGGATCGCGTCCACCACGGCGTTCACGACGGCCGGGGTCGATGCGATCGTCCCGGCCTCGCCGACGCCCTTGGTGCCGAGCGTGTTGGTGGTGCTCGCCGAGGTCGTGTGATCGATGTCGAAGCTGATCGTGTCGGCCGCGGTCGGCAGCAGGTAGTCGACGAACGAGCCGGAGACCAGGGTCCCGGAGTCGTCGTACACCGCCTCCTCCCAGAGCGCCTGCGCGATGCCCTGGACCAGCCCGCCGTGCACCTGGCCGGCGACGATCAGCGGGTTGATGATGTTGCCGATGTCGTCGCAGGCGACGTACTTGCGCATCTTCAGGCCACCCGTCTCGGTGTCCACCTCCATGGCGCAGAGGTGGGTCCCGTGCGGGAAGGAGAAGTTGACCGGGTCGTAGGTCGCGTCCGAGTCCAGCGAGGGCTCGACGCCGTCGGGCAGGTTGTGCGCCGCGAACACGGCCGTCGCGATCTCGCCGATGGCCATGCCCTGGTCGGTCCCGCGGACCCCGAAGCGGCCCGCGGAGAACTCGATGTCGTCGGCTGAGGCCTCCAGCAGGTGGGCCGCGATCGGCTTGGCCTTCTCGATCACCTTGTCGGCGGCCCGGACCAGCGCCTCGCCCCCGACCACGAGGGAACGGGAGCCGTAGGTGTCGAGCCCCTTGTGGGCGACCTGGGTGTCGCCGTGCAGGACCTCGATGTCCTCGAACGCCACCCCGAGCCGGTCGGCGATGATCTGGCTGAACGCCGTCTCGTGGCCCTGGCCGTGGGCGCTGGTCGCCGGTCACGACCTCGACCTTGCCGGTCGCGAACATCCGCACACTGGCGTGCTCCCAGCCCCCGGCGCCGTAGTCGAGCGAGCCGAGGACCCGTGAAGGCGCCAGGCCGCACATCTCGGTGAACGTCGAGACGCCGATCCCGAGCTGGACCGGGTCGTTCGACTCGCGACGCTTCCTCTGCTCGGCCCGGAGCTCGTCGTACCCGAACATCTCCTTGGCTCGTGCGGTCGCGGCCTCGTAGTTGCCGGAGTCGTACTCGAGGCCGCACACCGTGGTGAACGGGAACTCCTCGTGCTTGATCCAGTTCTTCTCGCGGATCTCCAGCGGGTCGACGCCCACCTCGACGGCGAGCTCGTCCATGATCCGCTCGATGGCGTACGTCGCCTCCGGCCGTCCCGCGCCCCGGTAGGCATCGGTCCAGGTCTTGTTGGTGAGGACCGTCTGGCAGTTGAACTGGTAGGCGGGGAACTTGTAGATCGCGTTGAACATGAAGGCGCCGAGGACCGGTACGCCACCGCCGACCAGGGACACATGGGAGCCGAGGTCGGCGAGGAGCTCCACCTTGAAGCCGGTCACGGTGCCGTCCCGCTCTGCGGAGAGGGTGAGCTTCTGCCACTGGTCGCGCCCGTGGTGGGCCGCCACCAGCGACTCGCTGCGGGTCTCGGTGTACTTCACCGGCTTGGCCAGGCGTCGGGCCGCGGCGACCGCGATCCACTCCTCCGGAGTGGTCTGCAGCTTGCCTCCGAAGCCACCGCCGACGTCGGGCGCGATCACCCGGATCTTGGACTCGGGGATCCCGGTGGTCGCCGCAAGGGCGAACCGCAGGATGTGGGGGATCTGGGTCGCCGACCACATCGTCAGCTGCTCACCGGTCGGGTCGACCACGACCGAGCGGGGCTCCATGAAGGCCGGGATCAGCCGCTGCTGGCGGTACTCCCGCTCGATCACGATGCCGTCTCCGCGGGCCTTCTCGATGGCCTCGTCGACGTTGCCGCCGGTGCCGGCCTCCGCGGAGTCGAACTTCCAGAACGCGCTCTTGTTGGTGCCGAGGTCGGGGTGGGCCAGCACGCGTGTCCGCGGCCGCCTCCTTGAGGTCGAGCGCGGCCGGCAGCTCGTCGTACTCCACGTCGACGAGCTCGGCGGCGTCCCGCGCCTCCGCGGCGCTGCGGGCCACGACGACCGCGACGATCTCGCCCGCGAACGCCACGCGGTCGATCGCCACCGGCGTGTGCGTGGGTGCCTTCTGGTCGGGGGTGATCGGCCAGGCGTTGATCAGCACGCCCTGCTCGTCGGCGAGGTCCTTGCCGGTGAGGACCGCGAGCACGTTCGGGGAGGTCTTGGCCTCCGCCACGTCGATCGAGGTGATGGTGGCGTGGGCGAACGGGCTGCGCACCATGGCCAGGTGCAGCATCCCGGGCAGGGTGAGGTTGTCGGTCCAGCGGGTGCGGCCGGTGATCAGCCGCTGGTCCTCCTTGCGACGCCGGTCCCGCCCGATCTCGGTGGCGGGCCGCTCCGCGGTGGCGGTCATGAGCCGGCCCCCGCTGCGTGCTGCACGGCCTTCACGATGTTGTGGTAGCCGGTGCACCGGCACAGGTTGCCCTCGAGCCCGAGCCGGATCTCCTCCTCGGTCGGGTTCGGGTTCTCCTTGAGCAGGTCGACGCTCTGCATGATCATCCCCGGCGTGCAGAACCCACACTGCAGGCCGTGGCACTCGCGGAAGGCCTCCTGCACGGCGTGCAGCTGACCGTTCTGCGCCAAGCCCTCGATGGTGGTGACCTCGCCACCGTCGGCCTGGACGGCGAGCACGTTGCACGACTTCACGCTGGTGCCGTCGAGGTGCACGGTGCACGCGCCGCAGTTGCTGGTGTCGCAGCCGACGACGGTGCCGGTCTTGCCGAGCTTCTCGCGCAGGTACTGCACGAGGAGCATGCGGGGTTCGACGTCGTCGGAGACCTGGTCTCCGTCGACGGTGAGGCTGATCCTGGTCATGTAGGCACTCCCGTGCGTGGACGTCGGGTGATGGCGCTCACGCTAGGACGCAAGGGTTGGGAAAAGGTTGCCCGCTGACCCGCCCGAAAAGTTTCGGGCGGGTCAGGGCGATTCGCGGTCGGTTTCGGACGGGTCAGCGGCGGCCGGCGCTCGACGGTTCGCCGGGCCGAGCATGAGGCCACCGAGCCAGATCCACATCCCGGCCAGCAGCACGAGCGGCACCTCGAGCAGCCGCTCGTCGATCAACGACAACGCACTGCCCACAAGCAGAGCCGGCACGGTCACGAGGCCGATGGCCAGAGCCACCCACTCCACACTCCCGATCGGGCTCCGCCCGGAATCCGTGCCGAGCAGGATCAGCCCGACGAGGACGGCGATCATGGCGAGGGCGATCGCGGGCCCCCAGAGCTCGCCCGCGAGGTCGGACAGGAAAGCGGCCGACCCGGCGACGACGGCAACGCATCCGAGGGCCAGAGCCCAGCGCGCACGCCTTCGGTGGCGCCGGTCGAACGCCAGTGCGGCGACAGCCAGGCCGAACAGCGGCGGCGCCAGCTCGAACATCAGCGGCGGCTGGTCGCCGGTCAGGAGGATGGCGAGGCTCTTGACGCTCCACAGTGCGCCCCCGGCGACCGCAGCCAGCCCGCCGGAGACCGGGACCGCGCTGCGCCGTGTCATGGCGGCCATTCTGGTCGCCCGCCGGTCGCGATCGGAGCTGATCTTCGACGAGGCGCCCCTTTGCTCACTGCGTAAGCAGGCAACGAGGCGCCTCGGACGTCACCACACTTCTAGTCGAGGCACGCCCAGATGGCAACCTTGGTTGAAGGCGCAACCGCTTGCGCGCGGGAGCGGTCGGGCGGCATGCGGACCGCGTCAGCCGCGCCGACCAGCAGCCAGCCGCCCCTTGAGCAGCGCCTTCGCGGGGTGGTCCCGCTCGCCGAGCACGCTCAGGCAGGTCTCGATCACCTGGTCGTCGTACGGCGCGAGCTCGCTGTAGCGCAGGACCGCGGTCGGGTCGGGCTGGGCGAGCAGGGCTTCGCGGACGCTGACCGCGAGGTACTCGGCGAGCTCCACCAGGGCCGGCGCCTCGGTGCCGGGCAGCAGGTCGCCGGCGTACGCCGCCACGGCGGCACGCACCTCGCCTCGCCGCAGCAGCGCGAGCACCTCGTCGACGTCGACCCGCGTGGGCATGGTGAGCCGGTAGGGCCGGGAGGCGAGCTGGCCGCCGAGCGCGGAGCGGAGGTGGGAGACCTCGGCCTTGAGGGTCGACTGCGTGACCCGCTGGTCGCCGTACACGAGGGCGTGCAGCTGCTCGAGCGACAGGCCCTCGGGGTGCATGGTCAGCAGGGCCAGGATCTCGGTCTGGCGCCGGTTGAGCAGCAGCCGGTCTCCGTCGAGCCACGCCTCGGCGCTGCCGAGGAGCGACAGAGTGAGCCCGGGCTCGTCCGGCGCGATGCTCCCCAGGCGACCGCCCGGCCAGTCCCGCGACCGCGGCATGGCGCTCTCGATCAGCCGGGCCATCACCCGCGCGGTGGCCAGCCCGATCGGGTGGGTGCGGTCCCACGTGGTCGACAGGTCGATGACCCCGATCTGGTCGCCGGTGACCGGGTCGTGCACGGGCGCCGCCCAGCACACCCAGTTGTGCACCATCGACGCGTAGTGCTCGGCGCTGAACACCATCGACGGGTCGCCGGTGCGCATCGCGATCGCCAGCGCGTTGGTGCCGACGCTCGCCTCGTCCCAGTGGCCGCCGGGGACGAAGTTGACCGTCTCGGCCTTGCGACGCATCACCCGGCCGCCATAGGTCCACAGGATCCGGGTCTGCGGGTCGGTGACCGCGATGACGAGGTCGCCGTCCTCCGCCGTACGCCGCAGGTCGGACTCCACCCGCTCGACCGCGGTCTGGAGGGGCGTGCCCCGCCAGTACGCCGCGGTGTCGCCCTCGTCGGACAGGGGCGCCTCGACGACGTCGGGGGTGATCGCCGCCTGGGACAGCTGCCAGCTCTGCAGGATCTCCGGCCGCACGAGCGACTCGGCAGCATCGCCGAGCTCGACGAAGGTGGTCCACGCGCGCACGGCGTCGAGCCTGCGCGTCTGGAGTTCCTCTCGCCCCAACGTCATCGTCGTCCGTTCCCCGGGTGGTGCGGCCACCGTAACCCTCGTTCGGGGAACGGGGAACCGCTCAGCCCCGGATCACCGGCTGTACGTCGACGACACCCCGCGCTCGTAGAAGCGCACGTGCAGGTGGTCGTCGTGGTTGTCGTAGTACTGCACGAGTCCCTCGTTGATCAGGACGGGGTCGTTGAAGAAGATCAGCTTCACCTGCCCGGTGGCCCGCAGCTGCTGGACGAGGGATCGCGTGGCCGACCGGTCGTAGTCGGCGTCGTGGTAGTTCGTCGGGCTCGAGCACTGGTCGCGGCTGGTCGTGATCAGCCGCACGTCGGCGTCCAGCCCGACCTCGTGGGAGGCGTGGCCCGCGATGTCCCCGCCGTGGATGTGGCTCAGGTCGCCGACCGCGATCCGTCCGTAGCTCGGGTAGACCGCTTGGGACGCACGGGTCAGCGCACTGACGGCGGCTGCCGTCCCCCAGCTCTCGGCGTTGCCGGCCTCGGTGCCGTAGAAGCAGTTGTACGTCGTCCGCGGCGCCGCGAAGTGGCCGAGCAGCGCACCCCAGGTGCCGGATCCGACGATCGCGTCCTGGGTGAGCCCGTGGTCGGCCTGGAACGCCCGCACCGCAGCCTGGGTCGCGGCGTCGTACGTGCCGGTCACCGCGATCGAGCTGTCGATCTTCTGGCCGAGCTGGTACTGGAGCGCTCGCACGGCGTTGGCGTCGTTGGCGGTGGTGGGCCGGATGGTGATCATCAGCGCCGACCAGGTGGCCGGTCCGACCACGCCGTCGGCCCCGAGGCCGCGGCTGCTCTGGAAGGAGCGGACGCTGCTGTCGGTGCCGGACCCGAAGTCGCCGTCGACCCCGGTGGCGAAACCATGGCCGTTGAGCAGGTACTGCAGCGCCACGACGTCGGCGCCTTCGTCATTCCGCTCGATGATGTGGACGCCCTGGTTGTTGACGCCGGTCGCCTGGGCAGCCGGTGGTGCCAGGACCGAGGTCACGGCCAGGGTGGCGGTCAGGAGGACGGCGGCGATACCGCCGATGCGTGACTGCAGCATGTCGAGGTGTCTCCCCATGAACAGGCCGCGCAACCCCGATGTCGCGCGACTCCTCGCGGCACCGTACTCGCTCGGGCGTGATCGTCCCACCCCTCCAGCCGCTGGCGCAGAAGACGACGGTCGCTACTCCTCCGTGACCGCTCGCTGGTGGTGGATCCGGCCCTCGGTGGCGCCGAGCGGCTCTCCCGACCCGCCCCACTGGCCGGCGATGATCTCGGCGGCGATGCTGATCGCCGTCTCCTCGGGGGTCCGGGCCCCCAGGTCGAGACCGATCGGGCTGGACAGCCGGGCCAGCTCGTCGTCGGTCAGCCCGGCCTCCTTCAGCCGCGCCATCCGGTCCTCGTGCGTACGACGCGAGCCCATCGCGCCGACGTACGCCACCTCGGGCAGCCGGAGTGCCTGCTCGAGGACCGGTACGTCGAACTTGGGGTCGTGGGTGAGCACCGTGACCACTGTCCGCCGGTCGACCCGGCCGGCCTCGACCTCGGCCTCGAGGTAGCGGTGCGGCCAGTCGACGACCACCTCGTCGGCCTCCGGGAAGCGGCTGGCGGTGGCGAAGACGGGTCGCGCGTCGCAGACCGTGACGTGGTAGCCGAGGAAGCTCCCGACCCGGGCCACCGCCGCCGCGAAGTCGATCGCCCCGAACACCAGCATCCGTGGCTTCGGCGCGAACGCCCACACGAACACCCGCATCCCCTCGCCGCGGCGCTCTCCGTCCGGCCCGTAGGTGAGCGTCGCGTTGTGGCCCGCCGCCAGCAGCCCCAGCGCGTCGTCGCGTACGGCGTCGTCGGCCCGCTCCGACCCCAGCGACCCCGATAGTCCGTCACGATCGGCACCTGATCTTCGCCTCGGGATGGAGCTTTTCGTGACGGACTATCGCGTCGGGGCGGATCACCAGGCGCCGGCCGAGCCGGGAAGGGTCGGGGTGCTCGATGACGGTGGCGAGAGCAACCGAGCGGCCCGCCTCGACGTCAGCTGCGATCTCGCCGAGCTGGGGGAAGGTCTCGCGGTTCACCTTCTCCACGAACACGTCGAGGATGCCGCCGCAGGTCAGTCCGACCGCGAAGGCGTCGTCGTCGGAGACGCCGTACCGCTCGAGGACCGGCTCGCCCGAGGCCACCACCTGTTGAGCCAGTTCGTAGACCGCGCCCTCGACGCAGCCACCGGAGACCGAACCGACCGCGGTCTCGTCGGGGCCGACCAGCATCGAGGCGCCGGCCGGTCGGGGTGCGGACTGGAAGGTCGCCACGACGGTGCCGACGCCGACGGTCTCGCCCGTGCGCCACCACTCCAGGAGCTCGGCCATCACGTCACGCACGGGACACCAGCTCCGCGAGATCGGCGAACGTGGCGAGCGAGTGGCCGGCGACGAAGTCGTCGACGAACGGCAGCGCGGCCACGACCCCCTGCTGCACCGGCTCGTAGCCCGTCTTGCCACGGTGCGGGTTGACCCACACCACCCGGTGGGCGATCCGCCGCAGGCGGGCCATCTGCGTGGCCAGCAGCTCCGGGTCCCCGCGCTCCCAACCGTCGCTGAACACCACGACCACCGCACCGCGGGCCAGGCCGCGCTGGCCCCAGCGGTCGAGGAAGATGCGCAGGGTCTCCCCCAGCCGGGTGCCTCCCGACCAGTCCGGGACCGTCTCCCCGGCCGCGACGAGAGCGCGTTCGGGGTCGCGCAGGCGCATCGCGCGGGTCACGTGGGTCAGCCGGGTGCCGAGGGTGAACGTCTCGACGACCGCCCCCGACGCTCGCCCCGCCTGGGTGAACCGGTGTCCCAGCCGGAGCAGCGCGTCGGCGTACCCGCTCATCGAGCCGGACACGTCGATCAGCAGCACCACCCGCCGGGGCCGCAGGCCGCGCCGTCGCCACGCGATGTCGGCGGGCTCACCCATCCGGCGCAGGCTGGCCCGCAGCGTGCGGTGGGCGTCGACGTCGCCGCGGTGCCAGCGCTGGTGCCGGGCGGTACGACGCTGCGGTGGCCGCAGGCGCAGGGTCGCGAACATCGCCGAGAGCCGTTGTCTCTCGGCCGGGCTGAGGTCCGCGACGTCCCGGTGCCGCAGCACCTCGGTGGCGCTGGCCATCGCCCGGACCGCGTCGTCCGTGGGGTCGCCCTCGCCGGTGCCCTCGACGTCGGGGAGTGAGGAGGCGCTCGGTGCGGTCGCCGCCGCGGGCCGCGGTCGCGGCAGGCCGTCTCGGGCGTTGAAGTAGGCCTCGAACACCTGGTCGTAGCGAGCGAGGTCGTCCGGGCCCGCGCACAGGGTGGCCCGCCCTGCGGTGTACGTCGCCCGCTGGTCGTCGGCGCCCAGGACGGCGACCGCGGCGAGGAACCCGTGCGCCCGGTCCTGGGTGACCGGAACCCCGGCAAAGCGCAGAGCGCGGGTGAAGCCGAGCAGGATCTCGTCGGCCTGCCGCGCGGGGGCCGGGCTCATGTCGCCAGCATCCGATCCAGCGCCTGACGCACGCGATCGCTGTCCTCGCGGTACTTCACCAGGGCGCCGAGTGTTGCCGACGCGCTCGCCAGGTCGATCTCGGCCGTGCCGAGGTGCTGCAGTGCTCGGGCCCAGTCCAGCGTCTCCGCGACCCCGGGCGGCTTGAGCAGGTCGTCACGGCTGCGCAGCTGCTGGACCAGCCCCACCACTTGCCGCGCGAGCGTGTCGGCGACCTCCGGGGCCCTCGACCGGACGATCTCGACCTCGCGCTCGAGCCCCGGGTGGTCGATCCAGTGGTAGAGGCAGCGTCGCTTCAACGCGTCGTGCAGCTCCCGCGTCCGGTTCGAGGTGAGTACGACGACCGGCGGGCTGGCCGCCTTGACCGTGCCCAGCTCGGGGATGCTGACCTGGTAGGTCGACAGCACCTCGAGGAGGAACGCCTCGAACTCGTCGTCGGCCCGGTCGACCTCGTCGACGAGCAGCACGGCCGGGCTCTGCTGGAGCGCGGCCAGCACCGGGCGCGCGAGCAGGAAGCGGGCGTCGTACAGGCTCTTCTCGGCCTCCTCGACGTCGGTGCTGCCGGCCCCGGCGGCCTCGAGCGCCCGCAGGTGCAGGATCTGGCGGGGAAAGTCCCAGTCGTAGAGCGCCTGGGTGGCGTCGATGCCCTCGTAGCACTGGAGCCGGATCAGCGGCAGCTCGAGCGCCTCGGCCACTGCCTCGGCCAGCGCGGTCTTGCCGGTGCCCGGCTCGCCCTCGACGAGCAGCGGCCGCTGCATCGTCAGCGAAAGGTAGGTCACCGTCGCCAGGGCGTCGTCGCACAGGTAGCCGGTGCGCCCCAGCCGCTGGGCGACCTGGGCCACGGAGTCCATGGCGCCAAGGCTACCCAGCGCCACGTTGGCCCAGGGTTGGCCCAGGGTTGGCCCAGGGTTGGCCGAGGCATCCGTGCGACGAGGTCGGCCAAATCGACCCCTACCGCTGCCGAACGGGATTAGATTCGGCACGACGTATCAGACCGCACGGCACCGACTCTCGGAGAGTGTGCAAACCATGACTCGGCAATCGACGGAGTCCGACTCGGTCTGGGAGTCGTCCGCCAGCCCACTTCCAGCGGTGGCGGGACGGCGACCAGGGCGCGATGGACGACCTCGTGCTGCTGCTCAGCCCTGTGCTCTGGCAGGTGGTGCGCGCCTGCGGGCTGGACCGCGACGCCGCCGAGGACGTCGTCCAGACGACCTGGCTGGCGCTGGTGCGCTCGGCGGACGGCATCACCGAGGCCCGGGCGGTCTCCGGTTGGTTGTGCACGACGGCCCGTCGCGAGGCGTGGCGGGTGTCCCGGCAGAGCACGCGCCAGACCCCCGCGGCAGAGGAGATCCTCGACCGGCACCTGCCGGACGAGCCCGCGCCCGAGCAGCAGGTCGTGCTCGACGACGAGAACGCCCGGTTGTGGGACTGCCTCAAGCAGCTCCCGGACCGGTGCCAGCGACTGCTACGCATCGTCGCGGCCGCGCCGCGACCCGACTACACCGCCATCGCCTCCGACCTCGACATGCCCGTGGGGAGCATCGGGCCGACCCGGAGTCGCTGCCTGGAGAAGCTGCGCCTCGAGCTGGTGCGGACGGGAGGTCTGGCATGAACGAGTCTCACCAGCAGCTCGACGACGACGCCCTGCTCGAGGCCGTCGCCCGTCTCTGGCGGCAGCTCGACCCGCCACCGGCCGACCTCGCCCACGGCGTCCTGGCCCGGATCGCGGCCGAGGACCTCGAGCTCGAGCTGCTGACCCTGGTGGAGTCCTCCGACGCCCTCGCCGGCGTCCGCTCCTCCGACACGGTCGAGGATGCCGACGAGCTCACCTCCACCTTCCTCGAGTACGTCGGCCCGGACCTGCGGGTCTACGTCCACCTCGCCCAGTTCGACGACGGGACCCGGCTCGACGGCTGGGTGGTGCCGGCCACGGTCCCTGACCGTGACGCTGCGCGACGAGCAGGGAGCCACCCTGCAGCAGACCTCCGTGGACCAGCACGGACGGTTCGCCTTCGCGCGCGCCGCGTCCGGCGTCGTCCGCCTGACCTTCACCGACGAGCCGCCCACGACAGCGCGGCCTCGAGCCACGCCACCCTTCCACGTCTGAGGAGACCATGGACCCGCAGCAGCCGGAGTCGGGCGACCGTCCGACTCCCACCCGCCAGTCGGCGCTGTCCGCGCAGCGCGAGCCCTACGTCCCGCCCGGGTAGCGTCCTCGACCAGGTGAACGGGCGCGTGCTCGACCCTGGTACCGCCCTGGCGGTCAAGGACGTCCGCCCACGCTCCACGGTGTACGTCGGCCCCCGCCTGCTCGTCTCGCGCAGCGGCGAGACCGCCACCCGCGTCGCGGCAGCTGCAGGACGTGGCCGAGACACTCGGCTGGCTCGCCACCGTCCACCCGGACGACGACAGGACGTGACGGATGAGCAGGACGACGCCCGGCTCGGCGTGGTCCGGCTGGACCTGAGCGTCCGCGACGAGCGCGCCACGATCGCTCCCGACGGCTGGGTCCTGCTCCAGCACGCCCGCGCGGCTCACGGGGTGCAGGCGATGAGCCGGGTCGGCCTCGACCACATCGTGCTGGTCCGCAGCATCGACCCGAACCCGTTCCACGGCAGCAACCCCTTCCACGGCAGCAACCCGTTCCACGGCAGCAACCCTGCGGGGGGCTCGGGATCGGCTGCTGTGTCGTCGTACGGCATCCCAGGCCAGGGCGGTCGCCAGCCGATGTCGTACGTCGGGCCGGCAGCCGGTGCGGCGCCCCGATGACCAGATCGTGGGCCGTCGACCAGTGGTGGCCACGCTGGACACGGGCTGTGGCAAGCATCCGTGGCTCGACGGCCTGGTGACTGGCCGGCCCCGGCCTCGACGGCCGCGCGATCGGGTCACGTCGACGACGCCACCGACCCGGAGAAGTGGTTCGACCAGGTGGGACCACTCGATGGCGGCATCGACGCCCTTGCCGGTCACGGGACCTTCATCGCTGGCCTGATCCACCAGGCCTGCCCGGACGCCGACATCGTGGCCTGGCGCATCGTCGGGTCCGACGGCCCCGTGGTGGAGAGCGACCTGATCACTGCGCTGGCCGACATCGCCGAGGTCGCCCGCCGGCACCGCGAGGGCGAGAAGGGTGGCCACCCGATCGACGTTCTCAACCTGTCGATGGGTTACTACCACGAGACTCCGCAGGACCTCCTCTTCGACCCCACGATGTACGACATCCTGCGCCGCCTCGGTGAGTGCGGAGTCGCCGTGGTCTGTTCGGCCGGCAATGACGCCACCGCGCGGCCCATGTTCCCCGCCGCGTTCGCGCCCTGGGCGGACGGGCGCGGCGTCGCCGCGAGGCACGACGTGGTCCCGGTGCTCTCCGTGGGTGCTCTGAACCCCAACGGCACCGACGCGCTGTTCAGCAACGCCGGGCCCTGGGTGCGGGCGCATGCTCCCGGCGCCGCAGTGATGAGCACCCTGCCGCCGTTCCAGGGCGGGTTGGAGCCCGCAGGCTCGTTCTGAGGCGTACATGCGGCGGCGCGAGGACATCGACCCGGACGACTACACGGGTTCGTTCGCGCTGTGGAGCGGCACGTCCTTCGCCGCACCGCTCTTCGCCGGCCAGCTCGCCGCGCGTCTGGTGGGTGGCATCGCCGACGACGACGATGGCCGGGCCGCCGCAGTGGCCCGGGCGTGGAAGGCGTTGAGCTCGCTGACCGATCTGGTCTGACCGCTCTGAAGCCAGGCGTACGCGATCAGCGCGGAGGTGAACCAGGAACCAGATCTGGGGCCATGATGAGCACATGCTCGGGGCCGACGAACTGCACCAGCGGGCGAAGGAGGCGGTCAATCGCGGCGCCTTCGTCCGGGCCCGGTCTCTGCTCGAGCGGGCGAGCGAGGCGGCCGACGAAGCCGACCTGCGGGCCCGGATCGACCTGACCACGGCGTACGTCGAAGCCGAGACCGGGGACCCGGTGGCTGGTCGTGAGCGGTGCGCCGGGCTGCTCGAGGTCCCCGGGCTCGAGGCCGAAACCCGCGGGTTGGTCTGGTCCCAGCTGGGTCTCCTGAGCATGCGCGCAGGCGATGTCGGCCACGCCATGGACGCCTTCGCCAGCGCCGTCGATCTGCTTCCGTCCGGCGGCGAGCCCGTCGGCCTCGTGCTGCTCAACCGCGGCAACGTGCATCTCCAGCGCGGGGACGCGCAGGCGGCGATCGTCGACTTCACCGCAGCCCGCGAGCACTTCTCCCAGGCCGGAGGAATGGAGGTGTGGCGGGCCAAGGTCGAGCACAACCTGGGATATGCCCGCCTCCTGACCGGGGACATCGTCGGCGCTCTGAAGATGATCGACGAGGCGGCGCCCGTCCTCTCGGCCCAGTCCGCCGCCTACCGCGCGACCGTGGAGCAGGACCGCGCCGAGGTCATGACCGCGGCCGGACGGCCTCGCGAGGCGATCCGGGCGCTCGAGTCCGCCGCGCGAGCCTACGGGTCGCGCCGGTTGCGCACCTTCCAGGCGGAGTGCGAGCTCGCGCTGGCCTGGACGTTGCTGCGTGAGGATCCGGCCAGGGCCCGCGTGGTCGCTCGGCGGGCAGCTCGCCACTACCGGAGCCAGGAGAGCCCGGTGCCAGCGCTCCGGGCCGAGGCGGCGGCCACGGTGGCGGAGATCTCCGCCGGCGGTCGGACCCCGGCGCTCTTGCGCAGGGTCGAGGATCTGAGCTCAGGAGCTGCGCCGGAACCGTCACCCTCGCGACGCCGTACTCCTGCAGCTGCAGGCCGCGCGGGTCGAGATCGACCGCGGCCAGCTGGCTGATGCGGCGGCCCGCATCCGCGCGGTCCGGGTGGACACGCGATCCCCTGTCGCCACCCGCCTGCTGTCCCGGGAGGTCCGGGCGGAGCTCGCCCGGGCCCGAGGGGACGGACGCCGCGCCCGCGACCACGTGCGAGTGGGGCTGGCCGACCTGCATGAGTGGCAGTCGACCTTCGGCAGCCTCGACCTGCAGAGCACCCTGGTCGGGCACGGCCGCGATCTGGCCCTGCAGGGTCTGCGGCTCGCCCTCGATGACGGCCGGCCGAGCCTCGCCTTCGAGTGGTCCGAACGTGCGCGGGCGCTGGTCAGCCGGGTCGCGCCGGTGCGTTCCCCGGCCGACGCGCAGGTGGCCGGTGACCTCGCCGAGCTCCGACTTCTCCAGGGCGCCGAGCAGGGTCCGTCGACCCGGGAGGCCCGTCGGGTCGCCGAGCTGCGGGCACGGGTCCGGCAGCGGAGCTGGTACGGCGAGGGCGGTGGCGCGGTCGGCGAGCCCGCCCGGCTGGACGAGGTGCAAGCCGCACTACCGGACTGCGACGCCGCACTCGTCGCCCATCTGGCGGTCGACGACCGGGTGGCCGCCGTCGTGGTCACCGCCGACGACGCCCAGGTGGTGGACCTGGGGCGGGCGGGCCCGCTGCGGGACCGGCTCGACGCCATCAGCGTCGACCTGACGATGGCGGCCTCCCACCGGTTCGGGGCGCTGGCCGCCCCGCTTCGGTCCTCCCTCCGAGACCAGCTCGCCGAGGCGGCCGACCAGCTGGTGCGGCCGTTGCTGCCGGTGATCGGCGAACGCCGGGTCGTGCTCACCCCCTCCGGCGCCCTGGCCGGGGCCCCGTGGTCGCTGATGCCCGGCCTGGTCGGTCGTCCGCTGACCATCCCGCCGTCCGCGACCCGCTGGCTCGAGCTGCGCCGGGTCGCAGCCACGCCGCCCAGCAGGGTGGGACTGGTCGCCGGGCCGAACCTCGCCCGGGCGGAGGAGGAGGTGACCCGGGCCGCTGCCGAGTGGCCGCACGCACGGGTGCTGTGCGGTCCCGGCGCCACCGCGGAGGAGGTGTCTGCGCTCGCGGCACGGGTCGACGTACTCCACCTGGCCGGCCACGGCAGCCATCCAGGCGAGAACCCGCTCTTCTCTGCCGTGGAGCTCGCCGACGGGCCGTGGTTCGGCTACGACATCGACCTCCTGCCAGCGACTCCGTCGACCGTGGTGCTCTCGGCGTGCGAGCTCGGGCGGGCGTCGGTGCGCTCGGGTGAGGAGTCCGTGGGCATGACGGCCGCGTGGCTGCACGCGGGGGCACGGTCGGTGCTGTCGTCCCCCGTCGTCATTGCCGACGACGTCGCCTGCGAAGCCCTGGCCCGCTGGCACGCGCTCGTGGCCGGCGGTCAGGCGCCTGCCGACGCGCTTGCCGAGGTCTCTGCGACGGCGGACGACGTGGTGCCCCTGCTCACCTTCGGCGCCGGCTGGTGAGCTTCAGAAATTCTTTTCGGCCCGATGTATCTGGGAGCGCGTCGGCTGCTCTGGAGAGTCGAGAAGCCCGCGGCAGGGAATCTCAAGGCGGGGAGCGAGACGCCCCCACACGCACAGGAATCGCGTGGGGTGCGGGACCCGAGACCCGTACCACCGCCGACCGGCCGGGTTGCCCACGGGGGAGCGACCCGGCCGGTTTCCTGTCTTGAGTCGATAGTCCCCGAATGTTCGGTTGCACAAGACGTGGATTCCACAACCGAGGATTCAGGGACTATCGCGATCGCGACCGGTAGCGAGGTCATCACAGTCGACGTCGACGACACCGTGGCTCGTGAGGTAGTCGCGGGCTCCCTGGTCCCCGGCGACGGAGTCGGCCGCGGCCGCCCAGTGGTCCCGGCCGATCACGACCGGGTGGCCCGGCCGGCCGGCGTACGACGCCCGGGCGAGCTGTCCGGGCCCGGTGACTCGTGCCGCCACGTGCCGCACGACCTCGGCCGTGACGTCCGGGAGGTCCACCAGCATCACGACCGCCGCAACCGCGTCGGACCCGGCAAGCGCCCGGAGCCCGGCGCGGAGGGAGGCGCCCATGCCCTCGGACCAGTCCTCGGCGACCACCACGGCGGCACCGGTGTCCCGCAGGAGCGGCGCGGCGTCGTCGGCGCCGGCGCCCAGGACGACGGTGACCGCCTCGCACCCCCCCTCCTGCAACACCGCGACGGTACGGCTCAGCCAGGACGTGCCGTCGGGGTCGCGCATCAGTGCCTTCGGCTTGCCCATCCGGGTGCCGGCACCGGCCGCCAGGAGCAGTCCGTGGTGACCCATCAACTAGCGCCGAACGCTTGCCCGTAGAGCCGCTCCAGCTGCGGGGAGTACGCCGCGCTGAAGCCGCAGACCATCACCTGACCGTCGTCCGACGCGGCGACCAGGTAGCGGCCCCCGTCCTGGAAGTCGACGGCGGCGAGCAGCGCCTGGAGGTCCTCCGAGGGACCCCGCACCGTCACCAGGTCGGTCGCCGGGCCGGCGTACCAACGGGTGGTCCGCAGCGTCACGAGGTCACCCTCGATCTCCTCGACGGTGCCGTCGAAGGCGACGTCCGCGCCGCGCCAGCACCTCCGCGCTCGGCACCAGGCAGCGACCCGAGGTCGCCCCGGCCCCGGGCGCGCGCAGCTCGGTGGTGCTGGCGGCACTCGTCGAGGCGGTCGGCTCGGGCCCTGCGGCAGGTGCTCCGGGATCCTGGGTGAGGTTCATGACCGCGAAGACGCCGCCCCCGGCGATGATCACGACGGCGGCCGCTGCGGCCAGCCAGGTGAGCGGGCTGCGCTGACGGGTGCCGTCGGCACTGGACTCTGGGGTCTGGGGGTGGCTCATGGTGTCCTCCAGCAGTCGGGCCACCCGGTCCGGGTCGGGCCGGGGTAGGGAGGAGGCAGGGTCCGCGGCGCGCAGGCGGGCGCGCAGCTCGTCGTGCTCGTCGCTCACGACCCTCTCCCCTCTCTCGACTGTTCATGTCCGGATGCCTGCTGAACCTTTCGCAGCTCGTCACGCAATTTCTGCCGTGCCCGGTGCAACCGGATGCTCGCGGCGTTGGCCGAGACCTGGAGGACGGTGGCGATCTCGGCGGGCGCCAGCCGCTCCCAGGCCCACAGGCGGAGCAGCTCCGCGTCCTCCGGTCGAAGCGCGGCCATCGCCTCCAGCAGCTCGTCGTCCCGGGAGTCCGGGGTCGGGGTCTCCTGCTCGGGAGGCGCCACGACCGCGATCCTCGCGGCCAGCCGCTGGCGCCGACGTTCCCCCCTCTCGGCGTTGGCCAGGCAGTTGCGGGCGACGCCGTAGGCCCACGGCAGCGCGTTGTCCGGCACGTCGTCCAGGCGTCGCCAGCACACCAGGAGCGTGTCGGAGAGGACGTCGTCGGCCGTCGCCGGATCGGTACGACGCGCGAGGTAGTGCCGCAGCGGATCGATCAGCTCCCGAGCGAGCTCCTCGAAGCGGGCCCGTCGGTCGGCCTCGCGCTGGTCGGTTGACACCTGCCAACCGTGGCACAGGTCAGGCGCGGGTCGCGACGGTCAGCAGCACCACGGCGTCGCTGACGGCCTGCAGGTCGTGTCGCGTCGGTGGGATCACGAGGTAGTCGCCGGCCGCTCCCGACCACGACTCATCCCCGGCGCTGATCCGGACCTCCCCGGACAGCACCTGAAGGCTGGCCTCGCCCGGAGACTCGTGCTCACCGAGCGCCTGCCCCGATGCGAGGGCAATCATGGTCTGGCGCATGTCGTGGTCGCGCCCGCCGTAGATCGTCGCGGAGGCACGCCCGTTGCTCGAGTCCCGCGCGGCGGCGAGCCTCTCCTCCGCCAGCTGGGTCAGGGATATCGACTGCATGATGAATCACTCCTCACTGCGAACTGTCCCACCCGGTGGGGACAGCCGGTTCGGGTCCAGCCGGGGGCTTCTCGTCCAGGAACGTCGGGTGCTCGGTCCGGGCCCGGTCGACCAGCTCCCATCCGGCGGCGTGCAGGGTCACCACGGACACCGGGAAGATACCGAGGTTCTCGCGTTCAACGTGCTCGTCGAGGTCGCGGAGCAGGTCGTGGACGCGGCCCCCGAAGTCGGTGCCATTCGGATCCAGCGCCGTGATCGCAGCGTCGAAGGATTCGTGCTCCCGCTCGAGCTGGTCCACCTCGTCCACGAACTCTCCTTGGCGGCGGAGTGCCGCGAAGACACCACTCTCCTCCCGTCGGACGTGGCGGTCGAGGTGGGTCGCCAGCTCGCGGAGGGCTCCCTCGGCACTGGCCCCGTCGCCACTCCGTAGTGCGTGGAGGACTGCCTGGCCCTCCTCCTGCAATTGGTAGTGCTCGTCCATCAGCTCGGCGATCGGCTCAACGCCGCGGCACCCGCAGTGCTCGCACATCAGACGTGCTGGTCCCAGCCGCGACGCGGTCGGTGGCTTCCGAGCCGGTCATCGCGGCTGCGATAGACGATGTAGGGCCGCGTCAGATACCCGAGGGGGGCACTGAAGACGTGCACCAGCCGGGTGAACGGCCACAGGGCGAACAGTCCGAACGCCACGAGCGCGTGGAGCTGGAACCCGATGGGGGCCTCCGCCATCAGCGACGCATCGGGTTGGAACGCCAGGAAGGAGCGGTACCAGACCGAGACTCCCTCGCGGTAGTCGTAGTGGCCGCCCACCGACAGGATGGATCCGGCGATCGTGTTCCACATCCCCAGCACGATGACCGTGGCCAGGAAGACGTACATCACCTTGTCCATGTTCGTCGTGGCGGAGAACACCGGCCCGACGGTGCGACGCCGGTAGATCAGGATCCCCAGGCCGACCAGGGTCATCAGCCCGGCGAGGAGACCGCCCCCGACTGCAGCGACGTGGTAGGTCTCGGTGCTGATCCCGAGCGCGTCGGTCCACGACTCCGGCACCAGCAGGCCGATGACGTGGCCGCCGACCACCCCGAGCATGCCGAAGTGGAAGAGCGGGGAGCCCAGCCTCAGCAGCCGGTCCTCGTAGAGCTGGGAAGACCGGGTGGTCCAGCCGAACTTGTCGTAGCGGTACCGCCAGAGGTGGCCGACCACGAACGTGGCCAGGCAGAGGTAGGGGACGACGACCCAGAGGAACTGGTCCATCACGCGCCTCGCACGCGGGGCATGGGCAGGTCGACGGTGGCCTCGGCCAGGGCCGCGTCGAAGACCGGCGTGCCGTAGGGCGTGAGCCCCACTTCCTCGGCGGGCGGACCTGCCGCGGCGAGCGCGCGTACGGCGTCTCGCTCGTCGCCGCGCAGGGGCGGGAAGGTCGCTGAGACGGCCGAGACGGCGCCCGCCCACGGGCTCTCCTGCTCGTGCAGCGCCAGCCGCAGCAGCTCCAGGCCGGCCCGGTGGTCCAGCAGCAGCTCCCACCCCAGCTGCCGGTCGACCGTGGCGGCGTACTCGAGCACGACGCACAGGTGGTCGGGCAGCTCCTCCCCCGAATCAAGGACGAACCCCGAGCGCAGGTAGGTCTGCTTGAACCGCAGCAGCGCCATCCCTCGGTTGCGGGTGTCGCCGTGGAGGAAGTAGGTCAGGAAGAGGTTGCAGCGGCGGCGGGTGTCGAAGGTCTCGACGTAGGCCTCCTGCAGGTCCTCCAACTCGCTCCCCACGAGGTGGTCCACCACCTCCAGGAGCGGCCTGCCCAACCGGTCGGGAAGGCAGGTCGCCGCGTCCCGCACCACCGGCAGCTGTTCCCTCAGCCGTTGGTCGGGGTAGCCGAGCAGCAGGGACGCCGCCTGCCAGGTGACGGTGAGCTGATCGGGCGCCCAGTCCGGTTGCGGGTGCTTCGCGCTCACCTGGACTCCCCCTTTCCGGACGCCCCTGGTGAAGCCTCAGGCCGGGGCGGGAACAGCCCCTCGGGTGTGCCCTTCCCGTCCCAGTTGAGCAGGTTGACCCGCGATCCCTTCTCCTCGGGCGAGGCGATGGTGTCGGCGGTCTGGCGGCTCTTCAGCATGGTGAAGTTCTCGACCGCGATCGGGACGGGGGCGCCCGACCCTTCGCCGAACGGACCCGACGCCACCATCCCCGGGCCACCTTCGTAGTCGAGGGAGCACTCGGTGGCCAGCTCCTCGAGCGAGTGCGCCTGCTCGGCGTGTGCGGGTGGGATGACGTAGCGCTCGTCGTACTTCGCGAGGGCGAGCAGCCGGTACATGTCGTACATGTCCTCCTCACTCATCCCGACCCGCTCCGGGATGGAACCGTCCGGCTCCCGGCCCAGGTTGATGTCACGCATGTAGGACCGCATCGCCGCGAGCTTCTGGAGCACGGCGTCGACCGGTACGACGTCGCCGGCGGTGAACAGCTCGGCGAGGTACTCGATCGGGATCCGCAGGGCGTCGATGGCCGCGAACAGGTTGTCGGACTCCTCCGCGTCCTCCCCGGTCGTCCCTGACCACGTCGACCACCGGCGAGAGTGGCGGGATGTACCAGACCATCGGCATGGTGCGGTACTCCGGGTGCAGCGGCAGCGCCACCCGGTAGGTGTTGATGAGCGCGTGGATCGGTGAGCGCTGGGCGGCCTCGATCCAGTCGTGCGGGATCCCGTCCCGCTCGGCAGCACGCACGACCTCGGGGTCGTGGGGGTCGAGCAGGATCGACCGGTGGGCTTCGTAGAGGTCACGGTCGTCCGGGGTGGCCGCGGCCTCGAGGACCCGGTCGGCGTCGTAGAGCACCAGCCCGATGTAGCGCAGCCGGCCCACGCAGGTCTCGGAACACACGGTCGGGTGGCCGACCTCGATCCGCGGGAAGCAGAAGGTGCACTTCTCGGCCTTGCCCGTGCGGTGGTTGAAGTACACCTTCTTGTAGGGGCAGCCGGACACGCACATCCGCCAGCCGCGGCACCGATCCTGGTCCACCAGGACGATGCCGTCCTCGGTGCGCTTGTAGATCGCGCCGCTCGGGCAGGACGCAGCGCACGACGGGTTGAGGCAGTGCTCACAGATCCGGGGCAGGTAGAACATGAAGGCGTCCTCGAAGGACTTCTTGACCTCCGCCGACACCTTCTTCAGCACCGGATCGCGATCGAATGTCGCCTCCGATCCGCCCAGGTTGTCGTCCCAGTTGGCCGACCAGGTGATCTTGGTGTTCTTGCCGGTCAGCAGCGACTTCGGACGCGCGACCGGCGTGTGCTCCTGCGCGGGAGCGTCGGTGAGGGTGGCGTAGTCATAGGTCCACGGCTCGTAGTAGTCGTGGATCGAGGGCAGCTTGGGGTTGGAGAAGATCGTGAGCAGCTTCCTGAACCGACCACCCGCCTTGAGCTTGAGCCGTCCACGTCTGTTCAGCTCCCAACCGCCCTGCCAGGTCTCCTGGTCCTCGTAGCGCCGCGGGTAACCCTGTCCGGGTCGGGTCTCGACGTTGTTGAACCATACGTACTCGGTTCCGGCCCGATTGGTCCACGCCTGCTTGCAGGTGACCGAACAGGTGTGGCAGCCGATGCACTTGTCGAGGTTCATCACCATCGCCATCTGGGCCATGACCTTCACTAGTACGTCACCTCCTGGCCGCGCTTGCGGATGATCGTGACCTCGTCCCGCTGGTTGCCGGTCGGCCCGAGGTAGTTGAACGCGAACGTCAGCTGGGCGTAGCCACCGATCAGGTGGCTGGGCTTGATCAGCAGCCGGGTCAACGAGTTGTGGATGCCCCCGCGGTTGCCGCTGGTCTCACTGAGGGGTACGTCGATCAGACGGTCCTGAGCGTGGTGCATGAAGACCGTGCCCTCGGGCATCCGGTGCGAGACGATCGCCCGGGCGACGACCACCCCGTTGCGGTTGACGGCTTCGATCCAGTCGTTGTCGGCGACCCCGACCTTGGCGGCGTCGATCTCGCTCATCCAGATGGACTGGCCGCCCCGCGACAGGGACAGCATGAGGAGGTTGTCCTGGTACTCCGAGTGGATCGACCACTTGCTGTGCGGGGTCAGGTAGCGGACCGTCACGCCGAGCTCCCCGACGTCACCGACGTCGGGCTCGGAGAACAGCGCCCCCATGTTCAGCGGCGGTCGGTAGACCGGGAGGCCCTCGCCGAGCTCGGTCATCCAGTCGTGGTCGAGGTAGAAGCTCTGCCGTCCGGTCAGCGTGTGCCACGGCTTGAGCCGTTCGACGTTGATCGTGAACGGGGAGTAGCGCCGCCCGCCCGTCTCCGAGCCGGACCACTCCGGCGAGGTGATCACCGGCTGCGGCGACGGCCTGGGTGTCGGCGAAGCTGATCTGCTTGCCCTCGTGCTCGGCGGCGAGGTCGTGGAGCTGGATGCCCGTGCGCCTCTCGAGCGTCTTGAAGCCCTGGACGGCCAGGTGGCCGTTGGTCGTGCCGGACAGCGCGAGGATCGACTCGCACACGTGCACGTCGCGGACGAGCGAGGGCCGGCCGTCGGCCGCGCCCCCACGGATCGCGCCGTTCTTCGCGCGGAGGTGGTCGATCGACCCGGTGACGTCGTACGTGATGCCCTTGGTCGTCGTGCCGAGGGTGTCGAGCAGGGGCCCGACCGCGTCGTACTTGTCCGCCACCGCGCCGTAGTCCCGCTCCACCTCGACCAGCTTCGGCATCGTCACGCCGGGCACCGGGTCGCACTCGCCGAGCTTCCAGTCCCGCACGCTCCCGTGCGGGGTCGCCATCGCGTCGGGGGTGTCGTGGGTGAGGGCGACCGCGACCACGTCCTTGCGGACACCCAGCCGCGGCCCGGCGAGCTCGGAGAACTTCTTCGCGATCGTGCGGAAGGCGTCCCAGTCCGTGCGGGTCTGCCACGGCGGCGCGATCGCCGGGTTGAACGAGTGCACGAACGGGTGCATGTCGGTGGTGCTGAGGTCGTGCTTCTCGTACCAGGTCGCGGCGGGCAGCACGACGTCGCTGAAGATCGTCGTGGACGTCTGCCGGAAGTCCAGGCTGAGCAGCAGGTCGAGCTTCCCCTCGGGCGCCTCGTCCACCCACGTCACGTCGCGTGGTCGCTTGTCGGGCGGGGTCTCGGTTGCGCGGACCGACGAGGTGGTGCCGAGCAGGTGCTTGAGGAAGTACTCGTTGCCCTTGGCCGAGGCCCCGAGCAGGTTGGCCCGCCACACGGTCAGGATCCGCGGGAAGTTCTCCGGGGCGTCCGGGTTCTCCCCGGCGAACCGCAGCGACCCTTCCTGGAGCTGCTCGACCACGTGCTCGCCGACGGGCCTGCCGGCCTCGGCCGCCTCGTCGCAGAGGTCGAGCGGGTTGCGGTCGAAGGTGGGGTACGACGGCATCCAGCCCATCCGGGCACTCTTGGCCACCACGTCCGCCGTGCTCAGCCCGGCGAGCTGCCCGGTCGACGTGGTCGCCGAGAGGGTGTCGGCCGAGAAGTGGTCGTAGCGGAACTGGTCGGTGTGGAGGTACCAGTACGCCGCCTGGATCATGTTCCGCGGGGGTCGGCTCCAGTCCAGCGCATTGGCCAGGTGGGCGTGCCCCGTCACCGGACGCACCTTCTCCTGCCCGACGTAGTGGGCCCAGCCGCCCCCGTTGACGCCCTGGCATCCGGTGAGCGTGGTCAGCGCGAGGAACGAGCGGTAGATCGTGTCGGAGTGGAACCAGTGGTTGGTTCCCGCACCCATCAGGATCATCGACCGGCCGCGCGACTCCTCGGCGTTGCGGGCGAACTCGCGTGCGATCCGCGTTGCCGCAGCGGCGGGAACGCCGGTGATCGGCTCTTGCCAGGCCGGGGTGTACGGCGCCTCCGCATCGTCGTACGACGCGCCCACGCCGTACTGCGCCAGCATCAGGTGGTGGACGGTCGTGACGCAGTCGCCCGGCAACGTGCCGGACCGGGACCTCGCGCACCATCTCACCGGGCGCGCCGTCGAGCTCGCCGAAGCACGGCAACCGCACCTGCGCGGTCACCGTGGAGGTGTCGTCGAGCGACAGCTTCGGCTCGACGCCCTGGAGGTCGAGGTTCCAGCGGCCCTCGCCGGTCTTGCCGAAGCGATGCCCGAGTGCACCGTTCGGGACCACCGGCTCATCAGTGCGCGCGTCCAGCAGGACGGTCTTGAACGCGGCGTTCTCCTCGTGCTCGTGCGCGGGAAGATCGGCGGCGGTCAGGAACTTCCCGGGCGTGAGCACTCCCTGGCCGTCCTCCTCGAGCCGCACCAGGAACGGCAGGTCGGTGTACTTCTTCACGTAGTCGTCGAAGTAGGGCGTGGTCCGATCGACGAAGAACTCCTTGAGGATCACGTGCCCCATGGCCAGCGCCAGCGCGGCGTCGGTGCCCGGCCGCGCCGGCAGCCACTCGTCGGCGAACTTCACGTTGTCCGCGTAGTCGGGCGCGACCACCACGACCTTCTGGCCGCGGTACCGGGCCTCGGTCATCCAGTGGGCATCGGGGGTGCGGGTGACGGGGACGTTCGAGCCCCACATCACCAGGTAGCCCGCGTCCCACCAGTCCCCCGACTCCGGCACGTCGGTCTGGTCGCCGAACACCTGCGGTGACGCGACCGGCAGGTCGGCGTACCAGTCGTAGAACGACAGCATCGAGCCGCCCACCAGATGCGTGAACCGTGCACCGGATGCGTGGGAGACCATCGACATCGCCGGGATCGGTGAGAACCCCGCCACCCGGTCGGGGCCCCACTTCTGGATCGTGTGGACGTACGCCGCGGCGATCATCTCCGTGGCCTCGTCCCACGAGGCGCGGACCAGCCCGCCCTTGCCCCGCGCCGACTTGTAGGCCTTGGCGCGCAGCGGGTGGTCCACGACGTGTGCCCATGCCCTGACCGGGTCGTCGTCGTGCTGGCGCTTCGCCTCCCGGTACATCTGGAGCAGGACGCCGCGCACGTAGGGATAGCGGATCCGGGTCGGCGAGTAGGTGTACCAGGAGAACGCGGCACCCCGCGGACAGCCGCGGGGCTCGTAGTCGGGCCGGTCCGGACCCGGGGACGGGTAGTCGGTCTGCTGGGTCTCCCAGGTGATGATGCCGTCCTTGACGTAGACCTTCCACGAGCACGAGCCGGTGCAGTTGACGCCGTGGGTTGAGCGCACCACCTTGTCGTGGCTCCAGCGGTCCCGGTAGAAGTCGTCGGCCTCTCGACCGCCCTTCCTGGTGAGGGTGCGCCGGTCCTCCGACACCTCTCCCCGGGTGAAGTAGCGGCGCGTCCCCACCAGGGCGTCGATCAGCGGGGTGTCCAGCGCGGGACGATCGGTGTCACTCACGTGCGCCTCCTGCTGCGGTTCGGCGGACGACGGTCAAGGTCAGCACCAGGGTCAGGGCGGCGGTCACCGACAGCAGCCCCAGTCCGATGGCGTAGGACTCGGTGCGGCCGTAGACGTAGCCCATGACCAGCGGCGGAGCGAAGCCGCCCAGCCCGCCCGCGGCGCCGACCAGCCCGGTCACGCCGCCGACCCGGGACGGGTCGGTGACTCGCGCGATCAGCGCGAAGGTGGCTCCGCTCCCGCTGCCGAGTGCAGCAGCCATGCTCAGGAATGCCACCGCTCCGATGGGTTCCAGGATCGGCGTTCCGGCGGCGACACCGGCGCCTACGGCCACGACGGCGAAGCCCGGCGGCCAGCACCGGGACCGGGCCGATCCGGTCGGAGAGCCAGCCGCCGACGGGTCGCATGAGGACGGCCACGAGCACGAACCCGGCCATCCGGTTGGCGGCGTCGGCGGGGTCCAGGCCGTAGGCAGTCTTGAGGTAGGCAGGCAGGTAGACGGAGAAGGCGACGTACCCACCGAACGCCACGGCGTAGAGCACCGCTGCCTGCCAGGAGATCGGGAGCCGGGCGTTGGCGACCAGCCGGCTGACCAGCGACCCCTGCGGGACGACGCGTCCGGGGGCGTCCCGCAACACGACCCACGCCAGGACGGCGTACGACCGCGAGCGCGGTCGCGGTCAGCAGGAAGGGGGCGGCGTCACCCACCCCCTCGTAGAGCTTGACCGTGGTGAGTGCGCTGATCGCGGTGCCGACCATGCCGGCGCCGAACACGCCAACGGCCAGCCCGCGGCGCTCCGGCGGGAACCAGGCGTTGACGAAGGGGACGCCGACGGCGAAGGCGGTGCCGCCGATGCCAAGGAAGAACCCGGCGACGAGCATGGCGGTGAAGGAGTCCTGTGCGACCAGTCCGATGAACAGGACCGGCACGATGGTCGCGGCGGAGACGAGCGGGAACATGATCCGGGCGCCGTACCTGTCGGTCAGGGCGCCGACCGGGATCCGGCCGAGGGCGCCGACGATGACCGGCACCGCGACGAGCAGGGCGACGTCCGACTCCGAGAGGGGCCCGAGCCGGCCGGTCGCGCGGTAGAGCGGGCCGAGGGGGCTCAACAACGCCCAGGCCCAGAAGTTGATGGCGAATCCCAGGGTCGCGACCGCGAGCATCACGAGGGGCCTGCGACTGCGCGCGCCCGGGCGATCCCGGGTGACTGGACCCGAGCCCGACGGTGCCGTCACTTGTCGCTCCCCTGGTCGAGGGTCGGTAACCACTGTGGCAAAGTCGGACACCTGTTGGAACCCCTTCCCCGATGGGCGAGTCGGCCGGAGACCGACTGTGTGCCACCACGATCTCGTCGGGGCCGCTCCCATGGAGGTGCCGTCCTGCCCCCGTGGGCGGGACCAAAGACCCGCGCCGCGACCGCATCCTGGTCGCATGCTGAGGACATGAGTGCGCACACCATCCCGAAGGCAGCCGTGGTCGTCGGGGTCGACGGTTCGACATCCGCCCTGCAGGCGCTCGACTGGGCGGCCCGCCATGCCGAGCGAGAGCAACGGCCGCTCGCCCTGCTGCACGCCTTCCGGGCCATCGACACCCAGGCGGACCTGTGGCTGGTGCGGGCCGGGGCCGACGTCTCCAAGGTCGTGAGCCAGGTCGAGGCCGAGGCTCGGACCCTGGTCGAGGAGGTCGCGACCCTTGTCCGGGAGAGCCACCCCGACCTGACGGTCACCACACTCCTCAGCACCGCCGATCCCCGGCAGGCGCTGCTCGAGCTTGCCGACCGCGCGTCCCTGATCGTGCTCGGGTCCAGGGGCCGTGGGCCGGTGCGCACCCTGTTGCTGGGATCGACGAGTGTCGCGGTCTCGAGTCATGCGACGTGCCCGGTGGTCGTGGTCCGGCCCCATCACCCAGGAGACGTGCGCCGCGGGGTCCTGGTCGGCGTGGACGGGACCGACCGATGCCGGGCCACCCTGGAGTTCGCCTACCGACAAGCTGCGCTGCAGGACCTGCCACTGACCGTGCTGCACACGTTCTGGGACGCGTCGGCCCTCACCGCCGTGGATACGTCGCGGCTCACCAGCGACTACGAGGCTGACCGGCTGTTGCTCGCCGAGTCCGTCAGCGGAATGGGTGAGGAGTACCCCGAGGTGCGGGTCCAGCTCAAGCTGGCTCAGGGGCTGCCCGACGCCGCCCTCGTCCACGCCTCGGCCAAGATGAACCTGGTGGTGGTTGGCCGGCACCCCGAACACACTCGGGGCCGAGGCACCTTCGGCGGGATTGTCCGCTCGGTGGTGGAGCACGCCGCCGACGAACCGCCGTGGTGCCCGACTGATCCGGTAGAAACAGAGCATGGACACCAGGATCCGCGTCTTCCTCCTCGACGACCACGAGGTCGTCCGACGCGGCCTGCACGACCTCCTCGAGAGCGAGGGCGACATCGAGATCGTCGGCGAGTCCGGCAGCGCCCGCGAGGCCACGGCCCGGATCCCGGCCCTCCGCCCCGACGTGGCCGTCCTGGACGCCCGGCTGCCCGACGGCAGCGGCATCGACGTGTGCCGCGACGTCCGCTCGACCGACCCGTCGATCAAGGCGCTGATCCTGACCAGCTACGACGACGACGAGGCGCTGTTCGCCGCCATCATGGCCGGCGCCGCCGGCTACGTCCTGAAGCAGATCGGCGCAGGCGACCTGGTCGACAGCGTGCGTCGCGTGGCCGCCGGCCAGTCCCTGATCGACCCCCAGCTCATGGCCAAGGTGCTCGAGCGGGTGCGCAGCGGACCGCCCGAGCACGAGGAGCTGGCCGGCCTCACCGAGCAGGAGCGCAAGATCCTGGCCCTGATCGCCGAGGGGATGACCAACCGGCAGATCGGCGAGCGGATGTACCTCGCCGAGAAGACCGTCAAGAACTACGTGTCGAGCATCCTGTCCAAGCTCGGCCTCGAGCGGCGCACCCAGGCCGCCGTGCTCGCCTCGAAGCTGCTCCGCGGCTAGCGGAACGCGCGGACCCACGGGACCAAGGACCCCCGAGGTCCGGTCGCACGGCCCTGCCCCGGAAGGCCCCGGCGACGCAGGCTGGAGTTGTCAGATCAAACAGGCAACAAGCCCCGAACGGAGGCACCGCCATGAGCACCCTTCAGCACCAGTCCGACATCGACGTCAAGCATCGAGCAGGACGTGGTCACCCACAGCACCGCGCGCCGCGCTCTCGCCGCGCTGCGGATCGGCTTCGGAGTGACCTTCCTCTGGGCCTTCTTCGACAAGCTGATGGGCCTTGGCTACGCCACCGGCGTGAACCCCGAGACCGGCGCAGTAGACCGGTTCGGTCCGGACGCGTGGATCAACGGCGGCAGCCCGACCTTCGGATTCCTGACCTTCGGGGTCCCCGCCGACAACCCGTTCCAGTCGTTCTTCAACGGCATCGCCGGCGACACCTGGGTCAACTGGCTGTTCATGCTGTCACTCCTGGGCATCGGTCTCGCCCTCACCTTCGGCGTGGGGATCCGGATCGCCGCGGCCTCCGGGGCGCTGCTCTACCTGATGATGTGGTTGGCCTCGCTGCCCCTGGAGAACAACCCGGTCGTCGACGACCACGTGCTCGGAGCGCTCACGATGGTGGTGCTCGCAACGACGCTGGCCGGTGACACGTGGGGCCTCGGCAAGCTCTGGGCACGGACCAGCCTGGTCCGGCGGCACGCGGGGCTCCGCTGAGGCGTCACCACAGACACGGACCCCCGGCATGGTCACCGAGATCCCGGCCTGGGCGTGTCGTGAGCTGATGGGGAGCACGCTGGTGGGGCGCGTCGCATTCGTCGACGCGGACGGGCCGGTCGTGCTCCCCGTCAACTTTGTCCTGGACGGCAACACCGTGCTCTTCTGCACCTCGTCCGCCAACACCGTCGGGCGCCACCTCGACTCCGCCACCGTGGCCTTCGAGGTGGACGAGTTCGACGGCATCACCAAGTCAGGCTGGAGCGTGCTGGTCCGAGGCGTGGCTTCATTCGTCTCGGCCGCGAGCTGGCGCGGGACGAGGAACTCCGCCCCTTCCCGTGGGCGGACGGAGTGCGGACGCTCGTCGTCCGGATCACGCCGCTGCTCGGTCTCCGGCCGGCGGCTGCTGCCCGGCTGAGGCGGGGAGGGCGCGCCTCAGCCAACGGTCAGCGGCGCCGACCACTCGAGTCTCGTGCCGTGCGGCTCCTCCTTCAGGAGCCGCACGGCTCCGCCGTGGTCGGCGGCGCGACGGCGTACGTTGCGGAGACCGCTCTCCTGACGCTCTCCCGGGATCCCCTTGCCGTTGTCGGTGACGCTGAGCAGGACCCTGGTCCTGCGTCACCTCGACCTCGACAACGGCGGCCGACGCCTCGGCATGGCGGGCAGCGTTCGAGAGCGCCTCGCGCAGCACTGCCAGGAGCTGCTGCCCCAGCTCGTCACCCACCGCCGTGTCGACGGGGCCGGTGGTGCGGACGAGCGGGGTGAACCCCAGCACCGGCACGTACTCCTTCGCCAGGTCCCGGACGTCCGCCCGCAAGGAGCGCTCGCCGACCCGCTGCAGCTCGAAGATGGTGGACCTGATGTCGCGGATCGTGGTGTCGAGGTCGAGGACGGCGCTGTCCAGGCGCTCCCGCACGCTCGTCGCTCATCGCGATCCGGCGTGCGCCCTGCAGCTGCAGGCCGGTCGCGAACAGCCGCTGGATGACCAGGTCGTGCAGGTCCCGCGCGATGCGGTCCCGGTCGGCCACCAGCGCGAGCTCCTCGCGGTCCGCGAGCGCCTCGGCCCGGTCCAGGGCCAGGGACGCCTGGTCCGCGAGCGAGGCCAGCAGGTCGACCTCCTCGGCCTCCAGGCCCGACCTCCCGTCCCCGAGCGCGACGAGCAGGACGCCGCCCGGAGCGATCTGCGCCCGGAGCGGCACCAGGACGACGGTGCCGTGCTCCGCGTGCGGCACGACGGCAACTTCCTGCTTCTGCTCGGCATCGGCGATCCGGACCGCCAGATCCGCGACGACGTCCGGGATCCTGGCGACGTCGGCACCATCGGCCGCCACGACCTCGGCCTCGACGTCACGCCGGAGCAGCAGGGCCACGGCGGCCGCTCGGACCACCCTGCGGGCGCCGACGGCGATCTGGCGCAACGCCTCGTCCATCTCGATGGGGGGCTGCAGGGCCTCGGTGAGCTGCACCGAGGCCTCGAGCCACAGGCGCCGCCGCTCGCTCTGGGCGTAGGCACGGGCGTTCTCGATGAGGAAGCCGGCCGCGGTGGCCAGCACCTGGACCAGCAGCTCGTCCTGCTCGGTGAAGCTGCCGCCACCCTGCTTCTCGGTGAGGTAGAGGTTGCCGAACACGGTCCCGCGGATCCGGATCGGCACCCCGAGGAAGCTGTCCATGGGCGGGTGGTGGGGCGGGAACCCGAACGACGCGGGATGCTCGGCGAGATGCTCGAGCCGGACGGCCTCGGGGTGCTCGATCAGCAGGCCCAGGATCCCCCGTCCACGCGGAAGGTCCCCGATCGTGCGGTGCTCCTCCTCGGTGAGGCCGCAGGTCACGAACTCGGCCAGGCCCTGGCCGCCGGCGTCGAGCACTCCTAGCGCGCCGTACCTGGCCTGGGTGATCCGACAGGCCGACTCCACGATCCGGTTCAGGACGGCGTGCCGGTCGAGGTCGGAGCTGATGGCCACGACCGCGTCGAGCAGCGCCCGGGCATTGCCGGGCAGGCCGAGCTCGAGGTCGGGGGGCTGGTCGCTCATGGACCTGAGGCTAGCGATCCTGGGACCGCCGGCAGCCCTCACACCACCCGGCGCACCGGCATCATCGACGATCGTGACCAGTCGTTGCCGAGGCGACGGCCCGAGAGCTCCCGCCACACCAGCTTCAGGAAGAAGTTTCGGTGCCCACCGGCCCACGGCCGGGGCTCCCAGACCTTGCGGAGGTCGTCGACCTCCTCAGGGGAGAGTTCCTCCAGGCGGCCGAGCGCGACGACACTCCACCCCTGCTGGTGTTCGTAGTCCAGGTGGTCGACCTCGAAGGCCGCCTCGCTCCCGGGTCCGTGGCTCCCGAGCTCGCTGTAGGGCGTGGTCCGGAAGATGATCGCGCCGTGGTACATCGCATAGTTCACCGGCACGATCCGGGGGCCGATCCGAGTCGACAACGCGACCCTGCCGACGACACCATCGCCCAGCAGACCCAGGCACTCGCTGACGGTAAGCTCCACAGGCTCCTTCATGACGACCTCCTTCTCAGGTCTCCATGCTCTCCCCCGCGAGCGTCTGCCGGATGGGTCTTTGGTCCCGCCGAGACCGGACCAACGGACGAGGGAGGCCCGGAACATGCAGCAGGGCCCCCGCCGAAGCGGGGGCCCTGCCTGTTGTTCGCGGAGCGGGAGGACTA
>CAWKEX010000023.1:0-82293 GCA_963848795.1 uncultured Actinomycetota bacterium
CCACGGATAATCAAGTTACCGGTCAGTAACGCTGTCGGACCGGTCGACCCCGAGACGGAACAGGTGGATGAGTGAGCCACTACAAGAGCAACCTGCGCGACATCGAGTTCAACCTCTTCGAGGTGCTCGGCCGCGACGAGATCCTGGGCCAGGGCCCCTTCGCCGAGGTGGACGGTGAGACTGCCCGTTCGATCCTCTCCGAGGTCGACCGGCTGGCCCGCGAGGACCTCGCGGCGTCGTACGAGGACAGCGACCGCAACCCGCCGGTCTTCGACCCCGCCACGGGCGAGGCGCCGATCCCGGAGTCGTTCAAGAAGAGCTACCAGGCGTGGATGGACGCGGAGTACTGGCGGCTCGGCATCGCCGAGGACCTCGGCGGCACTCCCGCGCCGTCGACGATCAACTGGGCGATCGGCGAGCTGGTGCTCGGCGCGAACGCCCCATCTGGATGTACGGCGCCGGACCCGCCTTCGCGGGCGTGGTGCACCGCAACGGCAACGAGCGCGACCAGAAGATCGCCCAGCACATCGTCGACCGCCAGTGGGGCACCACCATGGTGCTGACCGAGCCGGACGCCGGGTCCGACGTCGGCGCGGGTCGCTCCAAGGCGACGCCGAACGACGACGGCACGTGGAACATCGAGGGCGTCAAGCGCTTCATCACGTCCGGCGAGCACGACATGAGCGAGAACATCATCCACCTCACCCTTGCCCGCCCGGCTGGCGTCGAGGGCGCGGGCGGCCCGGGTACCAAGGGCCTCTCGATGTTCATCGTCCCGAAGTGGGACTTCGACCCCGAGACCGGCGAGCTGACCGGGAAGCGCAACGGCGTCCACGTCACCAACGTCGAGCACAAGATGGGCATCAAGGTGTCCAACACGTGCGAGGTCACCTACGGCGAGAACGAACCCGCGAAGGGCTACCTGCTCGGCGAGGTCCACGACGGCATCGCCCAGATGTTCCAGGTCATCGAGAACGCCCGGATGATGGTCGGCACCAAGGCGATCGCCACGCTGTCGACCGGCTACCTGAACGCGCTCGACTACGCCAAGGAGCGCGTGCAGGGGGCCGACCTCACCGAGGCCTCCGACAAGACCGCGCCCCGAGTGACGATCACCCACCACCCCGACGTCCGCCGCTCGCTGATGACCCAGAAGTCGTTCGCCGAGGCGATGCGCGCACTGGTCCTCTACACGGCGTCGTGGCAGGACCAGGTGATGCTCGCCGAGCACGCCGGCGAGACCGACACCGACGAGGCCAAGCTGGCTGCGGCCGTCAACGACCTGCTGCTTCCGATCGTCAAGGGCTACGGCTCCGAGCGCTCGTGGGTGCTGCTGGGCACCGAGTCGTTGCAGACCTTCGGTGGATCCGGCTTCCTGTCGGAGTACCCCCTCGAGCAGTACGTCCGCGACGCCAAGATCGACACCCTCTACGAGGGCACCACCGCGATCCAGGGCCAGGACTTCTTCTTCCGCAAGATCGTCAAGGACCAGGGCCAGGCGCTTGGTCACCTGGCCGGCCAGATCGAGTCGTTCATCACCACCGAGGGCGGAAACGGGCGGCTGAAGATCGAGCGCAGCCTGCTGGCCAAGGCGCTCGAGGACGCGAACGCGATCGTCGGCCACATGATCAACGACCTGATGTCCGCGGACGCCTCCGCCGACGGCGGCGACATCCGCAACATCTACAAGGTGGGCCTCAACACCACCCGCCTGCTGATGGTGCTCGGCGACCTGGTCTGCGGCTGGCTGCTGCTCCGCCAGGCCGAGGTCGCGCTGGACAAGCTGGCCGGCGACGCGGGCAAGGACAAGGCGTTCTACGAGGGCAAGGTGGCCGCTGCGCAGTTCTTCGCCCAGCACAACCTGCCGAAGATCTCCGCCGAGCGGACGCTGGCCGAGTCCACCGACCTGTCCCTCATGGACCTCGACGAAGCCGCCTTCTGATCCACGCCCGCCACGACCTCGCCCCGGCGGTCCCGGTTCGACCCGGGGCAGGTCGTAGGGTGGCGCCACGTACAGCTCACACTCACCAGGGAGTCCCCATGGGAATCGGCATCGGCATCCTTCTGCTCGTGATCGGGCTGATCCTGCTGCTGGATGTGATCGAGGACTACCCGGACGCGGTCACGAACGTGATCGACATCGAGACACTCGGCCTGATCTGTCTGATCGTGGGCATCCTGGCCATCGTCCTGGCGCTGGTCATGAACCGCCAGCGGAGCCGGACGACGCACATCCAGGAGCGCCGGGACCTCTGACCGCGTCAACTGGGGACCCGGGCTCGACCCGACCACGGGCACGTGGACATACTGTTCGTCCATGACCGATCAGGAGCGCCTCGCGGGGTACGTCGACGTGTGGTGGCGGGCCATCAACGACTTCACCGCGCTGCTGGAGAAGATCCCGCCCGAGCAGTGGTCCACACCGACCGACCTCGCCGGCTGGGACGTTCGGGCCGTGGCGGCCCACATCGCGCATCTGGAGGGCGTGCTGGCCGGGAACCCCGAGGAGACGGTCGAGGTCGGGGAGCCGGAGCACGTCACCGGGCTGATGGGCCTCTACACCGAGCAGGGGGTCGTCGCCCGCAGCGAGCGCTCACCCGATGACCTGATCAACGAGATCCGCGAGGCGGCCACCCGTCGCCACACCGCCCTGGTCGCCGATCCCCCGACCGACGGGGCGGCCAAGCCCGAGCCGATCTTCGGCGGCGTGGGCTGGGACTGGAACACGCTGCTGCGCAACCGCCCCCTCGACGTCTGGATGCACGAGCAGGACGTCCGCCGGGCGATCGGCAGGCCCGGCGGCATGGACTCGCCGGCCGCGCAGCACACCGCTGATTACCTGTCCGAGAGCCTGGGCATGGTCGTCGCCAAACGCGTTGGCGCCGCGCCCGGCACGACCGTCGTTCTCGATCTCGAGGGTTCCGACCCGGTGACTTTCGGCGTCAACGAGTCCGGGCGCGGTGAGCAGCTGGCCGAGCCACCCGACCGGCCGACCGTCCGGTTGTCGATGGACCGCGAGTCGTTCATCCTGCTGGCCGGCGGACGGCGATCCCCCGACCCCGGCGCGATCCGGATCGACGGCGACGACCAGCTCGGTGAGCGGATCGTCGACACCCTGGCCGTGACCCCATGAAGGCGCCGACGGACGCCTGGTCGCTGTCGGACATGGCCGACCAGGCGGGCAAGACCTTCCTGGTCACCGGGTGCACCCTCGGCGGGCTCGGTCACTACACCGCTCTCGAGCTCGCGCGGCGCGGGGGCCGAGTCGTCCTCACCGGCCGCACGCCCGACAAGCTGACCGAGACCGAGGCCTCGATCCGGTCGCAGGTCCCGCACGCCGAGCTGGTCCAGCTCCAGGTGGACCTCGCCGACCTCGGCTCGGTCCGCAAGGCGGCGGCGCACGCCGCGTCGATCGGCACGATCGATGTGCTGGTCAACAACGCCGGCGTGATGGCGCCGCCGTACCGCCGGACCGTGGACGGCCTCGAGATGCAGATGGCGACCAACCACTTCGGCCCGTTCCTGCTCACCGGGCTGCTCCTGCCCGAGCTGGTCGCCAGCAGCGCCGGGCGGGTGGTCACCGTGTCGTCGCAGATGCACCGGACCGCGCGTCGGGCACCGCTGGGCGACCCCCGGACGCAGGAGCGGCGCTACTCGAAGTGGCCGGTGTACGGCGAGACGAAGCTGGCCAACCTGCTGTTCACCTACGAGCTCGACCGTCGCCTCCGGGAGGCCGAGCTGCCGGTGAAGGCCCTCGCGGCCCACCCCGGCTTCGCCGGAACGCACCTGGCGGCCAACGGCCGGTTCGGCCGGGCTTCCGGCGGCGTGGCCTCGATCCTCGACGCCGCGATCAAGGCGGTCGCCCAGCCCGCGCACAGGGGTGCGCTTCCGACCCTGATGGCGGCCACCGCCGACCTGCCGGGCTCGACGTACTGCGGCCCGAGTGGGTTCCACGAGTACGGCGGACTGCCCGTCGTGGTCGGCAGCAGCAAGCTGTCGCGCGACGAGCAGGCCCAGCGCGGGCTCTGGGAGCTCAGCGAGCAGACGACCGGCGTCAACTACCCCTGAGGCTCAGGCAGCGCGCTGCAGGGCGCGTCGCACGCGCGGCCCGCCGGTGGTCATCTTGTAGAGCTTGACCAGCTGCTTGGGGGCGTTCTTGGGCGTGGTGTTCGCCAGCCAGCCGTTCGGCAGCGACAGCCGGACCACCTTGTGCCAGGCCGAGTAGACCTGCGGGACGAGCGGACGGGCGCAGTAGTTGAGGTCGTACTTCTCGAACAGCGCCTGCACCTTGGGTGCGATCTCGCCGTACCGGTTGCTCGGCAGGTCGGGGAACAGGTGGTGCTCGATCTGGTGGGAGAGGTTCCCGGTCATGATGTGCATCAGCTTCGAGCCGGAGATGTTGGCCGAGCCGAGCATCTGCCGGACGTACCACTCGCCCCGGGTCTCGCCGTCGATCGAGCGCTTCTCGAAGGTCTCGACACCCTCGGGGAAGTGGCCGCACATGATCACCGAGTGGCTCCACAGGTTGCGGACGAGTGTTCGCGGTGAAGTTCGCGGCCATCGTGTGGAGGAACGACGGTCCCGAGAGCGCCGGGTGCACGACGTAGTCCTTGGTCACCTGCCGGCGGATCTTCCTGAGCACGGCCTTGGCCTCGGCCCGGAACTTCGGGTCCTTGGTCTTGCCGCGCTTGATCGCGCCGCGCAGCTCCAGGTCGTAGGCCGCGATGCCGTACTCGAAGAAGCAGGCGTTGAAGAAGTTCCAGAGCGGCTGGGCCAGGTAGAACGGCTGCCACGGCTGGTCCTCGTCGACACGCATGATGCCGTAGCCGAGGTCGTTGTCCTTGCCGATCACGTTCGTGAAGTTGTGGTGGAGCTCGTTGTGGCTGTGCTTCCACTGCTCGGAGGGCGATGACGTGGTCCCACTCCCAGGTGGTCGAGTGGATCTTCGGGTCGCGCATCCAGTCCCACTGGCCGTGCAGGATGTTGTGGCCGATCTCCATGTTGTCGAGGATCTTGGCGACGCGAGAGGCCGGCCGTGCCGACCAGCCAGGCCGGCGGGAAGAGCGAGAACAGCAGCACGGCGCGCGACCCGACCTCGAGCTTGCGCTGGGTGCCGATCACCTTGCGGATGTACGCCGCGTCGGCGGCGCCGCGGGAGTCGATGACCTCCTGGCGGATGGCGTCGAGCTCCACGCCGATCTGCTCGATGTCCTCGGGCGTGAGATGGGCGATCGGGTTGACGGGCTTCTTCTGGATGACAGTCATGGGCCCTCCTTCAGAGGTCGATCAACGGTCGATCAGTGGTCGATGTCGCACGCGCCGGCGGCGGCGTTGATGCAGGTCTGGATGATGACGCCGTCGCCCGGGAGCGGCGGTGGTGATCTCTCCGTTGCGCAGGTCGCGGACGGCGCCCTGGCGCAGCGGCAGGACGCAGCCGTAGCAGATGCCCATCCGGCAGCCGCTGGGCATCAGCACGCCGGCGTCCTCGGCGGCGTCGAGGATCGGCGTCGATCCGTCGGCCTCGACGGTGGTGCCGGTCCGGTCGAAGCTGATCGTGCCGCCCTCGCCGGCGACCACGCGCGCGGTGCGGAACTGCTCGGTGAACAGCGGCAGGCCGCGCTCGGCGTGGTGGTGCTCGATGGCGTCGAGCAGGCCGGCCGGCCCGCAGGCGAAGGTGGTGCGCTCGCCGAGGTCGGGCACGAGGTCGGCCAGGTCGGCCACGTCGAGGACGCCGTCCAGGTCGTCGTACCGCGCGACGAGGGAGATGGCCTCCGCCTTGTGCAGCGCCTTGAGGTCGGCGGTGAAGATCGAGTCCGGCTCGCTGGGCGCGACGTGCACGACGACGATGTCGTAGGCGCGGCTGCGCGGCAGGCGGAGCACGCCCTCGTCGGTGGCCGGGAACAGGTTGCGCAGCATCCCGATGACCGGGGTGATGCCGGAGCCGGCGGTGACGAACAGGAGCTTGCCGCCCTCGGGCGGGAGCACGAACTCGCCGGCCGCCTGCTCGAGGTGGACCAGCGTGCCCGGTCGGGCGTCGTGGACGAGGTGGTTGCTGACCTTGCCGTCCGGGACCGCCTTGACGGTGATGGAGATCCGGCCGTCGGCGCGGGGCCCGTGGGTGAGGGAGTAGGCCCGCCACTGGCGGACGCCGTCGACGTCGATGCCGATCCGGACGTACTGGCCGGGGACGTGCCCGGCCCAGTCCTTGCCGGGGCGGAGCACGATGGTGGCGGCGTCGGCGGTCTCGGGGTGGATCTCCTCGATCCGGCCGCGCAGGTCCGCGCCGGAGCGCAGCGGGTGGACCATGTCGAGGCACGTCGGCCGGCACCATCGGCGTGAGAGCAGCCTCGGCCACGCGGCGTACGGCGGCGCGAAGGTTGCTCATGTCTTCCATGATGTCCTTCTCGGCGGCTAAAGTCATGACCAGCGAGCGTGAAGATCCCCATCACATTTGTTCGGAGCGAACAATGAATGCTCCCAAGCCCCGCCACACCGCCGCCCACAGCCTGCAACTGACCCCGGAGACGATCGAGGAGATGCGCTCGCGCCTCCCCCAGGTGGCCGAGCAGACGGTGGCCGCGATCATCGACGAGGTGCCCAGCTACGCGGACGCGCTGACCGGGTCGATGGGCGAGAACATCCGCAGCGCGGTCCAGCTCGCGCTCGGCGGGTTCATCTCGCTCGCGTCCCGGAGCCGCGGGCGCCAGTCCCCGCACCCCGGCGGCGCCCGCGGTGGAGGGTGCCTACCAGCTCGGGCGGGGCGAGGCCCGGAGCGGGCGTTCGGTCGACGCGCTGCTCGCGGCGTACCGGATCGGCGCGCGGGTCTCGTGGCGGGAGATGTCGGCGACCGCCGTGCGCAACGACGTGGACGCCGACACCCTGGCCAGCTTCGCCGAGCTGGTCTTCGCCTACATCGACGAGCTGTCCGCCGCCAGCGTCGCCGGCCACACCGACGAGCTGGACACCACCGGCCAGGTGCGCCGCCGCCTGCTGGAGCGCCTCGCCCGCCACCTGGTGCAGGGCTCGCCCGCCGAGGCCGTGCAGTCGGCCGCCGAGCGCGCCGGGTGGTCGCCGCCGAAGACGCTCACGGCCGTCGTGGTGCCCGAAGCCCAGGTCCGGCCGGTGCTGGGCGCCGTCTCCGCCGACACCCTGCAGTCGGCCGAGGACCTGCCCGGACTGGAGGACCGGGTCCTGCTGCTGGTCCCCGACATGGACGGCCGGCGGCGCGGGGCGCTCCTGCGTGCTCTCCGCGACCGCGACGGCATCGCCGGCCCGGCCCGGCCCTGGCTCTCGGTGCGGGCCTCGGTCGACCGGGTCCTCCGCGCGCTCGAGCTCGGCGTCACGCTCGACACCGAGGCGCACCTGTCCCGGCTCGTGCTGACCGCCGACCGCGAGGCCCTGGCCGACCTGAGGGCACGGGCGCTGGCGCCGCTGGCCGACCTGCGCCCCGCCTCCGCCGAGAAGCTGACGGCCACGCTCCGCTCGTGGCTGCTGCACCACGGACGGCGCGACGACGTCGCCGCCGAGCTGTTCGTGCACCCGCAGACGGTGCGCTACCGGATGGGCCAGCTCCGCGAGCTGTTCGGCGATCGGCTCGACGACCCGGAGACGGTGCTGGAGCTGACGATCGCCCTGGCCGGGGATCAGCCGAGCCGCTCCAGCAGCGCGACCGCGTCGTGAGGCGCCCGCCCGCGGGCGTCGTTGTCGAAGTAGACGTAGACGTCGAGGCCCTCGGCGCGCCAGCCCGCGGCCTTCTCCGCCCAGCGATCCAGTGAGGGTGAGGAGTAGCCGCTGGCGTAGAGCTCGGTGTGGCCGTGCAGCCGCACGTACATGAACGCGGCGGTGCGCTCCTCGAGGTAGGGCCAGGCACCCGGGCTGTCCGAGGCCACCAGCGCGACGTCGTGCTCCTCGAGGAGCGCCAGCGCCGCTCTGTTGCGCCGAACGAGGGAGTGCCGCGCCTCCAGGGCGTGCCGGATCGGCTGGTCGACGGCGCACTCGGTCAGCGACCCGGTCGCCGGACAGCTTGTCGTCGTGCCGCGCGGCCAGGTGCGCCGCGGCACGGGTGGTCCGCGGCAGCTGGTCGAGGAACGCCGCGAGCCGCTGCTCGTCGTACGCCATGTCCGGCCGCAGCTGCCACAGCACCGGCCCCAGCTGCTCGCCGAGAGCCAGGACGCCGGAGGCGAAGAAGTTGGCCAGCGCGGACTCCACGCCGGCGAGCCGCTTCATGTGCGTGATGTAGCGGCCGCCCTTGACCGCCACGGGGAAGTCGTCGGGGGTCTGCTCGACGATGGCGCGGAAGGTCGCCGGACGCTGCAGGGAGTAGAACGACCCGTTCATCTCGACCGAGCTCATCCTGGAGGCGACGTACTCCAGCTCGCGGCGCTGCACCAGCCCGCGGGGGTAGAAGTCGCCGCGCCAGCTCGGGTAGCGCCAGCCGGAGACCCCGACCCTGACCTCAGCCACCCGGTCAGTGTCACTCAGGGCTCGGCGTAGACGAGCTGTCCGGCCACCCAGGTGGCGTGGACGTGCATGTCGCGCAGCCGGTCGGCCTGCTCGAGCGAGGTGTCTGCCGCGTCGACCGGGTCGGCGTCCAGGAGCACCAGATCGCCGCGCGAGCCGGCGCGGACGGTGCCCTGGTCGTCGACGGACGCGGCCAGCGTCTCCCGCGCGGTGAGGGCCTGCTCGGGGTGCCACGGCTCCCGCTGGTCCCCGCTGCGGTGGACCGCGGCCGCCATGGCGAGCCACGGGTCGAGGGGGGAGACGGGGGCGTCCGAGCCGAACGCGAGCGTGACGCCTTCGTCGAGCATCCAGCGGAGTGCGAAGGACCGGTTCGCCCGGTCGGCCCACACCCGCTCGGTCGCGTCGCGGTCGTCCAGGATGTGGGCGGGTTGCACGCTGGCGCGGATGCCGCAGCGCGGCCAGTCGGCGGACGTCCTCGCGCCGGATCAGCTGGGCGTGCTCGATCGACCCCACGGCCCCGGTCGCCTCGTAGGCCAGGAGTGCGGAGTGCACCGCCGCGTCGCCGATCGCGTGGGTGGCGACCTCCAGGCCGTTGCCGACCGCGATCTTGAGCAGGTCGTGCAGCTCCTCGTCGGTCTGGTTCGGCTCGCCCGATCCCGAGCCGTCGGCGTACGGCTCGCAGCACCAGGCGGTCCGGGTGTTGAGCGATCCGTCGGAGATGATCTTGAGCGGGCCCATCGAGATCAGCTCGTCGCAGTCCGGGAGCATGTCGCCGGTGCGCAGCCCTGCCGCGATGACGGCGTCCAGCCCGTCGGCGTAGGTCGCCGTCCGGACCCGCAGCAGGTTGGCGCCCTCGTGGAACCGCTCGGCCCAGTCGTGGTGGTCACCGCTGAACTCGAAGTCGACGACCCCCGTGACCCCCATGGCCGCGGCCGCCTCCATCGTGCGCTCGTAGGCGGCCGGTGACGTGCCGTCGCTGCCGACCAGGGTGACCAGGCGGCCATAGGCGGCGAACCACTCCCGCTCGAAGACGACCTTGTCCCGGATCGGCAGCGCGAGTGCGATCAGCGCCGTGGTGTTCAGCCAGGCGTGGTGGCCGTCGCCGCTGATCAGGATGACCGGGGTGTCGGGTGCCACCTCGTCGAGCTCGGTGACCGTGGGGTCCCGGTGCCAGCGCGAGAGCCGGTGGCCCCAGCCGATGATCGGCTCGTCGGGCACCTCGAGGAGGCGTTCGGCCACCAGCGCGGTGGCCTCCTCCGGCGACCAGGTGGGGGCGAGGTCGAGCCGTTGCGACGAGACGGTCCATTGGCCGAGGTGCACGTGCTGGTCCCAGAGCCCGGGGATCAGCCAGCGCCCTTCGGCGTCGTACTCCTCCAGGCCGGCGGGGCGGTCGAGGTGGAGGCCGACCTCGACGACGGTCCCGGCCTGCACCCGGACATCGAGGGGCGTGTCGATGCCCGGCCCGGTGCCGAGCTCGACGATGCGGGCGTTGCGGAGAAGCAGGTCGCGCATGCCATCACGCTAACGACCCGTGCCTCACGTCCCGTGACCCCTCGCGGAAACGGGTCGTGTGCCTGAGGGCGACCTCAGGCACACGACCCGCAACGTCAGACGGAGGCCTCGACCAGTTCCGGCTCCTCGGGCATCTGCATCGGCTTGGGCCGCAGCAGCGCACCGCCGATGGCGGCCGCCGCCAGGGCCGCCACGGCAGCCGCCAGGAACGAGATCTGGAAACCCTCGTTCAGCGCGACCAGCGGAGCCTCGCCGTCGGCGACCAGCGAGCTGGTGCGCCAGCTGGACAGGCTCACGAAGACGGCCAGACCGAGGGCGCCACCCATCATGAAGCTGGTGTTCACGACGCCGGAGGCCAGCCCGCTCTCGTGCGGCTCGACGTCGCCCATGGCCGCCAGCAGGACCGGGTTGAAGGCGATGCCGGCGCCGATGCCCATCAGGACCAGGGCAGGCAGTACGTCGATCATGAAGCTCCCGTCGACGGGGGCCCGCGAGAAAAGCACAAGACTGAGCGCGGCGGACGAGAGGCCGGCCACCAGCGGCGGGCGGATACCGAACCTCATCACCAATCGATCAGAGACCTTCAGGGAGCAGTAGGCCATCACCAGACTGGTGGGCAGGAAGGCCAGGCCGATGTCGAGGGCGCCGTACCCCAGCACCTGCTGCAGGTAGAGCGTCGCCAGGAAGAACCAGGCGAACATCGCACCGGCCCACAGCACGCCGACCACCTGCGAGATGGAGAGGTTGCGGAGGGCGAAGAGCCGCAGCGGGACCAGCGGCGACGCCGTGCGCGACTCCCACGCCACGAACACGGCCAGCAGCACTGCGGCTCCGGTCAGGAGGCCCAGCGTGCGGGCCGAGGTCCACCCGGCCGCGTTGCCGCCGACGACGCCGTAGACGGCGAGCATCATGCTCAGCGTCACCAGCACCGCGCCGGGGACGTCGAGGCGGGTGGCACCGGGGACGACCTCGTCCTCAGGCAGGATCCGCTTCGCGAGCACCCAGACGGCGATCCCGATCGGGACGTTGACCAGGAAGATCCAGTGCCAGTTCAGCAGGCCGGTCAGCACGCCGCCCAGCAGCGCGCCGACCGCGCCGCCGCCGGACATCACGAAGCCGAAGACGCCCATTGCCTTGGCGCGCTCACCCGGGTCGGAGAACAGGCCCATGATCAGGGCCAGCGCGACCGCGGAGACGGCTGCGCCGCCGAGGCCCTGGATGGCGCGGCCTGCGACGAGCAGGCCCGCCGACGGAGCGAGCCCGCAGGCGATCGACGCCACGGTGAACGACACCACGCCGGCCTGGAAGACCCGCTTGTTGCCGAGCAGGTCGCCGAGCCGGCCGGAGAGCAGCAGGAAGCCGCCGAACGTCAGCAGGTAGGCGTTGACGACCCAGGCCAGCGCGGTCTGCGAGAAGCCGAGGTCGGCCTGGATCGACGGCAGCGCCACGTTGACGATGCTCATGTCCAGCACGATCAGCAGGTCACCCAGGCAGAGCGTGTAGAGCGCCAGCCAGCGGGCCCTGTGGTCGAGGTTGTTCATGGGTATCTCCGTGGGTAGTCGGGATCTCTCACCTGGTCCACGAACGGCCGTGCTCGGATACGACACCTGCAGACAAAGGTTCCGATCTTCTCTAGGACAGACCGGCCCAGGTCACCGCATTCATCGTTGAGTTGGGCGTGAAGGCCCCTTCAGTTGGGCAAGAGTGCCCTCGTCGGGGGCCATTACGCCCAAGTCGAGGGGCCACGAGGCCCAACTCAACGAGTCAGACGTGGCGGCGGGACTGGATCACGCGGAAGCGAGAGGCGACGTACGCGCCGTCGGTGTACGACGCGGTGGCGGCCGGGTTGGCGCCGGTGCCGTGGAAGTCGGAGTAGGCGGCCGACTGGTTCACGAACACCGCGCCGAGCAGGTTCTCCGAGAGCGCGACCCCCGCGTCGAGCGCGGCCTCGCGGACCTCGTCGATGACCGTGCCCGAGGTCGAGTAGACCGCGGCCGTCATCGCGCCGTGCCGCTTGACCGTGTCGCGGAACAGGTCGGTCGACTCGTCGGTACCCGACGTCGAGATCAGGTAGGCCACCGGACCGAAGCATTCCGACTCGTAGACCTCGGAGTCCGAAGACGAGAGCCCGATGATCGTGGGCGTGCGGACCGTCGCCTCGGAGTACGTCGGGTGCTTGACCGTGCGCGACTCGACCAGGACGTCGCCGCGCGAACCCGCAGCCTCGAGCCGTTCGAGCACTCCGGAGTTCACCACCCCGCCGAGGAGCTCGACCGCGCGGGCGTCGTCGCCGAGCAGCTTGTCGAGGGAGGCGCCGATCCCCTCCGCCACCTCGGCGGGTGACTTCTCACCCTCGTCGGTGCTGATCCCGCCGGCGGGCAGGTAGACGTTCTGGGGTGCCGTGCACATCTGCCCCGTGTAGAGGGCGAAGGAGAACGCGAGGTTCTGGCACATCGCCTTGAAGTTGTCGGTGGAGTCGAGGACGACGGTGTTGACCCCCGCCTTCTCGGTGAACACGATCGCCTGGCGGGCGTGGTCCTCCAGCCACTCGCCGAACGCGTTGCCGCCGGTGAAGTCGATCAGCTTCACCTCGGGCCGCACCGCCAGAACGGCGGCCAGCTTGTCGGCCGGGTCCTCGGCGGCCAGGGTGACCAGGTTGGGGTCGAAGCCCGCCTCGGCGAGCACCTCCTGGCAGGCCTGCACCGTGATCGCGAGCGGGAGCACCGCGGCCGGGTGCGGCTTCACCACGACGGCGTTGCCGGTGACGAGCGAGGCGAAGAGCCCGGGCCAGGAGTTCCAGGTCGGGAAGGTGTTGCAGCCGATCACCAGGGCGACGCCGCGCGGGACGACCGTGAACGTCTTCTCCATCCGAAGGGGTTCGCCGCGCGCCGGCTTCTCCCAGAGGGCCGTGGCCGGGGTGCGAGTCATCTCCGTCCAGGCGTAGGCGATCGCCTCGAGCGCACGGTCGAGCGCGTGGGCCCCACCGGCCTGGAAGGCCATCACGAACGCTTGCCCGCTGGTGTGCTGGACCGCGTTGGCCAACTCGAAGATCCGTCCGTGCAGCCGGTCCAGGATCTCCAGGCAGACGCCGGCACGCCCCTCGGGCCCGGCGTCGCGCCAGGCGCGCATCCCGGCGCGCGAGGCGGCCATCAAGGTGTCGACCGCCTCGTCGGTCGCCGGCACCCGCGGGTAGGTGACCCCCAGGTCGAACCCGTACGGCGACCGCTCGGTCGCCACGGTCCCGTCGCTGCCCGGCGTCCGCAGCGGGAAGTCCCGCCCCAGCCACCCGTCGTAGGCCTCCTTGCCCTCGGTCCCGGCGGTCTCGCCGTACACCCGGGGAGAGGGGGACTCGTCGAAGGCGGAGAAGTACTCGCGGGAGGCGCAGGCCTCGACCGCGCGGTCGAGGCGTTCGCGGTGCTGGGACAGGAGGTCTGCGGTCATGGCGCCAGCCAACCGCGCACCGCACCGGCACGCAACTCCGGCCCGCTCGACACTCCTAGGCGTACTGACCGGTCGTCACGTCGTCACCGGATCCCGCAGCTCCATGGATGACCACGGCCGCGGCGACCAGCCCCCATGCAACCACCAGGGTGACCTCCGCTTCTGAGCCGGGATCGACGACGGAGAGGCTGCCGGTGGCCTGGGTCCCCACCTGAGAGATCTCGGCGCGCACGTGGTCCGCCGTTCCCTCGGGGATGCGCCACCGCTGGGTCCACCCGCTGCCGTAGAGCATCAGGTAGGCCACGATCAGGCGCCTCCTCGAAAGGACGGCGCCATCAGGTCGGTATCCCACCAGGAGCCGCCGGCGTCGTTCCAGTGGTCGGCGGGGTCGATGTCCGGGAACTCCGTGACGGTGGCCAGGAGCGACGCGGCCGGTTGGGCATTCCCACGGGTGGCCGCCGCAAGCAGTGCCTCCTCGCCCTGGTCGGCCGAAAGCCACGCGGGTATGACCAGGACCCTCAGGACAGCCCGGTCCGACGTCTTCAGGTGGACCAGGTGGGTGTCGTCGCGTGGGAAGCTGCCGACCTTCACGTAGCCGCTGGTGGTCGCAATGCGACGTGGCGCCGGATCCCAGTCGGGTGGGGAGTACACGACGCGGGCGATTCGCCCGAGCTCCGGAGGGAAGTGCTCGACGAGGTCGGCCAGCTCAACGGACAGGTCGCGGCTCTGTGGCCACCAACCTCCGTCCAGGTGATCGCGGCCCGGATGTGGGGTCAGGCGCAGTCTCAGCGGAACGCGCGTGGGAGTCAGGATGGGACCGTTCGACGTCGACATGACGTGCGCCCTCTCGGCCGGCCGGGACGGTTCCAAACTGGAGTCCTCTCCGGCCAGTCGTCCCCAGCCTACGTCCAACGCCTACGACCAGCGGCAGGGAGGCCACAGATCCATCACGGTCGGAAGTGCGCGCCGCCCCCGGTTGCCGGACCCGACTAGCGTGTGCCCATGAGAATGCGGGGGACGGCCACCTGGCTGGTGGCCGTGACGCTGGTGCTCGGCGGCTGCTCCGCGGCCGACGATGAGCCGGCCGCGCAGTCCTCCCCCGCCGAGACCTCCTCCACGCCGTCAGCGACGTCGGCCGCTCAGGAGAAGGATGCCCCCGCTCTCGACCCGGACGACCCGGCTCTCGACGCGGCGCTGAGCCGGCCGGTCGAGGACCGGGTCTATCCGGCGGTGGGCGACCCCGGGGTGGACGCCCTGCACTACCAGCTCGACCTGACCTGGACCCCGAAGTCGGAGACCCTCGACGCGGTGGAGACGCTGACGTTCCGGGCCACCGAGGATGCGGAGGAGTTCCAGCTCGACTTCGGCAAAAGCCTCACCGTCACCTCGCTCGTCCTCGACGGGGAGAAGACCACCTTCCGGGAGCGGGGCAAGGACCTCGTCGTCCGGGCCCCCGTCCGCGCCGACGGGCGCTACACCCTGGAGGTTCGCTACCGCGGCACCCCGAAGCCGGTCGCGGCGCCGACCACCCGCGACGACTTCAGCACCATCGGCTGGACGGTCACCGACGAGGGCGAGACCTGGACCATGCAGGAGCCCTTCGGCGCCTACTCCTGGTACGCCGTCAACGACCACCCCTCCGACAAGGCCCTCTACGACTTCACCCTCACCACGCGTTCCCCGTGGGTCGGCGTGGCCAACGGCAAGCTGCAGTCGCGGAAGGAGGGAGCGGGACGCACCGTCACCGACTGGCACCTGGACGAGCCCGCGGCGTCGTACCTCGTGACCGTGGCGTTCGGGGACTTCAAGATGACCAGGGACCGGTCGAAGAGCGGGGTGCCGATGACCTACTGGACCCCCCGCGGCGACGCCCGCAGCCTGCGGTCGGTGAAGGTCGCCGGCGACGAGCTCGACTGGATCGAGGACCGGCTCGGCCCCTACCCCTTCTCCTCGCTCGGCTTCGTCGTCGTCGACTCCACCAGCGGCATGGAGACCCAGACCATGATCACGCTCGGCACGACCGACTACACCCTGTCCCCCTCGGTGGTGGTGCACGAGATGATCCACCAGTGGTACGGCGACCAGGTCACGCCGCGGGACTGGCGCGACGTGTGGATGAACGAGGGCATGGCGATGTACCTCCAGATCCTCTGGGAGGACAAGGAGTACGGCTTCGACGCAGACGACAGGCTCCTCGACTGGGCCGCCCTCGACCAGCAGGAGAGGTCGTCTGCCGGACCGCCGGCGAACTACGACCCGGCGACGTTCGGCGAGGGAAACATCTACTACCTCCCCGCCCTGATGTGGGACCAGCTGCGCCAGCGGATCGGTGACAAGCAGTTCTGGCGGCTGGTGAGGGCCTGGCCGCGGGTCAACGACAATGACAACGCGTCGTACGACGACATCACCGCCTGGTGGTCGCGGAAGACCGGCGACGACCTCCGCCCGATGTTCGACGCGTGGCTGATGGGCCAGCAGTCCCCGCCGTTCTCCACATGAGGCTGCTCGTCCTCGGCGGAACCGTCTTCCTCTCGCGTGCGGTCGCGGAGGAGGCGGTTCGGCGCGGGCACGAGGTCACCTGCGCCTGCCGCGGTGAGTCGGGGTCGGTGCCGGAGGGTGCGACGCATGTCGCCTGGGACCGCCGCGACCCGGCACCGTCTGAGCTGGTCGACGGGGCGGAGTTCGACGCCGTCGTCGACGTGGCTCGCCACCCGTCCTGGGTCCGGTCGGCGGTGGCGGCGTTCCCGGACGCGCACTGGGTCTTCGTCTCGACCATCAGCGTCTACACCGACGACTCCACCCCCAACGGCACGGTCGACACCCTGCCCACGCACGAGCCGATCCACACCGACGAGGACCCCGCGTCCAGCCCCGAGGCCTACGGCGCGATGAAGGTCGCCTGCGAGCAGGCGGTCACCGAAGGCACGGGCTCGTCGGTGGTGGTCCGGCCCGGCCTCATCGTCGGGCCGGGTGACCGTTCCGGCCGGTTCAGCTACTGGCCCCACCGGATCGCCGACGGCGGCGAGGTGCTCGCCCCCGGCTCGCCGGACGAGCGGGTCCAGGTCATCGACGTGCGGGACCTCGCGTCCTGGCTGGTCGACTGCGCCGAGAACCGGACCACCGGGGTGTTCCACGGGACCGGTCGTGCGATGTCCCGGGCGGACTTCCTCGAGGAGATCGCCGATGGCGTCGGCCCCGAGGCGTCCGACCGGCGCTGGACCTGGGTCGGCCAGGACTTCCTCGCCGAGCATGACGTCGAGCCGTGGGACGGACCCCGATCACTCCCGGTGTGGCTGCCGCAGCCGGAGTACGCGTGGTTGATGTCGGTCGACGTCGAGGCGTCGTACGACGCCGGGTTGCGGACCCGACCGCTCGCCGACACCGCACGAGACACCCTGGCCTGGCTGCGCAGGGAGCCCGACTCCCCTGTTGCCGGGCTCGACCGGGCAGCCGAGGCCGTGGTGCTCGACGCCTGGCGGACGCGCTAGAACAGGTCGAACGCGACGACCACGGTCTCGTAGACGCCGTACAGGAGCGGGACCCCGACGATCACCCAGGCGATGGGCAGCCACGCGGCCCCGGGCCCGGGGAGGTCCCGGCCCTCGCCGGCTGTGGCCGCGGCATCACGCGGGACCGCCCGGTCATGGTCGCTGCCGGACTCGTGGAACCGCTCGTTGACCGGGCGGATCAGCAGGTTGGCGACGAAGCCGACCGCGAGCACGCAGACCATCGTGATCAGGGCCGGTGTGTAGTTGTCAGCGGTCAGCGTCCCCGGCTCGCCCTGCGTGTCGAGGATGCCGTTGATGATCAGCGGCCCGGCGACGCCCGCAGCCGACCAGGCGGTGAGCAGACGGCCGTGGATCGCGCCGACCTGGAACGTGCCGAACAGGTCGCGGAGGTACGCCGGCACGGTGGCGAAGCCGCCGCCGTAGAAGCTGATGATGATGCCCGCGATCAGCACGAAGACGAGCGTCGTGCTGGCGCCCACGAAGGCGAGCAGCAGGTAGAGACCCATCCCCGCGCCGAGGTAGAGCATGTAGATGTTCTTGCGCCCGACGACGTCGGACGTGGAGGACCAGATGAACCGACCGGCCATGTTGAACAAGGACAGGACCCCGACGAAGCCGGCCGCTGCGGCCGCCGTGACCGCGGTCGAGCCGTCCTCGCGGAAGAAGTCCTGGATCATCGGCGCGGCCTGCTCGAGCAGTCCGATGCCGGCCGTGACGTTGCAGAACAGCACGGTCCACAGCAGCCAGAACTGGGGCGTCTTGATGGCGTTGGCGGCGGAGACGTTGCCCGTGGTGATCGAGGGGCTCTCCTCGACCTCGTGGGGGTCGTAGCCCTCCGGCTTCCAGCCCTCGGGAGGCACCCGGATCAGCCAGGCACCGAACAGCCATCACGACCAGGTAGACCAGCCCGAGGGTGACGAACAGCTTGGCCACGGCGTCGCCGCTGGCGATCGCGGTGGCCGAGTCGTAGTTGCTGTCGTAGATCCCGAGCAGCTTCGCCGACAGGGGGCTCGCGATCATCGCCCCGCCGCCGAAGCCCATGATCGCCAGCCCCGTGGCGAGGCCCGGGCGGTCCGGGAACCACTTGATCAGGGTCGAGACCGGAGAGATGTAGCCCAGCCCCAGGCCGATGCCGCCGATGACGCCGTAGCCCAGGTAGACCAGCCACAGCTGGGTCGTGGCGATGCCCAGCGCGCCGACCAGGAAGCCGACCGACCAGCAGGCCGCCGCAGCCGCCATCGCCCGGCGCGGGCCGCCGGTGTCCACCCAGGTGCCGAACACCGCGGCGCTCAGGCCGAGCATGACGATCGCGATCGAGAAGATGATCCCGATCGCGGTCAGCGAGGTGTCGAAGTGCTCGACCAGCGAGGACTTGTAGACGCTGGTCGCGTAGGCCTGGCCGATGCACAGGTGCACGGCCAGGGCCGCGGGCGGGATCAGCCACCGGTTGAAGCTCGTGACTGGCGACGGTGCGTTCACGATCGAGTACGTCGGTCAGGGCCATGGGACTCCTCCAGAGAGTTCGGCCGGTCTGACTGACCATTTCGACCTACCCGAACGACCCGGATTCAATCGCCGTCCCGCTGCCATGAGCGGTCGCGGACGCGCGGCACGGCCGCTCACCGGCGGACGCGTCGTACGCTGTCGCTCGTGACCCGTCTGACCGCCCGGGAGCTCATCGAGCTCGTCCTCGACGACGGCTCGTGGCAGTCGTGGGACACCCCGCCGGAGCGCGGCGAGGTGAGCGAGGAGTACGCCGCCCAGCTGGCCGACGCGGCCGAGCGGAGCGGCGTCGACGAGTCGGTGGTCAGCGGCGAGGCCCTGATGCGCGGGCGTCGGGTGGCCGTCGTGCTCGGAGAGTTCGGGTTCCTGGCCGGGTCGATCGGCCGGGCCGCAGCCGACCGCCTGGTGGTCGCGATCGAGCGGGCCACCGCCGAGGGGTTGCCGCTGGTGGCCGCGCCCGGTCAGCGGCGGCACCCGGATGCAGGAGGGCACCCCGGCGTTCGTGCAGATGGTGCGGATCAGCCAGGCGGTGGCCACGCACAAGGCGGCCGGGTTGCCGTACCTCGTCTACCTCCGCCACCCGACCACGGGCGGCGTGATGGCGTCCTGGGGATCGCTGGGCCACGTCACCGCCGCGGAACCCGGCGCGCTGGTGGGCTTCCTCGGCCCGCGGGTCTACGAGGCGCTCTACAACCGGCCGTTCCCCGAGGGCGTGCAGACCGCGGAGAACCTCTACAAGCGAGGCATCCTCGATGCCGTCGTCGCCCCGGACGAGGCCGCCGACATCCTCAGCCGGGTGCTCGACGTGCTGCTGGCTCCCCGGGAGGGCATCCCGGCCGTCCCGGAGCCGCCCAACGACGAGATCCCCGACGTCGACACGTGGGACGCCGTCACCCGGTCGCGACGGCCGGACCGGCCCGGCGTACGCCGCCTGCTGCGCTACGCCGCCTCCGACGTCGTGCCGCTCAACGGGACCGGTCAGGGCGAGGCCGACCCCGGCCTGCTGATCGCGCTGGTGCGGTTCGGCCGGGTGCCCTGCGTGTTCCTGGGCCAGGACCGGCGTGGCCAGACGCCGGACCACCCGATGGGGCCCGAGGCCCTGCGCGAGGCGCGGCGCGGCATGCACCTGGCCTCCGAGCTGGGGCTGCCGCTGGTGACGGTCATCGACACCCAGGGCGCCGCGCTCTCCCCCGACGCGGAGAACGGCGGCCTGGCGGGCGAGATCGCGCGCTGCCTGTCCGACCTGGTCACCCTCGACGCCCCGACCCTGTGCCTGATGCTCGGCGAGGGCAACGGTGGCGGCGCGCTGGCCCTGCTGCCGGCCGACCGGGTCATCGCCGCGCAGCACGCCTGGCTGTCGCCGCTGCCCCCGGAGGGTGCGAGCGCGATCGTGCACCGCGACGTCGAGCACGCCCCCGACATGGCGCGCGCCCAGAAGGTCCGCGCCATCGACCTGCACGACCTCGGCGTCGTCGACCGGGTCGTGGCCGAGAAACCGGACGCCGCCGACGAGCCGGAGGCCTTCTGCCAGCGGGTCGGGGCGGTGCTCGAGTACGAGCTCGCCGCCCTGCTCGCCGCCGGGCCGGGCTCGCCCCCCGAACGGACCCGCCGTTACCTGTGAGGTGACGCATCAGGAGGTGTCATGACCAAGCTTCGGTCGTACCCGGCCGGCGTCACATCCTGGGTCGAGATCGCGCACGAAGACCTCGGGGGCGCCAGCGCTTTCTACGCTGAACTCTTCGGGTGGACGTTCACCGAGGACCCGTCGCCAGGGGAGGCGGACCGGTACCTGGTGGCCCAGCTGGACGGCCTCGACGCGGCCGGGATCCTCGGCAGTCGCGACTCACCCCGGGTCGTCCGGGTGGAACACCTACATCGCCGTGGACGACGTCGAGGCCGCAACCGCGCGGGTCGAAGCCGCCGGCGGGCACGTCGTGACCGCGGTGTCCCAGGCGGGGATGGGGGGCCGATCGGCGGCCTGCACCGACCCCTACGGCGTGGACTTCGGGCTCTGGCAGGCCGGAGCCCGACCAGGCGCGCAGGCCGTCAACGCCCCGGGAGCATGGAACTTCAGCGACCTCCACGCGGCCGACCCGGAAGCATCGGCCGCCTGGTACGGCGAGGTGTTCGGCTGGTCGGTCGACGACCTCGGGTTCGGACAGATGATCCGGCTACCCGGATACGGAGACCACCTCGCCGACACCTCTGACCCCGAGATCTACGAGCGTCAGGCCGACGTCAGCGCGCCGCCCGGCTTCGCCGACGCGATCGGGTGGATGGCTCCCCTGTTGCCCGGCGAGGAACCGCACTGGCACGTCACGTTCACCGTGGCCGACCGAGACGCCACCGCTGCGTCGGTCGTGCGTCTCGGTGGCACGGTGCTGGGCACTTCGGACTCCGACTGGACCCGGGAGGTGCTCGTCCGCGATCCCCAGGGCGGGGTGTTCACCGCCAGCCAGTTCGCACCGCCTGGCTCCTGAGTCGGGCGGCGGCCGCCCGCACCCGCCCTAGAACTGGAACACGTTTCAGTTTAGGGTGGCCCGATGCGCCGTACGCCGCCCGTCGCCGTGGCTGCCGTCGCCATGGCCGTGGCGCTCGCCGCGTCCGGACCGGTCCAGGCGGGCGACCCACTGCCGGACATCCCGGTCGACCCGGGCGGCCCGATTCCGTCCCTGCCGACCGACGCGCTGGTGCCTGAGTTCGAGGGAACGTCGGCGCCGCGGCGACCGATGGCGCACCCGCCCGTGCCGCAGCACCCGTTCCTGTCCCCCAACGGCACCAGCAGCATGCACAACGACGCGTACAGCACCGACGCCTACGACGTCAGCGGCCCGCTCGGACGGGACCTGTCGGTCACCTCGCGCAGCTACGGCGTCCGCGAGTGCGCCACGATGACGTTCGACTCCGAGGGCCGGATCGTCGCGCTGTGCGGCGGCCTCGAGGGCTTCACCATGATGCTCATCCACCCCGAGACCCTGGACCCGATCTCCGAGCTCACGATGCCGGGACGCGACGCCACCTCCGGCCGGAACCCGCTCACCGACATCTGCGGCGGCACCTACTTCTTCCTCGACGACCGCGACCGCGCCTTCGCCACGACCACCACCAGCGAGATCTGGAAGGTGCGGCAGACGCCGGACGGCGACCTCGCGAAGGTCCGCTCCTGGCCGCTCGCCCGACACCTCGGCGAGGATGACTGCCTGGTCGCCGTGGCGCCCGACTGGCAGGGTCGCGTCTGGTTCTTCAGCCAGCACGGGACGGTCGGAACACTCGACCGGCGGACCGGCCGCGTCGCCACCCTCGAGCTCCGGCCGGAACGAGGACATCGTCAACTCCGTGTCCGCCGACGAGACAGGCGGCGTCTACCCGGTGAGCACCCACGCGGCCTACCGCCTCGACGCGGACCCCGCGGCCGGCCGCGGGTCACCTGGCGACGGACCTACGACCGCGGCACCACGAAGAAGCCCGGCATGCTCTCCCGCGGGTCGGGCACCTCCCCCACCCTCCTCGGCCGGCGGTGGGTGGCGATCGCCGACAACGCGGAGCCGCGAAGCCGGATCCTCGTCTACGACCGGCGTACCGGCGCGCGCCACTGCCGGGTGCCGGTGCTGGCCCGCGGTGCGAGCACCACGGAGAACAGCCTGGTCGCGGCCGGGCGGTCGTTCATCATCGAGAACAACTACGGGTACGAAGGGCCGCAGACCACCACGCTGGGCCGCTCCACCACGCCCGGAGTGGCCCGCGTGCTGCTGCGTCGGGACGGCTGTCGGGTCGCGTGGACCAGCTCGGCGACGGCACCGACGTCGGTGCCCAAGGCCAGCCACGGCAACGGGCTGCTCTACGTCTACACCAAGCCGCCGCGCCAGGACGGCATCGATGCGTGGTACCTCACCGCCCTCGACATCCGCAGTGGCGAGACCGTGTGGAGCCGACTCACCGGGACCGGCACCCAGTGGAACAACCACTACGCCGCGATCTACCTCGGCCCCGACGGGACGGCGTACGTCGCCACCCTGGCCGGCCTGGTGCGCGTGGCCGACGGCCGACCATGAAGACGTACGTCGTCACCGGTGCCGCCTCGGGCATCGGCGCCGCCACCACCCGGCTGCTGCGGGACGAGGGACACCGGGTCGTCACCGTCGACCAGCGCGACGCCGAGGTGGTCGCCGACCTGTCGTCCGCCGCGGGACGGCACTCGGCGATCGAGCAGGTGCAGGGCCTGGCCGACGTGGTGCACGGCGTCGTTCCCTGCGCCGGGGTCCCCGGACTCACCGGCGTCGACCCCGGGCTGGTGGTGTCGGTCAACTTCTTCGGTGCGGTGTCGCTGGTCCGCCGGCTGCGGCCCCAGCTGGCGGCCGCAGGCGGCGCGTCCGTGGTGCTGCTCGCCTCGAACTCGGTCACCTGCCAACCCGGCTGGAACGCCGACGTCGCGGCCGCCTGCCTGCGCGACGACGAGGCCGCCGCCCGCACCGCCGCGGCCGAGGTCGAGGCGGTCCACGTCTACCCCGCCACCAAGGCCGCGCTGGCGTGGTGGGCGCGGCGGGAGGGAGTGAAGGAGGAGTGGGCGGGTTCGGGCATCCGGCTGAACGCCGTCGCGCCCGGGCTGATCGCGACTCCCATGACGGACCGGCTGCGTGAGGACCCGCAGCTCGGTGTCTTCGCCGACGCCTACCCGTCGGCGCTGGGCCGACCCGGGCCGGCCGGAGGAGGTGGCGGCCACGATCGCCTTCCTGCTGTCCGACGCGGCGAGCCTGGTGGTCGGGAGCGTGGTGTTCGTCGACGGCGGGACCGACGCCCTGATGCACCCGATGGAGCCGGAGCGTCACTGACCCCCTGCCCCCGGCCATCCGGAACGGGCAAACCGATCAGGCGGCGGCGCGCAGCCCCAGCGCCGTGGCCAGGTGCTTGCTCTCTTCTGGGCAATATCCGAGGCCGAGGGCCAGGAGAAACTTGACCAGAGCTCTCGGAGGAACGAGACGGCTCAACCGTTCAGACGTGTCCAACAGCTTCGATCTGGACGGAGCGGTGCACAGCATCCGAGCGGCATCCTGCAGCTCTTGAGAGGACATCGCCTCCACTTGGGGGAGTCCCCCGGGCTGATGCAGCGTGGCCGCGAACCTGACCAGGTCGGCCCGCTGGCGCGGGGTCGGCTCCTGGCTCTGAGCGCCACGCCTGATGCGCAAGTACCCCTCGAGGAGGTCGCCGCAGAAGACATCGGACGCAGCGGAGAAGATCGGTATGTCATGGCCCTCGGGCAGACGGATGAGCCCGGCCCAGAAGTCGACCTTGTCGGCCAACATGCCCCCACCGCTCAGGATGGAACAGAACTCTCGTCCCATGTCGACAAGTGCAGGGTCGGAAACCCCAATGCGCACGTCCGCCCTTTCGAGGTAGCTGTGGGCCCGCTGCAGGAACTCATCATCACTCCCCTTGAAGTCCGACGGTTTCCGGGGATCACTGATCGCGACGGCGACGATGTCGTTCGGCGCCGATGCCGAAGATGGGGTGGGCGACTCGGGGTCGGAGGGCGACTCGGAGTGGGAGGGCGAAGGAGCCGAGGATGACCCGGCAGCGTCTCGCTCCTCGCTCGGCCCGCAGCCCAGGAGTGGCAGAACGAGCAGCAGGGCGACCAGTCGGCCCGTCACGACCTGAACATAACCTGCCCCGGCGCACATCGGCATCGAGCCCGGGTGCCGCTAGCGCTCCGTGGCGCAGGCCCGGGCGGCCGCGGTCGCGGCGGTGTCGATTCGCGCCGTCATCTCGCTGCGGTCCTGGTCGACGTAGTCGAGGTCGGCGTCGAAGAAGCCGGCCGCGACCATGGACCGGAGCCCGGCTCCGGCGATCCACCGTCGCGCCGTGCACTCGGCCTCGGCCCGGCTCAGCTCGCCCCGGTCGGCCAGCGCCCGAGCGAGGCTGGCCCGGGCGCGGGTCTCCTCACCGGTCCCTGACGCTGACGAAGGGGACGGCGCCGCGTCGTCGCCCGGGCTCGAGGTCGCCCGAGCGATCGACCCGGCCAGGGCGGCGACGAGAATGGCAACGGCGGCGAGGGCTGGACCGCCAGGGCGTGGCTCCTTCCTTCGCGGCCACGTCCGAGAGGGTCCCGGCGCGGCGCAGGTCGTCGCGGAGCAGGGCTGCGGAGGGGTAGCGCTCGGCCGGGTCCTTGGCCATGGCCCTGCGCAGGATCCGGTTGACCTCTCGCGAAAGCGGGCTGTCGCCAATGAGCTGGGGAACCGGGTGCTCGCGGTGGGCCGCGACGACCTCGTCCTCCGTCGCTCCGACGTACGGCGCCCGGCCGGTCAGCGACGCCCAGAGCAGGCACCCCGACCGAGTAGACGTCGCCGGCCACCCCGGCCGGAGCGCCGGAGTGCAGCTCCGGCGCCATCCAGGCCGGGGTCCCGATCGTGCCGGCCTCACGGGGAGAGCGCTCCACACCGACCCGGCCGGCAACCCCGAAGTCGCCGAGGTAGGCCGACATCGCGCCGTCCCGGTGACGGAGCAGGACGTTGGCGGGCTTGACGTCCCGGTGCACCAGCCCGACCGCATGGGCGTCGGCCAGACCTGCGGCGACCTGGCTGATCAGGTCGAGGCCGACCCGGAGCGGTGGGGCGCCGACGCCTTCGATCAGGTGGGCGAGGTCGCCGTCGGGGATCAGCTGGGTCGCGATGTAGAGACGGCCCGCCTGCTCGCCGTGGGCGTAGACCTGGACGACGTGCGGGGAGTCGAGGGCGGCCAGCGACTGCGCCTCGGCGGTGAACCGGTCGCGGAACTCTGGCGTCCTCGGCCAGGTGGGGCGCGATCACCTTCAGCGCCACCCGTCGGTCCAGGGTCGCGTCGACGGCCTCGAAGACGGCTCCCATCCCGCCGCCACCGATCCGGCGTACGACGCGGAAGGGCCCGATCTCCTCACCCTCGGTCGGGTATTCGGCGGCCGCGCTCACGCACCTGTCCTACCCGGGAGTGCCGCCTCTCACTCCGTGGGTTCGCGCCCTGTGTCCTCGCCCGTCTCCTCCGGCGACTCCTCCGCCTCCTCCGACACGTCCACTGCCTCGGCGGGGTCCTCAGCGATCGGGTCGACGATGAAGCCGGTCGCCGATCCGGAGAGCGTCGCCAGCATCTGCCGGACATTGGTCAGCTGGGAGTTGATGCTGTCGCGACGCTGGGTCGCCGCCGCGAGCTCGCGATCAGAGTCGCTGCGCACCCGGTCGGCGGCAGCTCTGGCCTCGCGGATGATGGACTCGGCCCGCTCCTCCGCGTCGACCAGCGTCCGGCGGGCCTGCGACCTCCGCGGACTCCTGCTCCTTCTGGGCCGCGGCACGGGACGACTCGAGCTGCTGGGCCAGGTCGTCGAGCTGGGCCTGGGTGGCCGCCTGCTGGTGTCGGAACTCGGCGGCGGTACCGCTCCCGTCGCTCGGCGAGGGTGGTCTCGAAGTCGGCTGCGGACTGGGCGGCGTCGGCGCGCTGCTGCTCGTAGATGGCCTCGGCCTCCTGGCGCACGCGCCGCGGCGTCGCGGTCGGCGGCGTCGCGCTCCTCGTCGGCGGCCCGCTTGGCGTCGGCCAGCAACCGGGTCGCCTCGGTCTCGGCGTCGCGCCGGCGCTGGTCGGCGTAGTGGTCGGCGGCGTCCCGGATCTCGATCGCCGCCTGCTCGGCCAGCTTGCGGATCCCCTCGGTCTCCGCGCCGGCCCGGTCGCGCATCTCGAGAGCCTCCTGCTCGGCGAGCGCCAGGATCTGGCCGACGCGTTCGCCGAGGTGCTCGTACGACGGCGGCTCCGCGGGCGTCGCGCTCGAACTGGCGGCCTCTGCCACCCGCCGCTCGAGCGCCACCGCGGCGGCCTCGGCCTCCGCGGCGCGCGCCTGCAGTCCGGCGACCACTCGGTCGACCTCGGCCGGCTCGTAGCCGCGCAGCACCACTCTGAACTCGTGGTCTGGCTGGGTCATGACTGCTCCTCTGGATCGGACTCGGACACGGCCAGTGCCTCGATGACACCGGAAAGTTGGGAGAGCTCGGCGGCGATCTCGTCACGACGCTGCTTCAGCGCGGAGACCTCGGCGCGGGCGCTGGCCAGCAGCTCGCGGGCCTGGGTGCGGGACTGCTCGGCGTCTGCCTGCGCCTCGGACAGCAGCCGGGCTGCCTCCTCGCGGCTGCGGCGCAGCTCGTCGGAGCCCTTGGTACGCAGGCCCACGACCTCGTCGGCCACCAGGCTGCGCAGCCGCTGGGCGCCCGCCTCGGACTCGGCGGTACGCCGGTCGGCGCGCTCGAGGATCTGGGCTGCTCCGGCCTCGGCCTCCTCGAGGACCGCCCGGGCGTCGGCCTCTGCCTGCTCGCGCCGTCGGGCGGCGTCCTCCTCGGCCGCGGCGACCACGGCGGCGGCGGCATCACCGAGCTCGGTGGCCCGGCGGTCGGCCTGCTCCACCTCGGCCCGGAGCCGGTCGGCCAGCCGGCCGAGCACCGACTGGACCCGGCGGCGGGTCCGGCTCAGGTGTGCCCGTGCGTCGGCGTGGCCGGCGGCCCGGATCGCGTCGGCCTCGTCGCCCGCGGTGGCCAGGAGTGCCTCGACCGTGGTGTTGGCCCAGGCGGTCTGGTCGGCGGCCCGCTGCATCTCGGCCTCGGCCCTGCTCCGGGCGCGGTCGAGCAGCTCGTCGGCCTCGGCCCGGGCCCGGCGCACGAGCTCCTGCGCCTCCTCGATGCCGGCCGCCGACTCCTTCTCGGCGTCGGCGCGGAGCTGGGCGAGCTCCTGCTCGGTCGCCTCGCGCAGCGCGTCGGACTCGGCCACCGCCGCCTCGAGCCGTGCCCGCGCCTCTTCCTCGGCCCCGGCGGTCAGGCTCGCGGCCCGGCCGGCGGCCTGGTCCTCGAGGTCGGCCGCCTGCTGACCCGCCCGCTCCGACGACGGCGGCGGCCTCGGTCTCGGCGCGCTCCCTGAGCTGCCCGGCCTCGTCCATCGGCGTCCGTGCGCAACTGCTCCGCGGTGGCCCGCAGCGCGGTGGCCTCGGCCCGCGCCTCCTCGAGGAGCCGGTCCCGCTCGGCCTCGGCGGAGCCGAGAAGCAGGCTGGCCTGCTCGCTGGCGTCGGCGACGATCGTCGCGGCCTCGCTGGAGGCGTCGGCCAGGACCTTCGCCTGCCGGTCCCGGTCTCGTGCGGCCTCGTCGTGGGCGGTCGCGGCCTGGTCACGCAGCCGCTGGGCCTCCTCGCGCAGGCTGCTGGTCTCGGCGGTCGCCTGCTCGGCCTGCTCGGCCGCCTCCCGCTGGAGCTGCTCCGCGATCTCCTGCGCACGCTGGAGCAGCACCGCGGCAGCACCCTCGGCGCCGCCTTCGGAATTCTCGGCTCGAAGGTCGGGCTGCATGTCTTGAATCATCGTAGGACCGGCTGCAACCCCCGGATCGGCCACCGGTCAGAACAACAGCGCCGAGGCCGGGTCCTCCAGGATGCCGGCCACGTCTGCGAGGAAGCGCGACCCCTTCTCGCCGTCGATGTGTCGGTGGTCGAACGACAGCGCCAGGGTCGTGATCTGGCGGGGGACGATCTCGTCGTGACCGTCGACCGAGACCACCCACGGCTGCTTGCGGACCGCGCCGAAGCACAGGATCGCCGACTCGCCGGGGTTGATGATCGGGGTGCCGGCATCGACGCCGAAGACGCCAACGTTGGTGATCGTGAACGTGCCACCGCTCATCTCGGCCGGCTGGGTCTTGCCGTCGCGGGCCGTGGCGGTCAGCTGGTTCAGCTGCACCGGCGAGCTCGACCAGCGTGAGGTCCTGGGCTTCCTTGACGTTGGGTACGACGAGCCCGCGCGGCGTCGCGGCCGCGATCCCGAGGTTGACGTAGCTCTTGTAGACGACCTCCTGGGCCGCCTCGTCCCACCAGGAGTTGATCTCCGGGGTGCGCCTCATCGCGAGCATCACCGCGCGGCTGAGCACGAGCAGCGGCGAGACCTTGACCTCGCGGAACTCGCGCCGCGTCCTTCAGTCGCTGGACGAACTCCATCGTCCGGGTCACGTCGACGGTGATCCACTCGGTGACGTGGGGTGCGGAGAAGGCGGAGCCGACCATCGCGCCGGCCATCATCTTGCGCACGCCCTTGATCGGCTCGCGTCGTTCCCGCTCGCCGGTCGGGACGTCATGCGAAACGGGCGTCATAGCCGCCGATACGTACGACGTTGCGCCTCCTGAAGCCGCACCCTCGACGTCCTCCCGGGTGACCGTGCCCTGGGGCCCGGTCGGGGTCAGCGTGGTGATGTCGACGCCGAGGTCCTTGGCGAGCTTGCGGACCGGCGGCTTGGCAAGGGCGCGAGCCTCGGCCGGCGCCGCCTCGGTGGCCGTGCGGGCGGACGTCGCCGGGACGGCCGGCTCGTCGGCGCCCTCCACGTCGGGGAGGGACCGGGCTCGAAGGCCCCCTGGGCCTGCAGGTGGGCAGCGGTGGCTCCGGCGGACACGCTGCGCCGACGCGGCGGTCTTCCGCGCGCGACGGACGGCACCGCGGTCGACCTTGTTGCGGCCGACCAGGCTCTCGCCCTCGCCGCCGCCGCTGGCGCGCGGGTTGGAGAGGTCGATCTCCATCTCGGACTTCAGTGGGTGCGGGCAGTCGGCGCGCCCCGTCGGCGGGCGCCTCGTCCGGGTCGCCGATCGCGATGATCGGGGTCCCGACCGGGACCATCTCACCCTCGGGGACGAGCAGGCCGGTGACCGTGCCGGCGTACGGCGACGGCAGCTCGACCAGCGACTTCGCGGTCTCGATCTCGACGACGATGTCGTTGATCTCGACGGTGTCGCCGACCTTGACCTTCCAGGACACGATCTCGGCCTCGGTCAGGCCCTCGCCGACGTCGGGCAGCAGGAATTCGGCCATGGTGTCGGGGTGTTCCTCTCAGAAGCTCATCGTGCGGTCGACGGCGTCGAGCAGCCGGTCGAGGTCGGGGAGGTAGTCCTCCTCGATCCGCGAGGGCGGGTAGGGCGTGTCGAAGCCGCCGACGCGCAGCACCGGGGCCTCGAGCGAGTAGAAGCACTCCTCGGTGATCCGGGCGGCGACCTCGGCGCCCATGCCGAGGTTGACGTGGGCCTCGTGGGTGACGACCGCGCGACCCGTGCGGCGCACCGACTCGTAGACCGGGGCCATGTCGAGCGGTGACAGGGTGCGCAGGTCGATCACCTCGATCGACTGGCCGTCGCCCGCCGCCGCCTCCGCGGCCTGCATCGCGGTCTTCACCGTCGGGCCGTAGGCCAGCACGGTGCAGTCGGTGCCCTGGCGAACGACCCGGGAGGCCCACAACGGGTCGGGGGTGGCGGTCTCGTCGAGCTCGGCCTTGTCGGCGTGGTACTGCCGCTTCGGCTCGAGGAAGATCACCGGGTCGTCGCTGGCGATGGCCTGCTGGATCATCCAGTAGCCGTCGACCGGGTTGGAGCAGGCGACCACCTTGAGGCCGGGGGTGTGCGCGAACTGCGCCTCCGGCGACTCGCTGTGGTGCTCGACCGCGCCGATGCCGCCGCCGAACGGGATCCGGATCACCATCGGCATCCGGGACTTGCCCATGCTGCGGAAGTGCATCTTGGCGACCTGGCAGACGATCTGGTCGTAGGCGGGGTAGACGAAGCCGTCGAACTGGATCTCCACGACCGGGCGGTAGCCGCGCAGGGCCATGCCGACGGCCGTGCCGACGATGCCGGACTCCGCGAGCGGGCTGTCGATGACGCGGTCCTCGCCGAAGTCCTTCTGCAGGCCGTCGGTGATCCGGAAGACACCGCCGAGCTTGCCGACGTCCTCACCCATGATCAGGACCTTGGGGTCGTCCTCCATCGCCTTGCGCAGGCCCATGTTGAGGCCCTTGGCGAGCGTGATCTTGGTCATGAGCGGGCTCCCTCGAAGGAGTCGAGGTAGGCGGCGAAGCCGTCGCGCTGGGCGGCGAGCTCGTCGGTCATCTCGGCGTAGACGTGGTCGAACATGCTCAGCGGCTGCGGGTCGGGCAGCGCCTTGCATCCCTCGCGCAGGTGGGCGCCGAGCTGCTTGGCCTCCTCCTGGACGTCGCCGAAGAACTCGTCGTCGGCCAGGCCGTTGCGGCGGAGGTAGACCTCCAGACGGGCGATCGGGTCCTTCAGCTTCCAGTGCTCGACGTCGTCGGAGAGCCGGTAGCGGGTGGGGTCGTCGGTCGTGGTGTGGGCACCCATCCGGTAGGTGTAGGCCTCCACGAGGGTCGGGCCCTGGCCGTCGCGGGCCCGCTGGAGCGCGGCCTTGGTGACGGCGTACGACGCGAGGACGTCGTTGCCGTCGACGCGGACGCCGGGGAAGCCGAAGCCCAGGGCCCGCTGGTAGAGCGGGATCCGGGTCTGGCGCTCGATGGGCTCGGAGATCGCCCACTGGTTGTTCTGGCAGAAGAACACGACCGGGGCGTTGTAGGAGGCGGCGAAGATGAACGCCTCGTTGACGTCGCCCTGGCTGCTGGCGCCGTCGCCGAAGTGGGCGATCACCGCCGCGTCGCGGTCCGGGTCGCCGGTGCCGACCACGCCGTCGCGCTGCATGCCCATGGCGTAGCCGGTGGCGTGCAGGCACTGGGCGCCGATCACGATCGTGTAGAGGCCGAAGTTGTTGTCGTCGGGGTTCCACGAGCCCTGGTCGACGCCGCGGAACAGGCCGAGCAGGCTGAGCGGGTCGACGCCCTTGCAGTAGGCGACGCCGTGCTCGCGGTAGGTCGGGAAGACGTAGTCCTGGGGGCGGAGGGCACGGCCGGCGCCGATCTGGGCGGCCTCCTGGCCGAGCAGCTGGGCCCAGATGCCGAGCTCGCCGTGCCGCTGGAGCGCGGTGGCCTCGGTGTCGATGCGCCGGGTGAGGACCATGTCGCGGTAGAAGCCGCGCAGCTCTTCCTCGGTGAAGTCCATGTCGAACTCGGGGTGGTGGACCCGCTCCCCCTCGGGGGTGAGGAGCTGGATGAGCTCTGGCCCGCCGTCTTGCTGGGAAGGCCCGAAGACCTCCACGAGGTCGGGGCCGAATCCTGGGCCGGATCCTGTCGTGGGTCACCTGCACTCCTTCGTGGTCAGACCAGAGCGGGGTCGCCGCTGTCGATCGGGAGCAATGCGTGCCTGCTTGTGACGGGCACCACATCAATGCGTGGCTCCAAAAGTACCGGCCGGTCCGGTCCCCCCGCCAATCGAGGGGGTTGGATCAGTGGGTCTCCCCGAGGTCCTCGTGCTCCTGGTGGGTGACCGGCTCGACCTGGAACGTCGCGTGGTGGATCGCGAAGTGCTCCCGGGTGCACTCGCAGAGCTGGTCGAGGACCCCGCCCACGCCGACCGTCTCCAGCGTCTCGTCGGTCACCGTCACGTGGGCGGACAGGCTGGGCAGGCCGCTGGTGATCGTCCAGGCGTGCAGGTCGTGGACGTCGACCACGCCGGGGACGCCGGACAGGTGGCGTCGTACGTCGTCGAGGTCGAGCTCGCGCGGGGCGATCTCCAGCAGCACGGAGGCGGAGTCGCGGAGCAGCACGAACGAGCGCGGGAGGATCATCACCGCGATCACCAGCGAGGCGATCGGGTCGGCCCGATGGAAGCCGGTCAGGGCGATCACGACGCCGGCGGTCACCGCGAGCACCGACCCGACCAGGTCGGCGAGCACCTCGGTCGCCACGCCGCGGAGGTTGAGGGAGCCGGTCGTCGAGCGGCTCAGGACGGCCAGCGAGACGCCGTTGGCGACCAGCCCGACCAGCGCGAAGACGACGAGCGCCCCGGCCCGGACCGGCTCGGGATCGACCAGCCGGGCGATGCCGGCGTACGCCAGGTAGCCGCAGACCCCCAGCAGCACCAGCGCGTTGAGCAGCGCGGCGAGGATCTCGGCCCGGTGCCAGCCGAAGGTCGAGCGGGGTCCGGCCGGCCGGGCCGCGACGTACGACGCCCCGAGCGCGAGCACGATCGCGGACAGGTCGGTGGCCATGTGGCCCGCGTCCGCCAGCAGGGCGAGGGACCCCGCGACCCAGGCGCCGACCAGCTCGACCACCAGGACCACCGCGGTGATCGCCAGCACCAGCCGGAGCCGGGCGCGGTCGCCGGCCCGCCCGGTCGCGTGCGCGTGGTCGTGACCGGCCCCATGCATCGAGCCTAGAGCCGCCGAGGGCGGTGGGAGGTCTCCTCGGGCGGGACGCGGCCCTTGCGACGTGCAGTTCGCGCGGCGCGTGCCGCTCGCCCGCCCGGCGAAGGTCCCACGAACCTCGAACTGCACGTCCGACGGTCCGGACGGGGGCACGGAGCCGGTCAGGGTGTGATCCCGGCCCGGATCGCGAGGATCGCGGCCTGCACCCGGTCGCGGCTGCCGGTCTTGGCGAGCACGTTGGTCACGTGGGACTTGACCGTGCTCATGGACAGGTGGAGCCGCTCGGAGATCTCGGCGTTGTTGAGGCCCGCGCCGACGAGGGCCAGCACGTCGCGCTCGCGTCCGGTGAGCCGGTAACCGTTGAGGTCCACGCCGGAGACCGGGCCCGCGCCACGGACCCGGTCGAGCACCGCCCCGGTCACCTGGGTGGAGAGGATCGACCCTCCAGACGCCACGGTCCGCACCGCCCCGAGCAGCTCGCGGCCGCTGCACCTCTTGAGCAGGAACCCACGCGCCCCTGCGGCGATCGCATCGAGGACGTAGGTGTCATCGTCGAACGTGGTCACGACAACCACCGCCGGCGCGTGCGGGATGGCGGTCAGCGCGCGGAGGGCCTGAAGCCCATCGAGCACCGGCATCCGGATGTCGAGCAGCGCCACGTCGATGTGCGGGTCAGCACGTACGGCGTCGAGGAACTGCTGCCCGTCGGCGCTGGCGGTGGCGACCTCCATGTCCGGCTGGGCGGCGATCATCATCGCGAACCCGTCACGCACCATCTCCTGGTCGTCGACCACCGCGACCCGGACACGTCGGCTCATCTGGTCCCCGCTCCACCGGGATGCTCACGTCGAGGATGGTGCCGCCACCCGGACGACCGCTCAGGTCCCAGGTGCCACCGACGGCCGCGACCCGCTCCTCGATACCCAGCAGGCCGGCGCCCCGGTCCGGCGCCGGACTGGGCCCGACGCCGTCGTCGCTGACCCGGAGCCGCACCCGGGCGTCGCTCCGGGTGAGCTCGACCCAGGCGTGCTCGGCGTGTGCGTGCCGGGTGACGTTGGTGAGCGCCTCCTGCGCGATCCGGTAGACCGTGAGCACGCCGACCTCGCCGAGGCCGAGCTCCTCGTCCATCCGGACCGAGACCGTCCACACCCTGCCCACGCAGGGGTTCGGCGAGCAGCTCGTCGATGTCCAGCAACCGGGGCGGAGCGCTGACCACCAGCTCCGCCTTCGGGTCGCGCAGGTGTACGACGAGCGCGTCGAGCTCGCCGAGCGCCTTGCGGCCGAGGTCGCCGATGTTGCGCAGTGCCGCCTGCGCATCGCCCATCTGTCCCGCCTCGGCCTGCACGACCATCGCGGTGACGTGGTGACCGACGACGTCGTGCAGCTCGCGGGCGAGGCTGGTCCGCTGCTCCAGCCAGGCGGCCTTCCCGCGGAGGGAGTGGGCCTGCTCCGTCAGCTCCGCCTCGGTGAACCGCGACCGCAGCAGCGAGCCCGAGCCCGCCGCCGAGCGCGACCGCCAGGAACCCGGAGACCGTCGGCCTGGCCGGGGTAGAGGAACAGCCCGCCGATCGAGCCGGCGAAGCCGAACGCCCATCCGACGATCGGCACCTCGTGCAGGTCCTCGGTGACCGACACCATCACGAATGCCGACACCGCCGGCCACAGGAACACCGCGTCCGGCGTCCAGAGGGCGATGAACCCTCCGCCGATCGCGAGGATGGTCGCGCGGAACCTCCGGTTCGGCACGGAGGCCACCGCAACGATCGGGATCCAGCCCACCACCCAGACGGAGCTGGTTCCCGGTTCGTAGACGAACGCGCCGAACATGGATCCGAGCGCCGCCGAGACCGGCGACTGCGTAGGCCGTGCGCCGCAGCAGGTGGGGGTCGACGCGCAACCGTCCCAGCGGGTTCATGGGCCCAGTCTCCGCCGTCTCGAGGGCAAGTGGTGCCGTCTGCGCCAATTCGGTACCCGGGTACCGGTCGCGCGCGGGTCCGGGGTCCCCACCGGGCCCGGGAACGGCACCGCTGGCCGTTACGCCGGAGGTCCCCCGAACGGGACCGTCGGCCCATGACGATGACGCACCTCCCCCGCGAGGCCCAGCCGCTTCACGTGCTCCAGACCCCCTTGGCGGTCGGCCCCTTCGCACTGTGCCCAACGCGGTCACGCTGGTCCGCACCGTCCTGGCGGTGACGATCGGCAGCATCGCCGTTGCGTCCGGTGACCTGGTGCTGCTCGCGGTGGCCTACGGCGTCTTCTGGATCGGCGACATCGCCGACGGCTGGTCCGCGCGGAGGCTCGGGCAGGAGACGCGTGCCGGCGCGGTGTTCGACATCGTGTGCGACCGCGCGTGCACCGGCATCCTGTGCGTCGGCCTGGTGGCGTCAGTCCCCTCGGCACTCCCGGTCGTCGTCGTGTTCGTCCTGTCGTTCATGGTGCTCGACTCGATGCTGTCGATGGCCTTCCTCTGCTGGCCAGTCCTCAGCCCCAACTACTTCCACGTCGTCGACCGGCGGGTGTGGCAGCTCAACTGGTCGCCGCTGGCGAAGGCGGCCAACACGGCCGGTGTCGTGGGCGCGCTGGCGTTGGAGCTCTTCTCCGTGGCGTTCGTCGTGGCTGTCGTCGTCCTGGGCATCAAGCTCTGGTCGGCACGGCGAGTGATCCGGCTGCTGGCCGCGGAGGGACGGTGAACGGGCTGGCCGAGTTCGGCCTCGCGGCCGCGGCCGGCGTCGTCTCCGCACTCCTGCCGATCGTCAGCGCCGAGGCCTACGCGCTGCTGGCCGCCGCGCGGACCCATGGCCTGCTGGCGGTGGCCGTCGTGTTCGCCCTGGCCGTCGGGCAGACCATCGGGAAGCTCCTGCTCTTCGGGGCGGCGCGACGGGGGTCGGGTCGGCTGCACACGCGGCTCTGCCGGCGCGGTGAGGGGCGCGCTGCCCGCTGGCATGACCGCGTGTGCAGCCTGATGACGAGGCGGCGTACCGGACTACCCACCGTCCTGGCATCCGCTGCCGTCGGCCTTCCACCGCTCGCGCTGGTCAGTTGGTAGCCGGCGCATCGGCTCAGCGACGCTGGGAGTTCGGAACGGTGTGCCTCATCGGCCGTGTGGCTCGATTCGCGGCGCTGACGCTGCCCGCCGCCTACGCGCTGACCTGATCGCTGAACCTAGAGTCGCTCGCGTCCGTGGGGCTCGAGCCAGACGGACACGTCGGGGCCCTCGGGCACGATGCCGGTCGGGTTGATGTCGGTGTGCACGACGTAGTAGTGCGCCTTGATCTGCTCGAAGTCGATGGTCTCGCCGAAGCCCGGCGTCTGGAACAGGTCGCGCGCATAGCCCCACAGCGCCGGCATCTCGGTGAGCTTGTGCCGGTTGCACTTGAAGTGGCCGTGGTAGACCGCGTCGAAGCGGGCCAGCGTGGTGAACAGCCGGACGTCGGCCTCGGTGATCGCGTCGCCCATCAGGTAGCGGCGGTCGGCGAGCCGCTCCTCGAGCCAGTCCATCGCGACCAGAGCCGGTCGTACGCCTCGTCGTACGCCTCCTGCGAGCCGGCGAAGCCACAGCGGTAGACGCCGTTGTTGACCTCGGTGAAGACCCGCTGCATCACCTCCTCCATCTCCTCGCGGAGGTCGGCGGGCCACAGGTCGGGGGCGTCGGGGCGGTGGTGGTCGCGCCACTCGAAGAAGAGGTCGTGGGTGATCCACGGGAAGTCGTTGGTGACGACCTGGCCGGTCGGGACGTCGACCATCGCCGGCACGGTGATGCCGCGTGGGTAGTCCGGGTAGCGGGCGAAGAAGGCCTCCTGCAGCCGCTCGATGCCGAGCACCGGGTCGCGGCCGTCGGGGTCGAGGTCGAAGGTCCAGCTGCGCTCGTCGTGGGTGGGCCCGGCGCATGCCGAGCGAGATCACGTCCTCGAGGCCGAGCAGCTCGGCGCACGATGATCGACGCGGTTGGCCCACGGGCACGCCTTGGCGGCGACCAGGCGGTAGCGGCCCGGCTCGACCGGCCAGGTCTTGCCCTCGGTGGGTCCGCGCTCGGGCGTCGCGGGCGTCGCGGGTGATCCGGTCGGGGATGTAGTTCATGTCCCGCTCGAAGCCGCCGCTCCTCGACGTACGTCGCGTCGTCGTCGTCGCTCATGGGCCGAGCGTAGTTGCGCGCTCAACCATTCAACCGCAAAGAAGTGTTTGCAAATAACTCTTTGCAGTTCTACGCGTGGCCGCATGGAACTCACCGCGATCACCCCGCCCCGGCGGCCTCAAGGCGCCTCAGCCACCCGGTCCGGCTGCGGATGCTCGGCCTGCTGCGCAGCGAGGGCCCGGCCACCGCCACCACCCTGGCCACCCGGCTCGGCCTCAACACCGGCGCCACGTCGTACCACCTGCGCCAGCTCGCCGCAGCACGGCTTCATCGTCGAGGACACCGAGCGCGGCAACGGCCGCGACCGCTGGTGGCGGGCGGCGCACCAGTCGACCGAGACCGATCCGGCGCGGACGCGACGACGCCGGAGGAGCAGGACACCTACGACGCCTACCTCCAGACCGTCGCGATGCTTACAGCGAGCAGCTGCAGCGCGCGGTCGAGGAGCTGCGGCTGCTCCCCGACGCGTGGCGGACGCGCGGCAACTTCAGCGACTGGACTGCTGCGGCTCACCCCGGCCCGGGCCAAGGCGCTGGTCGAGGCGCTGCGACGGTGATCGTGGAGACCGCCGAGGACGACGAGGACCCGAGGGCGCCGGCGCCGTTCATGGTCAACGTCAACGCCTTCCTGCGGCCCGGCTCCGTCGAGCCGGAGCGACCCGCGACGTGAGCACCCGCAGCGCCCGCTCTGCGGCTGGCTGACCGCCGAGGCGATCTCGGTCAGCGGCACCCGGCGTCTCGATGATCGCGATCCCGTGGTTCGTGCTGACCACCACCGGGCAGCGCCACCAAGACCGGGCTGGTCGCGTTCGCCGAGATGCTGCCGCTGGTGCTGCTCAAGGTGCTCGGCGGCCCGTTCATCGACCGGGTCGGCGCCCGCCGGGTCAGCATGACCTGCGACCTGCTGAGCGTCGTGGTGGTCGGCGTCCATCCCGCTGCTGCACGTGCTCGGGGCACCTGTCCTTCCCCGGCTGCTGCGTGCTGGTGGCGCTGGCCGGCGCGCTCCGCGGGCCCGGCGACGCGCCAGGCACGCGATGGTGCCCGCTGCTCGTCGAGCAGCGCCGGCGTGCCCGATCGAGCGGGTCACCGGGCTGGCCGGCGCGGTCGAGCGCAGCGCGTCGATGGTCGGCGCGGCGTTCGCCGGCGGCCTGGTCGCGGTGGTCGGCGCCGCCAACGCGCTGGTCGTCGACGCCGGCAGCTTCCGGTCTGTCGGCGCGGTGCTCGCCTGTCGACCCGCGGCCTGCGGCCCGGCCGCGCGCGACCGGAGGCGCGACGGCCGAGCCGCCGTCGCCGTACCTCGCCGAGCTGCGCGAGGGCTGGCGCTTCCTGCGCCGCGACCCGGTGCTGGTCGGCATCGCGCGTGATGGTCGCGATCACCAACCTCCTCGACCAGGCGTGGTCGGTGGTGCTGGTGCCGGTCTGGGCGCGGGAGTACGGCGGCGGCGCGGGGCGGTCGGGCTGCTGTTCGCGGTGTTCGGCGGCGCCGCGGTGCTCGGGGCGGTGGCCGCGGCCGCCTGGGGCGAGCGGCTGCCGCGCTACCGGACCTACCTGGTCGCGTTCCTCGTCGCCGGGGTGCCGCGGTTCGTGGTGATGGCCTTCGACGTCCCCGCTGTGGGCGGTCTTGCCGTCGGCGTGGTCGGCGGTTGCGCGTCCGGCTTCCTCAACCCGATCCTCGGCGCGGTGATCTTCGAGCGGATCCCCGCCCCCCTGATGGGCCGGGTCACGTCGCTGACCACCGCGATGTGCTCGCGCTGATGCCGCTCGGCGGGCTGCTCGGCGGGCTGCTGGTGAGCGGCTTCGGCCTGACGCCGGCGCTGCTCGCGATCGGTGCGGCGTACTTCGTCGTCACGATGGCGCCGGCCGTGCGACCCGCGGTGGCGGGAGATGGACGACCGCCCGGCTCCACGCAGTCGGCGTCGCTGTGCCCGACGAACGTCCCGCTACGGTCGTTCTCGGGCACAGCGACCCGTCAGCCGGTCAGCCGGTCCACGTCCCGGGCGAGCTGGATGAAGCGGTCGTTGGCCTCGGACTCGCCGATGGTGACCCGGGCGCCGTCGCCGGCGAACGGGCGGACCATGATGCCGGCCTCCTCGGCCGCGGCGGCGAAGTCGACGGTCCGGTCGCCGAGCTCGAGCCACACGAAGTTGCCCTGGGCGTCGGGGACGTTCCAGCCCACCTCGGCGAGGCCGGTCACCACCCGGGCCCGCTCCTCGACGAGCGCGTCGACCCGCTCCAGCAGCTCCGCCTCCCGCTCGAGCGAGGCGACGGCCGCGGCCTGGGCGACCGAGGAGACGCCGAACGGCAGCGACACCGCGCGCAGCGCGGCGGCGATCGGCGTCGGCGCGACGGCGTAGCCGACGCGGAGTCCGGCCAGCCCGTAGGCCTTGGAGAAGGTGCGGGTGACCACGACGTTCTCGTGCGAGCGGTACGCCGCCATCCCGTCGATCGGGTCGTCCATCCGCACGAACTCGACGTACGCCTCGTCGACCACGACCAGGACGTGCGGCGGCACCTGGGCCAGGAACGCGTCGAGCTCGGCCTGCGTGACCGCCGGGCCGGTCGGGTTGTTGGGGGTGCAGACGAGGACGACCCTGGTGCGGTCGGTGATCGCGGCCGCCATCGCGTCGAGGTCGTGCCGCCCGTCCGCGGTGACCGGCACCTGGACGGCGGTGGCGGCCGCCGCGGCGACCGCGATCGGGTAGGCCTCGAAGGACCGCCACGCGAAGACGACCTCGTCGCCGGGCTCGCAGAACGCCTGGGCCAGCTGGTAGATCAGCGCCACCGAGCCGGTGGCCACCGCCAGGTCCTCCACCGGCACGTCGAAGCGGGCCGACAGCGCGGCGTACAGCTCGCTGTTGCCCATGTCCGGGTAGCGGTTCATCCGCGCGGCCGCCCCGACGGCCGCCTCGACCACGCCGGGCAGCGGCGGGTAGGGGTTCTCGTTGGAGGAGAGCTTGTACGACGTCAGGCCGGGCACCGGCGTCGGCGGCTTGCCGGCCACGTAGGCGGGGATGGCGGACACGTTGGGACGCGGCTGCGGCGTGCTCATGCCGGTGAGGCTATCGGTGCCGCCACGGGCGCAGCACCAGCGCCAGCGGCAGGCCGATCAGGGCGCCGATGACGGCGCCGGTCACGTTGTCGACGAAGTCGGTGAGGTCGCAGGCCCGGTCGATCCGGGCCAGCTCGAACTGGACGAGCTCGATGGCCCCGGAGTAGACCGCGAGGAACGCCAGGCCGAGCGGCACGACCAGCAGCGCCCACGCGGGGCGGCGCATCGCGGCCACCACCAGGAGCACCCCGGAGGGCACGAACAGCAGGGTGTTGAGCAGCCGCTGGTCGCTGCCGAACACGCCGAACCCCTCGGGGGCCGGCCCTCCGATCTCGCGCGAGCAGAACGGCAGCCGGCTCTCGGCCAGGACGACGCCGGGGGCGCCGTACGGCGGGATCAGGGTGACCAGCGCGATCACCGCCAGGGTCCACACGAACCCCGACACCGCGACCGCGTGCATCCAGCCGGAGCGTCGGGCGAGCAGGAAAGCGAGGGCGCCGCAGAGCAGGAGAGCCACTGCGGCGCCCGCCAGCATCACGCCGATGCCACCGACCGGGAACACCTCGCCGAGGCTACTCAGCCGGCGAGCGGCAACCCCACGGGCGGTACGACGACCTCGCCGCCCTCGACCTCGGGCAGGTCGCGGCCGATCCGGACGTCGACGGGGTTGGTCAGGCAGCGGATCGAGCCACCGCCCTTGTGGAACTCCGAGACGTCGACGATCAGGACCGCGAAGCCGGCGGCCTCGAGCTCGGCCCGGACGTGGTCGGGGCAGCCGGGCATCACGACCGTGCGGCCGATGACGATCGAGTTGGCGGCGAACGTCGTGAGCGCCTCCTCCTCGGTCAGCACGATCGGCTCCGGCACCAGCGCCATCAGCGCGTCGGCGGACTCGTCGTCGAACGCGGCCGGGCAGACGATCGCGCGGGTCTCGTCGATCGGGCAGAAGGCGAGGTCGAGGTGGTACATCCCGGGGTGGGTGATCCGGAGCCCGCGGACCCGGACGCCCAGGTCGCCGGCCAGGTGCTTGAGGGCGAGCTCCTCGGTCCGCGGCCCGTAGCCCACGACCAGCGAGTCGCCGAAGGCGAAGGCGTCGCCGGCCTCGAAGTGGGCGCCGACGCCCTCGCGGCCGACGTACGACGTGGTGAAGCCGCGCCCGGCGAACCACGGCTGGGCGGTGGCGGTCTCCATCCGGCGCTGGGGGTGCCGCATGTGCGACATCACGACGTGCGGCCCGCCGTCCGGGCGCACGAGGCCGAGGCCGAGGTTCATCGCGTAGACCATGTCGGGCGCGTCCTCGCGCTGGGCGACGACGTCGACGTCGCCGCCGAGCGACCGGATGGTGTCGACGAGGGCGTCCCACTGCTCGCGCGCCAACGCCTGGTCGGGCTGGACGGCGAGGTCCATGAACGGGTTGATCCGGTAGTCCACCCGGAAGTGGTCGGGTCGGACCATCACGTACTGCTTGCCCCACTCGATCGTCTTGTCCATGGCTTGTCGCCTCCCTCGTCATTTGGTTGAAGATTGTTTGATTGTCAGACAATCTGACATGAATGAGTGTGCGGGCTGCGGGTACCGGAACGCAAGGCGCAGGCACAATGGGTGAGCATCGAATGCGTCACACCTGGGAGGCGGGCATGACCGAGCCGTTCGGCTCGCTGCACCTCGAGCACTCCTCCACCGTCGACCGGATCGTCGAGGAGCTGCGACGGGCCGTCTTCGAGGGCGAGCTGGAGGCCGGTACGCCGCTGCGCGAGGTGGCCCTGGCCGGGTCGCTCGGCGTCTCCCGGCCCACGATCCGCGAAGCGCTGGGCGTGCTGGTCGCCGAGGGTCTCGCCACGCGCGAGCCGAACCGCGGGGTGTCGGTGACCAGTCCCGACCCGGGCTCCGTGCGCGACGTGTGCCGGGCCCGGACCGTCCTCGAGATCGCCGGCGTCCGGCACTGGCCCGAGGCCGACGAGACCGATCGGAAGGCGGTGCGCGAGGCCCTGCGGGCCTACGAGGAGGCAGCCGAGCACAGCGCCTCCTACCAGGTGCTCAACGAGCGCCACCTCGCCATCCACCTGTCGCTGGTCGGACTCACCGGCTCACCCCGGCTGGTGGCGATGGCCGAAGCACTGGTCGGTGAGCTCCGGCTGGCGCTGGCCCAGGTCGACCGCCAGCGCCAGAACGCGCAGGCGCAGGTGGGGTCCCACGCCAGCCTCCTGGACCTGCTCGAGGATGACCGGGTCGAGGAGGCCGTGACGGGCCTGGAGAGGCACCTCGCGGGGGCAGAGGTCGCGATCATCGACCGGCTTCACCTGGAGGATCACTAGCATCGTCCCGTGAGGTTCCTGACCTGGCTGCTGACCAACGCCGTCGCCCTGGCCCTGGCCGCCGCCCTGTTCGACGGGATCAGCTTCGGCGGCCCCGACCAGGGGCAGGCCGAGATCACGGAGAAGCTGCTGCCGCTGCTGCTGGTCGCGCTGATCCTCGGCGCCGTGACGTCGTTCGTGAAGCCGATCCTCCAGATCCTGTCGATCCCGCTGATCATCGTGACGCTGGGGCTGTTCCTGCTCGTGATCAACGCGCTGATGCTGATGTTCACGGGCTGGCTGGCCGGCGTCTTCGACATCGGCTTCCACGTCGACGGCTTCTGGACGGCGGTCGGCGGCTCGATCGTGATCACCCTCGCCACCTGGGTGCTCGACGGCCTGATCGGCGACCGCAGCCGGTGACCGCGCCCGCCACTCCGTTACCCGAGCCGCGCAGCCCGGGGCGGTACCGCATCGGCGTGGTCTGCCTGGGCAACATCTGCCGCTCACCCACGGCCCAGGTCGTCCTCGAGTCGCTCCTGGACAAGGCCGGTCTCCTGGGTGTCGTCGAGGTCGCGAGCTGCGGCACCGGCACCTGGCACCTCGGCGAGGCCATGGACGAGCGCGCGGCGACGATCCTCACCGCTGCCGGGTACGACCCCAGCCGGCACCGGGCCCAGAAGTTCGATGACGGGTGGCTGGACGACTACGACCTGGTGCTCGCCATGGACCAGCAGAACCTCGCCGACATCGGCGGCCGCGCCTCGCGAGTGGCGATGTTCCGGGACTTTGATCCGGTGGACACCGGCGCGGACGTGCCCGACCCGTACTACGGTGGCCTCGGCGGTTACGAGGAGGTCCTGCGCATGGTCGAGCGCACCGGCACGGCGATCGTCGCTGCATTGCAGCGCGAGCTGCCAGGCGCATGACACGGCTACCGCGTGATCGCCCAGCGGGCCGAGTCGCTGCTCGGCGCGTCGGTGGTGGCCACCGCCCCGGTGGCCGGCGGCGACATCTCGACCGCCACCCGGCTGCGACTCAGCGACGGCACGACCGCCCTCGTCAAGACCTACCCCCAGGCACCCGAGGGCTTCTTCGACGTCGAGGCCGGCGGCCTGCGCTGGCTGGTCGACGCCGGCGGGGTCGCCTGCCCGGAGGTACTCGGCTCCGATGAGGAGTGCCTGATCCTGCGCTGGATCGAGCCGGGCAAGAGCACCGTCGACGCGGCGGTCGCCTTCGGCCAGGCCCTGGCGCGGACCCATGCCGCGGGCGCACCGTCGTACGGCATGGAGCGGGACGGCTTCATCGGGAAGCTGCCGCTGCCCAACCGCACCGCGCCGACGTGGGCGGAGTTCTACGCGACCCGACGGGTGCTGCCCTATCTCAAGCTCGCCCGCGACCGGGGCATGGCCACCGAGGACGACGCGACCAAGGTGGAGTCCGTCATCGGACGACTGTCCGAGCTGCTCCCCGAGGAGCCGCCGTCCCGGCTGCACGGCGACCTGTGGAACGGCAACGTCCTGTGGGGCCTCGACGGGGTGGTGCGCGTCATCGACCCGGCGGCGTACGGCGGCCACCGCGAGGCCGACCTCGCCATGCTGGCGCTGTTCGGGCTGCCCCACCTGCCGCGGGTCATGGACGCCTACGCCGAGGTGGCGCCGCTGGCCGACGGCTGGGAGGAGCGGCTGCCGCTGCACCAGCTGTTCCCGCTCCTGGTGCACGCGTGCATGTTCGGTGGCGGGTACGCCGCCCGGGCGGCGACGATCGCCGCCCGCTTCGCCTGAGCCAGCACGGCGAGCCTGCGAGCCGGGCCGAACAGCGAAGGGATTGAGGAGCGTCCGGCGCGGGGCGGCGCAACGCGACGGACCGTGCGGCGCGACTCGAAATCAGGATCCCGTTCTCAGCGGTGGCTCAGGCTCGGCTGGCAGAGTTGATTCGTGACCGCTCCGTCCCAGGCACCGCCTCGCGTCCTCGTCGTCGACGACGACCGGGCCGTCCGCGAGTCGCTGCGCCGGTCCCTGGAGTTCAACGGGTACGCCGTCGCCCTGGCCGCCGACGGCGCCGAGGCGCTGGCGTCGATCTCCGGGAGTGCGCCCGACGTCGTGGTGATGGACGTGATGATGCCGCGGCTCGACGGCCTCGAGGCCACCCGGGCGCTGCGGAAAGCCGGCAACGACGTACCGATCCTGGTGCTCACCGCGCGCGACGCGGTCGGTGACCGGGTCGAGGGGCTCGACGCCGGGGCCGACGACTACCTGACGAAGCCGTTCGCGTTGCAGGAGCTGCTGGCCAGGCTGCGGGCGCTGCTGCGCCGCGTCGTACCCCACGAGGACGCGCCCGACGAGGTCCTCACCTTCGCCGACCTGTCGCTCGACGTCGCCACCCGTGAGGTGCGACGCGGCGAGCGGCTCGTCGAGCTGACCCGCACCGAGTTCACCCTGCTCGAGATGTTCCTGCGCCGGCCACGGCGGGTGCTCGAGCGGTCCTTCATCCTGGAGGAGGTGTGGGGCTACGACTTCCCGACCACGGCGAACTCGCTCGAGGTCTACGTCGGCTACGTCCGCCGCAAGACCGAGGCCGAGGGCGAGCCGCGGCTGATCCACACCGTGCGGGGTGTCGGCTACGTCCTCAAGCAGGAGACATGAAGACACCCATGAGTGGGCGCTTCCACTACCGCCGGTCGCTGGCCAGTCGGGTCATCCTGCTCACCACGATCGCGGTGGGGGTGGCGGTGGCCTTCCTGTCTCTCGGGGCGTACTTCACCGTCCGCATGCAGCTGCAGTCGACCCTCGACGAGTCGCTCCTCGACCGCGCACACCGCGCCGCGGACTCTCCGGCGCTGCAGCAGCTCCCGACCGACTACGAGCTGCCGTCGTGGGCCCTCGGGGCGGCGGACGTCCGGATCGCGTTCATCACCTCCAGCCGCTCGATCCTCACCCCCGACCGGGAGCGTCCATTCCCGCGCCTGGGCGATCCGGAGCTCGCCGTCGCCACGGGCGAACAGGAGTCGAGCATCCGCACCATCGCCGTCAACGGCACGCGCTACCGCGTGGTCACGGTGCCCACTGTCCAGCCCGGGCAGGCGCTGGTGATCGCCCAGTCGCTCGAGGCGCAGGAGCAGGTGCTGGAGCAGCTCGGCGTGGTCATGCTGCTCTTCGGGATGGCCGGGGTGATCGCGGCGGGAGTCGCCGGATGGACGGTCGCCCGCAACGGCCTGCGGCCGGTACGCCGGCTCACCGCTGCGGTCGAGGAGAACGCCCGGACCGAGGACCTCGACCCGCTCCCGGTCGAGGGTGACGACGAGATCGCCCGGCTCACCACGGCGTTCAACCAGATGCTCGCCGCGCTGGCCGCCTCCCGCGACCGTCAACGCCGGCTGGTCGCCGACGCCGGCCACGAGCTGCGCACCCCACTCACCTCGCTGCGGACCAACCTCGACCTGCTCGCCCAGGCCGACGGGTCGCCTGACCTGCCCGTGGCGGCCCGGGCCGAGCTCCTCAGCGACGTCCGCGCCCAGATCGAGGAGCTGACCACGCTGATCGGAGACCTCGTCGAGCTGGCCCGCGAGGAGCCGATGGCCCACGTGGTCGAACCGGTCGACCTGGCCGAGGTGGTCGACCGGGCCGTCGCCCGGGTACGCCGCCGCGCGCCCACCATCGCGTTCGACGTCAAGACCGATCCCTGGTGGGTGGTCGGGGAGGGCTCGGCCCTCGAGCGAGCGATGACGAACCTCCTCGACAACGCCGCGAAGTGGAGCCCGCCCGACGGCGTCGTCACCGTCCGCGTCGCCGAGGGAGTGCTCACCGTCGACGACGAGGGCCAGGGCATCTCGGACGCCGACCTCCCCCATGTGTTCGACCGGTTCTACCGCGCCGAGGAGTCCCGCTCGATGCCCGGGTCGGGGCTGGGGCTCTCGATCGTCCGCCAGGTCGTCGAACGGCACTCCGGATCGGTGACCGCCGGGCGCTGCCCCTCGGGCGGTTCCCGGTTCACCGTCCGGATGCCCGGCTCCTCCAAACCGCCGGAGTCGTCCGCCGACAGGACGGTCCCGTTCAAGCAGAAGACCCCCTGATCGGCCGTATCGAGCGGATCGCGGCATGAAGGTGCACTGTGCCGGTCAACCCAGCGGAGGATGCACGCGATGGCCGGGCGCCGTCTCGCGAGCGAGGGGACTCAGCGGGCGGGAACCGGCTCGTTCGACGGCCGCCACTCCCGCCTGATCAGCCCGTACACCCACGAGTCCGACACATCGCCGTTCACGACGCAGTCTTCCCGTAACGTCCCTTCACGCACGAATCCGAGCTTCTCCAGGACGCGGGCAGATGCCGCGTTGCGCGTATCGGTCTCGGCCTGGACTCGATTCAGGTCCAGAGTGTCGAATGCCCACTGCAGCAAGGCTCGCGCAGCCTCCGTCGCGTAGCCGTGGCCCCATGCTGCATCGTCGAGGCAGTAGCCCATCGACGCGCTGCGGTAGTCCGGGTTCCACCGGGTCAGACTGCACCAGCCGATGAACGCCCCGTCGGAAACTCGGTCCACGGCCAGCCGAGTCCCGGTGCCTTCCTCTGCCATCTGCCGGCAAGCCGTGATGAACCGCTCGGCGCGCACACGTTCGCTCCAGGGCGGCGCGTCCCAGTAGCGCAGCACGTAGGCGCTGCTGTGCATCGCGAACAGGGCGTTCGCGTCCGCGTCGTTGAAGACACGCAGTCGCAGGCGAGCGGTGTGCAGCGTGGGGGTGGGCAGGGACATTCGTGCCATGTTGCCTCATCATGAGGGAGCGGCCGGACAACCGCACACACGATGCCGGTCACTTACAACCGGGCTTCTCAGTGACGGACAGAAGGACGTGCCCGCCCATCGGCAGCATCGAGGCAGATCCGTGCGTTCGGGCTGCGGCACTCGGCGGCGAGGTGGCGTCGTCGGGGGAGAGCGGCTTCTCCCCATGAAAATGCCTGTTCCTGAAGCCCTGGAAGGTCTAGGTTCGCCCGGTGGCTTTGGATTGGGAACAGGTAATTGTCCACTCGTTGGATCCAGCGGCCTTGGGGCAGTGGTGGGCCGAGGCACTTGGCTGGGTTGTCGTCTACTCCTCTGCTGACGAGTTCGAGATCCGCCCGGCGCCGGATCGCACACCGGGGTTGGATTTCGTCCGGCTCGATGAGGCCAAGAAGGCCAAGAGCCGACTGCACCTCGACTTCCGGCCTGATGACCAGGACGCCGAGGTGGCTCGGCTGGTCGCTCATGGCGCTCGGCGGGTGGACATCGGTCAGGGGGATCGACCCTGGGTCGTGTTGGCCGACCCCGAAGGCAACGAGTTCTGCGTCCTTGGCCCATGACGGCATCAGCGGCACGAGCGGACGTGATGCCCACCTGAGCCCGCAGGCATGAGCGTGCGCCCGCGAGCGCGTTTCACAGACGTAGGGCTCGTCGCAATCGACGCACAACTGAACGAATTCCTTTGTTGCTCACATGGCCTGACTGCGCCGGAGCCGAGCGCCGCAATCCAACACTTGCCGGCTGCTTGAGCGACTCGCCAGCGAGCAGGCTGAGCGCCATAGAACGGGCTGCCTCGTCCAGCTCAATAGGAGTGTCCCCGGTGTATTCGGTCACGTCGTAGGCGTCGTCAAGGTCCACGAGCGGCTGGAGTTGAGACGCCCCCTCGTGCCCGATCGTGGCGTGGGTCCACCGTGGCTCCTTTCCGTCGCGAGCGGGCTGCATCGGCTCCAAGGCTCGCTTGGACTAGCCCCATCGTCCGATTGCGGGCAGTACCCCCGCGCCACGAGATTGGGCCCATAGCGCCTCGCCTCACCGTCCCGAGAGCGAGGCCCGCACGAAGAGCCTCGCCTCACCGTCCCGAGAGCGAGGCCCGAACGAAGAGGGGCGGTGGCACCCCCCACCGCCCCTCTCGTCATGCCCGGTGGCCGAGTTGCAGGACCTCGTGAACGGAGAGGCAGGAGTACGGACGATCACAGCTAGCCCGGTGGAGACCTGACAGCGACATTTCCGGGCGTTCTTGACGGCATCGATCACAAGACGTCATACGGGCGGAGCAGGCGGTTGCACCGTCCGCATGACGTCCTCAGGTGTGAGCGGATCTCGGCAGCCATTAGATGAGTGCGCTTCCCCTGGATGTGGTCACACCACCCCGTCACTCCCCTCAGGGTTCGAACACCTCCCGAAGCCGATCCGCCTTCCAGCGAGACTCGGCGTACTCCTCTGCCGGGTCGGAGTGCACCGTGATCCCGCCGCCGGTGCCGAGCAGGTAGCGCCCGTCCCCGCCGGTCATCAGCGACCGGATCACCACCCCGAGGTCGGCCTGCCCGTCGGCCGAGACCCAGCCGAACGCACCGGCGTACGGGCCCGCGCGCGCTGCCCTCGACCTGCTCGATGATCTGCATGGTGCGCAGCTTCGGCGCCCCCGTCATCGAGCCGGCCGGGAACAGCGTCCGCAGCGCCCCGACGGTGGTCACGTCGTCACGGAGCCGGCCGCGGATCGTGGACACCAGCTGGTGCACGGTCTCGTAGGACTCCACCGCCATCAGGCTCGGCACCTCGACAGTGCCGGGCTCGCACACCATCGACAGGTCGTTGCGGAGCAGGTCGGTGATCATCAGGTTCTCGGCTCGGAACTTCGGCTCGGCGGCCAGCCGGTCGCGCAGGACTGCGTCCTCCTCCGGGGTGGCGCCGCGGGGGGTGGTGCCCTTGATCGGCTTGGTCTCGATCATCCGGTCGGCGTCGACCAGGGCGTAGCGCTCGGGGCTCGAGCTCAGCAGCCAGGCACGCGCGTCCGGGAGGTCGTGCTGGAGGAAGCCGGCGTACGGCGCGGGGTTGAGCTCGCGCAGCCGGAGGTACGCCGTGGCCGGGTCGAGGTCGCTCTCCAGCTCCTCGCGGTAGGTGAGGTTGACCTCGTAGGAGTTGCCCGCGTACAGGTGCTCCTGGACCGTCGAGAAAGCGCGCTCGTAGTCCGGGTCGTGTGCTGAAGTGGTCGCCCTGGCAGCCATCTGGGCACTCGACCCGGTCAGATCGTGGTCGAACATCCGCACGTGCCGAGCCCGCATCCACACCGCGTCCGGGATCTCGCTCCCGGTGGTGGCGGGGAGATCGGGCCGGCAGGCGTAGCCGAAGTAGCCGAACCACTGGTCGGTCGTGCGCCCTGAGGCGAGCTCGGCCTCGAGTGCCGCGAAGACGTCGCCCCCGACCACGGCCGAGGCGCCCGACGAGTGGCGGACGACCTCGCCGCGCGTGGCGTCGTAGGTCAGAGAGACGTCGTCCTCGTCGAGCCAGCCGATGATCGAGCGGCGGCCGGACCACTCGCGGGCACCGCCGCCGTCGAGCCAGAAGCAGCGCGGATGTGCGGCCACGACGTCGCGGAAGAAGGGGACCGGGTCCGTCACGGGCGGCCCAGGAAGTTGGCGATCATCGCGGCGCCGTGCTCGGACAGGATCGACTCGGGATGGAACTGCACGCCCTCCAGCGGCAACGACTCGTGCCGCACGCCCATCACCACTTCCGGACCCTCGACCCGGTCCCCCGCGCAGGAGGCCGTCGCGATCAGGCAGTCGGGCAGGTCGAGAGCCGCGAGCGAGTGGTAGCGCACCGCCGCGAAACCCTGGGGCAGACCCGCGAAGACGCCCCTGCCGTCGTGGTCGATCTGGGCGACCTCCCCGTGCGCGAGCCGGTGCAGGTCCTGCACCACGCTGCCGCCGTACGCCGTCACCAACCCCTGCATGCCCAGGCAGACGCCGAACACCGGGCACCGTGCCCGCGAGGAGCACCTCGCGGCCGACCGAGAAGTCCTCCGGGTTGTCCGGACTCCCGGGTCCGGGCGAGAGGACGACGTACTCGTGGGCGAGCACGTCCGCGGCGGTCACCTCGTCGTGCTGGACGACCTCGGGCAGGACGCCGGTGACCGAGGCGACCAGGTGGACGAGATTCCACGTGTAGGAGTCGTGGTGGTCGACGACAACCACGTCCGGCGCGGGCACCGGCTCAACCTACTGCGTGATGCTCCGGCACTCCCTGGGTACGGCGGCGGCACGGATGAACGCCGAGCACTCGTCGAACTTCCGAAGCTTCCGGGTCAGCCGCGCGATCCGGCCTGCGTGCACGCGCTTGTGGTACTCGTTGGCCCTCTCCCAGCCGGTGTTGGTGTAGTCGTAGAACCCCCAGGCGCGGTCCACCCCGGTCAGCGTCGGGTCGAGATCGAACCGGACGAGGAGGCCGGTGCGGCTGCGGACGGCCACATAGGAGGGGATCCGGTGGTACTCGGTCCCGTCCAGCAGGGCGGCGTCCGGGTCGAGGCGGGCAGCGACGTACGCAGTGTGCTCGAAGAAGACGACGTCGTGCACCTGCGCCCGCGGGTCGGCGAAGGTCTCGACGAGGGAGCGTCCGGAGCGGTACGCCGGGCTCCGTGCGCCGGCCAGCTCCTCGAAGGTCGACGCCAGGTCGACGTTGCTGGTCATCGCGTCCCGGACGCCGGGCTCGACCCCCGGTCCGACGACGAGCAGGGGGACGTGCACATCGGTGTCGTAGGGGGTGCCCTTGCCCACCTCGAGCCCCATCTGCCCCAGGTGGAAGCCGTTGTCGGAGGTCAGCACGACGTAGGTGTCCTCGCCCACCGCGGCCAGGATGCGCTGCACCATTCGGTCGATCGACTGCACCATCCTGGCCCGGTCCCGCAGCAACCGGGTGGCCATGCCCGGGCCCACGCGGGGTCCGGTGTGCCAGGCTTCGGCCGGCCGTCCGTCGCGGGTCTGAGGCAGGTTGTCGACGGGCCCCTCGCCGTAGCCCGGGAGGTCCTGGGTGCCGAGCTCCCGGCACGGGACCGGGCCGCAGTTCCCTGCCGGGTGCTCGGGCGAGGGCCGGTCGCGGAACATGGCGGGGAACAGCGGGTCGCCGGGGTAGGCCCCGCCCCGCAGCGTGGTGCGGCTGTGCGGGCCGTAGGGCGCGACCTCCAGGAAGTACGGTGCCTCGTCGTCACGAGTGGCGCCGGATGAAGTCCAGTGCGGACCGCGCGATCCGCACCCCTGCGTACGCCTCGTCCTTCTCCTCCGGGGTCGCCTCGACGGGGGGCGCGGGGTGGTGGGCCACGTGGATCAGCCCGTCGCGCCCGAGCCGACCGGTCCCGTAGTCCCACTGGTCGTAAGCCGTCCCGAACACCGCCTCGAACTCCGACCACCCCGGCAACACGCGCAGGTGCGGCCCCGCCAGCGTGTTGCTCGTAGTGGTTGAGGAACTTGCCGAAGAAGCCGGTGGTGTAGCCCGCAGCGTGAAGGCTCACGTTGAACGACCGTTCGGCATTGCCGAAGGCCTCGTACGCGGCGAACCCGCCGAGCGGCCTGGAACGCTCGCCGCGGACGTTGGTCAGCACCCCGGTCTGGTGCGGGTACTGGCCCGTCATCATTGACGTGCGCGAGGGACAGCAGAACGAGTCGGCGACAAAGGCGTGGGAGTACGACGCGCCCACGCGCCGCATGGCGTCCGCGCTGCGCATCGTCTGGAGCAGGTCCATCGAGAAGTCGTCCATCAGGACCAGCACGATGTTGGGCCGCTGCTTCGGCTCGCTCGCGTGCTTCGAGTCGCCTGAAGGCTTCGGCGTCGACTCCGCGAGCGTCACCCGGAGCCGCTCCGCTCCGGGCTCCTCTGTGATCGGGTCGCGTGCGACTTCCGGTCCCCCGCAGCCGGCCAGCGTGAGCAACAGCGCCATGGTCACGTACCGAGTAGCCCTCATCGGACCCACCTCCCGCGCGACGCCCCTCGCCGCTGGGTCCGACGATCCGGCGAGGGGGTGTCCCGCGGCATGAGTCCGCAGTCACGGTCGTACCGGGAAGAAGGGGAGGTCCCGTCCCGGTGTCCCGGGACCCGGTCCTGCGCCTCAGTGAGTCGTGCTCAGTCGGCGAGGAGCTCCCGGACCAGGTCGTGGATCAGGTCGTAGCCGTGCTCGGTCAGGATCGACTCGGCGTGGAACTGGATGCCGCGGTAGTGGGGGCCACGCAGCACGTGCACGTCGCCGGTGAGCGGGTCGGCGTCGACGGCGACGCCCTCGGGGAGCGGGTCGCCGTCGCCGACGCGGCCGACGAACGTGTTGTAGAAGCCGACCCGCTCGGTCCGGCCGGCGATCGACACCGGGGACTGGGTCCCCTGGAAGACGATGTCCTTGAAGGCCAGCGGGATCCCGAGCTCGTGGCAGAGCGCCTGGTGGCCGAGGCAGACGGCCAGGAACGGCGCCCCCCGCTCGAGCAACCGGTCCACGGCCCGACGGAAGGTCGCGATCTTGGGGTCGTCGCCGTCGCGGGGGTCGCCGGGACCAGGCCCCACGATGACCAGGTCGTGGTCGTCGACGTCGCCGTCGGCGTACTCGTCGTGGCGCACGACCGTGCTGGTCATGCCGAGCACGCCGAGGACGTGACGGAGCATGTTCACGAAGTCGTCCTCGCCGTCGAGGATCACCACCGACTTCCCCTTCAGCGACGGGTCGGGCGGCGCACCAGCCTGGTCGGTCAGCCAGAACCGGCTGAGCCGACGGTTGCGCGCGTTGAGTGCGAGCAGGACGTCCTCGTCGCTGACCAGCTCCGCGAGGTTGACGTCCGGCTGGGGCGCGGGCGGGACGAGACCGAAGGCGCTGAGGATGCCGCCGGCCTTCGCGTGGGTCTCGGCGACCTCGTAGGCCGGGTCGGAGTCGCGCACCAGAGTGGCGCCGGCGGTCACCGTGAGCCGGCCATCGAGGTCGACGTCGGCGGTCCGGATCACGATCGGGCTGTCGACGACCGGCCCGCCCTCTGGCGTCTCGACCCAGGATCGCGAGCGCGGCGCCGTAGTAGCCGCGTCCCTCGGGTTCGTACTGCTTGATCAGCCGGCAGGCGTTCTCGACCGGGCTGCCGGTCACGGTCGCGGCGTACATCGTGTCGCGCAGGACCTCGCGGGGGTCGCGGTTCGTACGGCCGGCGAGGAGGTACTCGGTGTGGACGAGGTGGGTCATCGGCTTGAGGAACGGCCCGAGCACCTGACCGCCCTCGTGGCAGATGTCGCACATCATCTTCAGCTCTTCGTCGACCACCATGAAGAGCTCGTAGATCTCCTTCTCGTCCTTCAGGAAGTCGAGCAGGCGAGGGGTCACGTCGCCCTCGCGCGGGATCCGGAAGGTGCCACTGATCGGGTTCATCCGGACGTCACCGCCGTGGATGGTGACGTGCCGCTCCGGGCTGGCGCCGATCAGGTAGCGGTCCCCGGTGAAGAACACGTAGGTCCAGTAGGCGCCGCGCTCGCGCTCGAGCAGGCGTCGGAACACCGTCAGCGCCGTCTGCCGGATCCCAGTCAGCCACCTGCGCGCGGAAGTGGCGACCGATGACCAGGTTGGCGCCCTCCCCCTGGCCGATCTCGTCCCGGATGATCGCGTCGACGAGCCGCGCGTACTCCTCGTCGTCGGTCTCGAAGCCGCCGCGGTCGGCGAACTCGACCCCGGTGTCGTCGATCGCGTCGAGCACCTCGGCGACCGAGAACTCCAGCTCGCTCTCGACGTCGACCACCACCAGCGGCGTGCCGTCGTCGTGCGCCTCGAACCCGCGCTCGGCCACCTGCCGGAACGGGATCGCCAGCAGCCGGTCGGCGATGTGGCCCTCCTCGGGCGCGCCCTCCTCGAGCGGTACGTCGAGGATCGACTCGACCACCCGGCGACGACCGCCCACGAGCCCGACCGTGTCGCGGTCGCCCGCTCGGGTCGAGCGCCGGATGATCGCCCACGCCTCGTGCCCCTGGATCTGCTCGATCGCAGCACGCGCGTCGGGGTGGCCGGACATGCGCAAGACCCTACGACTTGCCGAGCCGGCGCGAGTTGGCGTCCCAGGTCAGGCGAGCCGGCGTGAGTTACCGCTGGAGGTGGTAACTCACGCCGGCTCGACGTCAGGAGGTGGTCACTTGCCGTTGCGCACCCAGCTCACGCAATCACCCTGGTTGCGGAAGGTCGGGTCGTCGAAGCTCGCCCAGCCGCCCTTCTTGCACTCGTCCGCCGAAGCCGGCGAGGTGCCGGCTGCGGTGACCCGGAAGGCTGGCTGGAAGCCGGCCCAGCACCCGGAGTCGAGCCGCAGTGAGCCCGTTCCACCCGTGCCGCCGTCACAGTAGGAACCCGCCGAGGTCGAGTCGAGGTACGCGTCGGCGGGCAACGGGGTGGTGCCGGTCGAGGGCGCGCCGTTGAGGCCAACGTTGAGGGCGTCGTACCCGCATCCACCGTCCGTCGTGAAGCAGGAGGCGCTCGAGCCGATCGGCTCGTCGCCGTAGTGCGTCGTGTTGTAGGCGAGAGTCACGATGACCTCGTCGGGCCAGGCGACGTCCGACGCGTCGAACGTGATCGGAGTGGCGTACCCGTTGTAGCAGGTGGTCCCGTCGAACCACCGACCGTTGGTGCACTCAGCGGACGCCGAGGGACGGTAGGGGATCGCGAACGTCTGCGTGATGCTGTCGACCAGCGTCCCGGGCTCGTTGTTCGTGCCGACCTCGTAGATGTTCGCGGTGATGTCGTGCGTGAACGTCGCCCCGGTCGTGGTCGAGCAGTCGCCCCCGTTCCAGGTGCCGGACTCGCAGCCCCAGCTGCTCATCAGGACGGTCAGCTCGAGGGCGTCGCGCGCGGTGCCGTCGAGCGCGATCTGACCACCGAATTCCGACGTGGAGGTGGCCTCGTAGCCCCAGCTCGAGACGTTGCCCGGCTGCGGGTCGGGGATGTTGTCGTAGACCTCCTCCGGCGCCGCCGACGCGGACGAGGCGCCCGCGATCAGGAACCCGGCCGTGGCCAGGCAGGCGACGAGCGAGCGAAGTCCGGTGCGACCGCGTCGTGCGCCGCGTGAATGAGTTGCCCCCATGAGTTGTTCGTCCCTCCGTAGTGGAATGTCCGTGACCCGATGGATCGAGCCAGACACTGTTCTAGACCAGAGACGGCTGGGCCGCAGCAGGATGACGAAGATCGCGGGTGAAGAAAATGAAACCTGCCGTCAGGAGCTGGGTGCCGCGGGTGAGGCGACGCATGCCAGTGAGCCGGCTGTCGAGGGTGGTGACCCGGTCCCGGTTGACTTCGACAAGGTGCAGCAGTCGGCGCAGGAGAGCGGCACCATGCGGGTGGTCGGTCCCCCGCCCTTCTGACCGTCAGGAGATGGTCGTCAGGAGCTGGGTGGCGCGGGTGAGGACGACGTAGAGGGTGGCGCGGCCCGTGGCGGACTCGGCCTCGATCTCCTGCGGCCGCACGACCACGATCCCGTCGAACTCCAGGCCCTTGGTGTCCAGGCCGGTGAGCACCACGACCCGGTCGTCCCCCGACGGCGCGGCGGTCGAGTCGACGGCGGCGCGGGCGCCGGGCGCGTCGGCGGCGAGCTCGGGCCACGAGGCCAGCCAGGCGTTGACCTCGGAGCGGCGGGCGACGGGTACGACGACCGCGACGGTCCCGGTCACCGACCCGGCGAGCTCCGCGACGGCCTCCCGGGTCGCCGACTCCAGGTCGGCCACGTCGGAGACCTCCCGGGGCGGAACGCCGGTGGAGCGGACCGCGGTCGGGAGGTCGGCATCGAGCCCGACCCGCTCGGCGTAGGCCGCGGCGTGGGCGTAGATCTCCGAGGAGTTCCGGTAGTTGGTGGACAGGTGGAACTCGTGCAGCGCCTTGCCCTCCAGGGCGGCGGCCCGCGCGGCGGCGGACTCCTCGGGCACCGGCCACGACGACTGGGCGGGGTCGCCGACGATCGTCCACGACGCGGCCCGTCCGCGGCGCCCGACCATCCGCCACTGCATCGGCGAGAGGTCCTGGGCCTCGTCGACGAGGACGTGGGCGAACCCGTCGTCCTCGACCCGGTGGGTCGGCGGCGCCCAGGCGCGACCGGTGGGGGCGTACTCCCGGTCGGCCGCGGTGGTGAGCTCGGCCAGGTCGGCACCGACGTGGTCGTCGAGCTGGTGGTCGTCCTCGTGCCGGGCGGGAACGTCGCCGAGGGCGTAGCGCAGCTCGTCGAGCAGCGGCACGTCCTCGACCGAGACGTCGGGGAGCGCGCCGTCGGTCACCGAGGATCCCCAGGACTTGGCCAGCAACCGCTGGTCCTCGCCGCTGAGCACGCCCTCGGCCACCCGGGCCAGGAGGTCGGGGTCCCGCAGCCAGGAGAGCACCGTCGGGCGCATCCAGCGGCGGCCACCACTCGATCGCGAAGTCGACGAACGGCTGGTGCGACAGCATCTCGTCGTCGAAGGCCTCGCGGCCGCGGTCCCGCCCGCGCTCGCCGCGCACCTGCCGCCACATCGCGTCGAGCAGGGTCGAGGCCACCCGCGGCAGCTGCCGGTTGCGGCGACCGTGCGACATCAGCTGGCGGCGCAGCCGGCCGAGCAGCGCCCGGTCGAGCACGATGGTGTCGTCGCGCCAGAAGATCCGGAACTCGGTGGGGCTGCCCGGCGCCTGCTGCCGCGCCGTACGCCGCATCACCTCGGCCATCCGGGCCGAGCCCTTGACGTCGGCGACCGCCGGCTCGTCGTGCCGCACCGCCCGCAGCCCGTCGACGACCTCGCCGAGCGACCGCAGGGCGACCGCGGTCTCGCCGAGGGACGGCAGCACGCGCTCGATGTAGCGCATGAACACGCCGCTCGGTCCGACGATCAGCACGCCGCCACCCTCGTAGCGGCGGCGGTCGGTGTAGAGCAGGTACGCCGCCCGGTGCAGCGCGACGACGGTCTTGCCGGTTCCGGGGCCGCCCGAGATCGAGACCACGCCGCGGGACGGGTGCCCGGATCGCCTGGTCCTGCTCGGCCTGGATGGTGGCGACGATCGAGTGCATCGACCGGTCGCGGGCGCGGGAGAGCTGGGCCATCAGCGCGCCCTCGCCGACGATCGGCAGGTCGGTGTCGGTCAAGAGCCTGGCGTCGAGCAGCTCGTCCTCGACCCCGACCACCCGCGGGCCGGTGCACCGCAGCACGCGACGTCGTACGACCTCGTGCGGCTCGGCGGCCGTGGCCTGGTAGAAGACCGCGGCGGCGGGTGCCCGCCAGTCGATCAGCATGCGAGTCGCGGTTGTCGTCCCGGAGCCCGATCCGTCCGATGTAGCGAGGCTCGGGGTCGACCTCCTCGCGCAGGTCGAGGCGCCCGAAGACCAGCCCCTCGTGGGCGGCGTCGAGCTGCGCGATGCGCCTCGCGGCCTGGAAGACCATGGCGTCGCGCTCGACCAGGCCGCCCTCGTGGCCGAGCCGTCCCCGGCCGTGCCCCTCGCGGGCGATCTCCTGGGCGGCCCGCGACGACTTCTCGAGCTGGAGGTAGACGCGGTCCACGAACTCCTGCTCGCGAGCGATCTCACGCCCGGCAAGCTCTTCGGTCAACGCTCGTTCTCTCTGTCCCGGGATTCTGGCAAGTCCACAAGCCTACCCCGGCACCCGGCTGGCGGCGAAGTCCATCGGCCGAACGGCCACGTACCCGGCTAGGACTTCTTCCGGTTCAGGAACGCCGTCATCGCCTCGCGGGCATCGTCGGAGGCGAACAGCCGGGCGGACAGCGCCGCCATCTCCTCGCCGCCGGCGTCGATCCGGGCGACCAGGTCGCGGTTGAGGATCCGCTTCGACTCGCGCAGGCCCTGCGGCGCACCGGTGGCGAGCGAGGCGCACACCCGCTCGACCTCGGCGTCGAGCTGGTCGGCGGGCACCGCCACCGTGACCAGGCCGTACGCCGCCGCCTCGGCGCCGCTGAACACCTCACCGCCCAGCGTGGTCAGCGCGGCCGCGCGGGGGTTCATCCGGTGGTGCACGGTCAGGGAGATGATCGCGGCGGCCAGCCCGAGCTTGACCTCGGTGAGCGCGAACGTCGCGTCCTCGGCGGCGATCGCGATGTCGGAGGCGGCCACGATCCCGATGCCGCCGGCGCGGACCGCGCCGTGCAGCCGGGTCACGACCGGCTTGCCCATGGTGGCGATCAGCCGCTGCAGCTCGACGATCCGGCGGGCCCCCTCCTCCATCCCGTCGCTGGTCGCCTCGGACAGGTCGGCGCCGGAGCAGAACACCTTGCCCTCGGCCCGGATCAGCACCACCCGCACACCGTCGTCGGCCTCGGCGGCCTCGAGGTGGCCGAACAGCTCGGTCACCAGCTGCCGCGAGAGCGCGTTCCGGTTGTGCTGGGAGTCCAGGGTGATCGTCGCGAGCGCGTCCGCGACGTCGTAGTGCACGAGTGAGGTCATGGCCCGATCCTGCCGCAGCACGGGATCCAACCGGCCCGGGGCTACGAAGCCCTCACATGACGAGACGACTGCTGTGGGCCGGATTCGGGATCCTCGCGACCCTCGTGGGGATGGCGGCGGGGCACCTGGTCGCGGCGATCACCGACCCGGCCGCCTCCCCCGTCCTGACCGTGGGTTCGACCGTCATCGACCTGACCCCCACTCCGATGAAGGAGTGGGCGATCCGGACGTTCGGCGACAACGACAAGCCGATCCTGGTCGGCTCGGTGCTGCTGGGCGCGCTCGTCCTCGCCGCCGTGGCCGGCCTGCTGGCCCGGCGCCGGTTCGTCCTCGGGGCCGGCGTGCTCGTGGTCCTGGTCGCCGCCGCGGCCGTGATGGCGCTGCTGCGCCCCGGCGCCGCGGCGCTCGACGTCCTGCCCGCGGTCGCCGCCGGGATCGTCGGCGTGGCGGCGCTCTGGTGGTTGGCCCGCACGATGGGCGACAGGCCCCGGGGGGTCGACAACCCCGACGGATCGGCCGCGGCGCACCCAACTCGGCGGGGGGTCCTGGTCGCCGGCGGCGCGCTGGCGGTGGCGGGCGTGGCACTCGCCGGGGCCGGACAGTGGATCACCGGCCGGCGTACGACGCCCGCCGGCGTCAGCCTTCCGCAGGCCGCCGACACCGCCCCCAGCCTCCCGGCCGACCTGCGGAGCAAGGTCCCGGGCATCAGCCGACTGCAGACGCCGACCAGCTCGTTCTACCGCGTCGACACCCGCCTCACCCTCCCGGTCATCAGCCTCGACGACTGGACGCTGACCATCGACGGCGACGTCGAGAACGAGCGTCACCTTCACCTTCGACGACCTCCTCGACGATGCCGATGATCGAGCGGGACATCACCCTGACCTGCGTCTCCAACGACGTCGGCGGCCCCTACGTCGGCGGCGCCCGCTGGCTCGGCGTACGCCTCACCGACCTGCTCGACCTGGCGAGGGTCGGCCGCACGGCCGACCAGATCTACTCCCACGGACGTCGACGGGATGACCATCAGCACCCCGCTCGAGCTGGCCATGGACGGCCGAGGACGCGATGCTCGCGATCGGGATGAACGGCGAGCCGCTGCCCCAGGAGCACGGCTTCCCGGCGCGACTCGTGATCCCCGGCCTCTACGGCTTCATCAGCGCCACGAAGTGGATCACCCGGATGACGCTGACGACGTACGACGAGAAGAAGGCCTACTGGACCGAGCGCGACTGGGCGACCGACGCCCCGATCAAGATCTCCAGCCGGATCGACACCCCGAAGTCGTTCTCGACCATCAGCGGCGGCGAGACGTTCATCGGTGGGGTCGCGTGGGCGCAGACCCGCGGCATCGGCAAGGTCGAGGTGCAGGTCGACGGCGGCGCCTGGCAGCAGGCCGAGCTCGGCCCGGACGTCGGTGTGCGACTACTGGCGCCAGTGGTACCTCCCCTGGACGGCCGAGCCCGGCAGACCACGACCTGTCGGTGCGCGCGACCGACCACGACGGCGAGGTGCAGACCGACGCCAAGGCCGCACCGTTCCCGACGGCTCCAGCGGCCGACAACGAATCATCGTCACGGTCGGCTGACGGACCAATCCGCTCGGCGCGCGGCACCGAACGACTCACATCAGCACGCACGACCGCAAGCCAACCGAAAGGCTCGACCATGAAGCTGCAACACCCTGACCGGACCGGCGGCCTCGCCGCTGCCGCCCTCACCCTCTCGCTCGGCCTCGCCGCCTGTGGTGGCGACGAGCGAGCCGACCAGCGCCTCCGGCGAGACCACCCAGTCCGAGGAGCCCACCCAGGAGGAGAGCGCGCCGATGGAGGACGACGGCGATGCGCCCAGACCTACGGCGCCGGCTGCGCCGAGGTCCCGACCGACGGCGACGGCTCGTTCGACGGCATGGCCACCGCGCCGGTCGCCTCCGCCGCCAGCGCCAACCCGCTGCTCAAGACCCTGGTCGCCGCGGTCACCGCGGCCGACCTCGTCGAGCCGCTCAACTCGGCTCCCGAGCTGACCGTCTTCGCGCCGGCCGACCCGGCCTTCGAGGCGATCCCGAAGAAGGACCTCAACGCCCTGCTCGCCGGACAAGAAGACGCTGGCGCACGGTGCTCACGCACCACGTGGTCCGCGAGCAGATCGCCCCCGACCAGCTCGTCCGGCGAGTTCGAGACCCTCAACGGCGACATGCTGACCATCAACGGCTCCGGCGAGGAGGCCACCATCGGCGACGAGAAGGCGCCAGGTGCTGTGCGGCAACGTCCCGACGGCCAACGCGACGGTCTACGTCATCGACACCGTCCTGATGCCCTCCTGATCGGTCTTCCCGATCAGTGCAGACGAGCGCAAGGATCATCACCGTGGACCCGATCCGGCCCGTCCCCTCCGGCGCCCCCTCCGCCGAGGGGGCGCCGGCGGCGCGCCGACCTCGGCCGAGCTGCTCGAAGCTGTCCGGTCGGGGCGACGAGGCGGCCTTCGCCCGGTTGTACGACGCCACGGCGGCCCGGGTCTTCGGGCTCGCGGTCCGGGTCGTGCGCGACCCGGCCCAGGCCGAGGAGGTCGCCCAGGAGTCCTTCCTGGAGATCTGGCGGACCTCCGGCCGGTTCGACCCGGACCGGGGCAGCGCCGTCGCGTGGCTGCTGACCATCGTCCACCGCAAGGCGGTCGACCGGGTCCGGTCGGCCGAGGCCTCCAGCCGGCGGGACACGACGTACCACGACAGGAACCAACCGGTCGCGCACGACGCGACCGCCGAGGCCGCCCAGGCCTCACTGGAAGCACGCCGGGTCCGCGGCGCGCTGGCGGCGCTCACCGACGTCCAGCGCGAGGCCATCGAGCTGGCGTACTTCGGCGGATACACACACACGGAGGTGGCGAGCATGCTGGACCTACCGGTCGGCACCGCCAAGACCCGGATCCGGGACGGCCTGATCCGGCTGCGCGACGCGATGGGGGTGGCGCGTCATGAGCGAGATCCACGCCCTGTCCGGCGCCTACGCCGTCGACGCGCTCGACGACATCGAGCGCGCCCAGTTCGAGCGCCACCTCGCCGAGTGCGCCGAGTGCCGGGCCGAGGTCGCGAGCCTCCGCGCGACCGCCGCCCTGCTCGGCCGAGACCTCCGCGACCGCCCCGCCCGAAGGCCTGCGCGAGCGGGTGCTGGCCGACATCGGCACCGTCCGCCCGCTGCCCCCGACCGTCGGACGGCAGGCGGCACCCCGCCGTCCGAGTTCCGCCTGGCTCGCCCTGGCGCGCCGCGGCCGCGCGTGATCGCCGTCGTCGGGGCCGGCGTCGTGGTCACCCAGCCCTGGGACGACGACACCAGCCAGGCCCAGGTCAGCGCCGTCGACCAGGTGCTCCAGGCCGAGGACGCCGAGGCGTACACCAAGACCATCGACGGCGCCGAGGCCACCCTGGTCCGCTCCCGCTCGCTGAACAAGGCCGTGCTGGTCACCAAGGACATGGCGCCGCCCCCGGAGGGCAAGGTCTACGAGCTCTGGCTCGACCACGAGGGCGTCGGCATGGTGCCCGCCGGGCCTGATGGCCGAGGGCGGGGAGCAGCAGATCCTGCTCGAGGGCGACCCGGCCACGGCGATCGGCGCCGGCATCACCGTCGAGCCGGCCGGCGGCTCCGAGGAGCCGACGCTGCCGCCGGTGACGCTCTTCGCGTTCGAGAAGGCGTGCTGACGTGCACCACCACTCCACGGGTGGCCGTCATCGGCTCCGGTGTCGCCGGGCTGACGGCCGCCCACGTCGCCGCCAGGTCGGCGCGCGTCACGCTGTTCGAGGCCGACGACCGTCTCGGCGGCCACGCCGACACCCACCTGGTGCCGAGGCCGGGCGCACCCTGGCCATCGACACCGGCTTCATCGTCCACAACCGGCGCACCTACCCGACGCTGCTCCGCCTCTTCGCCGAGCTCGGCGTCGCGACCCAGGAGTCGGAGATGTCGCTCTCGGTGCGCGACGACGAGACCGGCCTCGAGTACGCCGGCGCGCTCGGCCTGCGCGGCCTGTTCCCCGGCGGGGCCAACCTGGCCGAACCCGGCGTACCTGCGGCTGATCACCGAGATCCCCCGCTTCCACCGCCGCGCGCGGGCGCTCCTCGCTGACCCGCCCGAAACTTTCGGGCGGGTCGACGACGACGCTGCGGGACTTCCTGCGCGCCGGCCGGTTCTCGGCGTACTTCGAGCGGCACTTCATGGAGCCCCTCGTCGCCGCGGTCTGGTCGTGCGACCCCGACGTCGCCCTGGACTACCCCGCCCGCTACCTCTTCGAGTTCCTCGCACCACCACCGGATGCTCCGCGTCTTCGGCTCGCCCACCTGGCGCACCGTCGTCGGCGGCTCCCGCGAGTACGTCGCCCGGGTCGCGGCCGGCCTCGACGACGTCCGGGTCGGCACCAAGGTGACCTCGGTGCGGGACACCGGCTCCGGCGTCGAGGTGACCGACGGCAACGGCGCGGTCACCACCGTGGACGCCGTCGTGGTCGCCACCCACCCCGGCCAGGCGCTCGCGATGCTGGCCGAGCCGACGCCGGCGCAGCGCGAGGTGCTGGCCGCGATCCCCTACTCCGACAACACCGCCCTGCTGCACACCGACGAGTCGCTGCTGCCGCGGGCCGCGGGCGCCCGGGCCTCGTGGAACTTCCTCCGCCCGCCGGCGCGGCCGACCGCGACGGCGGCGTCACGGTCACCTACGACCTGACCCGGCTCCAGCGGCTGGACACCGACACCCGCTACCTGGTCACGCTCGGCGGCGAGGACCTCGTCGACCCGGGGTCGGTGATCGACCGGATGGAGTACGCCCACCCGCTCTACGACCCCGCGTCGGTCGCGGCCCGCCGCCGGCTGCCCGCGATCGCCACCGACCGGATCGCGTTCGCCGGCGCCTACCACGGCTGGGGGTTCCACGAGGACGGCGCGCGGTCGGGGGTCGCCGCGGCCGAGCGGCTCGGCGGCGGTTCCACCTGCGGGGTTTCGAGGCTCGGCGCCGGCGCCTCGGAGCTCAACCACCGGTCGACCACCTCGGCATCTACGCGACCACGATCCGCCACACCCGGCGTACCCCCTTCCGCCGCACGTTCGAGCACCGCTCCCACACCTGGCTGGTGGACCTCGACCACCTGCCCGACCACGGGCTGCTGGGCCGGTTCGAGGCGCGCGACCACCTGGGCTCACCCGGGCGCACCCTCCGGGACAACGTCGAGCGCTTCCTCGCCGCGAGCGGGGTCGAGGCAGCCGGCGGCCGGATCCTGATGGCCGCCCAGCCGCGGGCGTTCGGCTTCTGCTTCAACCCGATCAGCGTCTTCTGGTGCTTCGACCGCTCCGGCCAGGAGGTGGCGGTCGTGGTCGAGGTCCACAACACCTACGGCGACCGGCATGCCTACCTCGTCCACCCCGACGAGCAGGGCCGGGCGAGCACCGACAAGCAGATGTACGTCTCGCCGTTCCACGGCACCGACGGCACCTACGAGCTCGCCGTGCCCGCTGCCCGGCGAGCGGCTGCACGTGGCGGTCACCCTCCACTCCGACGACGGCGCCGCGTTCAGCGCCTCGCTGACCGGCACCCCCACCGACCGCAGCCCCCTCCGCGCCGCGCCCGCGGCCCTGGTCGGCGCGCTGCAGATCCGGATGCACGGCATCTGGCTGTGGCTGCGCCGGCTGCCCGTGCGGCCCCGACCCACCCACCACCAGGAAGGCGTCTCGTGACCCTCGCCCCCTCCCGCGCGCCCGCGGCCGCCTGGCCCGGGCTGGACGTCGTCCCCTCCGGAGCCCGAGCCGCCGTGTCGGCCCGCGTCGCCCGCCGACTGTTCGAGGCCGCCGTGTCCCGGCTCGACGTGACCGTCGTCGTCGAGGACCCAGACGGTCGACAGATCCTGGGCCGAGGCGGCCCGGTGATGACCGTGCACCGCCCCCGCGGAGTTCTTCGCCCGGATCGGCCGACACCAGCTGATCGGCTTCGGCGAGGCCTACCTCACCGGGGCCTGGGACGCCGAGGACCTCGGCGGCTTCCTGACCGTGCTGGCGGCCGAGCTGCCCGATCTGGTCCCCCGCAGCCTGCAGCGGCTGCGGGCGATGGTGGTCGCGCGTCCGCCGCGGATGCACCGCAACAGCCAGCGCAACACCCGCGACAACATCGCCCACCACTACGACCTGTCCAACGACCTGTTCGGGCTCTTCCTCGACCCGTCCCTGAGCTACTCCTCGGCGCTGTTCGACACCGAGGTCCTCCCCGCCGGAGATCATCGGCAGGCGGCCGTGCCGGCCGAGGGCTCCGACCTGCACGCCGGCCAGCTCCGCAAGATCGACCGGCTCCTCGACGAGACCCGGGTCGGCGAGGGCAGCCGGCGTCCTCGAGATCGGCACCGGCTGGGGCGAGCTCGCGATCCGGGCCGCCCAGCCGCGGAGCGACGGTGCGCACCGTCACCCTCTCCACCGAGCAGAAGGCCCTGGCCGAGGAGCGGATCGCCGCGGCCGGCGTGGCGGACCGGGTCGAGGTCGAGCTGTGCGACTACCGACAGCTGCGTCCCGAGGACGGCCGGTACGACGCCGTCGTCTCGGTCGAGATGATCGAGGCGGTCGGCCATGAGTACTGGTCGACGTACTTCACGACCGTCGACCGGCTGCTCGCGCCGGGCGGCCGGGTCGGGATCCAGGCGATCACGATGCCGCACGACCGGATGCTCGCGACCCGCCGCACCTACACGTGGATCAACAAGTACATCTTCCCCGGCGGCTTCCTGCCCTCGGTCGAGGCGGTCGAGCAGGTGACGTCCCGGCGACACCACGCTGCGCGTGAGCAACCGGCTCTCGATGGGGTTGCACTACGCCGAGACGCTGCGCCAGTGGGACGAGGCGTTCCGGGCAGCGGCCGGCGAGGTGCGCCGGCTGGGGTTCGACGAGACCTTCGAGCGGATGTGGCACTTCTACCTGGAGTACTCCCGCGCCGGCTTCACCTCCGGCTACCTCGACGTCCAGCAGTTCACCCTCGCGCGTCCGGTGAGAGGGTCGACCTCGTGAGCCAGCTGCTGATCGTCTCCGCGTCCTCCCTCGCCGTCGCCGTCGTGGCCATGGTGATCACCGCCGTGGTCGCCCGGCGGGTGCGACCGGGTCTCGCGTCGTCGACGTCACCTGGGGGATCGGTCTCGCCGTCATCGCCGTGGTCTGCGCCGCCGCTCGGCGGCGGCTGGTTGCCGTGGCTGCTGGCCGCACTGGTGGTGGTGTGGGGCGGTCGCCTGTCGTGGCACATCTGGCAACGCTCGCGTGGCCACGGCGAGGACCCGCGCTACGCCGAGCTGCTCGCCCCGCACTCGCCCGGCGACGACCGCTCGGCCTGGTTCGCCGCAGCCGTGCGCAAGGTGTTCCTGATCCAGGGCGTCGCCTTGTGGTTCGTGTCCTGGCCGCTCCAGGCCGCCGCCGTCGCATCGGTGGAATGGGTGGCGCTGGTGTGGGTCGGGGTGGCCGTGTGGGCGGTCGGTTTCGTCTTCGAGATGGTCGGCGACGCCCAGCTCGCGGCGTACAAGAACGACCCCGACCGCGGACCGGTGCTCGACCACGGCCTGTGGGCCTGGACGCGGCACCCCAACTACTTCGGCGACGCCTGCGTGTGGTGGGGGCTCTGGCTCGCCGGTGCCGCCTCGACCGGCTGGCTGCCGGCCCTGCTGACCCTGCCCGCGCCGGTCGCGATGAGCTACTTCCTCGTCTACGCCACCGGCGCCCGGCCGCTGGAGCGGACGATGATGCAGCGCCCCGGCTACCCGGAGTACGCCGCCCGGACGTCGATGTTCTTCCCCCTCCCGCCGCGCGGCTGACGCACCCCGGCGGCGCGTGGTTGACTCGGGGCATGGACGCGGTGACCGCAGCGTTCGAGGCGTTCCCCCGCACCGGGTTCCTGCCGCGGAGCCAGCGCCGGATGGCGTCGTACGACGGGCCGCTGGCGATCGGGCACGGACAGACCAACTCGCAGCCCCGGACCGTCGAGGCGATGCTGCGACTGCTCCGGGTGGAGCCCGGCCAGCGGGTGCTCGACGTCGGATCGGGTTCGGGCTGGAGCACCGCGCTGCTCGCCCAGCCTCACGGGTGCCTCCGGCGAGGTGCTGGGGGTCGAGCTCGAGGCAGACCTGGTGCGGTTCGGCAGCGACAACCTGGCCGCGACCCGTCAGCCCTGGGCCTCGATCCAGCTGGCCGAGCCCGGGGTCCTCGGCCTGCCCGACAAGGCGCCGTACGACCGGATCCTCGTCTCCGCGGAGCCGCGCAGGCTGCCCGACGAGCTGGTCGAGCAGCTGGTCGACGGCGGCCGGATGGTGATCCCCGTGCAGCGGCACGATGCTGGTCGTGGTCCGGGAGAGCGGACGGGGTCGAGGTGACCCGGCACGGCGGCTACCGGTTCGTGCCGCTGCGGTGAGTTGTCCCCCCAGCCGGGCCGGGACACGCGTTCGGCGAGGGCTGCCGGCGCCTGGAGGCAGTAGGAGTCGGTCAGCAGCTCGGCGAGCTCATCCCGGTGGCCCAGCGCTGGCGTACGCCACTGGAAGCGGTCGACGCGGTGCACGGCTCGGCCAACGCCCTCACGCTACAAGCGTCGAGCCACCTTCCGCGGCTGATCCGGTCACCGCGAGTCGACAGTCGTGGCTCGTCGTCGTCGCAGACGTGGTCGCCTGGTGCGGGGTGAGATCCGCGTGAAGAGCGCGATCTTCTGGTTGGCGGGATGGTTCCAGTCGCCGATGTACTCGTACTCCAGCGGGGCGAAGCTGGATGCCCACTCCAGGTCGGATGCGAAGTTCCAGTACGGGTTGCGGAAGCTCCGAAGCTTGCCCTGGCCGCCCGCGGCATCGATCGGCGTGCCCTCGGGCTCCTCGAAGAACGTCACGTAGAACTTACCGCCCGGCTTAAGGGCCTGCGCGACCCGGCAAAAGCACAGCCTGATCTGGCTCAGCCCGATGTGGGTGAACAGCGACTGGGCAAGGGCGTAGTCGAAGGTCTGGCCGAAGTCGCCGACCCGGAAGGCGCCGTTGGCGAGAAGGTTCTCCTTCGGCAGCTTGGGCCGGTGCTCGACCGGGAGCTCGTGCTCCCAGCCGGCCATCATCAAGTCCAGGCTGTGATCGATGCCGTAGTAATTGCCGGCGTCGAGGTACTCCACGAAGTGGATGCCCCCACGCAGGCTGCCGCAGCCGACGTCGAGGAACGTGTGGTGGGGCATCAGGCCCTGGGAGATCAAGTAGTCGCTCTGGTGCTTGCCCACGACGTCCCACTGCCCGCCGACCAGATCGCGGTGCCGTCCCGCCTTGATCATCTCGCCGCTGAGCTCGCGCGGACGGGCCTCGTGCCGCGCTTCTTCGGGATCCGGCGTAGTCATGGAGGGGTACACACCCCTTCTCTGGTCGGAGTTGCACAGCACTTCTGGTCGGCACCCTAGCGAATCCAGCTCTGCCAGCTCAGGTCGGGGAATCAGTACGACTTCGGCAGGCCGAGGGAGTGCATGGCCACGAAGTTGAGGATCATCTCCCGGCTGAAACCGGGGCGATCCGGCCGGCCCGGGTCGCGACGAGGAGCCCGGCCATGCCGTACTCCTGGGTGATCCCGTTGCCGCCGTGCGTCTGGACCGCCCGGTCGGCGGCATCGCAGGCGGCTTCTGCGGCGGCGTACTTCGCCATGTTGGCCGCCTCGCCCGCACCCATGTCGTCACCGGCCTCGTAGAGCGCGGCGGCCTTCTGGGTCATCAGCCGGGCGAGCTCGGTCTCGATGTGGGACTGGGCCAGCGGGTGGGCGATCGCCTGGTGTGCGCCGATCGGGGACTGGAAGACCGTGCGCTCCTTCGCGTACGCCGCCGCGCGGCCGAGCGCGAACCGGGCCAGCCCCGTGGAGAACGACGCGGCCATGATCCGCTCCGGGTTGAGGCCCGCGAACAGCTGCACCAGTCCGGCGTCCTCGTCACCGACCAGGGCGTCCGAGGGCAGGCGGACGTCATCGATGAAGACCTGGAACTGCTGCTCGGGAGAGACGATCTCCATCGGGATCGGCTTCGCCTCCAGGCCAGCGGCATCGGTCGGGACGACGAACAGGCACGGCTTGAGCTTGCCGGTCTTCGCGTCCTCGGTCCGGGCCACGACCAGGACGTTGTCGGCCTCGTCGATGCCGGAGATGTAGATCTTGCGGCCGGTCAGCAGCCACTCGTCGCCGTCGCGTCGGGCGGTGGTGGTGATGTTGTGGGAGTTGGTGCCGGCGTCGGGCTCGGTGATCGCGAACGCCATGGTGCCGGTGCCGTCGCAGATGCCGGGCAGCCACTGTCGCTTCTGCTCCTCGGTGCCGTAGCGGCTGATCACGGTCCCGCAGATCGCCGGGCTGACCACCATCATCAGCAGGGGGCAGCCCTGTGCGGCCAGCTCCTCGCAGACCGCGGCCACGTCGCCGATCCCGCCACCACCGCCGCCGTACTCCTCGGGGATGTTGATGCCGAGGTAGCCGTTCTTGGCGATCGCCATCCACAGGTCGGTGGTCTTGCCGCCGGAGCGGGCCTGCTTGGTGAAGTACTCGCGGCCGTAGCCGCTCGCCAGCTTCGCCACCTCGCGGCGGAGCGCCTGGCGCTCCTCGGACTCGCTGAACGCAGTCGGTGTCGGTCATCCTTCTTCTCCGATTCGGAAACCACGGCCAGGACCTCGCCGGCGGCGACCTGCGCGCCGGGTCGTACGTCGATCTCGGTGACCACGCCGGCCTGGGGCGCGGTCACGGTGTGCTGCATCTTCATGGCCTCGAGGACCAGGACGGTCTCGCCGGCCTCGACTCGGTCGCCCTCGGCGACCGCGACGCTGACCACGGTGCCGGGCATCGGGGCGAGCAGGGAGCCGCTCGCCACCACGTCCGCAGGATCGACGAACCGCGGCACCTCGCGTAGCCGAACGTACCCAAGGGGCCCGTCGACGTGGATCTCCCGCGTGCCCGGGAGGCTGGACTGGTCGATGAGTACGTCGGTCGACGAGCGGATGCCGTCGACCTCGAGGGTGACCCGGCCCGGCTCGACGTCGAGGACCCGGATGTCGGAGTCAGGGAAGACGACGCCGTCGCGCGCTCCGAGCCACGCCACCGGCCTGTTGCTCGCCGGCCACCTCGAAGGTCATCTGCTGCGGCTGGCTGACCACGTTGCGCCACCCGGACGGGATGCCCCGCTGGACGCCTCGCCGGAGCCGTTCATCGGCGACCATGGCAGCCACGGCTGCCCGCAGCGCCCAGCCTGGGTCCGACACTCACTCCCGCGGTGCGGCCGTCGAGGAAACCGGTGTGCACCCTGCCCGCCAGGAACTCCGCCGTCGCGCAGGATCGAGACCAGCTGGTCGCGGTTGGTGGTGACCCCGTGGATCCGGGCCCGGGCCAGGGTGCGCGCCAGGGCGCGGGCGGCCTCCGTCGCGGGTGGGGGCGTGGGAGATCACCTTGGCCAGCATCGCGTCGTAGTGGGTCGACACCTCGCTGCCCGACGCGTAGCCGGCGTCGACCCGGATCCCCGCCTCGCGGGGGATCTCGAAGATGGTGAGCACTCCGGACTGGGGTGGTAGTCGGCGGCGGGGTCCTCGGCGTACAGCCGGGCCTCGATCGCGTGCCCGCCCCGGGTGAGGAGGTCCGTGTGCCTCGAGGCGACCAGACGGGCGTTGTGGGGCTCTCAACCCGTGCCCTCGGCCACGCGCCAGCTGGAGCTCGACCAGGTCGACGTCGTGCACCAGCTCGGTGACCGGGTGCTCGACCTGCAGCCGGGTGTTCATCTCCAGGAAGAAGAAGCCGCTCCCGCTGGGGGTCGTAGAGGAACTCCACGGTGCCGGCACCGACGTACCCGATCGCCGCGGCGGCGGCCCGCGCCGCGTCGTGCATGGCGCCCGCCACCTCGACCGCGAGGTCCGGCGCCGGCGACTCCTCGACCACCTTCTGGTGCCGCCGCTGGAGCGAGCAGTCGCGCTCTCCGAGGACGAGTACGTCGCCGCTGCGGTCGCCGACCACCTGCACCTCGACGTGGCGGCTGCGCTCGACGTAGGGCTCGACGAAGACGGTGCCGTCGCCGAACGCGGACTCCGCCTCGGCTCCCGCCGCCTCGACGGCCCCGGCCAGCTCCGCGAGGTCGGTCACGATCCGCATGCCGCGGCCACCGCCGCCGGCCGACGCCTTCACGAGCAGCGGCAGGTCGTGCCTCGGTCGCGCTCGTCTCGGTGAGAGCGTCTGGGCAGCACCGGGACCCCGGCGGCCTCGCATGATCGCGCTTGGCCTGGATCTTGGAGCCCATCTGCTCGATGGACTCGGGATCGGGGCCGACCCAGGTGCGGCCGGCCGCGATCACCGCCCGGGCGAAGTCGGCGTTCTCGGACAGGAAGCCGTAGCCCGGGTGGATCGCGTCGGCACCGGCGCGCTTCGCGGCGTCGAGGACCAGGTCGATGTCGAGGTAGGTGTCGGCGGGAGCGTTTCCCGGAAGGCGGACCGCGGCGTCGGCCTCCCGCACGTACGGCAGGTCCGCGTCGGCGTCGGAATGGAGGGCGACGGTCTCGATGCCGAGCCGGCGGCAGGTCGCGAACACCCGGCGCGCGATCTCGCCACGGTTGGCCACCAGGAGACGGTTGATCATGGCCGGAACACCCCGTAGCCCCCGGCACCGACCCAGGCCGAGTTCTCGATCACGGACAGGCAGATGCCCAGGACGGTGCGGGTGTCGCGGGGGTCGATCACGCCGTCGTCGTAGAGCATCCCGGACAGGAAGAACGGCAGGCTCTGCTCCTCCACCGACTGCTCGACGAACTCACGCATGCCGGCGTCGGCCTCCTCGTCGTACTCCTTGCCCTTGGCCTCGGCCGCCGCCCGGGCGACGATGCTGAGCACGCCGGCCAGCTGCGCGGGGCCCATCACGGCGGACTTCGCCGACGGCCAGGTGAAGAGGAAGCGCGGGTCGTAGGCGCGCCCGTTCATCCCGTAGTTGCCGGCGCCGTACGACGCCCCCATGATCACGCTCAGGTGCGGGACCGTGCAGTTGGAGACGGCGTTGATCATCATGCGCGCCGTGCTTGATGATGCCGCCCTGCTCGTACTCCTTGCCGACCATGTAGCCGGTGGTGTTGTGCAGGAACAGCAGCGGGGTACGTCGATCTGGTTGGCCAGCTGGACGAACTGGGTCGCCTTCTGGGCCTCCTCGGAGAACAGCACGCCCTGGGCGTTGGCGAGGATGCCGACCGGGCGGCCGTGGATGCGGGCCCAGCCGGTGACCAGGGACGAGCCGTAGAGCGGCTTGAACTCGTCGAAGGGCACCGCGTTGTCGGGGCTGGTTCCGTCACAGATCCGGACGATCACCTCGCGGGGGTCGAACGGTTCCTTCAGGTCGGTCGGGATCAGGTCGAGCAGGCCCTCGACGTCCTCGTCCGGCTCGGCCCAGGGCGAGCCGTCGCGAGTTACGGCCGATTCACCGCCGAACCGTCGCGGTTACCGCCGCCGGGTGGTAACTCGCGACGGCTCGGCGGTGGTTTGCGCCAGTTGAGCCGGGCCACGATCCGCCGGCCGATCCGCAGCGCGTCGTACTCGTCCTCGGCGAGGTAGTCGGCCAGCCCGGAGACCCGGGCGTGCATCTCGGCGCCGCCGAGCGACTCGTCGTCGGACTCCTCGCCGGTCGCCATCTTCACCAGCGGCGGACCGCCGAGGAACACCTTGGCCTGCTCCTTGACCATCACGGTGTAGTCGCTCATGCCGGGCACGTAGGCGCCGCCGGCGGTGGAGTTGCCGAAGACCAGCGCGATGGTCGGCTGCTTCGCGGCACTCGACCGGGTGATGTCGCGGAACAGCTTGCCGCCGGGGATGAAGATCTCCTTCTGCGTCGGCAGGTCCGCGCCGCCGGACTCGACGAGGGCGACGGTGGGGAGGCCGTTCTCCTCGGCGATCTGGGAGGCGCGGAAGATCTTCTTGACCGTCCAGGGGTTGCTGGCGCCGCCCTTCACGGTCGGGTCGTTGGCGGTGATCATGCACTCGACGCCCTCGATCACCCCGATCCCGGTGACCACGCTGGCGCCGACGGTGAAGTCGGATCCCCAGCCGGCGAGCGGGCTCAGCTCGAGGAACGCGGACCCGGGGTCGACGAGCAGCTCGATCCGCTCGCGGGGCAGCAGCTTGCCGCGGGCGTGGTGGCGCTCGACGTACTTCTCGCCGCCGCCGGCCACGGCCTTGGCGTGCTCGGCCTCGAGGTCGGCGAGCTTCTCGAGCATGGCGTCGCGATTGGTGGTCATCCCTCCACCACCTGCTTCATCCGCGCCAGCGTGGTCCGCATGCCGCGCTCGTTGGTGCGTCCGCGCAACGCGCCGAGCACGGTCCAGTAGACGCGCAGCGGCAGCTTCGGGCTGAGCCGGAAGTACTCCGTGACGAGGGTGCCGCCGTCGCGCGGCTCGAGGCGGTAGCCCCAGGTGTTGAGCCGGCCGCCCGGGCCCACCACCGCGAACTCGAAGGCCCGCTCCGGCTCGCAGGAGGTCACCTTGCAGGGCGCCCAGTAGACCGGGCCGATGCCGTTGCGCCGGACGTGCCCCCTGAACGTCGCCCCGACCTCGGGCCCGGTCGAGCCGCGGGTCCACTCGGCCTCGAACGTCTCCGGCGAGAACTCGCCGATCCGGGTCACGTCGCTGACCAGGTCCCACACCTCCGCGGGCGGGGCGTCCATCTGCAGCGACACCTCGCCGCCCATGGACCTCATGACGCGTAGCCCAGGAGTCGGGCGGCCAGGTCGGCGAGCACTTCGTTGGCTCCGCCACCGATCGGCAGGATCCGGGCGTCGCGGTAGTGCCGCTCGACCTCGGTGCCGTGCAGGTAGCCGGTGCCGCCGTGCAGCTGCACGGCCTGGTCGCAGACGTACGTCGCGCAGTCGACCGCGGTCTGCTTGGCCAGGCAGGCTTCGGCGATGACGTCTCTCGCCCGGCGACGTGCCGTGCCGCGACCGAGCGGGTGTAGGTCCGCGCCACCTCGACCTGCCTGCGCATCTCGACCAGCTTGTGGCGGACCACCTGGTTGGCGATCAGCGGCTTGCCGAAGGTCTCGCGGTGCGCGGCAGTAGTCGGCAGTGAGGGCGAGGGACCGGGCGGCGATGCCGTAGGCGTGGACGGCGAGCCCGATCCGCTCGACCACGAACTGCTCGGCGATCTGGACGAACCCGGAGTTCTCCTCGCCGATCAGGTTCCCCGCCGGGACCCGGACGTCGACGAACGACAGCTCGGCGGTGTCGGAGCAGTGCCAGCCCATCTTGGTCAGCGCCCGGTCGACGGTGAACCCGGGCGCTCCCTTCTCGATGACCAGCAGGGAGATCCCGGCGTGACCCGGCCCGCCGGTGCGGACGGCCGTGGTGACGAAGTCGGCGCGGACGCCGCTGGTGATGAAGGTCTTGGCGCCGTTGACGACGTACTCGTCACCCTCGCGCCGGGCCGTCGTGCGGATGCCGGCGACGTCCGACCCGCCACCGGGCTCGGTCACCGCGAGGGAGCCGATCTTCTCGCCGGCCAGGGTCGGCCGGACGAACCGGTCGACGAGGTCCGGCGATCCGTTGGCCGCGATGTGTGGCAGCGCGATCCCGCCGGTGAAGAGCGCCGCCATCAGCCCGCTCGACGCACCCGCCTCGAAGAACGCCTCCTGCATCGCCACCGAGTCGAGCAGGTCGCCGCCCTGCCCGCCGACCTCCTCGGGGAAGGAGACGCCGAGCAGTCCCTGCTTGGCGGCGGCGAGGTGCAGCTCGCGCGGGATCGAGCCGGCGTCCTCCCAGTCCTGGAGGTACGGCGCCACCTCGCGCCGCACGAACTCGCGCGCGGTGTCGCGGAGTGCTTCCCGGTGGTCGCCGTCGGCGGCCACGTCACCGGGTTTCGACCCGCCCGTCGCGACCTCGTCCCTCGGTCGCGGGGCTTGCTCAACCTGCCCTCGCGACGCAGTCCGCTCGTTCCTCGCGGCCTTCTGCTCGGGCATCACAGGAGCGACTCCTCGATCGCGACCATCCGGGACCGGACCCACTCGCCGAGTCCCTTCGCCTGCGGGTCGAACCTGGTCGACGCCGCGACGCCTTCGCCGAGCAGGCCGCGGATCAGCACGTTGACGGCGCCGAGGTTCGGCAGCAGGTAGACCTCGACGTCGAGGTCCTCGGCCTCGGGCACCAGCTCCCGGATCCGGTCCGGGCTGGCCATCTTGGAGAGCCAGGTGACCCGGGCGTCGTACTTCTCGTCAGGTCCCTCCCGCGTGACCCACAGCCCGAGGTTGGCGTCGCCGCCCTTGTCGCCGGACCGGGCGTGGACGAAGGTGCCGAGCGGCAGCCGGCGGGTGACCACGTCGTGCGGGGCCGGGAACGGCGAGGGCCGACGCCCGGCCTCGTCGGTGGACGGGCTGGCCGTCCGCGATCGTCGGCGGGTCGGGGATCACCTCGCGCGAGCCGTCGGCGTGGACGACGGTGTGGGTGACGGCCGAGCGGTCGACGTAGGCCGGCCGGTAGACGCCGTACGGCGTGGGCGGGGCGGGCGGGGAGGTCAGCGTGAAGCCGGGGTACGACGCCAGCGCGAGCTCGACCGCGGCGGCGGTGAACGGCTTGCCGACCGGTTCGGGCCGAGGGGTCCTTGACCGCGCACCGCAACAGGCAGGACGCGGCCTCCTCGGTGTCGGCGTCGGGGTGCGGGACCGACGTCCGCGACCAGGTCACCGAGGCGGGCGCCGCCTCCGAGGCGGCGAAGGCAGCCTCCATCTGCTCGCGCACCCAGTCGGCCTTCGCGTCGATCTCGAGGCCGGTGAGGACGAACTCGACCGTGTTGCGGTAGCCGCCGAGCTCGTTGACGCCAGACCTTGAGCCGGGCAGGCGGCGCCTCGCCGCGGACGCCGGTGACCGCGACCCGGTCGGGCCCGTCCTGCTCGAGCTGGATCGTGTCGAGCAGCGTGGTCACGTCGGGCCCGAGGTAGCGGGTGGACTGGATCTCGTAGAGCAGCTGCGCGGTGACGGTGTCGACCGTGACCGCGCCGCCCGTCCCGTCGTGCTTGGTGATCACCGAGGAGCCGTCGGCGGCGAGCTCGGCGATCGGGAAGCCGAGCGGCTTGCGCGGAGTGGCCGAGACCAGCGAGCGGAACCCGGAGAAGTTGCCGCCGGTGGCCTGCGCCCCGCACTCGAGGACGTGGCCGGCGACGACGGCGCCGGCGAGCTCGTCGTACGACGTGGGGTCCCAGCCGAACTCGGCGACCCCGGCGCCGACCACCAGGGAGGCGTCGGTGACCCGGCCGGTGACGACGACGTCGGCTCCGCCGCGCAGCGCGGCGGCGATGCCGAAGCCGCCGAGGTAGGCGTTGGCGGTGAGCGCGTCCGGCCACTCGCCGAGGGCGCGGACGTCGTCGCCCTCGACGTGGGCGACGGCGACGTCGAGCCCGAGGCCCTTCGCCACCTCACGCACCTTGTCGGCCAGGCCGGCCGGGTTGAGCCCGCCGGCGTTGCTGACGATCCGCACGCCGCTGCTCGAGCGCGAGGCCGAGGCAGTCCTCGACCTGGCGCACGAACGTCCGGGCGTAGCCGAGCGAGGCGTCCTTCATGGTGTCGCGGCCGAGGATCAGCATCGTCAGCTCGGCGAGGTAGTCGCCGGTGAGCACGTCGAGCGGACCATCCTCGAGCATCTCCCGCATCGCCGAGAAGCGGTCGCCGTAGAAGCCGGAGCAGTTGCCGATCCGGATCATCCGCGGCGCCCTCCCCTCGCCCGAGGGGCCGGCGAAGCCTGGGCGATGTCGAGCCACGTGTCGGCGTCCTCGCCGTCGGCGATGAGGCCGGCGTCGCTCGCGGTGGACGCGCTGGGTGACCAGCAGGCAGAAGCCGTAGGCCGGACCGGTCACGCGCTGCGCGGCGTCCTCGGGCCCCCAGGCCCACTGCTCGCCGGAGGGCGCGGTCAGCTCGACCCGGAACTCCTCGGCCGGCGGCTCGAGGCCGTTGGTCGGCGAACGCGAAGTTGCGGGTGCGCACGCCGAGGTGGGCGACGTGGCGGATGCGGTCGGTGGGCTCGGGTGACGCCGAGGGCGTCGTACACGTCGAGCGCGTGCGCCCAGGTCTCCATGAACCGTGCGGTGGCCATCGACGCCGGGGACATCGGCGGCCCGAACCACGGCATCCGCTCGCCCGCGGGGTACTCCCGCAGGGTGCTGAGCCAGCGTCCTCGCGCGCGCCGCCCCACCGCGCGAGCAGCGCTGTCGGGCGCCAGCGCGCGCGATCTCGCGGGCGCCGGCGTCGACGAAACCCGTCCGGGTCCTCCATCGCGCGCGACGACCACGTCGTCCCAGGCGGCCTTGTCGGTGGCCGCGAGCACCGCGACCTCGTCGGTCCACAGCAGGTGGGCGACCTGGGTGGCGACGTCCCAGCCCGGGCGCCGGGGTCGGGGTCCGCCAGCCGTCCTCGTCGAGGCCGGACGACGGTGCTCCAGAGCTGGTCGCCCTCGGACTTGAGGTCGGCGAGGATCTGGTCGAGCACGACGCTCACGCCCTTCCCTTGGTCGGCCGGCGGCGGCCAGCGCGGCGTCGAGCGTGATCGCCCAGCGGTCCAGGATGCGGGTACGCCGACGGGCGTCGTCGGAGATCGTGTTGGCCAGGCCGAGTCCGCGCACCAGGTCCAGGGTCGCCTGGACGAGCTCGCGGACGCCGGGGCGGGACTCGTCGGCCCCGAGCAGCTCGACGGTGAGCCGGTGGGTCTCGCGGCCGACCCGCTGCTCCAGGGGCTCCACCGCGGCCAGGAGCGTCTCGTCGGTGCGGGCGGCCACCCACAGCTCGAGCGCCGCGGTGAAGACCGGCCCCGTGAAGTGGTCGGCGAGCATCTGGAGCACCGCGCGGGTCCGCCGCTTCCCGGTGGGGAGCCGCTCGGCGGCGGCCGCCAGGTCCGCGCCCCGGACCTCGGTCAGGTGCTCGACGGCGGCCACGACCAGGTCGTTCTTGGTCGGGAAGTGGTGCAGCTGGGCGCCCCGGCTGACACCCCGGCCCGCTCGGAGACCAGCGTGGTCGACGTACGGCTGAAGCCGCTGCTCCACCAGGCAGTCGACGGTCGCCTCCAGCAGCCGGGCCCGCATCGCGCGCGTGCGCTCCTCCTGCGGGACGCGCGTGGTCGTCGCGGTGGCTCACCCGCTCAGCATGGTGGCCCGATCAACAAACAGTCAAGCCTGACTTTTTGTGCGGAACGATCCGCAGGCTCCACGGCTCCGAAGAGGTGCCGACGTCGGCTATCGACGGCGCGGGTCAGCGCAGGCGCTGTGGATGTCCTGGCTCATCCGGACGATCGCGAGGTAGAACTCCAGCGTCATTCGGATGAATGCCAGATAGAGCACGAGGGCGATCGGCCCCAGGACGAGCACGAAGACTCCGGATGTGGCGTCCTGTGCGAACCCGGCGGCGAGGAAGACCAGCCAGCCGATCACCAGCCCGACCAGCGCCAGGATGTAGACGACCTTGACGATGATCGGGGTGATGAAGTGCTCGAACTTGAAATCGAACAGGGCGCCGAAGAAACCCTTGCTGGAGGCAGTGGGTGGCGGCGTGGGCTGGCCGAAGGGTTCGCTGGGCGGGGGCGTCCCGTACTCACTCATGGATAGTGCCTTTCTCGAGGCCGCGGGGTTCCGCGGGCGGGACAAGGACTACCCCACGCTCATTCTTCCGCTGGGCGGCGCGCCGACGTGTCCGGCGCTCCCGGTCCAGCTCGGAGCGGTACGCCGCCGCGTCGACCTGGATGGTGTGCCGCTTCGAGGCGACGTACCTCCGGCGCAGGGCCGCGTCGTACGCCGCGATCTGCTCCCGCATCTCGGTCACCGAGGGCAGGGCGACCTCGCCGGTGATCAGCTCGGCCACCCAGTGGGCCTGGGCCTCCGCGAGGGGCATGATCGCGCCGAGCGGCTGCATCAGGCCGATGAAGTAGAGGCCCGGATGGCCGGGCGGGACCACCCGTCGGTAGAGGTCGACGTGGTTGTCCTCGGTGCCGACGATCGTCTCGTCGAGGAACGGGAAGCTGATCCGGTAGCCGGTGCAGTAGACGACGACGTCCGCCTCGACCGCGGTGCCGTCGGTGAAGAACACCTTCGACCCCTCGAAGCGGTCGATGTTGGGCTTGACCGTGATGTCGCCGTGCCCGAGCCGGGTGAGCAGGTCGTCGCTGACGGTGGGGTGGGCGTCGAGCACGTCGTGGTCGGGCTCGGGCAGGCCGTAGTCGGTGACCTTGCCGACGGCGAGCCGCAGCATCGCCTTCATGGCCTTCTTCTGGACGAAGTGCGGCGCCCGCGCCAGCGGCGAGGAGGTCAGCTGGTCGGTGGCCTTGCCGAACACGAACTTCGGCACGATGTGGGCTCCGCGGCGCATCGCGAGATAGGTCTCGGCGGCGACCTGGGAGGACTCCACCGCGATGTCGGTGGCGGAGTTGCCGATCCCGAGGACCACCACCCGCTTGCCCGCGAGCACGTCGGGGACGCGGTAGTAGTGGGCGTGGATCTGCTCTCCGGGGAAGGTGTCGCTGCCGGGGAAGCTCGGCTCGGGCCAGCGCGGGTCCCAGTGGTGGCCGTTGGCGACGAGCACGTGGTCGTAGGTCCGCGTCTCGGCCTCGCGGGTGCCGTCGGTGGGCCCGAACGGGCGGACCGTCACGTCGTACCCGCCGCCGCGAGCGGGGTGCGACCTTCACCACCTCGGACCGGAAGCTGATCTTGTCGCGCAGCCCGAAGTGGTCGACGTAGTGGTCGAAGTACTCCGCGATCTGCCAGTGGCTCGGGTAGTCCGGCAGCGCTCGGCGGCATCGGGTACGTCGCGTACTCCATCGCCTGCCGGGAGGTGTTGATGTGCAGGGACCGGTACGCCGAGCTGACGCCGTTGTCGTTGCCGTAGCGCCAGTTGCCGCCGATGTCCGAGCCCATCTCGAAGCAGTCGAAGTCGATGCCGCGGGCGTCGAGGACCTGGGCGGCGGCGATCCCGGAGGACCCGGCGCCGACGATGCAGACCCGGGGGGCCGGTCCGCGGTGCGTGGCGTCATCGGGCGGTCTGCCACAGGCCCATGCTGTTGCCCTCGACGTCCTTGAAGTACGCCGCCCAGCCCATCTCGCCGACCGCCTGCCGGCCGAGCAGGGTCTGGCCGCCCAGCTCCTCGATCTTCGCCAGGGCGGCGTCGATGTCCTCGACGTCGATGACCACGATCGGCCCGTCGCCGGGGCTCTCCCGGCGCATCATGCCGCCGTTGATGAAGCCGGCTTCGTCCGGGCCCGTCTCGCCCGACGGGCCGGTCGTGACCAGGGTGTAGGAACCCTCTCCCACTCCTGGAGCTGCCAGCCGAAGGCGTCGCGGTAGAAGGCGCGGGCCCGGTCTCCGTCGTCGAAGGGAATCTCGAAGTGCACGACCCGTCCGCTCATGCAGCGGAGACTACGCCAGACTCTGGGCCATGACATCGGACAACCAGTCCAAGAGAATCCTGATCACCGGCGCCTCCTCCGGGCTCGGCGCGGAGATGGCCCGGCAGCTCGCCGCCAGGGGCAACGACCTGGCGCTGTGCGCGCGACGTACCGAGCGGCTCGAGGCGCTGCGCGAGGAGATCCTGGCCGCGCACCCCGACCGGCGGGTCGAGGTGCGGGCCCTCGACGTGAACGACCACGACCAGGTCTTCGCGGTCTTCCGGGCGTTCGCCTCGGACTTCGGCACGATCGACCGGATCGTCGATCAACGCCGGGCTCGGCAAGGGCGCCCCGCTCGGCACCGGCAAGTTCGAGGCCAACCGGGAGACCGCGATGACCAACTTCGTCGCGGCGCTGGCCCAGTCCGAGGCCGCCATGGAGATCTTCCGGGCGCAGGGCGTCCGGCCACTTCGTGATGATCTCCTCGATGTCCGCGATGCGCGGCATGCCGAAGAACGCTGACGACGTACGCCGCCACCAAGGCCGGCGTCGCGCACCTCGCCGAGGGGCTGCGCATGGAGCTGCACGGCAAGCCGATCAAGGTGACGGTGATCTACCCCGGCTACATCGCCTCGGAGATGAACGAGGGCGTCGCCGCCGAGCAGCCGCTGATGGTCTCGACCGAGAAGGGCGTGCGCGCGATCGTCGCCGCGATCGAGAAGGAGAAGGCGTCGGCCTGCGTCCCTCCCGCTCCCGTGGGCGCCGATGTCGGTGGTGATGAAGCACGCCCCGCTGCCGGTCTTCAAGCGGCTCATCTGAGGAGCCCACGCTGTGGTTGAGGTGCGAAGGTTTCGGCTCTGGCGCACGGGCCTCGAAACCCAACGCAGCAGTGCAGGGCTCAGCGGTAGGTGAGCAGGTCCGCCGGCAGGTGGGCGTGGTCGTTGAACGACACCAGGGTCAGGCCGCGCCGGCCGGAGACCACCCGGGTGACCGAGGAGTTGACCACGACCGGGGCCAGGCGCTGGTACGTCGGCGGCGCCGGCCTCGAGCAGGTCGGCGGTGACCGCGGAGATCGGGTCCGCCCGAGGTGACCACGACGGCGGTGCCCGACCTCCGCGAGCGCCGTCGAGCGCCGTCGCGGACCCGGGCCCGGAAGGCGGGGAAGGACTCGTCGTAGTCGTCGTCGTGGTCGCCGGACGTCCAGCGCTCGGTGGCGGCCTCGAACCACGCCTGGAACTGCGCCCGGTCGGGCTCGCCCTCGAACTCCTGCGGCTGGGCCGCCAGCACGGCGAGGTGGTCGATCTCGTTCCACCGCTCGTCGACGGTCGGGGTGACCGACCATCCGGCGGCCTTCGCGGCCAGCTCGGCGGTCCGCCGCTGCCGCCGCATCGTGCCGTGCACGAGCACGTCGGGCTCGACGTCTCCCAGCGGCGGACGAGCGCGTGGCCGAGGAGCTCGGACTGCTCCTCGCCCGACCGGCGAGAGGACGTCGTAGTCCTCGGCGCCCCACGACGCCTGGCCGTGCCGGACCAGCAGGAGCTGGCCCATCAGCGCCTGCCCACCGAGCAGCGGCACGGCAGCGGTGCTCGAGGTAGTCGCGGCCGGGCCGAAGATGGCGTACGCCTCGTTGGTGGTCTGCCGTGGAAGTAGCGGTAGTAGATCTGCTGGGCGATCACCGCGAGCCGGAACAGCCCGAAGACCTCGTAGAACCGCCACTGCTCGGGCGTCACGACGAAGCCCATCCGCTCGCAGTAGTGGTCGACGACCTCCGCGCCGCGTGAGCATCCCCGGCGCGGTGCGTCGGCTGCCGGCGGAACTGCTGGAAGAACTCGTCGTCGTCGGCCTGCACCCAGTAGGCGAGCGTGCCGCCGAGGTCCATCAGCGGGTCGCCGACCGTGGCCATCTCCCAGTCGAGGACGCCGACGATGCGCGTCGGGTCGTCGCGGGTCGAGCACGAGGTTGTCGAACCGGAAGTCGTTGTGGATCAGGCAGCTGCGCGACGTCGTCGGGCTGGTGCTCGTCCAGCCAGGCCATGACGTCTCGACAGTCGCCGGTGTCGTCGGTGCGGGCCTTGTCGGAAGCGGCCGGATCCAGCCGGCGACCTGGCGCGCGACGTACCCCGGCCCTTGCTCGAGCGTCGGCGAGCCCGGGCGTCGCGCGGGTCGACCGCGTGCAGGTCGACCAGCACGTCGAGCGCGTTGCGCGCACAGCGCGCGGACGTCCGTCGCCGGCGAGGTCGCCAGGCGGGAGGTCGCGGCGCAGGATCGTGCCGTCGACCCGCTCCATCACGTAGAACTCCGAGCCGATCACCGACTCGTCCTCGCAGAGGCCGACCATCGTCGGCGACGTACGGGAACACCGGCGCCAGCGCCGGCCTGGATCCGGTACTCGCGGCCCATGTCGTGGGCGCCCTTGGCCTTCGTGCCCGGCCGGCGGCCGGCGCAGGATCAGGTCGCGCGGCCGGGGTAGCGCAGCAGGTAGGTCAGGTTCGGCGCCGCCGGGGAACTGCCGCACCTCGGGGGTGCCGTCCAGGTCCGTCGCGGAACGCGGTCGGCGTGCTCGCGCAGCCAGGCGGCCACCGCCTCGACGTCGAAGGCGTCCTCGTCGCGGACCGGCGCGCTCTCGTCGGTCGAGCCGTGTCCGGACCTCGTCCCTCACGACAGTCGCCTCCAGCTTGGCGGCTTGCGCGCCGCATGACGGCGTCGTACCCGGCCGGTCGGCCTGCTTCAGCGCCCAGGCGTCGCTGGCCGCCTGGTCGGGCACGATCAGCTCGTCGCCGCGGTCGATCCCGGCCAGGACCTCGGCGGCGATGTCGTCG